>JAQGMI010000077.1 GCA_028292435.1 Betaproteobacteria bacterium
GGATCAATAGACATGCTTCGCGCAGGCGCTGCTCGTCCTCTTCGAGCATGACGGCATATGTGCTGAACTCCTGGCCGAGTGTCATCGGCACGGCGTCTTGCAGTTGCGTGCGTCCCATCTTAAGCACCGTCTCGAACTCGCGTGCCTTGGTTTCGAACGCGCCGCGCAATTCCACCATCGCGGCTATCAGCCGTCCAATGCCGAAATGGACCGCAAGTTTGACGGCGGTCGGATAGACGTCATTGGTGCTCTGGCTCATGTTGACGTCGTCGAGCGGATGCAGGAAACGAAATTCGCCTTTCTTGTGCCCGAGCAGTTCGAGCCCGCGGTTAGCCACGACCTCATTGGCGTTCATATTGGTCGAGGTGCCAGCACCGCCCTGAATAACGTCGACCACGAAATGATCAAGGAAACCGCCCTCTCGAATTTCTTCACACGCGCGCACGATCGCATCGGTCTTCGCGTCTTCGAGCAGCTTCAGTTCGTTGTTGGCAAGCGCCGCCGCCTGTTTGATGCAGGCGAGCGCCGCCACGAGATCGGGATAGATTGAAATGGGCGTGCCGGTGATTTCGAAATTTTCAAGCGCACGCAGTGTATGCACGCCGTAATAGGCGTCGCCGGGAATCGCGCGGTCGCCGAGCAGATCGTGTTCGATGCGGGTGGTTAGATCGGTCATTGCAAGTCTCCAGTCACAGGCTCGACTTAATGATGCGGCGTATGCACGAAGCGCCGCAAGCAGGCGCTTCGTTTGCATTGCACCATGCAGGGGCGCTGCGGCAACGCAAGGTCATGCGCCGGGATTGCAAGGCGCTTGCCGCCGCCATACGAATCATGGCGTTATCGGCGCGCTCCAATTGCATGCAATCGTCGTTCAGTGGAGGGGCGCGGGCGCATTGCTGGACAAGCCTAAAGCGTTCGGCTAGATTGTGTGCCTCGGTGCGTAAATCGCCTGATTGCATTGAGAAAATCCGCTATGAAATCAGCCTATCTGGAGAACCCATGAACCGTATTACCGAACTGTTATTTGCCTTCGTCGCATGCGCGCTGTGCGTTGCACCCGCCGTTGCGCAAGACGGCACGCTGAAAAAAATCAAGGACAGCGGCGTCATTACGATCGGCCATCGCGATTCCTCGATTCCGTTCTCCTATTACGACGACAAGCAGCAGCCCATCGGCTACGCGATGGACCTGTGCGCGAAGATCGTCGATGCAGTCAAGGCGGATCTGAAAATGCCGAAGCTGGAAGTGAAATACCAACTCGTCACTTCCGCCAACCGCATCCCGCTGATTGCGAACGGCACCGTCGATCTCGAATGCGGCTCAACCACCAATAACGTTGAGCGTCAGAAGCAGGTTTCGTTCACCATTACCCACTTTCTGACCGCGAACCGCTATGTCTCGAAGAAAGCATCGAACATCAAGGCGATCGACGATTTGAAAGGCAAGACCGTCGTCTCGACCTCGGGCACCACCAACATCAAGCAGGCGACCGACCTCAACGTCGCCAAAAGCATGGGCATGAACATCATTCCCGCGAACGGCCACCCGGAAGCGTTCCAGATGGTCGAAACCGGCCGCGCGGTCGCGTTTGTAATGGACGACATTCTGCTTTACACGCTGGTCGCGCAATCGCGCACGCCCGATGACTACATCATCTCGTCGGATGCGCTGTCGCTGCCGGAACCGTACGGCATCATGATGCGCAAAGATGATCCCGCGTTCAAGAAAGTGGTCGACGGCGCGATGGTTGCTACCTTCAAGAGCGGCGAGATCAACAAGATCTACGCAAAGTGGTTCACGAGCCCGACGCCGCCCAAAGGCATGAACTACAACGTGCCGATGTCGCCGCAGTTCAAAAATCTAATTCAGCACCCGACCGATTCGGGTGATCCGGCCGCATATAAGTAACATCCGCAACACACGGGGGACCGCAGAGTCCCCCGTTTTTATATCTGCAGTCGCTGCACCGCATTTTTATAGCAAGGCTCGCAAGGGAGCGTTCATTTGAAGTACGACTGGCAGTGGAGCATCATCCTGCAGCCCGCAGCCGACGGCTCGGGCACCTGGCTCCATTATCTGCTGGGCGGCCTCGTGTGGACGATGCTGACGGCGCTCGCCGCCTGGGTGCTTGCGCTGGTGATCGGCTCGGTGGTCGGCACCTTGCGCACGACGCCGATGCCTTGGGTCGTGCGTCTCGGCAACGCGTACGTTGAGATCTTCCGCAACGTGCCGCTGCTGGTGCAGATGTTCCTGTGGTTTTTCGTCATGCCTGAGTTTCTGCCGACGCAGCTCGGCAATGCGGTCAAGCAAATGCCGCCGCCATGGGGCTCCTACCTGCCGGCCGTGCTATGCCTCGGCATCTATACGTCGGTGCGCGTCGCCGAACAGGTCAAAGCAGGCATTCAATCGTTGCCGGGCGGGCAGGCGCTTGCCGGCACCGCGCTCGGCCTGACCGTGCCCCAGACTTACCGCTTCGTGCTGCTGCCGATGGCCTTTCGCATCGTAATGCCGCCGCTCACGTCGGAATTCATCAACATCATCAAGAATTCATCAGTCGCGCTGACGATTGGCCTGCTTGAACTGACCGGACGCGCGCGCGCGATGCAGGAATTCACATTCAAGGTGTTCGAGGCCTTTTCCGCAGCGACCGTGATTTACCTGATTACAAACCTGTTGATCGTGATGCTGATGCGCGCGCTTGAGAATAAATTGCGCGTGCCGGGCTTCATCGCGAGTTCGAGCCAGATTACGCCGGGACACTGAGCGCATGAATTCCGGCTACGATTTCGAAGTCATCGAGCGCTCGCTGCCCTACCTTTTCAAGGTCGGCATGACCTTCACGCTGACCCTGACGCTGCTCGCGATGGCCGGCGGCATTTTCTTCGGGACGATACTCGCCATGATGCGCCTGGGACGCTTGCGCGCGCTCGGCATGGTCGCCGGCGGCTACGTCAACGTCATCCGTTCGCTGCCGCTGGTGCTCGTCATTTTCTGGTTTTATTTTCTGGTGCCGTATATCGGCGCGTGGATCACCGGCGCCTCGCAGCCCGTTCAGGTCGGCGCCTTCCTCTCGTGTGTGATCACGTTTACGCTGTTCGAAGCCGCTTACTACTGCGAGATCATGCGCGCGGGCATTCAATCGATTTCGCGCGGCCAGGTCGCCGCGGGCGAGGCGCTCGGCTTGAATTACTGGCAGGTGATGGGCACGGTCGTGCTGCCCCAGGCCTTTCGCAACATGACGCCCGTATTACTCACGCAAACGGTAATCCTGTTTCAGGACACATCGCTCGTATACGTAATTTCGGTCACCGACTTCCTCGGCGCGGCCGCCAAAATCGCCAACCGCGATTACCGGCTGATCGAGATGTATACGTTCGCCGCAGTCGTCTATTTCATTATCTCGTTCTCGCTCTCGTTTGTCGTGAAAAAGCTGCAGGCCAGGATGGCCATCATTCGCTAAGGTTCCGCCATGTCCGCTATGATCGAAATCAATAACGTCAGTAAATGGTACGGCAGCTTCCAGGTGCTGACCAACTGCACGACCCAGGTCGCCAAGGGTGAGGTCGTTGTCGTGTGCGGGCCATCGGGCTCGGGCAAAAGCACGCTGATCAAGACCGTCAACGCGCTCGAACCGTTCCAGAAGGGCGACATTATCGTGAACGGCGTGTCGCTTTCGGCCAAAGGCACCAATCTGTCAAAGCTGCGCTCCAATATCGGCATGGTGTTTCAGAATTTCGAGTTGTTTCCGCATTTATCGATCACCGAGAATCTGACGCTCGGCCAGATCAAGGTCAAGGGCCGCTCGAAGGAGGAAGCCGTCGAGCGCGGTTTGAAACTGCTCGACCGCGTCGGCCTGCTCGCCCACAAGGACAAATACCCGGGCCAGATGTCGGGCGGCCAGCAGCAGCGGGTCGCAATTGCGCGCGCCCTGTCGATGGACCCGATTGCAATGCTGTTCGACGAGCCGACTTCCGCGCTCGATCCCGAGATGA
>JAQGMI010000078.1 GCA_028292435.1 Betaproteobacteria bacterium
AGCAGCTTGCGCCAGACCACTGCGGGCAGCGTCATCTGCTTGTCCATCATCGCCTTGATCAGATTCTTGCGAAACCCGAATTCGGCAACCAACAGCGTCACGCCGAACAGCCAGTACAGCACGGTCGGTTTCCACTTGATGAACATCTCGTCGTGGAGGAACAGGGTTGCGCCGCCGAATACCGTTATCACGCCGAGCGTTACCCACAGCATGCCATCGACCTTGCGCTTGCGATACCACACCCAGCCGATTTGCAGAAACGTCGCAGCAATTGCAACCGCGGTAGCGATGTAAATATCGGTGAATTTGAAGGCGACGAAAAACAGGATGACCGGAAACAGATCGAACAGGAATTTCATAGGGCGCAATTATCGGATGTGAGCAAACGGTTGTCCACGCGAGACACTTCTCCGCGGCAATTACTTTTTTTCAAACTTGAGCGACGCGGAGTTGATGCAATACCTGAGGCCGGTCGGCTCCGGACCATCCGGGAATACGTGGCCCAGATGGGCGCCGCAGCGCTTGCAAAGCGCTTCAGTGCGGCGCATGAAAGCACCGTTGTCTTCTTCGGTATCCACATTGGCGCCGACCGCGGGCTGCCAGAAACTCGGCCAACCGGTGCCCGAATCGAACTGATGCTCGGAGCGGAAAAGTTCGTCGTCGCAGCAGATGCAGCGATAGACGCCCGGCTCGTGATTGTTCCAGTAGGCGCCGGTGAATGCGCGCTCGGTGCCTTTTTCGCGCGCGACGTGAAACTGCTCGGGCGTCAGTTGTTCTTTCCATTCCTTGTCGGATTTTTCAACGGGTTTCGAATCGTTTGCAGCCATGGTTTAGTCTCGTTGCGTTGGTGTTGCCGGTGGCGATATTACCGCATGCAATCAACAGCGAGCTGCGACATCATGCGCGGCCGGTACGTTCCAGCCTGAAATCGCCTTTTTCGATATAGACGCGGCCGGCGCGCGGGCGTTTCGCCAGTTCCTTCATCAGGCGCACGACGGGTTTGTCGAAATAATAAGCGGTTTGCATGGGGCCGGCGGCGAGCATGTCGTCGACCTGCGAACCGGCGTACAAATGGCGCAGCAGGCGTTCTTCATCGCTGATCGCCGGATATTTTTTGCGCATCGCGTCGACCGCCGGCGCGAGCGGCTGCGGCGTCAGCGCAATTTTCGGCGAGCCGTTGCCGATGATGCGATCAAGCACGTCGGGCACGACCGGCGCGAGCGGTTTCCCGTAATAGCCGAGCGCGTACTTCTTTACTTCGTCAGGCACCGTGCGATAACGCTCGCCCTGCATGACATTGAGCACGGCCTGGGTGCCGACGAGCTGCGAGAAGGGTGTCACCATCGCCGGCCAGCCGAGATCGGTGAACACGCGCGCAGTTTCCGCAAGCACTTCGTCGAACTTGTGGCTCAAGCCAGCCTGTGCGAGCTGGAATTTCATATTGGTCAGCATGCCGCCCGGCAGCTGGTGCTCGTAGTGGAACTGGTCGTATTCCATCGGCGCGCCGAGCGGCAAATGATCCTGCTCCGCGACGGCACGGAAATGCGCGCCGACCTGATCGATGAGTCTGTCATCGATGCCGATCGTGTAACCCATGCTGCGCAAATTGCGCACAACCGTCTGCGTCGCCGGCTGCGCGGGCCCATTGGCAAGCGGCGCAATCGACGTCTGAATCTGCGTGATGCCGAGTTTGACGCCTTCGAGATACACCAGCGGCGCGAGCCCGGTCATGCAATGGCTGTGCAGTTCGAGCGGCACCTTGCCGGTTACTTTGAGCATCGCCGGCACCAGGGTGCGGATGCGGTCGGGCGTCAACAGGCCGCCCGGGTCTTTGATCATCATCACGTCGATATCGGCGCGCGCGATGAGCTCCGCCGTTTTTCGCGCGAAGAATTCATCCGTGTGCACGGGGCTTTGACAGAACACGATCGAGCCCACGGATTCCATGCCGAGCTCTTTGACCTTGCGCAGGATGCCGACGATGTTGTCGAGATCGGAAAGCGCATCGATGGCGCGCACGCGGCGAATGCCGTTTTTGGCGAGACATTCGAGCCACAGGTAGTTCACGTCATCCGGCTGTACGTCGAACGACAGCAAGCTCTTGCTGCGCATTGCCGATTGCATTTTTGTATGCGTGACGCGCTCGCGCATGAGCCGCAGCCGCTGCCACGGGTCTTCTTTCAGATAGCGCACGCAGACGTCGAACTGGATTGCGCTCATCAGGTCGATCGCTTCGAAGCCGCAGCGATCCATGGTCTCCGCGACCGGCAGCATCATCGCTGTCGTCATGCGCGTTGCCCACAGGCATTGATGCGCGTCGCGCAGCGTGGTGTCGACTACTTTGATTTCAGACATGGCCTGGCTTAGCGGTCGGGCTTGATGATGACCAGCACCTGGTCTTGTTCGACGATCGCTTCATTCGCGGCGGGAATCGCAGTAACTGTCCCTGCAGTGCCTGCTTTTAGCGTGCTGAATAGTTTCATGACTTCAAACACGCCGACGGTGTCGTCCGGCTGCACGCGGTTTCCGATGTCGGTATGCGGTTTGGCGCCAGGCGAGGATGCGCGGTAAAACGTGCCCATCGTCGGCGCGCGGATTGCGACATGACCGGGCGGCACTTCGACGATCGCGGCGGGCGGCTTAACCGGCGCGGCTGCGAGGGCAGAGACGGGCGCGCGTGGCGTTTGCGTTGGTCCGGCAGCGCCGCCGCCGCGCGTGACGTGCAACTTCAATTCGCCGATTTCGAGACAGACGTCCCGATCACCCATCTCGTCGATGATCTGGATGATGCGCTGGACGTCGTCGTGCGTGAGTTCCGCCACCTGCGAGGCCTTGATTAAAGTACTTTGCCCGGGTTCATCAGGTTGTGAGGATCGATTGCCTGCTTGACCATGCGCATCAGGTCAAGCTCGGCGGCACTTTTGTAATGCGCAAGCTCCCCGCGCTTGGATTGGCCGATGCCGTGCTCGGCGCTGATGCTGCCGCCAAAAGTTTGCACGATGTCGTGCACCAGCCGGTTGACGTCCGTCATCTTGCGCGCGACTTCATCGCTGCGCTCGCGGCCGGGGACGAATGCATTGAAGTGCAGGTTGCCGTCGCCAAGATGGCCGAAGCAGATGATGCGCACGCCGGGATAGGCCGTTTCGAGTGCTGAGCTCGCAGTGGCAATGAATTCCGGAATCCGGCTCACGGTCACTGCGATGTCGTGCCGATAAACGAGGCCTTCGACTTTGGCGGCGTCCGGAATCGATTCGCGCATGCGCCACAGCGCCTTGCCCTGTGCCGCGTTCTCGGCAATGGCCACGTCCTGGACAAGTTCGCGCTCGATTGCCGTGCCGAGCGCCTGCTCGACATTGGTCCGCAAGGCAGTATCTTCGCGTGCGTCGGTCAATTCGGTCAGCACGTACCACGGATATGCTGCCGTCAGCGGGTCGCGCGAGCCGGGAATGCGCCGGATCACCATCTCTAGGCAGTTGCGGGAAATCAATTCGAATGCGCTGATGTTGTCGCCGCATTGCGCGCGCAGCAGCGCAAGCAGCTCGACGGCCTGCGCGGGATCGTTGAGACCGGCGAACGCCGTCACGTTGCCATGCGGTCGCGGAAAGAGTTTCAACACTGCCTGCGTGATGATGCCGAGCGTGCCTTCGGCACCGATGAATAAGTGCTTCAGGTCGTAACCGGTGTTGTCCTTGCGCAGACCGCGCAGTCCGTTCCACACGCGACCGTCCGGCAGCACCGCTTCAAGCCCGAGCACGAGATCGCGCGTATTGCCGTAGCGCAGCACGTTGATGCCGCCCGCATTGGTCGAGATGTTGCCGCCGATTACTGCACTGCCTTCACCGCCGAGACTTAACGGAAACAGGCGATCGACGTCAGCGGCTGCCTGCTGGATGTTAGCAAGTATGCAGCCGGCCTCGACCGTCATCGTGTTGTTCAGCGCATTGACTTCGACGATCTTGTTCATGCGGCCGAGCGCAATCACCACTGCACTGCCGGTCGCATCCGGCGTGGCGGCGCCGCACATGCCCGTGTTGCCGCCTTGCGGCACGATTGGTGTGTGTGTTTCGGCGCACAGTTTGACCACCGCCGCGACTTCAGCCGTGCTGGCGGGACGGACGACTGCAATCGCGCTGCCTTTATACAGATCGCGCCAGTCGGCGAGGTAGGGCGCCATGTCGGTCGCCGCCGTGATGATGCCGCGCTCGCCGATGATTTCAGTGATGCGTCGCGGCAGATCACCCGCTACCTGGACTCGTGCATTCATTGTTTCGTCTGCTCCCGATCAACTGCCGTTTGCGTTATGAATTTCAGGAAAGAACAATTCTTTCCACGACGCCGGTTTCTTTTTCGTCGAACCGACCTTGTACATGAAATCCGAGTATTTGACCGTATTCTGCGGCACCAGCGTGTACTGCACCTGCGGATTCGACAGGATCTTGTCGTACAGCCAGTCGCCGGTCAGTTTGCTTTTGGTCGAATCGGCCCAGATTTGTGCGGCGGCGCGCCGGTCCTTGTTGAGGATGTCGGTTGCTTCCTGCAAGGCCGAGTACACGGCACCGTAGAGCTTCGGATTGGCATCGCGAAATTTCTTGCTCGTCCAGATGACCGTGAACGTATGCGGTCCGCCCATCACGTCAAAAGAATTGAGCATCGTGCGGACACCGGCTTTCTCGAGCTGCTGATACTGAAACGGCGGCACGCTGAACACGTTGTTGATTTCGCCGGCCCCCGAGAGCAGGGCGGCCGTTGCATCCGGCGGCGAGACGGAAACGGTCATTTCATCGAGCTTGGAAAAATTCGCCTCCCCGAATTCCTTGGCTGCCGCCATTTGCAGCGTAACCGCCTGCACCGAAACCTTGACCGCCGGCAGCGCTATTTTGTCTTTAGCGGTCAGATCACGGATTGACTTGATGTTGGGGTCGCGCGTGTTCATGAAAAACGGCTGCGAGCTCATCGCCGAAACGCCGCGCACTTCCTGCGGCGTGCCGGCGGTTTTTTCCCACAGCGTAATTAACCCCGGCACGCCGCCCGACACGAAATCGACCCGGCCGGCGAGCAGCGCATCGTTCATGTTGTTCGGTCCGTTGAAGGTGTCCCAGAACACTTTCAGGTCGCCAAGACCCGCGGCCTTCGCGTATTTTTCAATGAGCTTGAAGCGGTCCATGATGCTGAACTGCATGTAGCCCATGCTGGTTTGCTGGGCGAGGCGCACTTCGTTGATCTCCGCTCGAGCGCTCATGCCGATGCAGCTCAGCAGCATCATGGCGAACCAGATTGCACGGCGGGCATTCAACATCGCGTCTCCTCGTGGTGTCTGTATGCGGGTGGCGCTGATTGCCAGCGCGGCGGGCGGCTTCGAGTATATCAACCGCGAATCGCGCGGAGCAAGGCGGCGTCCGGCGAGCGCGGTGTAAAAAAAAAACAGGCCCCAGCCTTGTGAGCTGCGGCCTGCCGGATGGGCGCGACCTTTTAGGCTGCGCGTCGCGAATTATATCAAGCAGCCAACAACTGGCGCAGGATCTGCGCAGCTTGTCTGCGCTCGTTCATCTACCAATGCCCTACGTCTTAGGCCAGTAACTGGCGTAAGACGTAGGGCAATATGCCGCCATGCGCGTAGTACTCGACTTCGATCGGCGTATCGATACGCAGCTTGAGCGGCACCCGTTCCGTCTTCCCATCTTTGCGCGTGATTGTCATCGTGACATCCTGCATCGGCTTGATGCCTTTCTCGAGCCCGCCGATGTCGATGATTTCGGAGCCGTCGAGTTTTAACGATTGCGCTGAGACGCCTTCCTTGAATTGCAGCGGCAGTACACCCATGAACACGAGGTTGGCGCGGTGAATGCGCTCGAAGTTGCGTACGATCACGGCTTTGACGCCGAGCAGCTGCGGCCCTTTCGCGGCCCAGTCACGCGACGAGCCCTGGCCATATTCATCGCCGCCGAACACGACCGTCGGGACGCCTGCCTGTTTGTAACGCATGGCCGCTTCGTAGATCGATGTCTGCGCGCCGCCCGGCTGATAGATCGTGACGCCGCCTTCGCTGCCCGGCACCATCAGGTTCTTGATGCGCACATTGGCGAAGGTGCCGCGCATCATGACTTCATGATTGCCGCGCCGTGCACCATAAGTATTGAAATCGGTAATCGCGACGCCGTGCTCCTGCAGATACTTTCCAGCGGGCGAAGTGGAGCGTATGCCGCCGGCAGGGCTGATGTGGTCGGTCGTAATCGAATCGCCGAAAATGGCGAGTACGCGCGCGCGTTTGACGTCGCTCACTTTGCCCGGCGTCATCTGAAAGCCATCGAAGTAAGGTGGGTGACGCACATAAGTCGATTGTTCATCCCACTCATACGTCGCGCCAATCGATGTCGGGATTTCATCCCAGATCGGATTGCCTTCACCGAATGCCCAGAACAGCTTCTTATACATTGCCGGGTCGGTTGCATACTTCATTACGGTGCCGACTTCGTCTGCCGATGGCCAGATGTCTTTAAGGTAAACGGGTTGACCGTCCTTGCCGATACCAAGCGGTTCGCTTGTCATGTCGATGTCGACGGTGCCGGCAAGTCCGAACGCAACGACCAGTGGCGGACTCATCAGGAAGTTCGCCCGTATGTTTTGATGGATGCGCGCTTCGAAATTGCGATTGCCGGACAGCACTGCAGCGGCGACGAGGTCGTTCCCGGTGACCGCTTCTTCAATGTGGGCATCGAGCGGACCTGAGTTGCCGATGCAAGTCGTGCAACCGTAACCGGCGACGTAATAGCCGAGCTGCTCGAGATAGGTGAGCAGTCCTGCGTTTCTGAGATACTCGGTCACCGCGAGCGAGCCCGGTCCGAGCGACGTTTTCACGCGTGGATGCGGCTTCAAACCTTTTTCAACGGCTTTCTTGGCGAGCAATCCCGCGCCGAGCATCACGCCGGGGTTCGATGTGTTGGTGCACGACGTGATCGCTGAAATCAGCACGTCGCCCTGGCCGACATCGACGCCGGCCTCGCTCGTCGGCACGCGCTTTTTCATCTCGCCGGCCTTGCCATAGCCGCCTTCACTGAACGGCTTGGCCATGAGTTCGTTAAACTTGGCTTTGAGCTCAGGCAGGTCGAGCCGATCGTGCGGGCGCCGCGGCCCTGAAACCGACGGCCTGACCGAGGCGAGATCGAGTTCGATGACTTGCGTGTAATCGATGTCGCCCGGCTGCGGCATGCCGAACATGCCTTGCGCTTCGTAATACGCTTTGACTGTCGCCGCGACGTCGCCGCGTCCGGTCATTCGCAGATATTCGCAGGCCACGTCATCGACGGGAAAGAAGTTGCACGTCGCGCCTGCTTCCGGCGCCATGTTGCCGATCGTCGCACGATCCGGCACCGCGAGGGAGGCCGCGCCTTTGCCGAAGAACTCGACAAACTTGCCGACGACTTTCGTTTCACGCAGCAGTTGCACGATGCGCAGCACGAGATCCGTCGCGGTGACGCCTTCGCGTAACTGGCCGGTCAGATGCACGCCGACGCAATCCGGTTCCAGAAAGTACATCGGTTGCCCCAACATCGCGGCTTCGGCTTCGATGCCGCCGACGCCCCAGCCGAGTACGCCCAGGCCATTGACCATCGGCGTATGCGAATCGATGCCGACAAGGCTGTCCGGGTAGTACATGTCGTCCTTGTGCCAGACAACTTGCGACACATACTCGAGATTGATCTGGTGACAGATGCCGTTGCCGGGCGGAATGATCTGAAACGTATGGAAAGCTTGCGCGCTCCACTTGAGGAACTGGTAGCGCTCGCGATTGCGCCGGAATTCAATTTCCATGTTTTTCCGGAGCGCATCGGGACTGCCGTAGGTATCGACCTGCACCGAATGGTCCATGATCAGATGTCCGGGGCAGAGCGGCTCGATGATCGCTGGGTCTTTGCCCTGCGCCTTGGCGGCTTCGCGCATCGCGGCAAAATCGACGACCAACGGCACGCCTGTCATGTCCTGCATCAGCACACGGGCGACGACCATCGGAACCTCTTCAACGCGCTTATTCTTCGGCTTCCAGTTCGCGAGGTTCTTCAGATGCGCTTCGGTAATTTTTTTCCCGTCAAAATTGCGCAGGGCGGACTCCAGCACGACGCGCAGGCTGACAGGCAACCGCGACACATTCGCGACGCCCGCTTTTTCGAGCGCCGCCAGCGAATAATAGCGGCCGGATTTACCGCCGCCGAAATTAAATTCCCGAAGGGAATCGTAAAGGTTGTGACTCATGAGAAGCGCTCCTGACAGGCATTACCGTCTGACAAGCAAATCGAAGCCGGAATTCAATTTTAATGGCCGCCGCGATTACGCCCACGCTGCGAGGTCCTTTTGTCGGGGGGCAGCCCGGGACAAGGTACGAATCCTAAATTGCTCATGTTATTATCGCCGCTCATCCAGATGTGCCAACACCGCCGCGCGGTTAGCTTTCCCCGCAGGCATCCGAAGAGGGGAGCGCACGGGAGTGCCCAAGACAGCAGATATTATTGCCGCCGCCTTATACGAAGACGGCGTGCGTTACGCGTTCGGCATTCCCGGCGGCGAAGTGCTCGAGTTGCTCGAAGCGTTTCGCAAGGCCGGCATCAAGTTCATCCTTACCAAGCAGGAACTCGGCGCCGGCATCATGGCCGATGCGACTTACCAGCTCACGGGCAAGCCCGGCGTGCTGGTCGCAACGCTTGGCCCCGGCATCACGAATACGACGACCGCGGTCGCGCAGGCGCTGCTCGATCGTTCAGCGGTCGTGGTGCTCACCGGTGAAATTGCGACCAGCCTCAAATCGATCTACACGCACCAGTTGATCGATCAGCAATCATTGCTGCGACCGCTGGTCAAGTGGACGACGACGATCGCCGCCAAAAACGCATTCGACGAGGTGCGCAAAGGGCTGGCGATTGCGCGCGCGCCGATGCCCGGGCCCGTGCACTTCAATGTGCCGACCGATGTCGCCGGCGCCGAACAGGCCGAATCACGCCGCTTCGCGCCTATCCCCGTGCGCACACTGCCTCGCCGCGAGGATCGCGCGCCAATCGAAGCATTGCTCAAGAAAGCCCGGCGGCCGCTTGCATTGGTCGGCGTCGGCGTGCAGCTCGACGGCGCCGAGCGCGAATTGAAGCGCTTCATTGAAGCATGGCGAGTGCCATTCATCACGACCTATAAGGCGAAAGGCGTGGTGCCCGAAGACCACATGCTGTGCATAGGCGCGACCGGCTTAAGCCCTGTCGTCGACAAGCTTCAGATGGCGCACGTGCGCGAAGCCGATCTCGTTTTTACCATCGGCTTTGACCCGGTTGAACTGCGCGCTGACTGGATTGCGCCATGGGATGAGAAAAAAGCGACGGTCAACATAGACCTCGTGCCGAACACGCACCACGTGTATCGCAGCAGTTACGAATATACGGGCAGCATCGTGGGTTGCCTAAATACGCTTGCACACGCCGCGCCAAAGCGCGCGCCGTCGCGCTGGCTCGATGTTGATCTCGACCGCTATCGCCGCACCGTGCAGCACGCGCTCGAGCACACGCCGGTTAAAGGTCTTGGTCCTTATCAGGTTGCGTTGGCGCTGCGCGAAGTGTTTCCGCGCGACACGATTGCGACGATAGATACCGGCTCGCATCGCATCCTGATTAATCACGTGTGGCAGTCATTCGAGCCGCGCCGGCTGTTGCAATCGAACGGCCTCGGCACGATGGGCTACGCGCTGCCTTCGGCAATTGCGGCCAAGCTCATGTTTCCCAAGCGGCCGGTGCTCGCCATGATGGGCGAGGCGGGGCTCGACATGGTGCTTGGCGAAATGGCGCTGCTCGCGCAGCACAAGCTTGCGTTGACGCTGGTCGTATTTCGCGATGACACGCTGTCATTGATCAAACTGAAACAGGAGCGCATGAAGCTGCCGGAAACCGGCGTGGCGATGGGCAGCCCCGATTACGTGATGGTCGCCGAGGCTTACGGCGGCAATGGATTCGTCGTCAACAACGTGGCGGAACTCAAGAAGGCCGCGCACGTTGCGCTCAACAGCAAGCGCTTCACGCTGATCGAAGCGCGCATCAATCCTGCCGAATACCGGCACCAAATGTGATGGACCTATGCTGATCGACCGCATCATCGGTGCAGCGGCGTTATTGCTCGCAGCCGTTTATTTATACGCAACCTCGCAGATACCGACGCTCGAAATCGGCGACCCGCTCGGGCCGAAGGCATTTCCGGTTCTGCTCGGCATCGCGCTGATCGGTGCGGCAATTTTCCTGTTCATCGAAACGCTTAAAGCGGAACCCGGCCCCGCCGACGCAGCGTCGCCGGGAAGCCGGCGCCACTGGTGGCTGCTCGGCGGCGTCGTCGTGTGGACGGCGCTGTATTTCGCGCTCTTCGACAAGGCCGGGTATCTGCTTGCGACAGTCGTCTACCTGCTGGTCATGATGGCGGTCTTCAATAAAGGCAAGTGGGTCGCCAACGTCCTGACCACGGTGTTGTGGGCGGTGGGCAGCTATGTGCTGTTCGTCAAAATCCTCGGCGTGCAATTGCCCGTCGGCGTATTCGGATTCTGAGCGCTATGGACGTCTTCGGCCACATTCTTAACGGTTTCAACGTAGCAATTCTGCCGATCAACCTCTGGTACACGTTCCTCGGCTGCTTCATGGGCACGATTATCGGCATCCTGCCCGGCATCGGGCCCGCCGCCGGCATCGGTCTGCTGATCCCGATCACGTTCGGCATGGATCCCACATCCGCGCTGATCATGATGGCCGGTATCTATTACGGCGCGATGTACGGCGGCTCGACGACGTCGATCCTGATCAACACGCCGGGCGAGGCGTCATCCGTGATGACTGCGCTCGACGGTTATCAGATGGCGAAGAACGGCCGCGCGGGCGCCGCGCTCGCCGTATCGGCAATTGGCTCCTTCCTTGCAGGCACTTTCGGCATCGTCGCACTAACGCTGCTCGCGGTGCCGCTTGCGGCCATTGCACTCAAGTTCGGGCCCGCCGAATATTTTTGCCTGATGCTGTTTGCGCTCGCAGCCGTGTCGTCGCTGACCGGCAAGTCCGCGGCAAAAGGCGTCATCTCGACGGTGCTTGGCCTGATGGTCGCCACCATCGGCATCGATCTGCAAAGCGGCCAGCCGCGCTACACGATGGGCGTGCCCGAATTGCAGGACGGCGTGGGCTTTCTCGTCGTCGTGGTCGGCATGTTCGCGATCGGCGAAGTGTTCAGCAATCTCGAAGAGCACATCAAGGGTAAAGCCGAGGTCATCCGGCTGAGCGGCCGGTTGTGGCTGACGCGGGAGGAGTGGCGGCGCTCGGTCATGCCGATCGTGCGCGGCGGCCTGATCGGGTTTTTCAAGGGCGTGTTGCCGGGCGCGGGCGCGACAATTGCAACCATGCTGTCGTACACCGTCGAGAAACGCATCTCGAAGACGCCGGAAAAATTCGGCACCGGGATGATCGAAGGCGTGGCGGGACCTGAAGCCGCGAACAACGCGGCAACCTGCGGCGCGATGGTCCCGCTGCTGACGCTCGGTATTCCCGGCTCGGGCGCAACCGCCGTGTTGATGGGCGCCTTCATCATGTACGGGATACAACCGGGGCCGCTGCTGTTCGAAAAGCGCCCCGATCTCGTTTGGGGCCTCGTCGACAGCATGTACATCGGCAACCTGATGCTGCTGATCCTGAACCTGCCGCTGATCGGCATCTTCGTGCGCATTCTCTACATCCCGACCGGCATCCTGCTGTCGCTGATACTCGCCATTTCGGCGATCGGCGTTTATTCGATCAACGGCAACACGCTTGAATTGCAGATGGCGCTGATGTTCGGCATCGTCGGTTATGTGTTTCGCAAAATCGACATACCGCTTGCGCCGATGGTGCTCGCACTCGTGCTGGGCGGGATCATGGAGCAGTCGTTCCGGCAGGCGATGACAATATCCGGCGCCGATCCAAAAGTGTTCGTCGGCAGCGGCATCTGCATCACGCTGCTCGTGCTCGCGGTCGTGATGGTCTTGTTGCCCGTCGTGCTGCCGCGGCTGCGGGCGATGAAGGCGGGTCCCGAAGATCTCGATTCTTAGGTCCGCAGTCCGCTTTATTTCGAAAGGTTATCGAATGCAATGCATTACGCTGGTTCCGGGCGATGGCATCGGCCCGGAAGTTACCCAATCGGCGCGCGAAATTCTCACTGCAGCCGGCGCCGCAGTAACTTGGGAAATCGCTGAAGCCGGCATGCGCGCCGGCGAAAAGACCGGCAGACCGCTCGCCGAGTCGGTCATCGAATCGATCCGCAAGAACAAGCTCGCGCTCAAAGGCCCGACCCAAACACCGTTCGGTGACCCGTACCCGGTGTATGTCGGCGACCGCGTTTATCCAAGCGTTGCAATTGGCTTGCGGAAAGAACTCGGCTTTTACGCCGCGGTGCGTCCGATCAAGAATTATCCGGGCGTTAAATCGCGCTACGAGAATGTCGATTTCATCATTTTCCGCGAAAACTCCGAAGACCTCTACATGGGTATCGAGCGCATGGTCGATCCCGACACCGCCGAGGCGATCAAGCGGATCACGCGCGGCGCATCCGAACGTATCGCCCGTTTCGCGTTCGAACACCTGCGCAAACTCGGGCGCAAGCGATTGACGGTCGTGCATAAGGCCAACGTGTTGAAAATGACCGACGGCCTGTTCATGAAAGTCGCGCAGGACGTCGCGCGCGACTATCCGGACATGCAGCTCGACAATCGTGTAATCGACGCGCTGTGCATGGAACTCGTCATCAAGCCCGAGACGTTCGACGGTCTCTTGCTGCAGAACCTCTACGGCGACATCGTATCGGATCTCGGCGCGGGTCTGGTCGGCGGCCTCGGCGTCGCGCCGGGGGCGAATATCGGTAACGATTGCGCAATGTTCGAAGCCGTACACGGCAGCGCGCCCGACATCGCGGGCAAAGATCTCGCGAATCCGATGTCGATGATTCTGTCGGCGTTGATGCTGCTGCGCTACATAGGTCAGAACGACGTTGCCGCGCGCATCGAGAATGCGCTGTCAGCGGTACTCGCCGACAAGAAACACGTGACGCGTGACCTCGGCGGCACAGCCGGCACGCGCGAAATGACGAAAGCCATCGTGGACAAACTCAAACAGGAAGCAGCATGAGCAGCGGAAAACGCATCGTAGTAGTCGGCGCCGGCGCGATCGGCGGATACACAGGTTCATTAATGGCGCGCGGCGGCGAGGATGTCACGCTGATCGATCCGTGGCCCGAGCATGTCGAATACATTCGCGCGAACGGGATGCAGCTGACAGGCCTTACGCCCGCCGAAACCCATTCAATCAAGGTGCCGATTCGCCACGTCAGCGACGTGCAGCAGTTCGCCCGGGAAAAGCCGATCGACATCGCGTTCATCAGCGTGAAATCGTACGACACGGAATGGGCGACGCACCTGATCAAGCCTTATCTCGCACCCGGCGGGTTCGTGGTGTCGCTGCAGAATTGCATCAACGAAGAGCGCATCGCGGCCATCGTCGGCTGGGGCAAAGTGATGGGCACCATCGTCAGCCTGCTGGCGTCGGAATGTCATGCACCGGGGCACGTCAAGCGCACGATGCCGATGGGCGGCGATCACTACATCACCTATCGCGTCGGTGAAGTTCACGGCCGCGTCACGCCGCGCGCGGAAGAAGTTGCGCGCATCCTGAAGCATGCCGACAGCTCGAAAGTGACGACTAATCTGTGGGGCGAGCGCTGGTCGAAGCTCGTGATCAATTCAATGCGGAATGGATTGTCGGCGGCGACCGGCTTGTCGGGCAACGAGCGCGACCTCAGTGAGGGTCCGCGCGACGTTTCCATTCGGCTCGGCGGCCAGGCTGTACGGGTCGGCCAGGCACTCGGTTTCCAGCTCGAAAAACTGCAGGTGATGGACGCCGAGACGCTTGCGCGCGCCGGCGAGGGCAGTGCGGACGCGAAGGCCGAGATCGTCGATCAACTGGTCGCGCTGTCGAAAACCCGCTCCGAAGAGCAGCGCCCATCGATGGCGCAGGATATTTTCAAAGGCCGCCGCACGGAAACGGATTTCATCAACGGTTTCGTCGCTGCCAAAGGCGAAGAAATCGGCGTGCCCGCGCCGCTGCATGCGAGCATGAACGCGCTGGTCAAAAAGGTCGAGCGCCGAGAAGTCAAACCAGGTGCGGAGCTTTTGAAAGGTCTATAGCTGATGAAGATCATGCGCTACAGCCGTAAAGGCGAAAAAGCGTCGCAGGCGCGGCTGGGCGTGCTTGTCGCCAACGATATGATCGCGGATTTGCGCGCGGGTTATTCGCGTTACCTGATAGACGAAATCGGCAACGCCAAAGGCCGCGAACTCGCGGCCATTTTTTTGCCTGGTTACATTGCGCAGTTTCTACACGTCGGCGCACCGGCGTGGGAGGCGTTGTCCGAAGCCTACGGCTGGCTGTCCGACCTCGTGAAATCAGAGCCCGATGCGCTCGGCCTGACCGGGCATGAATTGTTCTTACCGCTCGCCGACTGTCGGCTCTATGCGCCGGTGCGCGGCAGCAAAATTATCGGCATTGGCCGTAATTACCCGAACTACACAAAGCACGATGGCAAGGAAGCCGGCCTCGTTCCCGCCGGCTTTATCAAAGTGCCGTCGTGCATCGTCGGCCCGGGCCGCGATATTCTGAAGCCGCATGCGACGCAGCAACTCGATTGTGAAACCGAACTCGCGGTCGTGATCGGCAAGCAATGCAAGAACGTGCCTGAGGAGAAAGCATACGACGTGATCGCCGGATACACGATACTCAACGACGTCACCGCCCGCGACGTCGGCAAACTCGAGCGCCAGGCGGGTCATACGCTGCTGGGCAAAACGTTCGACACATTTGCGCCAATGGGCCCGTGGCTCGTGACCAAAGTCGAGATCCCCGATCCCATGAATTTACGCATCAGCACGCGGGTCAACGGCGACGTGCGTCAGGAGGGCAACACGCGCGACATGATCTGGTCGATCCCGAAGCTGGTCTCGTACATATCGCAAATGACGCTGATGCCCGGCGACATCATTTCGACCGGTTCACCCGGCGGCGGCGCGCTGTCGCGTCCGGAATGGTTCCTGAATGCGGGCGACGTCATTGAATGCGAGATCGAAAAAGTCGGCATACTGCGCAATGCGGTCGTCGATGAACCGAGGTCCTGATCTCCGCCTTTCCAGGCTTTTCGGAGGAACCGTCTTGATGCGCATCTTGCTGCTGGTTGCACTGATAGGATGGCAAGGCGCCGCGTTCGCGGCGCAGGGGTGTTCCGGCGCGACGCCGCAGGCTAAGAGCGGCGAGATGCTCGTCGATTGGTACGATAATTTTATCCGGCCCTATCGTTATTTGCCGGCGAATGAAGCTATGCCGAAGAGCACCAAGGCGGAAGTCGAAGCATTCATGGACAGGCTGGCGCCTTTCAACCGGCGCGCGTCGCTCGACCAGCTCGAGCTCGAACATCTGGTGCGGCAGGTCATGGCAGGTTATGCGAGATCGCCGGATTTTTCGAATATCGACAACGCCGCCGTGGAAAAACTCTACAAAACCGATTCGGGCGACAAGGTGGACTTTTCGCTGTTTTGCATCAGCCCGCGAACCTTGAACACACCGAACGATGCTTTTGGCGTGACCTTGTTTGGCGTCGTGGCTGACGACTGTCAGCACGTCGGTTTGCGCGGCCTCATTTTTACGAGCGTGCTGATCAACGGCAGCTCCAGCGGGCAGTGCAGGGGCGATCTGATTTCGTACAAGCTGTTCTCGCTGCCGCTGCAGGCCGGCGTCAACGAAGTGACTTTTGTCTGCGGTAAGGACACGGGCGGCTGCTCGCGCTGAGCAACGCCGCCAGGGAAAAACGGAGACTTATCACATGGCCGCTCAGACGATGTTCGACAAGATTTGGGGCCGCCACAAAGTCGCGGAAGAGGACGGCGAGCTGCTGCTCTACGTCGACCGCGCGCTGATCCACGAAGGCTCGTCGCACGCATTCGCGGCGCTCGACGCGCAAAAGCGCAGCGTATTCAGGCCGCAACAAATCTTCGCGTTCAACGATCACTATGTGCCGACCACCGGCCGCGATGAAGGCGTCGACGGCATCGCGAATCCTGAGATTCGCAACATGGTCATCAATCTGGCGGCCTGCGCCACGCAGCACGGCATCACGCATTTCGGCATCGACGATCCGCGGCAGGGCATTCTGCATATCGTGCCGCCCGAGCTGGGCATCACTCAGCCCGGTTTGCTCATGGTCGGCGCCGACTCGCACACGTCGACGCACGGCGCATTTGGCTGTCTTGCTTTCGGCGTCGGTGCCTCTGAAATGATGCACGTGATGGCGACGCAGACGATCTGGCAGCGCAAACCCAAAACCATGCGCATCGTGATCGATGGCGAACGCGGTTTTGGCGTAACGGCGAAGGACGTCATCCTCGCGGTGATTGCGCGCATCGGCGTAGGCGGCGCCACCGGCCACGTGATCGAATATGCCGGGTCGACGATTGCAGCGATGAGCATGGAAGCCCGCATGACCGTGTGCAACATGTCGATAGAGGCGGGTGGCCGTGCCGGCATGATCGCGCCGGACGCAACGACGTTCGACTACCTGGCGAACCGGCCATACGCGCCGTCCGGCTTAGCGTGGGATGAAGCGCTCGCGGCATGGCGAAGCCTGCCAAGCGACGCCGCCGCAAAATTCGACAAGGTCGTCGAACTCGACGCCGCCGGGCTCGCGCCGATGGTGACGTGGGGCACGAGTCCCGAGCACGCGTTACCGATTACCGGCAGCGTGCCCGATCCGCGCCATGCGCCCGATGCCGCCAAAAGCGCGGAAATCTCGGCGGCACTCGATTACATGGCGTTAAAAGCAGGCACGCCGGTCGCCGATATCGCGGTAGATCGCGTATTCATCGGCTCGTGCACGAACAGCCGCATTGAAGACCTGCGCGCGGCCGCTGAAGTGGCGAAACTTGGCCGCGCCAAAGTCACGACCTGGGTAGTGCCTGGCTCGCGTACCGTGCAGCGCCAGGCCGAGCGCGAAGGGCTTGACCGCGTGTTCGTCGCGGCGGGCTTCGAATGGCGGGATCCGGGTTGTTCGCTGTGCACCGCGATCAACGGCGATCAGTTGCAGCCCGGCGAGCGCTGCGCATCGACGTCCAACCGCAATTTCAGAGGTCGCCAGGGCACCGGCGGCAGGACGCATCTCGTCAGTCCTGCGATGGCAGCGGCAGCGGCATTGACCGGTCATCTAACCGACGTGCGCGAATTGGCCCGGAAGGCGTGACGATGAAACCGTTTACCACGCTCACTGCAATCGCAGCTCCGCTTGACGAAGCGAACATCGACACCAATCAATTGTGCCCGACGCGCTTCAACAAAGTGCCGCGCGGGCCGAGGTACGCGCAGGTGCTGTTTCACGACCGGCGCTTTAACGCCGATGGCAGCGAGAAAGAGTTTTTGCTCAACGTCGAGCCGTTCAAAAGCGCGCGCATCCTCGTTGCCGATCGCAATTTCGGCTGCGGCTCATCGCGCGAAAGCGCGGTCTATGCGTTGCATGAATTCGGCATCCGCTGCGTGATTTCGCCGAGCTTCGGTGACATTCACGCAAATAACTGCAGCAAAAACGGCTTGTTGCCGGTGGTGCTGCCGGAAGCCGTTGCAGCATCTATCCGCGCACAGTTACGCGACAAGCCCGGCGCTACGCTGACTGTTGATCTGAAATCGCAAACCGTCACCGATCCTTCAGGCAAGGTGCACGGTTTCGATATTCACCCGGTGCGCAAGAAATGCCTGCTGGAAGGTCTCGACGATGTTTCCCGCACCCAGCAGTACCGCGGCGAGATTGAAGCATTCGAGTCTGCTTACAAAACTGAACGGCCCTGGTTGTATCCCAACGCCTGATGCGTCGAGGCTCGCCGCTATTCGAGCTTGATGCCGGCGGCGCGCACGACCTTGGTCCATTTTTCGAGGTCGGCGCGCATGAAACGCGCAAATTCCTCCGGCGTGCTTTCGAGTGTTTCGGCGCCGAGGCGCGTAAACGCATCGCGCGTGGCTTTCGTGCGCAGTGTTTTGACGAGCGCGGCGTGAACCTTGAGCACCACATCTTGCGGCGTCGCTGCCGGCATCACGATGCCGGTCCACGTGCTGGAATCGAAGCCGGGTATACCGGATTCCGCGATAGTAGGCAGCTCCGGCATTGCGGAAGCGCGCTTGATCGTGGTTACGGCGAGTGCTCGCAACCGGCCGGATTGTATGTAACCGATCGACGCTGAAAGCTGATCGAAAAATATGTCGATTTGACCGCCCATAAGGTCAATGAGCCCGGGGCCGCTCCCTTTATAGGGAATGTGGATGAACTTGGTGCCGGTTTCGCGTTGGAACAGTTCGCCGCTCAGGTGATTGGTCGTACCGGCGCCGGATGAACCCATGGTGATTTTGCCGGGTCGTGATTTCGCCAGCGTGATAAATTCCTTGACGCTTTTTGCCGGTATCGACGGATGCATTTCAAGCACGAGCGGCACGTTATTGACGAGTGAGGTCGTCGCAAAATCCTTGATCGGGTCATAGCCCATTTTTGGATACAACGGCGGCGCCGTTGAGAGCGTGCCGGTCGAGCCGAGCGTCAGCGTATAGCCATCGGGGGCGGCTTTAGAGCCAATCTCGGTGCCAAGCGTGCCGCCGGCGCCACCGCGGTTGTCGATTACAATCTGCTGCCCCAGTGCTTCCGCCATGCCGGGCGCGATCGTGCGCGCGGTGATGTCGATGTTGCCGCCGGGTGCATACGGCACGATGATACGAATCGAACGTTCGGGATATGCAGCGAGCGCATGGCTCGTTGCGACCAGTAGAGCGAGCAACGTCAAGCCGTGAACTGTACGCATTTCTCCTCCAGCTTTTTTGATTCCAGACTAGCCTAGCATGAAACCGCCGCGTCACCGAAGCGCTCGCAGTGATGGCTTATAATCGAAGCTCCGATTTTCAGGAATTCCCCGTGAGACCCGAACAACGCCTGCCTTATTCAGCAATCATCGATCGCAAACCGCTCAAACTGCCGCGCGGTGTGCGCCTCGTCGTGTGGCCAATCGTCAACGTCGAAGTGTGGGACATCGAGCGGCCGATGCCGCGGCAGGCCTTGCCGCCGCCGACCGGCGTTACGCGACTGCCCGATGTGCCGCACTGGGCATGGCATGAATACGGTAACCGCGTTGGCTTCTGGCGTTTGAAGGCCGCGCTCGACCGCCTGAAGATCACGCCGTCGCTCTCCATCAACGCGCGCGTGTGCGAAGACTATCCGCGCATCGCGCAGGCTGCTCACGATGCGGGATGGGAATTCATGGGTCATTCGTACGATCAGCGTCCGATTCATCTCGAGCCGAAGCAGCTCAAGACAATCAGGAAAACCGTGAAGGTGATTCAGAAATTTACCGGCAAGCCGCCCGTCGGCTGGCTCGGTCCGGGTTTCACCCAAACGCTCGATACACCGGAAAACCTGGTCGAGGCGGGCATCAAGTACATCTGCGACTGGCCGATCGACGACGAGCCGGTCGAAATCAAAACCGCGAAAGGACCGCTGCTGACATTGCCGTACAGCATCGAACTGAACGACATCGCGCTGATGATCGTGCAGCACCAGAACCCACAGGAACTCTACACGCGCTGCATGGATTATTTCGAGCGGCTCTACGCCGAATCGACCGGGCGCGCCAAGATTATGTCGATCGCGGTGCATCCATACATTTCGGGCACGCCGTTCCGCATCAAGTATTTCGAGCAGGTGCTCGCGGACCTCAAAAAGAAACCCGGCGTTGTGTTCTGGACCGGTGAAGAAATCATGAACTGGTACAAGACCGCGCGTCGTCAGTAGGGAATTACATCATGCAAAATGTGAATGTTCGTGCAGATACCGCGCAAACGGATCGACTGGAAGTTGTCTCGATGAAGGCGATGCTCGGCGCGGAAGTGCGCTGCGGCGACTTGCGCAAGCTTGACGACGCGGGGATTGCAGCTTTACGCCAGGCGTGGCTCGACAACCTGGTGATCGTTGTCCGCGGCCAGACTTTGAGCGATCCCGAGCTCATGGCGTTCGGCCGGCGCCTAGGCGACCTCGACTCGGCGCCGCTCGCAAAAACCGGCAGCGAGAAAGCTCGCGCGCACGAGGAAGTCATCGTCGTTTCGAATGTCATGGAAAACGGCGTGCCGATCGGCGTCTTGCGCGATGCGGAGGTCGTCTGGCATTCCGACAACTCGTATCGCGATGTCCCTCTATCGTTTAGCGCCCTTTACGCACTTGAAATTCCACCGACCGGCGGCAACACCGGCTTCGCTAACATGTACCGCGCGCTTGAAACGATGCCTGCCGATCTGCGCCAGCGCATCGACGGTCTCACGATTAAGCACGACATGACGTACAACAGCGCGGGCGACTTGCGCGACGGCTTCAAGCCGGTCGCCGATGTGCGCGATGCACCGGGCCCAAGCCATCCCATCGTGCGCACGCATGCTGAAACGGGTTACAACGCGCTTTATCTCGGCCGCCGGCCGAATGCCTATATTGACGGATTGTCCGTCGCTGAATCTGAAGAACTGCTGAATGCGTTATGGATGCATGCAACGCAGCCGCATCTGACCTGGCATCACCAGTGGAAAGTCGGCGATCTGCTGATATGGGACAACCGCTGCGTGATGCATTACAGGGCGCCGTTCGACGGCGGGCACCGGCGGGTGATGCATCGAATTCAGGGCAAGGGCGACAAGCCGACCCTGAGAGCAGATGCAAAAGCAGCGTCGCACCCGCGCAGCAGAGCGGAAGCACGCTAGGGCATTTCAGGATCTCCGCATTCCAGCGTCCGCCGCGTCGAACCTGCGAAAGAGCGGTTAGCGCTGAATCCCGGCAAACCCAAGCATCTCGAATAATTTCCGATCCTGCTTGAGCGTATTCATTCGAATATTCCGGTTATAGCGTTCGGCCGTAGACTGCGCCAGGCGAACGAGCATGCGAAGCAATTGACCGGGAAGGATATGTCCTTCAGAAAAGCCGCGCAGACATAGAGCGCGCAATCCGGGTGCGAATCGCACGAACAACTCATCCTCAAGGCTCACCATCGCTTCGACCGTGCCCGGTTCGCCCTGGCGTCCGCTGCGGCCAAAGAGCTGGCGGTCGACGCGGGCGCTTTCGTGAAATTCAGTGAGGATGACATGCAGCCCGCCGCGATTTTTGACTTCCGGATCGAGCTTGATGTCGGTGCCGCGGCCGGCCATGTTGGTCGCGACGGTGATGCGCCCCGGTTGACCCGCTTGCGCCACGGAGTCGGCTTCGGTTTTGTCCTGACGCGCATTGAGCACAGTGTGATCGACATTCGATGATGTGAGCAATTCGCTCAAGTGTTCGGATGCCATCACCGAACGCGTGCCGACGAGCACAGGCCGTCCGCTACGGCTCATTTCCGCTGCACGCTTCGCCACCGCCTGCCAGCGTTCTTCGGAAGTGCGCCAGCAACTGTCGGGCAACCGTTGGCGGCGCCGCGGCTTGTTGGTTGGGACGGGCCATACCTCAAGATCGTAAACACGGCGCACTTCAGGCGCGACTTCCGCGGCGGTGCCCGTCATGCCGCCCAATAGAAGATAACGCCGGAAGTAACGCTGGTAAGTCATCTGTGAGAGCGTTCTGCGCTGGCCGGTTATTTCACAGCCTTCCTTGGCCTCGACCATCTGGTGGAGCCCGCCTTCCCATGAACGGTCCGGCATTACACGGCCGGTAAACTCGTCGACGATTTGTACTTTGTTGTCAGTCACGATGTAATGCACGTCGCGTTGAAAGCCGTGCAGTGCAGACAGCGCATGCTGGAGTAATTCGCGCCGCCAGATCGAAGACTTCCATACGCCGGACAGGTCCTTGCTCAATTCTTCAATTGCCTGCAAGCCCGCGGGTTTCACCAATATCTCGCGCTTGAGTGTGATATCGAAGTGCTCGCCGGACGTCATGCGTTTCGCGAAATCGATCGCGGTCGCGTAAAGCTCGCCGCCGGTATCGTCCGGTATGGTTTCCGAAATGATCAGCGGCGTGCGCGCTTCATCGATCAGCACGCTGTCGGCTTCGTCGACTATCGCCATGTGCAGGCCGCGCAGCAGTGTTGGCGCCTGCCGGTGCGGCTTGTATAGGGCTTGTATGCGCAAATGCGAGGTGAGGGCGCCTTTGGTCGCGATGCGGTCTTTCAGATAATCAAATACAAGTTCTTTATTGGATACATAGACGATGTCCCGCGCATACTGAGCACCTCGTTCCGGCAACTCCATATCCTGCTTGATGACGCCTACTGTCAGGCCGAGAAATTCATACAGCGGCATATTCTCCCCGGCGTCGCGCTCGGCCAGGTAGTCATTGACCGTCACGACATGAACTGCGATACCGGCGGCAGCGGCGGTACTGGCCGCTAGCGTCGCCACCAGCGTCTTACCTTCGCCGGTCGCCATTTCAGCGATTGCACCTTGCAATAATGTCCAGCCGCCGGCCAGCTGCACGTCGTAATGACGTTTGCCGAGCGTCCGTCGCGAGGCCTCACGAATCGCGGCAAACGATCTCGCCACCAGTGATTTTTCAAAGCCGGCACGTTGCATGGCAAAGCAGGCAGCGCGAAATTCATTCTTGAGCGCGTCGTCGTCCAGAGGTGTGACGCGAGATTCGAGCCCGCAGGTAGCATCGACAACCGCCTGCCAACGCTTCGCCGGCGCTTTCAGCTGCGGCAGCCGGGCGACCGCACCGCGCAGATACTCTTCGAGCGCAAGTTCTCTTTGTTCCGTACGTTCGACGTAAATGCCGTCGCCGACTTCGGCGCCCCGATTAACGAGCAACGCGCCGACATTAGACATTGAACCGGCTCAGAAATAATTGACGCAACCGGCGATAACCCTGATACGCGAGCGGCTCGCTTGCATGGCTCATACGCACATGCACGCGCTCGCCAAATGCGGCGGGCAGAGCCTGCGGCGGCAACTGGAAGTCGAAAATGAACACACGCTCGATCGTCTTGAGTCCTTTTTCATCTTTCGGATCAACTGCGATCGCGCCGCCGCCGGTTGGGCCCAGTGCAGCGCTCGGCAGTTCTTCAATGCCGCCGGGCATTTCCCTGATGAGAGTAACGGGGTGCGTCGCAAAGATTGAGTCAGCGAGCCGCATTTCCGCTGAACGAAACCTGGTGCGCGCGAGATCGATGTTGTCCTGTGGAATGACGACGCGCGCAAGCAATTGCCGCCTGTCGAGCACATAACCCACCAATTCGCCCTTTTTGTAATAGCTGCCGGGCATGTCCTGCGGATTCGTTGCGGTGACTGTCCCATCGACCGCGCTGTATAAGACCAGCCTTGCATAGCGCTCTTCGGTTCGCGCGAGCACGTCGCGCTCATGCTCGAGCTGGCGGAGGCTGACCTCGGCTTTGGTCGGATTGGAATATTGCTCGTAGTAATACCTGGCTTGCGCTTCGTCGACTCTGGCGCGGGCAACCTGGAGTTCCGCGTCGAGGAGCGGGTCTTCGAGCGCGGCAACGGCCGTGCCCTGAGTGACCGCCGTTCCGGGTGCGACGAGCCAACGCTGGAAAAATCCATTGCCGCCCGTGCGCAGCAACGCCTGTTCGGGCAGCCACACAACGCCATCGGCTTGAGTGCGCAACGGCATGGGCACGAAAACCGTCACAATAAACGCCGCCGCCAGCAAGCCGAGCGACACCCTGATTGCGTGTCCACGTTGTCGCTGCAGCCCGGGGCTTTCGGTCACATGTTTGAACGCTTTCCAGACCGGCACGCAGAAAAGCGTGCCTGCTCCCCACAGCGCGAGCAGGACACCAAAAATAAAAAACTCGCCCGCGATGAACAGGATGATCGTAATCGTGATGAATAAACGATAGCACCACGAGAGTATCGAATATGCGACCAGCCAACGTTTTTCCGTCGATGATTCCGCAGGCGGTTCGATCTCCGTTGCGCGGAATATGTAGCGGTCCCACAAGTAGCTGAGATAACGCTGGCCGCGCTGCGCCATGTTCGGCATTTCAATCAGATCGGTGAATATGTAATAACCGTCGTAACGCAATAGCGGGTTGCCGTTGACGATGACAGTCGAGACGCCGGCGATCAGCATGACATTGAACGCGACCGCGCGCACGAGGCCCGGCTCGGTGAGCAGCCATACGTACATGGCCAGTGCCGCAAGGAACACTTCGACCAGCATGCCGGCCGCGCCGACGACTGCACGCTGGACTTTTGACGGAAAAGCGGACGAGGCGGACGCCTCCACGTACGGAACCGGCGCGAAAACGAGAAACATCACGCCGATCTCGCGCACCGCGCCGCCCCATACCTTCGTCGCGAATCCGTGTCCGAGTTCGTGCATCAACTTGACGAGAGGAAAGACGAGTGCGAGCGCGATCAGGTTGCCGGTTGCCAGCACGCGATCGGACAGGTTCTGGGTAAGCTCCAGCCAGTGCTGGGCGGCCAACAGCGATGCCGGAATCACAATGGCGGCCCAGAGCATCGCGCCTGCAGGCCCGAACACCCATGCGATGCGCGGCGCCCAGCGCGTGAGCAAAGCGTCGGGATCAATGAGCGGGATCTTGAGGCTCATCGGGTTCATGAGCCATTGCTTCCAGGTCTGATTGCGGCGTTTGCGGTAGCGCTCAAACAGTGCTGCCGCGTCTGGCGTCACGTCGGCGTGCAGCAGATCGGCCGCGTGCAACTGGATTAACAGATCGACGACTTCGTTTTGCGTGGGCACATCGTCGCCGGCCGTGTTGCATGCCTCTTCCCAGAGCACTTGCATGCTCGTCTTTCCATTCATGCGCAGAATGAATGCGTGGGCCGCGGCCGACATCCGGTGAAAGCGTCCGCCCGATTCGTCCTGGACAACAAACCATACTTCACCGCGATAAACGTGACGCCGGATCTGCGCGTGAGGTATCAAGCGGGGTTTGAGCCCGGCAACGTTATGCCAGGATGAGCTGAAGAGAGGACGTGCCATCGCGGGTTCGGTCGGACGGCGTTAAGGCAGCCAGTTCCAGAGCGTCAAACGCAGCCAATCGGTAAAGCTGTGCGTCAATATCCACCACAGCCGGTTATCCGCCGTATTGATTTTTCCGACGCCTTCCATGCCGGGCCGCAGTCGCGTCGGTGCGTGCTCGAGCCGCGCTTCAACTCGGAAGAAATTGCGGCCGTCCTGCGCGATCGCGACAGGCGTAACTTTGCTCACGACAAACGGCACAGCATCACCCGCGATGCCTGAAATGACGAGCTTGCCAGTCTGGCCGGTTTCGACGTGCCGGATTTCGCGTTCATCGACTTGCAGAATGACGCGATAACTTTGCAGCGGCGCAATTTCGAGCAGCTTCTTACCGGTCTCGACGGGTGAGCCGATTTGCTGGCTAAGGTCGCCCGATACGACGACGCCATCGTACGGGGAGCAGATCTTCGCGCGGTTGATTTTTTCGGTGGCCAGATTCAGTTGTGCTTCCGATTGCTTTAACTGAGCGCCGATGACCTGCACCTGGGTCATATCGTGATTCGCCATCGCTTCCCGCAGCTTGCGCTCGTATTGATCGCGCTCGCTCGACCATTTGGCCTGCTCGATTTTTAGGTCCCGATCGTCAAGCTCGATCAATACCTGGCCTTCTTTTACCGTGTCGCCGGCCCGGGCGTGGCTCACGGCGACAAAACCTTCGAATGGCGCCGCGGCAACGCGTTGAATTTCTCCTTCAATCACCGTTTTTGCCGTCACGCGATATTCAATTTCGACCAGCGTCAACATCGCGATGCTTATGATGAGCAATGCGGTACCGAATTTCCAGACCAGATAACGTGGACCGAACAGCCGCTCGCCTAATCGTTGGAAATCATCTTTAAGACGCGACACATATCCGCTCTCGGCGCGCCTTCGTTGATCAATTACTGCCGGCAGAAGCGCTGCGAGCGCTTCGATCCAGGCGATCTCAGCGGCACTGAAGCCGTCGCCCGTTGTTCGCTCCAGGGTCAAAACGCCGATACATTTTCCAGCGAAGAGCAGAGGCGTCGAAAGCAGTGCAATTGCGCCGACCTCGATCGCGAGCTGTGCATGCGCGGACTGGGCGCCTTCAGTCGATGGGTCGCTTTGCGCCGGCAGCGCATATACGATGGACGCGCGGCGATCAAAGGTTTCCTCCATTGCCGCTGTGTAGTGCCGGACGAGCCCGGTCTTGGTTTCAATCCAGGCCGCATCCGACAGCACGGCGACTCGCACATGTTGCGCATCGACCAGGCCAAGGCCGGCGCGCGAACAATTTAAATGTCGGCACACGTGATTGGCGATTTCGAACAGCACCTGCTGGAGCTTGCCCGGGCGCAGGGCGGTCGCAATCGTTTCCATCACGGAACCGACGCGCGCAGAAGCTTCGACCGCAGCGTGCAATTCGCGGCGCTGAAAGATGTCGGTGAGCCACGCCGATGCCCAATGAAGCTGCCGCAATGCCGTTTTGACTTCAGCTTCGGTCAGCGTCGACGCTTCAACGGTGACCGCGCCTACGGTACGCGCGGCAACGACGATTGGATAGGCTATCTGTGTTACCGGCGGGAAGGTGTCTGGTCTGACGTCGACGATACCGCGCGCTTCGCTGAGCGCGCGTTCCGCCACCTTACCGAGATGTGAAAGATCACGCACCGGCTCCGGCCAGACGGCAATCGGCACGAATGTGCGCGCATTTTCGGCTTCGAGCAACACCACGGCAGCCGACACCTGCGGCAGTTGGCGGCACAACAGGGCGAGCCATGCGCGACAAAAGACATCGGATGTTGTGGCGGTCGCAAATGCGTGCCACAGACTGTCGTCGTTGGACGATGCCGGGCTTTGCTGCTGCTCGCTTTCAGCGGCGCTTCCCGTCAATTGCGCACTCCCTATATGTCGCGACGGTTGCTTGACTTTTATGCCCTATCGTAACACTGGCGCGCGCGGCGGCTGAAGAAAGGAGGGAAACCGCCGGATGACAATGGCTAACCGCTGATTAATTGACGCGACCGGCTGGAAATTGGTAGAATCCACATCTCAGACGCGGGGTGGAGCAGTCTGGCAGCTCGTCGGGCTCATAACCCGAAGGTCACAGGTTCAAATCCTGTCCCCGCAACCAGAATTAAGGTAAGTCCCACCAGCGGCCGCCACAAGCAGCCGCTGGGCGGGCGCTTCAAATTCCGCAAACACCTGGTCGCCTTCCTCGACGACACGGACGTCACCAAGGATCTGATGCAGCACCGGCCGAGCGCGCTCAGTGCTCGTAGCCAAGGCGTCCCGCAGGTCAATCACCATTCGCTTGTATCCCGCCATGATGGCGTCGACCCTCGGCTTGGCCGTCTCTAGGGGCGCGAGCGTTTGCTGCACTCCCTTCAATTCAATTTCAGCGGCCGCTAGCCGGCCGCGCAGGGCATCTGACAAGCCTACGGTGGCGATCGCATCAGTCAGGTTCATGATATCGCGATGGACGTCATGCAGCCGCTTCTTGGCTTGCTCCGGGTCGGCCTTTCGGTCGGCCAAGCTTATGATAGCGGCGAGTTCGCGGCGGACTTGAGCGAGCATTGTTGGTGCCAGCACTTCGTCTTGCACGAGGCTCAGCAGCCGAACGTCGGTCGCTTTGCGCGGCACTGATACGCCCGTACACACAGCGCGACCGCGATCCTTGTGTGCTGTGCAGCCGTATAGACTCGCGCTGGTGGCGACGACCGAGCCGCCACACTTCCCGCACTTCAGCATTCCGCCGAATAGCGATCGCGCCGGCCGGCCGGCACCTTTCGTGCCGCCGGCGCGCGCAGGCTTGTCCATGCGGCCGCGCACCTTTTCCCACAGCCCGGCATCGATGATGCGCAGATTCGGCCGCTCCTCGATCGACCATTCCGATCGCGGACGGTCGGCTCGCACGCGTTTGCGTGTGTCGGGATCTTTCGTCCATTGGGAGCGGTTCCAGATGTAGCGGCCGATGTAAATCTCGTTGTTGAGTACGCCGCTGCCTTTGGCCGGTGAGCCGTAGAGTGCGGATACGCACCAAGTCGCGCGTACGATCGTGCGGCGTCGTGCGCCCGGCGCCGGTACCTGCAGTTCGTTCAACTCCGCGGCGATCTTTTGGCACGAGACGCCGGCGGCGTACTGTTGGAAGATCCAGCGCACCCAGCGCGCCTGTTCGGCATCAACCTCGAGGCGGTGGCCTATCGGCATGCCGCGCGTGTCGACGCCAGCGACCACCGAGCGGTACCCGTAGGAGATGCCACCAGCATGAAAACCGCGTTCAATCTGACCTGCGAGTCCACGGTGCGTTTTGTGGCCGAGCTCGACGATGTAACTCTCATTGATCGCGCCACGCACCGCGCGCATTAGGCCGCGACCCGAATTCTGCGTGTCGTAGCCATCGTTCACGCCGACGATGCGCAGGCCGCGATGCTCGAGCCGTCGTACGAGTTGCTCTTGCTCAACGAGATCCCGCGCCAGGCGATCGAGCGACTCGAGTACAACGACGTCGACAGCGCCGCCCGCCACTTGCTCGAGCATGCGAGCAGCGCCAGCGCGCCCGGCAATTAGTGTGCGACCGGACGTCTCCATATCACTGAACGTGTCGACAAGTTGCCAGCCCTCGCGATCGATGCGCGCGCGGCATACCCGTGCCTGGTCCTCGATTGAGGTCTCGCGTTGTTTGTCCGTGGAAAAGCGGGCGTATATGCAGGCGCGCATGTTCAGCGCCACGTCCGGTTCACATTCATGTCGCTGGGATTCTGCGCCGGCTTCCATAAGGTTGCAACGACCGTTGATGGCGCCTCGGTAATCGCAGGATGCGCCGCAATGTAACGATCGTACAGTATCTGAGCCATGAGTCGCGCCAGATCGGCGCGCGCGGCAGGCGTTATTTCGCACAGCGCTGGGGCGCCTGAAGCGATCGCATCTCCCTTGTGAGCTACGGCAGGTTTGGCAACGCGCAGAGGACGCCGTTTAACAGCGGGGCAGTCTGTGCGCTTCATTGGCTCAGCTCCGCGCAGTTGGGCGAGTGTGGCAGTGTCGCTGGTGAGGCGTCTGGCTGCATGGCGTGCGGTGGAGTCCAAAAATTTCTGTATGGAAGACCAGCTTGCCATTTCCGCTTGCAGGTCCACGACAACTCACGAAGCGCAAGGCCAAGTTGCTGAGGCGGCGCTGCCAGCAGGACCGCGAGCGTTTCCATGTGGTAATGCGGCAGCCGAGCATCTGCTGGGAGGTTCGCCCACCAGGTTGTGATGTGCTGTTTTAAGCGGGCCCGCGGGTCGAACGGTGCGCCGGCGGCTTGGCTCGCGCGTTCGACGCGGCTAGCTTCCGAGGCCGCCTTAACTTTTTGCAGGAACGCGGTACCATATCCCGTTGTCGTCCAAGCGGCGCTGTTGAGTGGTGTGGCGGTGGGCTGCTGGGGCGAGGTCATGTGGGCACCCCACGGGGCGGCGGCGCGCACAAGGCGCAGGGCGGGGTAGTCTTTGGATGGTCCTGTGGTGACGCTGTGAGGTGGTGGGGCAGCGCGGCAAACCAGCAAACGGCCCGGTTGCGCCTAAAGATGGATGCACGAGTCGAATTATTGGCCGACGGCATTTGTTGTTGCTGTCGAATGGGCATGGGACGAGCCATACCCGATGGCTCTGTCCCTATATATAAAGAGGGGTGTCGAGTATCGGATGACATATTTATCAACGACTTAGCGCTATCGAGTGTCGCTATCGGGTATCGGATATCAACTTGCTGATTCATTGGGCATTTATGGTCGATAGCGCGGGTCATCGGGCATCTATCGAGTATCGAGTATCGAGTATCGGACGTCATTTGGACGAACCCGCCTTCTGTGCAGCGAGCGCGGCATGCCCGACTTCAGTCACCACGAGGTGTTTAAACTTTGCATTTTTCACATCGACCTCACGGATCAAGTACCCGGCCTCGATCGCTTGGTTTATGTGGCCGCGCAGTCCAGACGCCCCGATCTCGAAGACATTGGTCTTGCCGCCGAACTCGGCCTCGAAGGCGTAGGCGGACATCGGCTCGCTATCCAATACGCGGCTGACAATGTCCAACAAGATATTGCCGCCGCCCTTTCCGCCAGCGACAGGCAGCGCGGTTTTCGTCAAGACTCCGCCGTCGCCCCGTTTGAGGAAAACTGCCTGCTGCTGCGGCGCGTAGTTGCTCTTCGTAACTGTCGCACTGAGATACAGATGCCGCTCATCGGGTAGGACGCGTTGCGCATCGGTCTTGTTCAACGACGCCAGATTCATCAGGAAGCGAATCCCGTCAACGAAAGCGCTGGACCCACGCGACGCGTTCTGATTTTGTTCCTCATTTTGACCGCTCCACTTATTCGTATGATGGGCTACGAGCAGGGTAACGCCCGGCAGGGCTGATCGAATTCGCTCGACCGCCTCGATGAAGCGCGTCACGTCTTCAGCGCTGTTCTCGTCGCCACCGCGGAAACGTGATACGGGATCCAAAATAATAAGCTTCAGATTCTTTAATTGCATGGCGGTGGCAATCACGCGCTCGAGCCGTTCCGTCTGATGAATCGTCCTAGCGTGAGTAAGCGTCGTGAGCAGGTTGTTCTCGGCGATGACCGACTTGATGTATAGATTCTTTGCGACGCTCGCCTTGATCCCGCGATTCGGGTAAGCCTCCTCAAGATAACGAACAATGTGAAATAGGCGCCGGTGGATCTCTGCGTCGTCGTCCTCAGCGAGCAGGACAAGCGCTTCACCAGGCTCTCCAGTCTCCCACGTGTCACAAAATGGCAGACCAGCCGCAACGGCGGCGCCCAATTGAATCAGCGCCTGAGTCTTCCCAGTCCCTCCCGGCGCGATAACACCGCCGACGATACCGGCCGGAAGGCAATCTTTGAGCAGCCATATCCTCGGCACGGGCGGCGTGTAGATAAAACGTCCGGCTCGCGCGCTCTCGAGCGTAAAAAGCGGCTCCTGAGGGCTGGACGGCCATACCACTAAACCAGTAAAAGATTGCGCAGCTACCGCAACTGTGGGTTGCATTACCGTTATCGGTGCGGCCGATAGGGGAGGAGGTGGTGGAGAAGGCTGCAAGACCGTTGGTGCCGGCGGCAAGGTGTTGCTCGAGACGGTGCCGCTCCCGCTCTTCCGCCCTAGAGAAATGGGGCTCGTGATCTGCCCGACATGTTTGCACCCCGCGCACTTGGCGGGATTCAGCTCTTTAAACTTGCCGCACGACATCGGGCCGATGTCGTCCAATTTCAGGCGCGCCAGTTTCTCGGCCGTTTGTTCATGCGTGTAGCGCGCGTCCGCTTTACTCCACTCATGCGCGATCAAATCGGACTCGTCCGTAAGTCGCAGTACGGATAGGCACGCGTACCAAACCGGTTCGGTCTGCTGTTCGCCCGCCTTAAATGACCCAATCTGCGCGCAGTTTTCAGCAATGACTGCTGCATAAGATGGCGGGTAGGATTTCGGTACCGTAAATTGAGCGTTGAGGCTGGATGCAGCCGGCAACTGCTTTTCTCGCGATGGGATCGACGTGACCGATGCGCCGCAGGCTGCGCAGGCTTTGGCGAGAATCGTGCCGATGTCGGCGAACTCGGTCACTTCACCGCGACTAAGAAGCGTCACCTTAGTTGGCGCCGTTCTATTTTTGAAATTACGTGTTCCAATTGGGCGCAATACGCGCGCAGCATCGCTCGTGCAGGCGCCGTCCGCATCGAAGCTATGCGCAGCGCACAAAGCTTTTAAGCGATCCGCCGCGTGCTGCCACTCACCTCGGTGCACTTGTTCGGTGAAAGGGAAGTAGACGTGCACGCCCCCAGAGCCCGACGATACAGTTAGCGGCTGCGGTAAACCTACTGACTCGCAGAAGGACTCCAGCGCACTAACTGCTTGATCCTGGCTCTTATATGGCTTGGCCGGCCCAACATCCACATCGAGCCAAAGCGCGCGGAAAACGACTGCGTTCTCTTGCTTCCTGCTCACGTGTCGTCCACCATCGCGTCGGAAGGCGCCGAGCGCGAAATAAGTGTCCGAACCTGCAGCATCGAGTTCCGAGATTCGCGTGGCAAGTGCGCTGATCGATTCGCACGGATGATTGGCCCAGCGGCCGTGCTCGGGTTTCTCCGATACAACGAACACATTCCCATTCCCGATGTCGTGCGGCAAGACCGTGGTAAGGAAAGCTAGAAGCGGGCTTTCGTCGTTTCTCGCCGGCAGCGCAACATTGCTCTGATTCGGCGGGCCGAAGGGCGCACCGGAAATAGCGGCGCCACCAATCGAACAGTGCTGATTCGCAACCGGCGTCGCGCCGCTCGCAAAGGCCGGGCTCACCGCTGCGCCGGATGGGTGCGTTTCTTATATTCGAAGACGTGGACGGCGGCGGCTCGCAAAACCCGCGGGGCTGGGATCGGCCGGGGTGACATCACACGTCTCCGTTCGACGGCTGCGTAGAGGTTTGTGTGTGCTCTTTTAAAAAGCGATCGAGAGCCGCCTTGGAGTATTTGATTAGGCCGCCGTAATTGATAAAGTCGACCTGCGGGCAGCCTCGCCTCCGCCAGCCCTTCAGCGTTCCACTAGCAATACCAAGATATTTTGCAGCGTCGTTATGCGACAGGAGTTGCTGCGGCTCAATTGGGGAGCGCGGGGATGCTATATCCATCATTCCCTCTAACGGGGAAGTACGTTTAGTACTACGTGCGACGATTGAAGGGTGAATATCCGACCCGTTCAACAGATCAGACTCGAAAAAATCAAAATGGTTCCGAACGGGACATATTGGATTTTAGGGCTATGCCAACGGCGTACGAGCGATCCGGTATTTCGTGCGCCAAGTCCGACGGCATGATCGCCGCGATTCCGCAGGTTCTCGGCCACGGCTGCGTTCAAGCTGCCGCCGGCTTCGTGCTGCGCGAGCGATGCTTGTGTCGCCCGCCGTGGCGACGACGCCCAACAACGATGCCGGTAGGGAGCCTCACGAATACCGTCTTCGGGAAACGGCAGCGACCTTGAGCCTGCATCTCAGCGCGATGCTCCGGCGTGCAGTCAGTGCAGAACGTGAAGCCGTCACCGGCGCTGTAATTGGCGAGTGCGCGATAGCCATCCCACTGCTGCTGCGATCGGAAGCAGCGCGGGGCGGCGGTGGGGAGGCGAAGAGGGCGCGTGGCTTTGCCAACCACTTTGCCACTCCAAGCTTCGACCGTGTTGCGGATCTCGGTCATGCTACCTCCGTTCCGAACGAGTTGATTTGGTCATTTTCGCTTATGACAACGACGTTCGGTGGTATCAAACCCGATCAAAACCTCGTCCCCGAACAGTTCGCGGAGGCGCTCCAACTCGTGCGTGAGCAGGATGTCCATATGCGTAAGGACGTCGGCGCCTCGAGGCGTATCTGCGCCTCCGCGTGTTCGTGCGATTTTAGTGAAGTACTGAATATCATCCCGAAGGTGCTTAATGCCCCGCTCGCGATGTTGTTCTCGGTTCGGTCTGAGCTCGCGCACTCTCTCCGCGCGTTCCGCCCTGGTTTCGGCGGCCGCAGTCGACAATGGACGGCGGTTCTTAAGCCGCGGGGTGGAATTTCGGCGCATGATTATGCCGAAGGCCCGAGCGAGGATTTCCTGATCTTCGGACGCGGTAATGTCCTTCAGCGCCGTCGTCAAGACAGCACAGTCGGTACCGCGATACAACGCGATCTCGGTCAGGTGTTCCGCGAACGTCATCGTAGTCTGTCCCCACGCAATGCCGGCTCGGTCTTCCACGCACCCGGAGAGATTCGAGCTCTCTACCCCCTGGTTCATGTTCACCGTCGTCTTCATTGAAGGGGCTTGGCGTGGCCGAAGGAGAGGGCGGCTTGGCAACGCGCCAGCTCTCTACCAGCTTCGATGACTTCCGTTGCAACCTTGGCTGCTGTCTTGCGCTGCGTCTCCCACTTAATGCCCGCAATCTTATGACACCAATGCTCGATGATTGACAGCCAGGTGTCCAAATGCTCGTTGATGGCCTCGTGATTGTTGCGAGCGAGGTCGAAGTCCGCAGCCAGCTCTAAAGTGTCTTTGGGATCGCTGCTGTTAGTGCTCGTCAAAAAAGCATTGGTGCTGGCACGAAAGCGCGCAGCCGCCAGTCTATTTTTGAAGTCTCGCGGGCTAGGCGAAGTTTTCAGATAGTACTCCACCGCCTTACTATCAAGGTTTTCCGCGCACATTCTCGCCACGACCAGCGCGCACGCATCCGGTGAGGTGACTGACGTCATTTTCATGGCTTGACCCCTTTCTTCGCACGGGCGCCTAGCCATGCACGAACAGCAGCAGGATCGAATCGCGGCTCGCCGCCGACTGGCAGCCAAGGCAGTCCATGACGGTGGCGCAGCCGGCGAATATATGCCGGTTTAACCTTGAGTTGTTTCGCAAGTTCGGCTGCGGTGAGAAGAGCACCGATGGAACCTTCGGCGAGTACTGGCAAGGGCGACGTTTTGATCGGGCGCATGTGAAACCTCCTTCGATGTTGATTAACTGATGACGCGCTATCGTGCTTTGCTGCGTGTTGCAATCGGGCTGTTAGTTCCATTACGACATGCTCGCGGTGCCCTCGTATACCCTTGGCTGTTTTCCTTTTCCCGTAAATTCCGCCTCGCTCATTACGCATGATGGCCTCGCCCGTGAATACCCCCGCTTGTCTAATTGTTTCAGCAGTAGGCGGCCATACAGAAAACCCCTGTGAACGGTTGCGAAATGCGCGGAGTGCGAACAATGACTTTCCGGAGTCGACGCCGCGTAAAAGAGGCACAGTTGGTTATTAGTGCGAAATGGTTTTTGACTTTCTTCCAAAGAGGACTATAGTGCTATCAGACTGTAGCGCTGTTAGAGAGGAAGAATCATGATGACCATCGAAGTTGATTTCGACGTGTTCAAAGCACTCACCCATATGAGACCCCGCGAGGACGTCACCCACAACGATGTGTTGCGCGGGTTGCTCAAGCTTCCAAAGTCAAAGATCGCGACAGCTGAGCGCACATCAGAGTCGTCCGCTCAAGGAGCTTGGATAGCCAAAGCTGTTAGATTCCCCGCGGGAACGGAATTCCGCGCTACTTACAAAGGTAAAGAAGTTCGCGGGCGCGTTGAAGCCGGGGCGCTCGTGGTAAATGAAACACGTTTTTCGACGCCGTCGGCCGCCGCAGTCGCGGTAACCGGCAGTCCGGTAAACGGCTGGTCGTTCTGGGAATGCCGACTTCCCGGCCAAGCCGCTTGGAAGATGCTGAAGGCAATCCGCGCTGAAGTGAGCAGAAGATGATTAACGCCTGCAAGCGCGTTGCGATTTATGCACGCGTCCGTATTCCACTCAGTGGTATTTGGTCGCCTTATAAAACTGCCTAACGACCGTTACGCCATTTGTTACGCAAGGAGCACACCTTGAAAATCGTCACATACCGAAGAGTTTCGACCTCCCAGCAAGAGCGCAGTGGGCTCGGCCTAGAAGCGCAAAGCGCGGCTATTGATGCTTGGGCCGAACGGACTCGAGCAACCACCGTAGGCACGTACACGGAAATCGAGAGCGGGAGAAAAAACACGCGGCCTGAGCTGACTGCGGCGCTACACTTGGCGAAGGTGACGGGCGCCACACTGGTAATCGCGAAGTTGGATCGGCTCTCAAGAAATGCCGCGTTTCTTCTCACCCTGCGCGACAGCGGCGTCCGGTTCATCGCGGTCGACATGCCGGACGCCAACGAGTTGACTGTGGGCATTATGGCGCTCGTAGCCCAACAAGAGCGCCAGGCGATCTCAACACGGACACGTGAAGCATTGGCTGCTGCCAGACGTCGCGGCGTGCAGCTGGGCAATCCAAACGGCGCCCGCGCATTGCGTATGGCGGGCCGCGGGAACAAGGCCGCCACTGCGTCGGTGAAAGGCCGTGCGAATGCACATGCTGAAGACTTGCGATCTGTGGTCAAGTCACTCGGAGAGGCCGGCGTCACCACGCTCGCCGCAATCGCGGTTCAGTTGAACACTCGGGGCATGCGAACCCCACGTGACGCGAAGTGGCACCCCGCGTCCGTACGCAACCTGCTACAGCGCCTCAAGACTCTTTCGTAGCAAGAGCCTCCTGTTTTCATCGGCGGGTTCAGCCGCGATAGACATTCGCTGGACCTTCCGCCTCCGCCGGAATGGGATCGCCAACGTCTTCCATCTAGGAAAATGTATTTTCGCGAGTTCGTCAAAGGTATCCGCGCAGCGCAAGACCTGCTGAAGTCGCTCACTTGAACGGAGAATTCGCAGCGCTGGAGCCTATGCCAAGTGGATTGAAACCGGATGGCATGTAGCTTGCTCGCATTAGACGTTGGCCGGATCGCTACTGCAGACGCAGGTAAGCGAAGGCCAACAAAGCGACGGGGCAAAGCGCGTCAACGCCGTGCCCCGTCTAACCAAGTACTTCTTACAGGAGAAATACAATGGCTGACTCACATGTTACATCAGGCAACACCGGGCGTTTCCTTGTTATGAGCCTCGATGGTAAAGCGCAACGCCCCATCGAATGCTATCCCACCAAAAAAGCCGCGCTGCGCCGCGCTGCTGACCTGCAGTGCATAGTCGATCATCATCGCGCTCAAGCCGCCGCCCAGTTCGACAATAAGTATGTGTGCAGGTTCGACCGCGCTTTTCGCAAATGTATTGTCTCCGCACTACACGATACTTGCGTCAAAGAAACCGGAGACGCGGGCATGCACTTTGGCGTGCAGTACGCCGTTCGAGAGCTCTTGACCGTAGAGATAACAGGGCGCCCGTCTAACGCGGTAAGCGCGCTGCTGCGTGGCGGTAAAGGCTCACCGTGGACAACGGAAGCATTAGCCCACGCAAACGTAACCGAGGTTCGCATTGCGAACGTCGAGTGCCAGATATGACGATTGTCGCGTTTTTGCATGCATTCGGCGTTCACAAGAGTAGCGTAGATAGAGTCCTGAATGCCGAGCGCGGGGCTATAGCGATGTGGGCGGCCAGCGCAGGCGCTGAGATAATTGCGACTGTGACCGAGACGGCGCGTGGAAAGAAGATTGCCCGGCCGCAGTTCGCCGCTGCTCTCGCCTTAGCAAAGGAAACCGGCTCGCGCTTGGTCTTCGCGCGTGCTGGGAAGCTTTCGCGCCGGCTCGATTTCCTCACTGCTCTGCAAGAGCATGGCGCCGGGTTCGTGGCCTTGTCGACCCCTGGCTTGAATGAGCAGACGCTGGGCAGCCTGGTGCACGTGGCAACCGAAAGGAGGGCGGCCGTCTCGCGAATCATTTGCGACGCGGTCGCCCGGGCGCGATCACAGGGTAAACGTCTAGGTTCCCCGCGAGGGAGGCGCGTTCATGCTGACCGGCGCGCCACCGAGCTGGAGCCGGCAATTGTCGCGCTGGTTGAGGAGGGCATAACGCGGCCCACACGGATCGCTGCGCGCCTTACTGCGCTTGGCGTGCGTGCGGCTCGAGGCGGCCCGCTTTATCGCCACGCGGTTTGTCGCATGCTGCAACGCTTGTGCCCGGCGTGTAACGCAACGCGTCGCGCGGCGGACAAGCCAGAGGCGGAGGACTGACGGCGCGCAGCGTCACAATGTAACTCGATTGGGCCGGCGTGTAGCGTCACATCGCACACGCTGCCCGCGCGTCGCACTGCAGATCATCGCGCAGTGCGACGCGCATTTTTTCGGCCTTAATGTTCGGATCGGGAAAGACGCGTTGGGGGCGTGATGTTAGCCGGCCGGCATGGGCAATCCCGTCACGTACATCGCCGGCAAATTTTTGGAATTGCTAAGGTAAAAAGTAAAACGTTTGTCAGATTAGTAAAAGCATTAACGCGACACGGCCGCACCGCGCAAAAGATGTAAAAGCTTTACCGCAGCATTCGCAAAGTCTTTACATAACACGCGTAAATGTTTTACAGGCGCGTAAGAGGCGCGCCTCGAGTGCTGTAGTGCGGCGTGCGAATGCATACCGGCAGTGCGAATTCCGGTCGTCGCGGCAGTCTCCGAGGAAAATGCATGGCTCACGTCACGCATTGACTTCGAGCGGCTCGGAGAGAACAAAATCGTATTTTAACCGCGTCCTCTAAGATGGAATAGAGTCGTGTCGTTTCGCGCAATACTGAATGCTAAGGTGTACAAAACCATTGGCATAGTGCATTGGCATAGTGTAATGGTCGAAAAAAGGCCTATACTGATCTTACTATGTAGTAACCAATTCATTTTCATCTCCTCTTTGCCGTCCAGCCTTTGCGTCTCAGCGCTGATCGGAACGGCAGTCTGTGAGACTGCTCTACAG
>JAQGMI010000096.1 GCA_028292435.1 Betaproteobacteria bacterium
TCTATGCGAAGCAGCTCAGCGAGTCGCTCGGGAAACCTTTCGTGATCGACAACCGCGCCGGAGCCACGGGCAACATCGGCAGCGAGATCGTCGCACACGCGCCTCCCGACGGGCACACGATTCTTTACTGCACCGCCTCGGTGGTCATCGCGCCCTCCCTGTATCCCAAGCTCGGCTATCAGCTTCGCGAGCTCGCTCCGCTCTCGCAGGTTTCCAAATTTCCGCTTGTCGTAGTCGTGCATCCCACGGTGCCGGTGACCACTATTGCAGAGCTCATTGCGTTCGCAAAGAAAAGCGGCGGCAATCTGGCCTACGGCACGACGGGCGCCGGATCGATGAACCATCTCACGGGTGTATTGCTGAACAATGTGGCGGGCATCGAGACCGTTCACGTGCCGTACAAGGGCGGAGGGCCGCTGATGAACGCGGTGCTTTCGAACGAAATCCCGATGGCGATACCGACCCTGTTTTCAGCGATACCGCACGTGCGCAGCGGCAAGGTCCGCGCGCTTGCAGTGTCGAGCCTCAAGCCGATGGCGGTACTGCCCGGCGTTCCGGCGCTTGCTTCGACTTTTCCGGGGTTCGAGACCACGCAGTGGCACGGATACTTCACGACCGCCGGAACACCGGCGCCGGTGGTGGCGCTGCTGGGCGCCGAGATCGTCAAGGCGTTGCGCACGCCTGTGTTGCGCGAGGCGGTGGAGAGCAACGGCGGAGAAGTCGTCGGCACGACGCCGCAGGAGTTTGCGGCCGTGATAAAGCAGGACTCCGAAAAATTTGCGAAGCTCGTGAAGATGTCGGGCGCAAAAGCAGACTAGCGACAGTAATTCAGACCGTCGACATGCGTGCAGCCCTGGTGAGCCCGGGCGTGGAGCTCGAGACCACCACGCTGGAAGCGCTTGCGGCGCGCATCAAGACCGAGACCGCGGCGTACGCTTCCGTGATCAAAGCGGCGGGGATCCGCGCGGAATAGACACTGCAGGATAAGATCGAGGGCGGAACGACCGCCGTTCATACCGTTCGCCTTGAGGAAGCAGCAGGTGCTGTCTCGAAGGGTGAACGGTTGACTGTTTACAGATAGATGGGGAGCGTGAATTGAACGTCGTACGCATCAACAAGACGAAGAGAAAACTGGCGGCCGGCGAGCTTGCCATCGGTGCGGTCATCGGGTCGCCGGCGCCGGAGCTTGTGGAGGTGGCTGCCGTCGCCGGCTTCGACTTCGTGACTTTCGATGCGGAGCACGAGCCGCTCGACGATAGCCAGCTCGTTGACCTGATCCGGGCGGCCGAGGCGTTCGACATCACGCCGATCGTGCGGGTACCGAAGGATCCGGACCGGCTGCTGCGCCTGCTCGACGCGGGCGCCCAGGGCGTCCACGTGCCACGCTGCAGTACTGTCGCCAACATGCGCGAGCTTGTGGCCTGCACGCGGTTTTATCCCGAAGGGCAGCGGACTTTCTACCGGTTGGGCCGCGGCGGCAACTTCAGTCACGGTTTGGCAGACGACGAATGGTCACGGCAGGCCAATGCGGAGCTGCTCGTCATCGCAATGATCGAGGAAGTATCGGCGCTCGAGCAACTCACGCCGATGCTCGCGGTACCCGGTATCGACGTAATCCATATCGGCCCGAAAGACTTGTGGCAATCCATGGGCATGCCGCCGAAAGCTGAAGTCGACAATGCCGTGCAGCAGATCGCCGCCGCGGCGCTGGGCGCGGGAAAGCAACTCAGCATGCAGCTTGCCGCCATCGAAGATTTGCCGCCCCAGATCGCGCGCCAGCAGAGTACGGGCGTCACAATGCGGAGCATCCCGTTGCTCGGTCTGCTCTTGAAAGAGGGCGCTGCGCTCGCACAGAAGTTGCGCGTCAGGAACACTTGACGCTCCGCGGCGGGCTATAGACATCCTCCGGTTCAATTTCACGAATCTGCATTAACCGATCACTTTTGAGCGAGAAAGAAAAGCCCATGGAACCGTGTTTCCTGAATGCCGCAGCCGCCGCTGTCCGCATTCGCGAAAAATCGCTCACGAGCGAGGCGCTCGTCAGGTCGTGCCTCGAGCGGATTGCCGAGCGGGACGCCGAGGTCCGGGCATGGACTCATATCGATCCCGAGTACGCGATCGCGCAAGCGCGCGAACTCGACAAGCGCCCGGTCGCCGGGCCGCTCCACGGGCTCCCCTTCGGCGTGAAGGACATGATCGATACCGCCGATATGCCCACCACTTACAATTCGCCGCTCTACCAGGGACACCGGCCGGCCAAGGATGCGGGATGTGTTGCGGTTGTGCGTCAATGCGGCGCGCTGATCCTCGGCAAAACGGATACGGTCGAGTTCGCCGCGGGCGGGCGCAAGGCATTGACGCGCAACCCGCACAATCTCGCCCACACGCCGGGAGGATCGTCGTCGGGATCCGGCGCCGCGGTCGCCAGCTACATGACGCCGCTCGCGTTCGGCACGCAGACCGGCGGCTCGCATATACGTCCGGCCTCCTTCAACGGCATTTACGGACTCAAGCCGACTTGGGGGGCCGTCACGCGCGAGGGCGCCAAGCTCCTCTGCGCGACGTGCGATACCATCGGTTGGTTCGGACGCTCGGTGGCGGACCTCGCGCTGGTAGCCGAGGCCTTTCGCCTGCGCGATCTCGCCGCGCAGAATCCTGTCAGCGTCAAGAGCCTCAAGGTCGCGGTGTGCAGGACGCCGTACTGGAAACAGGCGGAACCGCCCGCCCGGCAAGCGCTTGCGACGGCGGCCGAGCGCCTGCAAAAGGCCGGCGCTCAAATCCAGGAACTCGAACTGCCGGCGCGCTTCGGTTCGCTCGACGAGGCGCAGAGGACGCTCACGTACGGCGAAGGCGGGCCCGCCTTTCTGCCGGAGTTATTAATGCACGGTGACCGCCTGCACCCGGAGTTCCGCGAGATGGCCGACAACCAGCGCGCCGTTACAGGCGCAATGATGGTCGAGGCCTACGATCTCGCCGCCGACTGCCGCAAAACATTCGACGCACTATTCAATGGTTTCGACGTCGTCTTGACGCCATCGGCGCCCGGCGAGGCGCCTGAAGGGCTACACACCACGGGGGACTGGGTGTTCAACGGCATGTGGACGGTCATGCATGTGCCGTGTCTCGCGATTCCGTGCATCACGGGCCCAAAGCAATTGCCCGTCGGCGTCCAGATCGTGGGACCTCGCTACTCGGACGCCCGTCTGCTCGAGATCGCGGCGGTGGTCGCCCCGGTGATAGATATCGGCGCCGGGCAGCGCGATGCATCGGCCGCCGGATGATGCCAACGCATAATGCTCGCAGCACAAATAACGCCTGAAAAATAAGCTCGATATACCGATGTACCCTGCGCACGCTTTTGTTTTCGTGATGAGGATTGGTTCCGAATTGCACATTCTACTTTCCGCCACGACTCGAGATACATTCAACGTCAAACTCTCACACACACAGGTTTCTCATGGATAATTCTTCAGCTCCCTCCCGCTCGCAATCCCGCTATTTTCCTGACGCTGACTGGCAGCGCAAGACGCCGGCTGAAGCCGGCATCGACAGCACACGATTGCAGGCTGCGATCGATCATGCGACCGCCGCCGAAATGAAGAATCCGCGCGACCTGGCGCTCAACCATTATCAGACGTTCGGCCGCGAGCCGTTCGGCTATGCGATCGGCCCCATCAAGGAACGCGGCGACCAGACCGGCCTGGTCGTGCACCAAGGTCACATCGTCGCGGAATGGGGCGAGCCTGCGCGCGTTGACATGACCCACAGCATCACCAAATGCATGATTACGAGCATCGTGGGAATCGCGCACGACCGCGGCTTGATCCGCAGCATCGACGATACGGTGCGCGAGTACGTGCCGCCGATCCAGGTTTACCAGCCGACGCCGGCCGGCAACAAGTCGGACCGCATGAGTGGCTCGGATCTGCTTTATCTTTTCGAGACGCCGCATAACCGCACGATCACGTGGAACCATATGCTGCGCCAGGTCAGCGACTGGGA
>JAQGMI010000120.1 GCA_028292435.1 Betaproteobacteria bacterium
GCCGAATCAGCTGCCTGAGTGCGCAACGCCGGTGACGAACGGCATGAAGGTAACGACGCATTCGGAGCAGGCGACCAACGCGCAAAATGGCGAGATGGAGTTTCAGCTGATCAACCACCCGCTCGACTGCCCGATCTGCGATCAGGGCGGCGAGTGCCAGCTGCAGGATCTTGCCGTTGGATATGGCTCAAGCGGCTCCCGCTACGACGAGCCCAAGCGCGTGGTGAATAACAAGAATCTCGGGCCGCTGATTGCGACCGATATGACGCGGTGCATTCACTGCACGCGTTGCGTGCGCTTCGGCCAGGAAATCGCCGGCGTCATGGAGCTTGGCATGATCGGCCGCGGCGAACACGCAGAAATCATTTCGTTCGTCGGCAAGACGGTCGATTCGGAATTGTCGGGCAACATGATCGATCTCTGCCCAGTCGGCGCGCTGACGTCGAAGCCGTTTCGTTACAGCGCCCGCACCTGGGAATTGACGCGCCATCGGTCGGTGAGCCCGCACTGCGGACTCGGCTCGAACCTGACGGTGCAGGTCAAACAGAACCGCGTGATGCGTGTGTTGCCGCGCGAAAATGAAGCCGTCAATGAGTGCTGGCTTTCGGACAAGGACCGGTTTTCATACAACGGGCTCAATGCCTCCGATCGCCTGGTGCGGCCGATGATCAAGGTCAGCGGCGCGTGGAAGGAAGTCGATTGGCAGATCGCGCTTGAATTTGTCGCGACCGGGCTCAAGAAGGTGCGCGATCAGCACGGTGCGGATCAAATCGCCATGCTCGCAACGCCGTACCAAACGCTCGAAGAAATGTATCTGCTGCAAAAACTCGCCCGCGGCATCGGTACCAACAATGTCGATTTCCGCCTGCGCAGCGCGGACTTCAGCGCCGATGCGGGCGTTGTACCTTGGCTCGGCATGCCAGTCGCAGAGATCGGCACGCTCGACCGAGTGTTGATCATCGGCAGCACGTTGAGAAAAGACCATCCGCTGCTGGCAAACCGTTTTCGGCAGGCGGCGAAAAAGCAACTGCAGATCAATTTGGTCAGCGCGGTCGACGATGACCTGCTGATGCGCGTCGCTAACAAGGCGATCGTCGCACCATCGCAGCTCGCGCATGCGCTTGCACAAGTCATCAAGGCGGCGGCGCAGATCAAAAGCGCACCGGTCCCGACAGAGGCTGCCGGCGTCAACGTCAGTGAAGCGGCGCAGCGCATTGCCGACAGCCTGACTTCCGGGCAGAACTCCGCGATTTTCCTCGGGAATTTTGCCCAGCATCATCCGGCTGCGACGCAACTGCACGCGCTTGCGCAAACGCTTGCCGATCTAACGGGCGCCAAATTTGGATTTCTCGGCGAGGCGGCAAACAGCGTCGGCGGCTATCTCGCGGGCGCAGGCGGTACCAACGCTGGACCGATCTTAGGCCAGCCGCGCAAAGCTTATGTGCTGCTCGGCGTCGAGCCGGAGCTCGATTGCCACGATTCGCGCGCAGCGATGGCCGCCATGAAAAACGCCGAATTCGTGGTCGCACTGTCGCCTTATCAGCACGGTGCGCTCGACTATGCTCAAGCGATGTTGCCGATTTCGCCGTTCACCGAAACGTCGGGCACTTTTGTGAGCACCGAAGGCCGCGCGCAAAGCTTCCGCGGCATGGTGCAGCCGCTCGCAGAAACGCGTCCCGCGTGGAAAGTCCTGCGCGTGCTTGGCAATCTGCTGGGTGTTACAGGGTTCGACTACGACAGCAGCGAAGCCGTCTTGAAAGAAGCAACCGCCGGCAGCGAATTGTCTTCGCGGCTCAATAACCGTCTTCCAGCGCCGGCGATCGGCAAAGTCGATGCCGGCGGCACGGGCATCGAGCGCATCGGTGAAGTGCCGATTTATCAAGCCGATCCGATTGTGAGGCGCTCGGCGCCGCTGCAGGAGACACGCGATGCGGCCGACCCGGTGGCCGTCATGCACGGCGACCTGTTCGCTAAGCTCAATTTGCACGAAGGTGACCGCGTGAAAATCACGCAGGGCGACGGCGCGGCGGTGCTCGCCGCGATGCGTGACGACCGCTTGCCCGCGAATTGCGTGCGCGTTGCCGCCGCGCATCCGCTGACCGCGCAGCTCGGCGGCATGTTCGGCACAATCAAAGTCGAACGCGTCGAAGCCGGGCAGAAGGTGGCCGTGTGAGCGCGGCAATGCAACCCTTGATGAATGCCGGCGCATGGGCGTGGGGTCTGCTCGGGGCGGCCGTCGTCGCTATGTTCGGCCAGGATTTCGCGCCGTACGTGCTTTACACAATCAGAACGCTGATCCTTATTTTGTGCATCGTCGTACCGCTGATGCTTTGCGTCGCCTACCTCACGCTTTGGGAGCGCAAGGTGATCGGGTGGATACAGGTGCGCATCGGCCCGAATCGCGTCGGGCCGTTTGGCTTGCTTCAACCGATTGCAGACGGACTGAAACTGCTGGTCAAAGAGATCATTATCCCGGCCGGCTCGAACAAGTTCCTGTTCGTACTGGCGCCGATCATGGCATTGATGCCGGCGCTTGCCGCGTGGGCGGTCGTGCCGTTTACGCCCGAACTGGTGCTCGCGAATATCGACGCCAGCCTGCTTTATCTGATGGCCATCACGTCGATGGGTGTGTACGGGATCATCATCGCGGGCTGGGCGTCGAACTCGAAGTACGCATTCATCGGCGCGCTGCGCTCGGCGGCCCAGATCGTGTCGTACGAAATCGCCATGGGGTTTGCGCTCGTCGGCGTGCTGATGGCGGCGCAAAGCCTGAACCTGGTCGAGATTGTGCAAAGCCAGGGCGGCCGCTACGGCGTGCTGAACTGGTTTTTCATCCCGCTGTTTCCGTTCTTTCTCGTCTACCTGATTTCGGGCGTCGCTGAAACCAACCGCGCGCCGTTCGACGTCGCCGAGGGCGAATCTGAAATCGTGGCCGGCTTCCATGTCGAATACTCAGGCATGACGTTCGCGCTCTTTTTCCTCGCCGAATACGCCAACATGATTTTGGTCGCGACCTTGTGCGCAATCCTGTTTCTCGGCGGCTGGCTATCGCCGGTGCCGCTCGTGCTCGCGGACAAGATTGGCGCACCCTGGCTCGCCGACGGCAACCTCGGCTGGCTGATACTCAAGCTGTTTATGGTCGTTACCAGCTTTTTGTGGTTTCGCGCGACGTTTCCGCGTTACCGTTACGATCAGATCATGCGGCTCGGCTGGAAGGTTTTCATTCCGGTCACCATCGTCTGGATAGTCGTGCTCGGGGCATGGATGCAGACGCCGCTGTGGGTTTGGTGGAAATGAGGCCGCGATGCTAGCCGCAATCCGCGATTTTTTCCGCACCTTCCTGCTCGTCGAGCTCGTGAAGGGCATGATGTTGACGGGGCGCCACCTGTTCGAGCGCAAGATCACGGTGCAATTTCCCGAGGAAAAAACGCCGCAGTCCGGACGTTTCCGCGGACTGCATGCGCTGCGCCGGTATCCGAATGGCGAAGAACGCTGTATCGCGTGCAAATTGTGCGAAGCGGTTTGTCCGGCGCTCGCGATTACGATCGAGTCGGAGCAGCGCGACGACGGCACGCGGCGCACGACGCGCTATGACATCGACCTTACGAAATGTATTTTCTGCGGCTTTTGTGAAGAGTCATGCCCGGTCGATTCCATCGTCGAGACGCGCATTCTCGAATACCACGGCGAATCGCGCGGCGATTTGATCTACACCAAGCCGATGCTGCTCGCGATCGGCGACCTGTACGAAGATCAGATCGCCAAAGATCGCGCCGCCGACGCGGCGTATCGCTGACGAGCCGCCATGAACTTCTCGACATTTATTTTCTATGCCTTTTCCCTGGTGCTCATCGGCGCCGCGGTCGGCGTGATTACATCGCGCAATCCCGTGCATTCGGCATTGCTGCTGGTGCTGGCCTTTTTCACGTCCGCCGGCCTGTGGCTGCAACTGCAGGCGGAGTTCCTCGCCATTGCGCTGGTGCTCGTCTACGTCGGCGCGGTGATGGTGCTGTTCCTGTTCGTCGTGATGATGCTCGACATCAATCTGACCAAGTTGCGCGAAGGGTTCTGGAGTTACCTGCCCGTCGGCGGCTTTGTCGCGGTACTGCTGGTCCTTGAAATGGGCGGGATCCTGTGGGGCCACTATTCGACGGATGCGTTCAAATTCGAAGAACCGGCACCGGCGGTCGCCGGCTATAGCAACACCAAGGAGCTCGGCCGCCTGCTTTATACCGAATACGTCTA
>JAQGMI010000128.1 GCA_028292435.1 Betaproteobacteria bacterium
GCACCGGCAGTTCCACGTAGTTGTAAGTGGCCCAGGCATCGACCAGCACCCGAAATTCAAACGTGGGTTCGTTGAATGTCTGCATGCGGATGCCCGGCGAGCCCTGCCGCGTGTCGCCGAATCGCACGATGATGCGGTCGTTTTCGCGCAGAAAACCGCGCACCACGCGAATGAACAGGGTCTTGTCCCACGGCCGGATATTCATCTTGCCGTCGTACTTGATCTCCAACACTGCGCCGTTGCTCGCCTCGACCGTGGTGTAGTTCCAGCCTTTGGGATCGGTGAACTGTGGTCGCCCCATATCGGACGCAAAGCGATGCACGATCTTCAGCGAGCCGGTGTCGTCGATACCGAAGTAGCCGGCGGTATAGGTAAGCGTGAAGGACTGAAAACTGCCCGCTTCAAATTCGCCCTGCGGCGAAATTTCCGCGTGGCCCATGCGTTCGGAGAAATAAGTGGAGTGCGGCATGCCTGGCTATTCCTTCGCGCGCGTGATTTTCGGTCCGACCACGCCAAGTCCAACGCGTAGCGCTTCAGTCTCGATGATGTCGGCCGGCATCACGTTCGCAATGTTCACATCCGGCCCGAATTCGGCGACCAGAAATTTCTTCATGTCTTCTACAACCGACAGCGTGATGTTTGAAATCCACGGACCCGGCAATTCGATCAGCACGCGCGACATGTCGAGCCCATCGCGCAGGCCGTTAATCAGTTTCTTTTTGGGCTTGCCGTTAACGATTAACTCAGCCGCCTCGACGAGCACGAGCTCGGCACCGGCGGCAAAACAATCTTCTGCCTGCGACACGAGCAGCGCGGCGTCGTTCTTCGCATCCTTCGAGCCGACTTCGCCGAAGACAGCAAGCCCGCAGTCGACCGCGAGACGAATTTGCGCGCGGCGCTGTCGCGGCGTCAGTTCGACGCAGTTATCGGACACTTCAACGACGTCGAACCCGACGCGCTTTGCCTCAAGCAGAAACGGCCGCAGCTGTTTTTCGCCATAGGTCGCAAACACGTATTCCTGAAACTGGCCACCGATAAAAGGGCGAATGCGATGCCTGCGATACAGCGCGAGCTTTTTCCGCAGATACGCAAGATCGTACAAACGCGAAGTGCCGACTGCGATTTTGGCAAGATCGATGTAGCGATCCGCCATCGTGACGAGATCATCGACCTGCATATAAGGCAAACCGAAATCAGCAACCATCGTAAGTCCGGTCTTGCGCGGCTTTTTCTGGCTGCGCGCCGGCGGCAGTTCGACGAATGCGAACGGCACCGACGCCGCGTTATTTTTGCTTTTGCTCATGCGCTTCGCCTTTTCAAAATTGCAGCGAGATGCCAGACACCAGTATTAACCACAATACAAGGCGTCGGAAGCGCTCTTCGCTGATAACTTCAAATAAGCGCATGCCGACCCACAGGCCGAGTCCCATCGCCGGTAAACATACGGCCAGCGGCAACATCAGCTCGGACTTGTCGATCTGAACGGTTGATCCGACCCATAGCATCGCTAACACGCCGGTAATCAGAATGTACGGCTGATAAATAGTGCGGCTGCGCCGCTTGTCCCAACCGCGCAGGCTGCACCAGATCGTCGGCAGCGTGCCTTGCAAGAGCGCAAAGCCACCCAGAATTCCGCTGACCCAGCCGACCGCAGCGTCAGCCACGCGCGCGATTGCAGGCGTGAGCTTCACTACCGGCATATGCGGGCGCCTCAGCATGTAGCAACTATAAGCAATCATGAACGCACCGAACAAATGACGGAACAATCGCGGATCCAAGTGCTTGAGCGCCAGTACACCGAGCGGAACGCCGAGCGCGCCGCCGAGCACGAACGGCCACAGCAATCGGAGTTCGATATCGCGGCGAAACTGCCAGATGCTCACCGTGTGCAACGCGGTAGCGCAAACCGAAGCGAGCAACACGATTTGCACCGGCGGCAACACGTACAGCCAGACGCCGGTGACCACGATCGCAAAAGCAAATCCCGCACTTCCGACGACCATCGCGGCGATGAAGCCGCCGAGCGCGATCAGCGCTAGATCAAACCACATTCAATGCAAAAGCGAGTCCGACTGCGAGACTTACGCCGGCTGCCACTGCGAGGAGGCTCTTCTGCCAGTCGCGCCACGCGAGAAATTCGAGCATCAGCAAGCGCACGCCGCCGGCCATGTGCGCTGCGAGCAAAACCACCAGGCCGATTTCGCCCAGTTTGACGAGCGGCTGCTGCGTCCATTGCAGAAACCCATCGAGCGCTTGGGCCCCGTTCAATGCCTGGCCGAGCGCCCAGAAATGAAACGGCAGGAAAATCGCGAGCAGCAGTCCGCTCATGCGATGAAGGACGAACGCCCAGTAAGCCGGATGATTGCGCGCGCGAAAATCGTTTTTCATTGAGCGCTCAGACGAATACCGCGAGTACCGCGCGCGAGCCGCAGACCGCCAACGCAACGCCGGTGAGCGCCGCTGCAAGGTCGACCGCGGTGCCGCGCCATCCCAATGACTCACTCAGGATTGTGCGCAATCCGATCGGCGCATGAATCGCGACCGCGGCGACGAACGTGAGATAGAACGCGAGCCATGCGTAGTTACCGCGCGTGCGGCCGAGAATTTCGGCCGCCGACAAGCCGTGGCGCACGGCGTAAATCATCGTCATGAGATGCACAATCACGCACAACGCGAGCACCATTGCGCTCGCGCGTTGCGCGGTCCACAAAAGTACCTGCGCGCGTACATTCACAAGCGTCCCTTAAGCGCCGCCGCGGCGACCGCTCGCTTAAGACCCGCAATGCCGGCCGTGGGAGACAGGCTCTTGGGACAGCGCTCGGTGCAGCTCATTTGCGTGTGACAAGCGTGGCATCCGGCATCGCCCGCGACGGCGGCGAGCCGCTCGTCGTTTGCAACGTCGCGCACATCATTGACCAATGTCCACGCGCGGTTGAGCGCCGCCGGCCCCAGGTAGTCCGGGTTCCATGCGACCACATCGCACGCGCTATAACAGACTCCGCAGCCGATGCACTCGATCGCGGCATCGACTTCGCGGCGCTTGGACGAATCAGGCAACACGTGCGCGAAATCGTCGGCGCGCGTCGTCGCTCCCTTGAAGCTGCTCTTTGCTTTCGCCATCTTGTCGAAAAATGGCGCCATGTCGGTGACGAGGTCCTTGACTATCGGCAGATTATTCAGCGGCGCGATTTCGAGCGCGTCGTCGACGGCAACCTCGGAGACGTGCGTGCGGCAGGTCCAGCGCGCCTTGCCGTTGACATTCATTGCGCACGAGCCGCACATGCCGACGCGGCATGCGAAGCGGTACGACAGCGTGGGATCGATATTGCGCTGGATGTGCGTGACTACGTCGAGCACGGTCTGGCTCGCCTGGCGCGGCACTTCATAGGCGCGAAACTCGCCTGCTTCAGCGCCTCGCCAGACCGAAACCTTCAGCGTGCTGGGCGTGCTCATGAACTGCGGACAGTTCCTTACGCGCTCTCGTAGAGACGGGTCAGCACGAACTCGCGATGACCAAGTGCTTCTGCCGCCGTCAACCGCCCGTTGCATGTGCGCAGCATGACTTCAAGCAGTTCGTCGCCCGTCTGATCGAGATTTTTCTCCCGCTGCAACAATCCCGAACAATCATGATCGATATGTTCGGACATCGTGCGCACCGTGCGCGGATTTGCGCACAGCTTGATGACCGGCAGAATGGGATTGCCGATCACATTGCCCTGTCCCGTCGGGAAAAAGTGCACGACATATCCCGATGCGGCGCAAAGCGTCACCATCTCGGCCGCTGCCGACGATGAATCCATGAACCAGAGTCCCGGCTTGGTCGGTGTTTCCGCTTTGTCGAGCACGCCGATTACCTTGCATTTCTTGCCGATCTTCTGAATATTGCCGAGGGCTTTTTCTTCAATCGTCGTCAGGCCGCCGGCAATATTGCCTTTGGTCGGCTGTGAATCGGAGAGATCGCTGGTCTTATGCCGCTCAATGACTTCCTGATAGCGGTCGAACATTGCCATGAACTGCTTGGCGACTTCAGGCGTGGCGCAGCGCTTGGCGACGATTTTTTCGCCGCCGGTGATTTCCGTCGTCTCGCCGAACACCATCGTCACGCCGAGCGGCTCGAGTTTGTCGAACGCATTGCCGACGGTCGGATTTGAGCCGCAGCCCGAGGTCGTGTCCGACTCACCGCACTTCGTCGACACCCACAGATCGCTGATCGGGCATTCGACGCGCTGCAATTCGGACGACCATTGCAGATATTCCTTCGCAACTTTGGATGCGCGCATGATCGTGTCGTGATCGCCGTGCAATTCGATGCCGAAACCGCTGACCGGCTTGCCGGTCTTGGCAATCGCCCTGACGATGTCCTGCGTCCACTGGTCTTCAATGCCGATCACGACGACAGCGGCCACGTTCGGATTTGAACCGGCGCCGATCAACGTACGAAAATGCAAATCGAGGTCGGCGCCGAATTGCAGGCGGCCATAAGGATGAGGAATCGCGAGCGTGCCCTTGATGTTATGCGCAACCGCTTCACACGCCGAATTCGACAAGTCGTCCACGGGCAGAATCACAACGTGATTGCGCACGCCGACGCGGCCGTTTTCACGCTTGTAGCCCCAGAAGGTACTTTTGCTTGAAATCATAGATTCTCCGTTTACCAGCGCTTGGTCTTGATGTTATGCACGTGGGCATGCGCGCCCGCCTTGATGTCGGCAATCGATTTGCCGATGTCTTCGCCGTATTTGATGATCGTGTCGCCGCTCTTGATGTCTTTCAGCGCGAGCTTGTGGCCGATCGGGATGTCCTGCTGCGTCTTGAGCGAAACCGTGCGGTCTTCATCCATGATCCAGCCGGTGACTTCCTGGCCGGCTTTCACGCCTTCGACCACGACTACCGCAACGGTGTCTTTCGGGTCGTGCAATACAAAGTGAATCATGCGGGCTCCTGAACTTGAAATTTGAAATGCCCTCATGCAGGGCAGCCATGATATTTGTTATGGGCGACGGCATACTACCGGCCGCGATAAATATGAGTCAACTATATGACCTATATGAGTGGGCAGTATGAGTGATAAAATCGAGCTATGTTTTTCTGCATTGCAGCACTCGCGTGGTAACCGCGTTGCGCGCCTTCGCGGCCGGCGGCCCGGCCGCGCAACCGCTTTATATCGAAGTCAAAAATCGAATCACGCGCAGCCTGATTGCGGGCGAATGGCAACCCGGGGCGGCGATTCCGAGCGAATCCCGGCTCGCGCAGCAGTTCAAAGTTTCAGTCGGCACCATCCGCAAAGCGATCGACCAGCTTGTCGCTGAAAAAATCGTCGTCCGTCAGCAGGGACGAGGCACCTTCGTCTCCATTCACACCGAGGATCGCCAGTTTTATTATTTCTTTCACATCGTGAGCCGCGACGGCGGCAAGGAACCGCCGACGCACGAACTGCTGTCGCTGCAGACCGTCAAGGCCGATGTCCAGACCGCGGCCCAGCTCGGCATCAGGCAGGGCGAGCGTCTGCATCGGGTCCACAATGTGCTGAAGCTCGCCGGGAACCCGGTCATTTTCGATGAGCTGCGCGTCGCGGCTGCGCGTTTTACCGATCTCAACGCAAGTTCATTCGGTGCGCGCGACGGCACAATCTACGGACTTTACCAGGCGCGCTATGGCATCAACGTCGTGCGCATCAGCGAGCGCCTGTCGGCGGCGCTGCCGTCCGCGCGCGTGGCGCGCGTGCTCGGCGTGGACCGCGGCACGCCACTGCTTGTCATCAAGCGCGTTGCATATACCTACCACGACGAGCCGGTTGAATTGCGCACGAGCTGGGTCAACACTCGCGATCACGAGTACCTGAGCGATCTGTGGAAAAGCGAGCCGCGCTGAATTTTGCGCGCGAGCTCAGAGTTTCAGGCTCTCGCGCCTGATCAGTTCCAGCCGCTCCGCGTCTTTCACGTTTTTGCGCAGCCAGTCGAATTGGGCCCGCGCATCTTCCTTGAAACCGGCACGGCCAAGATTGGATGCTGCCGAGATGCGGGCATTAACGGCAAAACTATCCGGCGACCTGGGGTCAAGCAACAAGGCGGCTTCCAGAAAATAATCCGCCGCATTTTGAAAGTCGTTAAAGCTCTCGGCAATGCGCGCGAGCGCAACGAGAATTTCGCGGCGCTCTTTCGGCGCGGCCAAGGGCAAGAGCGCGCGATAGAGCTCATCGGCGGTTTTGAAGAACCCGGTGTCCTGCAGTTCCTGCACTGTCGCCACCGCACGCTGGGTGAGATCAACCGACAACGTTTTCTTGCCGGCCAGCAAGCCGCGCAATACATCGCCGCCCGGCTCAGCGATGCTCGCACGCACGAGCGCGGACGCAAGACGCACGCGCCATTCATCGGCGTCGACCGTGGCCGGGGTGGCGAGGCCCTGCCAGTAACGTGCGGCCGCCAGCGGTTGATTGGTTTCGACAGCCATCGTGCCCAGCAGAAAACGGGCCTGCGGATCGATGAGCGTTATCGGGAACCGCGTCGGATCCTCAAATAAACGCACTGCGGTCAGCGGCAACTTTGCACTTTGCAACGCATAGGTCAACTGCAGCTGTGCGCTCTGGCGCGTCGAACGGATTTTGCTTTGGTGCGCAAGGTATGCGAAGAGCGCACGGCCCGCGACAGGGGTCGCTGCGCCCCGACGCGCCGCGTAATCCGCCCACCCTGCGTCGTCACCGACGAGCAGGCGGCTTTCATTCGCTACATCCTGTGCTGCCGCCGCGTACGATTTCCAAAGCTCGGCCGCAATCGCGGACACGCGCTCGGCTGGCTTGTCGCCGGCGAGCTGCAACAGGTTTTCGAGCGCCTCGACTTGCAGCAGGCGGTCGACTTGCAACGCGGAAGCATGCTGAAGCACCAGCCAGTAAGCGATGTTGTTGCTCTTTGCCAATGCCGCGCGCGCCTGCGCTATGCCGACGTCGGGCGCGATCAGCTTGGTCTTCAACCGCAACAAAAGCTTGAGCGGGCTCGCGTCGTCTAATTGCGAAAACCAGTTGACCGCCTCCTTCTCCATGCCGGCCGCGAGCAAGGCATCGACAAAGCGCGCCGCCGTGTCGCGATCGACGGGTTTGTAATCCTGCTGATAGCGCAGCATCAACGCATAGGCATCCTTTGGCTGATCATCGAGGAGATAAGTCTCGATGACGAGGAGCCGCGCCGCTCGAATTTCCTCGGCAGGCAATTCCTGACGCCACAATAATTGCGCGAGAAATCGGCGCCCGGATTTGGCGTCACCGTTGGCGAGCGCCGCTCGAGCGCCTTGCAACAGACAGGTGCGGCCGACTTTGTCCGGCACTGACGGCGGCAGCGTGGCGACGCGTTTGACAAGTTCCTGATGACGCGCGACACGCGCTAGCAAGGTGCAGCGCAGTTGCTCCCAGTCGCCCCATCGCGCGGCGGTGATCGTCGCCGGTTGCAGCTGCTCAACTCGAGCGAGCGCTAACTGCGGCGCACTGGTTTCGGCAAAGCGCTGCGTGATTTCAAATGCATCCGGCACGCTTTGAGCGTCGACGCCATACGACGCCAGCATAATCAGGAAGCCGAGAATACGCATCGGCGTATTGTAGGTCGGTTGGCTGCGCCGTCCCAAGGCGGGGGCGAAAAAAAAGGCAGCTTACGCTGCCTTTCTTGCACTGACGCGGATCTGCCTGACGGCTCAGACCTTGGCGTCGGCCTGCGGCTTTTCCGCCTCGACCGGCGGCAGGATATCGGCGCTGCGTATTTCAAGGCGTTCTTTGATGCGTGCAGCCTTGCCCGAGAGTTCACGCAGGTAGTAAAGTTTGGCCCGGTTGACGTCGCCCCTGCGCTTGACTTCGATCGACGCGATCAACGGCGAATACATCTGAAACGTGCGCTCGACGCCCTCGCCTGACGAAATCTTGCGGACGATGAACGCCGAATTGAGCCCGCGGCGCTTCTTGGCGATTACCACGCCTTCGTAGGCCTGGACACGCTTGCGGTCGCCCTCGACCACGTTCACGTTCACGACCACGGTGTCACCGGGTTTGAAATCCGGAATGTTTTTCCCGAGACGGGCGATTTCTTCGGTTTCGAGCTTTTTTATAATGTCCATGGTCATACTCCACTAAGTTCCTGCTTGAATTCTTCGAGCAATTTGCGCTCGTCCGCCGACAACACCCGCTTCTCCAGCAAATCGGGCCGGCGTTGCCATGTTCTACCCAATGCCTGCTTCAACCGCCAGCGGCCGATGTCGGCATGATTCCCCGACAACAACACTTGCGGCACTTTCTGTCCGTCGTATGTTTCGGGCCGTGTGTAATGGGGACAATCGAGCAATCCATTCACAAACGAATCCTGGACCGCTGAATCGGCGTCACCCAACACACCCGGCAACTGGCGCACGATGCAATCGATCAACACCATCGCCGCCAACTCACCGCCCGACAACACGTAATCCCCGATCGAGATTTCGTCGTCGATTTCGCGCGTCACGCGTTCATCGACGCCTTCATAACGACCCGCTACCAAAACCAAACCCTGCTGCACTGCCAATTCCATGACTACTTGATGATTCAGCAAGCGCCCCTGGGGCGTCAGGTGAATCACGCGCGATTTCCGTACACCCGCGCTTTGCTGCCGCTGCTTCGCGGCCACTACGGCCCGACTGAGCGGCTCGGCCATCATCACCATGCCAGGACCACCGCCGTACGGCCGGTCATCGACCGTACGATAAGCATTCTGCGCAAAATCGCGTGGATTCCATGCGATCAGCTGATAAATCCCTTTGTCCCGCGCCCGTCCGATCACGCCCGCTTCGGCCACTGCATCGAACATCGCCGGAAAAATCGTCACCACATCGAACTGAAGCATCAGTAATCCCTGCCCCAATCCACCGCAATCACACCCGCGGCTACATCCACTTGCAAGATCGCGTCCGCAATGAACGGGATCAATAGTTCTTCCGGCCGCTCTTCGCCTTTTACGACCAGCACATCGTTGGCGCCCGTTTCGATCATGCGGACAACACGGCCCAACTCCTGCTGCTTTGTATCAACGACCCTGAGGCCAATCAAATCCGCCCAGTAAAACTCGCCGCTTGTCGGCTTGGGCAGCTGCTCGCGCGGGACGCCAATGTTTAAACCCCTCAAAGCCGCCGCGGCTTCCCTGCTTTCAACCCCTGCTAACCTTGCAACCAGCGTTGCGCCCTGAACCTTGGCGCCGACCACTTGTACTTCACGCCACTCCCCATCGCCCTGCAACCACCAGTTTGGGTAATCGCATAAATTTTCGGGCTGCGCCGTCAGCGTGTAAACCTTGAACCAGCCTTTGACTCCAAACGGGACGGTCACCCGCCCCATCACCACCATGATGCGATCAGGCGGTTGGCTTGGCGGCGTACTGTTTCACCAGGCGGGCAGCAGTGTCGCTGATCTGCGCACCTTTGCCTTGCCAATAGGTGAGGCGCTCGGCCTGGCAGCGAAACGTCTCCTGCCCTTCAGGCGCTTTGGGATTGTAAAAGCCGATGCGTTCGATGAAGCGGCCATCGCGCGCGCGCTTCGAATCAGCGACCACCAGATTAAAAAATGGGCGCTTTTTTGCGCCGCCACGTGCCAGTCTGATAACTACCATGGTAAATCCGACCCCGAAAATGCGGAAAGGGCGTGATTTTACGCTATTTTTTCCGTTTCGCGCAAGGCGAGAACCGGCATTTTGTCCGATTGCCAACATTCGACGTTTTCGACATTAACGTATTGAAGCACAAGATTAAGCAGACGCATTCCCGCTTAACGGCTAGCGCATTCCGCCCGGCAGCATACCTTTCATCGAACGCATCATCTTGGCCATTCCGCCTTTCGCCATCATTTTCATCATTTTCTGCGTCTGCTCGAATTGGGCGAGCAGACGGTTCACCTCTTGCACCGTCACGCCTGCCCCGGTCGCAATGCGACGCTTGCGCGACGCTTTAAGCAATTCAGGCTTCACGCGTTCCTTCGGCGTCATCGAATTGATAATGCCTTCGATGCGGCGGATCTGGCGGTCGTCCATTTGCGCCTTACCGGCCGCTTGCGCGAGTTGACCGGGCAACTTGTCGAGCATTGCGCTGACGCCGCCCATTTTCTTCATCTGGCCAATCTGCAGCTTAAAGTCTTCGAGATCGAAACCTTTGCCCGATTTTAATTTAAGCGCAAATCGTTCCGCCTCCGTGCGGTCGACCGTACGTTGCGCATCTTCGATAAGGGACAATACGTCGCCCATGCCGAGAATCCGCGAGGCCATGCGGTCCGGATGAAACGCTTCGAAGCCCGTCAGTTTCTCGCCGACGCCGGCAAACTTGATCGGCTTGCCGGTCACCTGGCGCACGGACAATGCCGCGCCGCCGCGCGCATCGCCGTCGAGCTTCGTGAGCACGATGCCGGTTAGTGGCAGCGCCTCCGCAAACGCCTTGGCGACGTTGACGGCGTCCTGACCTTGCATCGAATCGACGACGAACAAGGTTTCGATCGGATGCAATGCCGCGTGCAACTCGCGAATTTCCGCCATCATCGCCCCGTCAATCGCGAGCCGGCCTGCGGTGTCGACAATCAGCACGTCGTGATAGTGCTTGCGCGCGAAGTCGAGCGCGGCAAGCGCGATGGCGGCCGGCTTATCGCTGCTCGACGACGGAAAAAAGTCGACTTCGACCTGCGAGGCAAGTGTTTTTAACTGTTCAATCGCCGCCGGCCGATAGACGTCGCAGCTGGCGAGCAGGACTTTCTTTTTCATCTGCTCGCGCAAAAGCTTGGCGAGCTTGCCGCTCGTCGTCGTCTTGCCGGACCCTTGCAGGCCGGCCATCAATATCACCGCGGGCGGCGTGGTTGCGAGATTGAGCGCCGCATTCGCTTCACCCATCAAGGTGACAAGTTCGCGATGGACAACGCCAATCAACGCCTGCCCCGGCGTTAAGCTGCCCATCACTTCCTGTCCGAGAGCGCGTTCGCGCACGTGAGCGACAAAATCCTTGACCACGGGAAGCGCGACGTCGGCTTCGAGCATGGCCATGCGCACTTCGCGCATCGCGTCCTGGATATTCGATTCGGTCAGCCGCGCTTCGCCGCGCAGCGTTTTCATGACCTGCGACAGCCTGCCTGTCAGACTTTCAAACATGCAAATTCACCTTTCGTGCGCGCGAGCGGAGCCTGAGATTGACTGGTGTACACTGGCGGACAAATCCCATGCTGAACTTGATATTTTATCCCATCGCTGCGGCGATGTACGCGGGGTTGGCCGCGTATTTCTGGCGTATGCACTGGTTGCCGGCAGCGGTCACGACCGGCCCGCGCGCCGAATCGCGCACGATCGAGCCGCTGCTCGTGCTTATGCCAATCTCGCTGCACGCAATGCTGTTGTACCAATCGGTGTTCGCCGATGCCGGGATGCACCTTGGCATTGGCAATGCGATTTCAGCGATCGTCTGGCTGACCGTCGTCATCTACTGGCTTGGCAACATCGTTTACAAGGTCGAAGGCCTGCAGGCGATGGTGATGCCGGTCGCGGCGATTTGCGTGTTGCTGCCGATCGTGTTTCCCGCGCCGCGCGCGCTGCCCAACACCGAATTCCTGGCGTTCAAAGCGCATCTGATCATCGCGTTGCTGGCCTACAGTTTTTTCACGATTGCATCGCTGCATGTACTGTTAATGGCGCTGCTCGAACGGCGCCTGCATGGCGGCACACTGCCGTTCGGCCTGCAAACTTTGCCGCCGCTGCTGACGATGGAAGCGCTGCTATTTCGCATCATCGGCGCGGGCTTCTTGTTGCTGACGCTCACCTTGCTCAGCGGCATTGTCTTTTCCGAAGAATTGTTCGGCAAGGCGATGCGCTTCAATCACAAAACCGTGTTCGGAATTTTGTCCTGGATCATATTTGCCGCCTTACTTGCCGGCCGCTGGCGCTACGGATGGCGCGGGCGCGTCGCTGTGCGGTGGACGCTCGCGGGATTCCTGATGCTGGTGCTGGCCTACGTCGGCAGCAAGTTCGTGCTCGAAGTCATACTCGGCCGCACCTGAATTCCAGGATAGAGGCGCAAGGATTGAGTTTTATTTCCTTGTGACTCCCAGATTCCCCAACCCTCGATCCTGATACATGGACGCCATCCCGCTATCCGCCCAGTTCATTGCGCTGAGCATCCTGTTGCTTATCTCGGCCGTATTCTCGATTGCCGAAACGAGCATGATGGCGCTCAACCGCTACCGGCTCAAAGCGCTGGTGCGCAAAGGCAATCGTGGTGCGATCATCACGACGGAACTGCTCACGCGAACGGACCGCTTGCTCGGCGTCATTTTGCTCGGCAACAATCTGATTAACGCCGCCGCCGCCGTGCTCGTCAGCGTGATTACCGTCCGGTTGTTCGGTGAAAACGAAATCGCGCTCGCGGCCGGGACGCTGGTCGTGACATTTTTGATCCTGGTATTTTCCGAGATCACGCCGAAGGTGATCGGCGCCGCCTACGCCGAACAGATCGCGTTGCCGCTGGCGTTCCTGCTCAAACCTTTGCTCAAAGCACTGTATCCCGTCGTCTGGTTCGTCAACTTGTTCGTACAGTCGCTGCTATGGATAACGCGCCTTAAGCCCGCGAACACGGCGGTCAACAAGATGACGCCCGATGAATTGCGTACGCTGGTGCTTGAATCCGGCAACTACATCCCGAAAAAACACCAGAGCATCCTGCTTAATCTGTTCGATCTCGAAAGCATCACGGTCGATGACGTGATGACGCCGCGCAATCAGATCGAAGTCATCGACATCGATGCACCATCGGACGTCCTGCGGCAACAGATTGCAACTGCGTATCACCGGCGCATTGCGCTGTATCAGGGCCAGTCCGACAACATCATTGGCGTCATCTTACTGCGGAAGGTTCTCGCGCTGAATGCGGACGATGAAATCAATGCAACGGGGCTGCGTGAAATCATGCGCGAACCTTACTTCGTGCCCTCGGGCACGCCGCTCTTCACCCAGCTTCAGCAATTCCAGGAAAATCAGGACCGCTTGTGTTTCGTCGTCGATGAGTACGGCGAACTCATGGGTCTGTTGACGCTTGAGGACATCGTAGAGGAACTGATCGGCGAATTTGCAACGCATTCACCGCTGCAGCCGGCGCACTTTCACCGCCAGCCCGACGGCTCCTATGTGGTCGAAGGCGGCAGCTTGCTGCGCGAATTGAATCGCAAGCTCGGCTATCACTTTCCACTTGACGGTCCAAAGACGCTCAACGGGCTCATTCTTGAGCATTTTAGGGACATTCCCGAACCGGGCACCAGCGCGACCATCGCGAATCACCGCATTGTCGTCATGCAGACGCAGGACCGCATCGTCAAATCAGTTCGACTGGTGCCGCCAACCATTGCCTCGACCCAGCAGAATTCGGGTATGGACGACGACTAAAGTGCCTTTACAAAGCAAACGCACACGGGCATTATTGTATAAGCTTTAGTTTTGAATCTAACCGATTGGTTAGATTGGATAAATGGGGGGGACTTTGATGGCTAAAGCCATGGCTGCCAAGAAGGATGTCAAGGAATTTACTTTTTCCTGGACCGGCACGGACAAGGCTGGCAAGACCATGCGCGGCGAGATGAAAGCCGGTGGAGAAGCGGTCGTCAATGCCATGCTGCGCCGGCAGGGCATCAAGGTTCTCAGAGTCAAAAAACAAAGCGTGCGCAGCGGCGGCCGCATTACCGACAAGGACATTACTTTGTTCACGCGCCAGCTCGCGACCATGATGAAGTCCGGCGTGCCGCTTTTGCAGGCATTCGATATCGTCGGCAAGGGCCATAACAATCCGGCGGTGCAAAAGCTCTTGATGAATATCAAGACGGAAGTCGAGACCGGCTCGAACCTCAAGTCGGCATTTGAAAAACACCCGCTTTACTTCGATGCGCTGTTTTGCAATCTTGTCGGCGCCGGCGAGCAGGCCGGTATTCTCGACAGTCTGCTGGACCGCCTTGCGACGTATAAAGAAAAAGTTCAAGCGATCAAAGGCAAAATCAAAGCGGCATTGTTTTATCCCGTCGCAATCATTGTGGTGGCTTTCGTTATCACGGCCGTGATCATGATTTTTGTCATCCCGGCATTCAAGCAGGTATTCGCA
>JAQGMI010000025.1 GCA_028292435.1 Betaproteobacteria bacterium
CCGCCAATTGCTGACCGCCATCCTGATTGCCCGCCGCACCACGCCGGTCGTGCTCGCATTGACCGTCGACCAGGCAAGCGTGACGCGACCGGTTTATCCGGCCTACATCGCGGCGGCCGGCAAGGACACTGCCGGTTATGCAATCCTGCCGCAGGATGCAGATGGCGCCGTTCGCAGATTTGACGAACGCATCGGCGAAAACAACACGAACGAAGCAACGCTCGCAGGCCAGATGGCACGCGCGCTCAACAAGCCGGTCACCGAAGGCTATATCGATTTCGGGGCCGGCAAGCCGTTTGATTTCGTGCCGCTGGAAAAGGTGCTGGCCTGGCAGGAAACAGGCAATGCAGCGGAACTCAAACGGGCATTCGAAGGCAAGGCGGTGTTGCTCGGCGGCACTTTCAAGTTTGAAGATCGCCTGCCGGCGCCGGTCAACCTCGCGGCCTGGGATCCGGCGGCGATCAATATGCCGGGCGTCTTGCTGCATGCGCAGGCCCTGCGAAATTTGCTCAATGACGGACTCATTCAGCCCGCGGCGCACTGGGTACCGCTCGCAATGGCATTGGCCGCTGCACTGCTGTGGCTGTGGGCGCCCGCACCCGCGATCGCGATCGCCGTGCTCGCGGGCGCGTGGATCATGTGCATTGCCGCCTCCGGCCTGGCGCTGTCCAAAGGCATATACCTGCCGGTCGCCAATACGATGGTGATGGCATTGCTGGCGATCGGCGGCCGCCAGTTACTCGAGACCGCACTGAACCTGCGCGAGCGGCTCAGGCTACGCCGGGTGTTCGGCGGTTATGTGAGCCCGCCCATCATGCGTGAAATTCTCGCCGGCAACCTGAAGCCGACGCTAGGCGGCTCCAAGCAGTTTGCGTGCGTGTTGTTTTCGGACATCCGCGGTTACACCACGCGCAGCGAGCGCATGACGCCGGAAGAGACGATCGCCTTCCTTAATAATTATTTCGACCGCATCGTGCCGATCATTCACGATCATGGCGGCACCGTCGTCAGCTTCATGGGCGACGGCATCATGGCGGTATTCGGCGTGCCGCAGCCGCTCGAGAACCCGTGCAGGGCGGCATTCGACGCCACGCGCGCGATGCTTGAAAGCCTGCGTCAGTTGAATGCCGCGCTCACTGAAAAAGGTGAAACGCCGCTTGAAATCGGCGTCGGACTGCACGCGGGCGAAGGCGTCGCCGGACATATCGGCGCGTCGATCCGCCATGAATATTCGGTAATTGGCGACGTCACCAACGTCGCATCGCGCCTGGAGGGCGTCACCAAGGAGGTTGGCTATCACCTCGTGTGCTCGGGCATAGTGGCTGCCCAGGTCGGCGTCGACGCCGGACTGGTATCACTCGGCGCGCGCCCGATCAAGGGACACTCCGCCGTCGAAATTTACGGTTACGACAAACTGGAATCAACAGCGGGAGCATGAGCCAGCATGAGCGATAAAGACGATACCGTTTCAGGCGCCGGCGCAGGCGCACTCGACGATGCCGAAATGCATGCCTTGTCCGTACGTGCGACCGAGCAGACGTATCAGAAAAACGTCGTGATCGTCAATGAGGGCGACCAGTCGAACATGATTTTTATCATCCTGTCGGGACGCGTAAAAGTCTTTCTGAGAAATGCCGACGGCCGTGAAATGGTGATCAATGTGCTCGGCCCGCGCGAGTACTTTGGCGAGATGATCATCGACGAAGGCCCGCGGTCGGCATCGGTTGCTACACTCGAAACATGCCGCTTCATGATCATCACGAAGACGGACTTCAAAACGCTGGTGGCAAGCGATTCGGACTTTGCGCTGAAGCTTATCAATCGGCTCATGCACCGGGTGCGCGTGATGACCGAAGACATCCGCTCGCTCGCGCTGATGGATGTCTATGGCCGCGTGGCGCGTCTGCTGCTGGAGCTTTCGACCGAGCGCGACGGCCACCTCGTCGTGACCGATAAGCTGACGCAACAGGACATCGCCGAACGCGTCGGCTCGTCGCGCGAAATGATCAGCCGCATTTTCAAGGACCTGCTGACCGGCGGCTACATCAGCATCGAGAACAAGCGCATTACGATCAATCGCGACCTGCCGGGGCGGCGCTGACGCAGGTTCGATTCCGGGTTCATCATCGCTCGTCCGCTCAGGTAGAATTCCTCACCAGACTGGAGATTCGCCATGGATATCCCTGCCCCCGCGGTGAACGACGAGCTTTTGCAGCGCAGCGACTCCGGCGGCATTGCCACGCTGACGCTCAACCGGCCGCAGCAATTCAACGCACTGTCGATGGCTATGCTCGACGCGATGCAGGCGGCGCTCGATACAATCGCCGCGGACGCGACAGTTCGCGTGCTGGTGATTGCAGCCAATGGCAAAGTGTTCTGTCCCGGGCATGATTTAAAAGAGATGCTCGCCAATCGCACGCGGCCCTTCGTGCAATCACTGTTCGACCGCTGCTGCAACGTGATGATGTCAATCTCGCGCATGCCGCAGATCGTGATTGCGCGCGTGCACGGCATCGCGACCGCGGCCGGCTGCCAGCTGGTCGGCGCCTGCGATCTTGCGGTGGCAGCAGCGGATGCGCGGTTCGCGACGTCCGGCGTTAACTTCGGATTATTCTGTGCGACGCCCGGCGTGGCGATATCCCGCAATATCTCGCGCAAGCGGGCGATGGAAATGTTGATGACCGGCGACTTTATCGATGCGCCCACCGCCCTGCAATGGGGCCTCGTCAATCGCGTCGTGCCGCTTGACCGGCTCGACGATGCGGTAAGCGAACTGGCAGCGCATTTGCTGGCCAAACCGCCGGCGGTGCTTGCCGCGGGCAAAAAGTTTTTCTATTCTCAACTCGACACGGACATGGCGTCCGCATACAAGCTGGCGAGCGGCGTCATTACCGACAATATGCTGGGGGATGACGCGCTTGAAGGCGTGACCGCCTTCGTCGAAAAGCGCAAACCGCAATGGCGCGGCCAGTGACCCGACTTTATTTCTACATCATTAGATTGCTTTCCCTATGAGAATTCTCGCGTTTATTCTCGCCGCTGCTCCGCTCGTGGCGTTCGCCGGCGGCTCGAACTACGGCCTCGCGCCCGGCACATTGACCAATTTTGCGGGCAAAGTCAGCGAGTGGCCGGTGCCGACGCCGCGCTTTGCACGCGATCCGGCGCCCGCGCCCGACGGCAGCATCTTCATCACCGTCATGAGCGGCAACAAGATTGCGCGTTTCGACCCGAAGACTCAGGCGTTCCAGGAGTGGGAACTCGCGCCGGGCCATCATCCGCACGGGCTGCTCGTCGACAAGCAAGGCGTCGTGTGGACGACCGGCAACGGCAACGGCACGCTCGGTCGCCTCGACCCGGCGTCGGGCAAATTCTCTGAATACCCGACGCCTTCGCACGGCGGCGGCCCGCATACGCTGGTCATCAGCAGCGAAGGCATCATCTGGTTCACAATGCAAAGCGGCAACAAAATCGGCCGCTTCGATACGAAGACCCTTGGCCCGATCACTGAATTTAAAACATCGGGTGGCCCGTACGGTCTCGCGCTCGATAAAGCGGGCAACGTGTGGTTTTGCCGCATGGGCGAGCACAAGCTCGGGCGCCTCGATCCGAAAACCGGCCAGATGAGCGAACTGGCGATGGGCGCCGGCTCGCTGCCACGGCGGGTTGCAGCCGCACCGGATGGCATGCTCTGGGTGACGCTTTATGGCAATGGCAAGCTCGTGAAAGTCGATCCGGCCGCGTCAAAGATCGTCAAGACATACCAGCTGCCGGCGGGCGACGCGGGTCCTTATGCCGTCAACGTCGATGGCGGCGGCATGGTGTGGGTGAACGAGATCAACACCGATACGGTGGTGCGACTCAATCCGGCATCGGACGAAATGCGGGTCATCAAGCTGCCTTCGAAAAACGTCGGCATTCGAAAAATGGCCGTCGATGCAAACGGCCGGCTCTGGTACATGGGCAGTCATAACGGCAAGCTAGGCATGATTGAATGAGCCGGCGCGCGCTGATCGCCGCACTGCTGTTGTTCGCTTCCGATTTTGCGCATGCCCAATCGACGCTGATGCCACCCGAATGCGCCGGCAAAACCAGCGCGCAGCTCGATCAGTGCGTGCGAGATTTGACGAGGCCCACTGCGATCGATCAGATCGAGCCCGTCGTGCAGGACTCGTCCCAGATGCTCAATTGCACGATGGTCAATCGAGCGGACGAAGGGTTTTGCATCGCGCGCAATGAAATCGTGCTCGAATGTCGGAAGGCGGGCAAGTATCCGGACTTCAACGCGTGCGCGAATCGCCTGGTCGAGCGGCCGCAACGGCCGGTCACCGCCGACTGCTCGCGGGTAGTTTCAGCGAAGCGCAACGAGTGTGCTTTACGCAATAAATTCTTCGCCGAGTGCCTCAGAGATCCGTGGCGCTACTTCACCTGTCTCGGCGAGCA
>JAQGMI010000047.1 GCA_028292435.1 Betaproteobacteria bacterium
CTATCTGAAGCGCGAGGCAATCAAGTTGAGCGTTTTCATGAACGTCTTCAACGTGCATTCGAATCGCAGCCCGGTCGATGGCATGGTTCGCGAGGTCTGGTATCACGCAGGCCTCTTCGTCAACGCGGCGCTATCCAAAGCGTCACTGGAAAACGAGCGCAATGCATTGTGGATTAAAACCGCCGACGGCACCGACGTGACCTGCGTGCAGGTTGCCGGACTCATCGCACGCCGCATCCTGTGTTACGTCAAGGCCGGCGATGCGGTCGCTCGCGGCCAGCGTTATGGTTTCATCCGCTTTGGATCGCGCGTTGATGTCTATTTGCCGGTAACGGCGACGCCGCGCGTCGCGGTCGGTGACAAGGTATATGCAAGCGCGACCGTGATCGCCGAATTGGACCGCCCATGATGTACGAGCCGAAAGGCAAATGGCTGGGGAAGGGCGGACGGCTGCGCCGCCGCGGTATCTATTGGCTGCCTAATTTATTTACGACGATTGCTTTGTTCGCAGGATTTTTTTCCATCGTGCAGGCGATGAGTGGCCGCTTCGACCAGTCAGCACTCGCGATCTTTGTCGCACTCGTGTTTGACGGACTGGATGGACGCGTCGCGCGTTTTACGCATACGCAAAGCGCATTTGGCGCGGAGTACGACAGTTTGTCCGATATGGTCTCGTTCGGAGTCGCCCCGGCGCTGGTGATTTACGTGTGGGCGCTCAAGGATTTCTCCAACGCCCAGAACATCCCGATGCTGGGCGCGTGGGTGACGGCTAAGCTGGGGTGGATTGCAGCTTTCATTTATTGCGCGTGTGCGGCCTTGCGGCTCGCACGCTTCAATACGCAGCTCGAGGTCGCCGACAAGCGGTTCTTTCAGGGCCTGCCGAGTCCGGCCGCTGCCTGTGTCGTAGCCGGCCTGGTATGGGCATTGGACGAACACCAGATCGGCGGCGCCGACGTCAAATGGCTGGCGTGGGTAATGACCATGTTTGCCGGACTGACGATGGTCACTAACTTTAAATATTACAGCGGCAAGGACATCAACCCGCGCCGCAGCGTATCGTTTCCGGTGGTTGTTGCGATCGCGCTCGCAGTCGTTGCACTGGTGGCCGTATCGAGCACGTTGCCCGAAATGATGTTCATCCTGTTTGTGTGCTACGCGTTGTCGGGTTACGTGCTCGCAGTGCTCGATTTCGCGCGCCGTAGAACAGCCGGCCGCCCGCCCGCGGGGCCGGCGTCTTGACGCCAGCACGCTCATGACTTGCCACCGTCAATAAAACCCTTTATATTTTGCAACCATGAGTTCCAAGCACCAGGCCACGATGTTGTTCCTCCTTGCCAGCCCCCTGCTGGCAGGCCTGCTGCTGCGCGTCGCGCGCTAAATACTCCAACCTAAATTTCGATTGTTGCTGTGCGGCCGGGTGAGCGAAGCCCGGATTGACAAGATTTTTGCGCGCGCCGCGGATGCGCGCGCCTGACTGGAGAAACTCATGAGCAAAGAAAAGTTGATCATATTCGATACCACCATGCGCGACGGCGAGCAAAGCCCCGGCGCATCGATGACGAAAGACGAGAAGCTGCGCATCGCGCGACAGTTGGAGCGCATGCATGTCGATATCATCGAGGCGGGATTTCCGGCGGCGAGCGAGGGTGATTTCGAATCCGTTAAAGCCGTCGCCGCAATGGTGCGCGACAGTTCAGTCTGCGGCCTCGCGCGCGCCAACGAAAAGGACGTGCGCCGCTGCGGTGACGCCGTCAGGGGCGCACGCTCACCGCGCGTGCACACCTTCATCGCGACGAGCCCGATTCACATGGAAAAAAAGCTGCGCATGGAGCCCTCGCAAGTAATCGAGCAGGCAGTGCGCGCGGTCAAATGGGCGCGCGAATACACGCACGACGTCGAATTCTCACCCGAGGACGCCGGGCGCTCGGACATCGATTTCTTATGCCGGATTCTCGAGCAGGTCATCAACGCGGGCGCAACGACCATCAATGTGCCCGATACCGTGGGCTACACCTTACCCGAGCATTTCGGCGGTTTGATTCGTAAGCTGCGTGAACGCATTCCAAATTCCGACAAAGCGGTTTGGTCGGTTCATTGCCATAACGATCTCGGCTTGGCTGTAGCCAACTCATTGTCGGCAGTCCTTAACGGCGCCCGCCAGGTCGAATGCACAATCAATGGTCTGGGCGAACGCGCTGGCAACGCTTCGCTCGAAGAAATCGTGATGGCGGTGCGCACCCGCCAGGATGTATTTTCGTGCGATACCGGCATCGATGCGACGCAGATCGTACCGGCATCGAAACTCGTGTCGGGCATTACCGGCTATCCCGTGCAGCCGAACAAAGCGATTGTCGGCGCCAATGCATTCGCGCACGAATCGGGCATTCACCAGGATGGTGTGCTCAAGCACCGCGAAACGTACGAAATCATGAGCGCGGAAACGGTCGGCTGGACGACCAACCGGCTGACGCTCGGCAAGTTGTCGGGCCGCAACGCGTTCAAATCGCGCTTGCAGGAAATCGGGATCGAACTGCCGTCCGAAGAAGCGCTGAACGCCGCGTTCAAGCGGTTCAAGACGCTTGCCGACAAAAAGCGTGAAATTTTCGATGAAGATTTACAGGCGCTCATCACCGAGGAAAATCTCGAGCAGGTCGAGAACGAGCACTACCACCTGGTGTCGTTGACGGCGCATTCCGAGACCGGCGAGTCCCCGTTCGCAAAAATAGTGGTGTCCGAGAGCGGCAAAGAGCGGCCTGCGCAAGCCAATGGCAGCGGGCCGGTCGATGCCGCATTCAAGGCCATCGAAACACTGGTCGGGAGCGGTGCCGAGTTGTTGCTCTATTCCGTCAATAACATTACGAGCGGGACTGATTCGCAGGGCGAAGTGACCGTCCGGCTGTCCAAGGCCGGACGCATCGTCAATGGTCAAGGCGCCGACACGGATATCGTCGTCGCATCGGCCAAAGCCTATATCAATGCGCTGAACAAGCTGCATTCCAAGCTTGAGCGCCTGAATCCGCAAGTATGATTTTCTGCCGCGGATAAAAAAAGGCGCCCGCGGGCGCCTTTTTTTATTGATGCCGTGTTAATTCAACCATCCATCTTGAGTCGCGATACCGCTGCGATCTTAAGTTGATTGTCTATTTCCTTGACTCGCGGGACTGCAGCGACGACTTCGGACGCGTCGACCGGTTCACTGCCGCGCTCGACCATGCCCGCGAGCGTTACGACGCCGCAGTCGGCGGTAATTGAGACATGCATTTTATCGGTGCGCGGATCGGCGTGTAAGGCGGCGCGAACATGTGTTTCGAGCGCCAGATTGGCCATCATCTGCAGCGACTGTTCGGTTTCCTGGAATTCCGCATTGCTCGCGAGCGCCATCACTTCGTCAGCGCATTTGTCAATCGAGACACGCTCGGTATTCAACACGAGATCGTAATGTTCCGGATCCTGCCAGTTGACTCCGAAATGGCGCCGGGTGATTGCACCGTGCGCCTCCTCGCTCATTTTGATTTCGTTCGTGATAAACGCTTCATCGTCTGAATTCAGCCGCGCCATCATGCGCGGCACCCGTACTTTCAACGGCGCGCACACGCGCACGCAGATGACGTGCCGGATCGGGCGTAGCAGATGGGCCGAACCCCAGCCGCGAATGACCGACACGTTGTCCGACTCGGCAAGGGCGATGGTTTCGTCGGCGGTATAAATCGACAGGCTCGTTTTGTCCGTCGTCAGGCGTTCCCAGATATTCGCCTTGCCATCGAGGAAGCGCACGACGTGACTTTTGCGCAAGCGCATCTTATTCGCGAGGTTATCGATGATTTCGTGGTGCACCACCGGCTTGCCGAGACGGGCAGCGAGGGCGCTGGCGACGTCCTTACCCAGTGAGCCCATTTCCCGAGTCATGGCGATAAGCGGCATGGCTACTCCCAAAAATGTGCGTAACGCCGAAGCATAGCACCCGGAACCCGCAAGGATGAATCCCGCGTATTAATGGGTCATGCCCGGCTTCTCGCGGCCCGCACGTAGCCAATGCAGGCAACGAAGCACACGCTGGCTAGAGCCGCCTCGGCCAGTCCCAGCTGCGCTGAAATCCCGCGGTCGGACCAGGCCCGGACGACGCCTTCCGCGAAATAAGCGAGGATGAGCATGCTCGTCCATTGGTAGGTGTAAATTTTTCCGCGAATCAAGCCAAAGAGAGGCGCCAGCAAAGGCAGCACCTTCAGCGCGAGCAGCGAACCACCGGGACGCAGCGGCGCGAGCTTAATCTCCCACGCGAGCCCCAAAAATATCAGCGCGATCAAACTCACGGTGCCGCAGTAATACGCCAGCTTGAGTCGAGTCATGAACCGCGTGCCTCCGTCGCCATCTCGGTAAGCGCGGCGCGCGCTGCGCGCGCATCGACCACGGGTTGTCCAAAATCAAAACGCATTACTTCATCGTCGGCGCGCAGGTCAAATCCATCGCAGTCAATCCCGATCATTGCCACCGACGCCGCCTCGCGCCGATAAAAGTGACGACAGTAATTGCTCAGCGCGGCACCATGGTCGGCATTCATGTGCGCGATGATGTCCTCTGCGCAAGTTGCGAGTGTGTTCGCGGGCGGCGAGTACTCTGCGGCCGTAACCCAGTGAATTGCACCGAAACCGCCGATGTAGCGCAAAGTGACCGGCGTGATGTGAAAAAACGCAAAGTCGCCGAGCGCCAGCAATTTGTCGGCCGCGGGAAAATAATTTAGATACCGTGCCCGAGCGCTTTCCGGATCAGTGACCGCCTGACAATCGCCGATCAGTGCAAGACGCGCGCCCTGCTGCGCATCGGTATCGGCATCGCGAACGAGCAGGCTGACGCGCGAATCCGCCGCAATGTTTTTCGTGTGCTCGGCCAGCCGGCTGATCAGGATGAGCGGCCGCGCGGCTTCATCGGTGACGAACGGGACGATCGAGCCGAACGGATAGCCGCCGAGCTTTTTCGAAATCGTCGACAACATGCCATCGAGATGGCGGCGCAGGTATCGGCGCGCATCGTGGCCGTTGCTCATGCGGAAAGCTTGAGCGCCGTCGTCGCGAGCCGCCTGCCGAGTGCTCGACAAAGTTTTTTCTCTTCATCGCTGAGCGGACGGTCGCTGGTGGCGCCGGCGACGTGGCTTGCGCCGTACGGCGTTCCGCCCGTCGTGGTCGAAAGCAACTGCGGTTCGGTGTACGGCAAACCGACGACGATCATGCCGTGATGCATGAGCGGCATCAGCATGGAAAGCAGCGTGGTTTCCTGCCCGCCGTGCAAACTGCTGGTGGACGTAAACACCGCGGCGGGCTTGCCGCTTAAGGCGCCTCGAAGCCACAACGCGGAGGTCGAATCGATAAAATATTTGAGCGGCGCTGCCATGTTGCCGAAGCGAGTCGGCGAGCCCAAGGCAAGCCCGCAGCATTCTTCGAGGTCTTTCACTTCAGCGTACGGAGCGCCGCTCGCTGGCACCGTTGGCGCGGTCGCTTCGTTGACAGGTGAAATTTCGGGCACGGTGCGCACGCGCGCCGCCGCGCCAGGCACTTCTTCGATCCCGCGCGCAACCAACTGCGCCATCTCGCGGACGGCGCCATAGCGGCTGTAATAGAGAACAAGGATTTCTTTCATCTCGCCGGGCGCTTGCGTTGACGCGCTATTATATCGGAGCGCACCCCGCCCAAAACGTATCCTATGCAAATCAAAAGCGCTCCACTGACCGACCTTGTGCGCATTCTGGGCCGCCGCTTTCGGGAAGACCGCTGCATCCAGATTGCGAGCAGCCTGACTTTCACGACACTGCTTGCGCTGGTTCCGATTATCACGGTTGCATTGACCGTGGTCTCTGCATTTCCAGTGTTCGAATCATTGATGACGCATGTGCAGCGTTTTCTGCTCAACAATTTCGTGCCGGAATCGGTGTCATCGCTCAGCAAGTACGCGGCGCAGTTTTCGGAAAATGCTACGCAGTTGACGGCTGTCGGCGTCGCGTTCGTCGCGGTTACCGCGCTGATGCTGATGATCACGATCGACACGGCGTTCAACGATATCTGGCGCACTTCGCGACCGCGCCGGCTGCTGCAGCGCATTCTGGTGTACTGGATGGTGCTGACGGTTGGTCCGTTGTTCGTCGGCGCCAGCCTGTCGCTCACCTCATACTTGATCAAGCTCTCGCTCGGGTTGATCGACAACCCGCCCGGGCTCGGCATCCTGATGTTGCGATTCGCATCGCTGTTGCTGACGTCCGTAGCGCTTGCACTGTTGTACTGGGCAGTGCCCAACCGGCCCGTGATAAAGCGCGATGCCTTGATTGGTGGCATGTCGGCCGGCATCTGCCTGGAGGCCATGAAGCACGGGTTCAGCTTTTACATCGGACATTTTGGCTCGTACGAGCTCGTCTATGGCGCGTTCGCCGCCGTGCCGGGTTTTTTAATGTGGATCTATCTGTCGTGGCTGATAGTCATCGGCGGCGCTTTGCTCGCGGCACTGCTGCCGGAATGGCGCGAGCGGGCGGGCCAATCGGAACCCGCGCCGGGCAGCGATTTCTTCGACGCTTTGCAGGTGTTAAAAGTGTTGTGGCGTGCCCACGCAAGCGGTGCGGTCGTTTCCATTTCCCAGCTACACCCCGCCGTGAAAGTGCGACTCGATCACCTTGAGAAAATCCTGACGACATTGTCAGGCGCGGGCTGGATTGCGGTCTCCGGGGTTGACGGCTGGCTTCTGTCGCGCGACGCGGCCGCGATCAAAGTCGAGGAGATTTACCGCTTGTTCGTATTCAATACGAGCGCTCATGTGCCCGCCCGGCACTCGAGCGCCGAGCTCGATTCGCTGGTTTATGAAATATCGACTCGCATCGCGGGTCAATTGCAGATAACGCTCGAGCAATTGTTCAGGCAGGCCGAACCAGCGGCGGCGCTACCCGGCAAACTCACCGCGAGCTGAGACCACCGGTCGGCGTGACGGCCGATGTGAGCACCGGGTACTTCCAGTTCGAGAGCCAGGCGCGAACGACGATGTTCGGATACTCGGGCTGCCCGAGGCTGCCGTTATAGCGGCCGAGCGCGCGAAAATAATCGCCGTGCTCGCGGTCGAGGTAGTGGCGCAGGATGGTGCAGCCATAGCGCAGGTTGGTGCGCAGATGAAAAAGATTTTGCTCCTTGGTGCCGATCAGCTTGAGCCAGAACGGCATGACCTGCATAAAGCCGCGCGCGCCGGCGCTCGACAAGGCGTGTTTGCGAAAGCCGCTTTCGACCTGGATTACGCCCAGCACCAGTTGCGGATCGAGGCCTGCGCGCTTCGCTTCATAGTGAACCGTGACCAGGAATTCCTCGCGGGTATGCCGGTCGGGCATCCGCCGCTCGAGTTTTTTCGACATCGCATCGAGCCAGGTTCGCGCTTCGTCAACGGTGTCGAAAGCGAGAAAAGGCGTGGCTTGATCGCTGATTGCGGCATGCAGCGCCGCCTGGACGCTTGCCGAAAGCGGTTCGTAGGCCTGATTGCCGGCCAGCGCAAGCTGGGAGAAAGCCGCGAGCAGGAGCCCGATCAGCCCGCGCATATCACGCGTTTTATTTCACCGACTGCGCTCTCGAGCGAGATAAGTTGAGCGCTGGTATCGCGCCGTCCCTGATATTCGATCTGTCCCTGCTTTAGGCCGCGATCGCCGATGACGATGCGATGCGGGATGCCGCTCAACTCCATATCGGCGAACATGACGCCGGGGCGCCCGTCGCGGTCGTCGAACAGCACTTCGATGCCGGCTTCGGTGAATTCAGCGTAAAGCTTTTCCGCCGCTTCGCGCACGGCCGCGCTCTTGCCAAGGCCGATGGGCACGATCGCCAGCGTGAACGGCGCGATGGCAGACGGCCAGATGATCCCGCGCTCGTCATGATTCTGCTCGATCGCCGCGGCGATGATGCGCGTGATGCCAATACCGTAACACCCCATTTCCATCGGCTGCTGTTTGCCGGTTTCATCGAGAAAATTGCAATGAAGCACCGACGAGTACTTGGTGCGCAGCTGAAAAATATGGCCGACCTCGATGCCGCGACAAATGTCGAGCGTGCCTTTGCCGTCGGCACTCGGGTCGCCCACGACGATGTTGCGAATATCGGCAACTTGTGCGGGCACGGGTAAATCGCGCGCCCAGTTTACGTTGCAGTAGTGCTGGCCATCGACGTTCGCGCCGCACGCAAAGTCGCTTGCCGTTGCGGCGGAGCGATCAGCGATCACCGTGACCCGTGCCGGGTGCTTGATGTTGAGCGGTCCCAGGGAACCGAATCCGGCGCCGAACACTTCGCGTACCTCATCCTCGCTCGCGGGCTGCAACGGCGATTGCAGCGCGGGCAGTTTCGCCGCCTTGATTTCGTTAAGCATATGATCGCCGCGCAGCAGCAACGCAACGAGTCCTTCGGTGCCCCGGTAGACGAGCGTTTTGACGGTTTGCGTCGCGGGAATGTTAAGCAGCCGGCACAAGTCGTCGATCGTGCGCACGCCGGGCGTGGCAACCATCGTCATCGTCGCAACGGGTGCTTTGCGTGCGGCGGGGACGGCGACAGCTTCGGCCAGCTCGACATTGGCCGCGTAGTCGGAGGCCGGGCAAAAGGCGATGGCATCTTCGCCGGAATCGGCAAGCACGTGAAATTCATGCGAGCCGGTGCCGCCGATGGAGCCTGTGTCGGCGGCCACGGCCCGAAATTTAAGCCCGAGACGCGTAAAGATGCGCGTGTACGTTTCATACATATTGCGGTATTCACGCTCGAGATCTGCATAGCTCGAATGAAATGAATAGCCGTCTTTCATCACGAATTCGCGTCCGCGCATGACGCCGAAGCGCGGCCTGCGCTCATCGCGGAACTTGGTCTGAATTTGATAGAAATGTACGGGCAGCTGGCGATAGCTCTTGATTTCGTTACGCGCGATGTCGGTAACGACTTCCTCGGAAGTCGGTTGAACGACGAAATCGCGGTCGTGACGGTCTTTCAGGCGCAAAAGTTCAGGGCCGTACGCCTGCCAGCGGCCCGACTCTTGCCATAATTCCGCCGGTTGCACGACCGGCATCAACAGTTCTATTGCGCCTGCTCGATTCATTTCATCGCGCACGATCGCTTCGACTTTGCGCGCGATGCGCAGACCCATCGGCATCAGGCTGTAAATGCCACTGCCGAGCCGGCGTATGAGTCCGGCGCGCAGCATCAGGCGGTGACTGATGAGCTCCGCTTCCGACGGTGCCTCTTTCAACGTGGACAAAAAGAATTTCGATACGCGCATGACTACCCGAAATGGTGGAAAGCCCTTATTCTACCGAACACCCTGTTTCTCCGGAAAAACTCTCTGGCATGAAGTTCCTGCAAAGCTGGCGCATCCGCAAACCCGCAGACGACAACGAATCGGTTTACATCAGTGAAAAATTCGGCGTACGCACCTTGCATATCGGCAGCGACACGGTGCAAAGCTCGATGCGGCTTGCGCGGCCGAACGATCTCGAAGTCGCGTATACCCGCAGCATGATGGCGTTCCTGCTGTTCAAACCGGACCCCGCCGCGGTACTGATGGTCGGCCTGGGCGGCGGTTCGCTCGCTAAATTCATTTATCACAACCTGCCGCATTCAAAGACGGTCGCAATCGAAGTCAGCCAGCGCGTGGTCGACGTGGCACGTCAGTATTTTTTTCTGCCGACCGACGATGAGCGGTTGAACGTCATCGTGACAGACGGCGCCGCGTACCTGCACGACAACAAACCCGCTGCCGACGTGATCGTGGTCGACGGCTATGACGCCGAATCCCAGGTCGAGGCACTGAGCACGCCGGCTTTTTACCGCGATTGCGCGCGGGCGCTGGGTGACGCCGGCATGATGGTCGTCAATTTGTGGGGCGGCGATCGCAACTTCACGACCTGCGTGAATCGTCTCACCAAAGCGTTTGACGGGCGGGTCGCCTGCCTGCCTGCGGGCAAACCGGGCAACATTGCCGCGTTCGCTTTCAAACGCAGCCCCGGCAAGCCGACATGGCGCGAATTGCGCGCGCGCGCCGGCGAACTGGAGGCCCGATATGGCCTTGAATTTACGCGCTTCGTCGAAGAGTTCCCGTTGATGAATCCGCACGACGAAGAGCGTTTGCTGATTTAGCCGGCGGCTTTCAATTAGGGCACGTTTGTGGAAGAATCTGAGTCAATCAGAGCATACGCAGGGTGACGCACATGATAGACCGTGACGGATATCGCCCCAATGTCGGCATTATCATTTGCAACTGGAAAAACGAGGTTTTCTGGGGCAAGCGCGTTAAAGAACATTCATGGCAATTTCCGCAGGGCGGCATCAAAGCCGGCGAGACACCGGAGCGCGCCATGTTCCGGGAACTGCATGAAGAGGTGGGGCTGAACTCGGAGCATGTGCGCATCCTCGGGCGCACCCGCGAGTGGCTGCGCTACGAAGTGCCCGACCAGTGGGTGCGCCGCGAGTGGCGCGGTAATTACAAAGGCCAGAAACAGATCTGGTATCTCCTGCGCCTGGTCGGGCGCGACAGCGACGTGCACCTGCGAGCATGCGAAAAGCCCGAGTTCGATGCCTGGCGCTGGAACGAGTACTGGGTTCCGCTGGAATCAGTGATCGAATTCAAGCGCGACGTTTACCAGCTTGCCCTCAATGAACTGGCCAAGTATCTTCACCGCCATCCGCATGAGAAACGCGCCAGCGCCGTCAGCGCAACTTGAACCTGCGCATTAATTGACACGTTGTAGGCGCGGTTTTACACTCGATTTCCGGCTTGGAACCCGTGTCATCGAGTGCACTGCGCTATCGCTGCAATCTAGCCAGTCTTTGCGCAGGAGTCCAATTATCACGCTGGCGCTGGTATCGCCGGCCACCATGGCCGGCTTAAGCAATTGAACAACAGGAGAACGCAATGCAACTCAAGGGATCGAAAACCGAAGGAAATCTGAAAGCCGCATTTGCCGGCGAATCGCAGGCGAATCGACGTTACCTGTATTTTGCAGCGAAAGCCGACGTGGAAGGCCAGAACGACGTCGCGGCGGTATTCCGCTCGACTGCGGAAGGTGAGACCGGCCACGCACACGGCCATCTCGAATACCTCGAAGCGGTTGGCGATCCGGCGACCGGCTTGCCGATCGGCAAATCGCGCGACAACCTGAAGGCTGCGATTGCCGGCGAGACCCACGAATACACCGACATGTATCCCGGTATGGCGAAATCGGCGCGCGACGAAGGTTTCGAGGAAATCGCCGATTGGTTCGAAACGCTCGCGAAAGCCGAGCGCTCGCATGCCAATCGCTTTCAGAAGTCGCTCGACGCCCTGGCTGACTGATCGCAGGCGGGCAGCAACGAGGCGAAAGACCCCGCGGTCTTTCGCCTTTTTTGTTTGAAGTTCATGAAAGCATAACCATGCGCGAAGGCAGTCTCGAAGCCCCCACCCGGCATCCGCTCGGCTGGCAGGAGCCCGACTACTACAATGAAGAGAAAGTTGTCGCCGAACTCGGGCGCGTGTTCGACATCTGCCATGGTTGCCGGCGGTGCGTGAACCTGTGCACCGCGTTTCCACATTTGTTCGATTTGATCGACGAGGGCAAAACCGGCGAGCTCGACGGCGTCGACAAGAGTAAGTTCGGTGAAGTCGTCGATCGCTGCTATCTGTGCGATACCTGCTATATGACCAAATGCCCTTATGTGCCGCCGCATCCGTGGAACGTCGATTTTCCGCACGTGATGCTGCGGGCGAAGGCGGTCAAGTTTAAGAAAAACGGGGCGCCGGCACGCGACAAGCTGTTGTCCGCCACGGATGCAATGGGAAAACTGGCGACGATTCCTGTCGTGGTCCAGTTCGTCAATGCCGCCAATAAATCGAAACTCGCGCGCGGCGCGATGGAAAAAGTGCTCGGCGTTCATCACGAGCGGGTATTGCCCGAATATGCGGCGAAAAAATTCCGCTCCAGTGCAACGCCCGATGCGTCGTTCGCGGTGCGCGACGGCAAAACGACGCCCGGCAAGGTTGCAATCTTCGCGACGTGCTACGTCAACTACAACGAGCCGGGCATCGGCCACGACCTTCTGAAAATACTTGCGCACAACGAGATCCCCTCGATCCTTGTCGATAAGGAGGCGTGCTGCGGCATGCCCAAGCTGGAGCTCGGCGATCTCGACGCCGTGGCGAAGCTCAAGGAGATCAATGTCCCGCGGCTGGCCCGTCTCGCGCGCGAAGGGTACGCGATCCTTACGGCAATTCCGTCGTGTACACTCATGTTCAAGCAGGAGCTGCCGCTCATGTTTCCTGATGACGCCGATGTCAAAGCGGTGCAGGAGGCGATGTTCGATCCGTTCGAGTACCTCATCATGCGCAATAAGGATGGCTTGCTGAAAACGCAGTTTAAGCAGGGACTCGGCAAAGTGTCGTACCACATTCCGTGCCACTCCCGCGTTCAAAACGTTGGTCAGAAAACGCGCGAAATGCTCGCGCTCGTTCCGTCGACTGAAGTCAGCACGATCGAGCGCTGCTCGGGACACGACGGAACCTGGGGCGTCAAAACCGAATACTTCGCGCAATCGATGAAAATCGGCCGGCCCGTGTTCAGGCAGATGGCTGCATCGGACCCCGATTACATTAGTTCCGATTGCCCCATTGCGGGCCGGCATATCGAGCAGGGCATCGGCGCATCGCGCGCGCGCAAAGAGCACCCGCTCGCTTTGCTGCGAATCGCATACGGTTTGTAGAACAGCGATGGCCAAGATCACTCCGGAAAGCCTGATGACGCTCGAGGCTTATGCAAAAGCCCGCACGGATTTTCGTGCGCGCGTGCTGACGCATAAGAAGCATCGCACGGTCGCGCTCGGCGATCACGTGACGCTTGTATTCGAGGACGAACTCACGATGCGCTATCAAATCCAGGAAATGCTGCGCGTCGAACGCATCTTCGAGGAAGCAGGTATCCGCGATGAAGTCGATGCTTACAATCCGCTGGTGCCGGACGGCAGCAACTGGAAAGCGACAATGTTGATCGAATACCCTGAGGTCAGCGAGCGTCAGGTGAGGCTTGCGGCGCTGCGCGGCGTCGAAGACCGGGTGTGGGTGCAGGTTGCCGGAGAAGCGCGCGTCACGGCCATCGCGGACGAAGACATGGAGCGTGCCAACGAGGACAAAACGTCCGCTGTGCACTTTCTGCGTTTTGAACTGACCGCGCCGATGGTCGCCGCATTCGCAGCAGGCGCAACGCTTGCGATGGGCATCGATCATCCCGAGTACAAGGCGGTCATCGAGCAGGTACCGGCGGCAGTCCGATCGTCGCTCGCGGACGATTTGCGCGCATGAAGTTGCAAAGTTCTTCTTTAAGTTTGACAGGGATCGCGTGCGCGCTGTTGTTGTTGCCCCTTGCCGCGCTTGCTCAACCGCGTAACCAGAGCGAGGATGACGGCGAACCCAGGCCGCAGCGCGAATCCGAGGTAAAGCTGCCGCCGTTGCCGCGACCCGAAAACCTGCTTGGTTTCGAGGCGAGCGCCGCCAGTACCAATCAATTCTTTCTCGATTCCAATTCAATCACAATTACCGATGACGGCATCGTGCGCTACACGCTCGTCGTGAAAAGCCCGAGCGGCGCCGAGAACATTTCTTACGAAGGCATCCGCTGCGAGACCATCGAATTTAAATACTATGCATTCGGCCGCCGCGATGGCACCTGGTCCGGCACGCGCGGACAGGAATGGCGAAAAATCCTGTACAAGGAAGTTAACCGCCAGCATGGCGTGCTGTACGCGGACTATCTTTGCCCCGACGGTGCGCCGGTGGTCTCGGCTAAGGTAGCAATCGAACGGCTCAAGTACGGCGCGCGTAATGGTGAGCCGCCGGGAAGCTCCAGCGGGCGGCGGAAATCGATTTTCTTCGGGCAGTGACCTGGTGCGCTCGGAAGAGCGCAACCGGCTACATCAGAACAAGGTTATCGCGATGAATCAGCTCGGATTCATCGACGTAGCCTAGTTTGGCTTCAATTTCGTTCGACGGTGTTTTCAGGATGCGGCGGGTTTCGCTCGCGCTGTAATTGACTAAACCGCGTGCGATTTCGGCGCCATCCGCCGAACAGCAGCCGACTGCTTCGCCGCGTTCGAATTCGCCGATGACTTCAAATACGCCGATCGGCAGCAGGCTCTTGCGTTGATCGCGCAGCGCCTTGACGGCGCCCGCATCCAGGATCAGTTTTCCCCGCACCTGCAGATGATCGGCCAGCCACTGCTTGCGAGCCGCCAGCGTCTGGGTTTCCGCTTTCAAAAACGTGCCGATGCGCTCGCCTTGCATGAGCCGCAAAAGCACATCGGTTTCGCGGCCCGACGCGATAACGGTATGAGCGCCGCTGCGCGCCGCGCGTTTGGCAGCGAGCACTTTCGTGAGCATCCCGCCCAGGCCGATGGAGCTGCCCGCTCCGCCGGCAATTTTTTCGAGCTCGGGATCGCCTGCGCGTGCATCATGCAAAAGCGTCGCTTGCGGATTTTTGCGCGGATCGGCCGAAAAGAGTCCTGCCTGGTCGGTCAGTATGACGAGCACATCGGCTTCGACGAGATTCGTGACGAGCGCGCCGAGCGTGTCGTTGTCGCCGACGCGGATCTCGTCGGTGGCCACCGTATCGTTTTCGTTGATGATCGGAATCACGCCCAGATCGAGCAGCGTGCGTAGAGTCGAGCGCGCGTTCAGGTAGCGTTTGCGGTCCGCCATGTCTTCGTGCGTGAGCAAAATCTGGGAGGTCACGAGCGCATGTTCGCGAAACCTCGATTCATACGCTTCAATCAAACCCATTTGACCTACCGCGGCCGCTGCCTGCAGCTCGTGCACGGCGCTCGGCCGGGTTTTCCAGCCCAGACGCTGCATACCCTCCGCTATTGCACCGCTCGACACCAGCAGCACTTCACGATCAAGTTTGCGCAATTGCGCAATCTGCGCGACCCAGCGCGCAAGCGCAGCGTGGTCAAGGCCCTGGCCCTGGTTTGTTACCAGGCTGCTGCCCACCTTGACGACCAGTCGTTTTGCTTTTTTCAATTCTGATGTCATGTCGATAACGATCGATGCGCCGCCAGCGACTCAGGAATCGGTCTCAGCCGACGCCGCGTCGGTTTTCGTATCGTCAGATTGATCTGCGGATTCCCGCGTTTCATCGAGGTGTTGCATGATCGCAAAAGTCAATTCTTTGCATCCGGTCCCGCTCAAGGCAGAAATCATAAAGCTTTTACCGTCCCATCCGAATTCGCCAAGGAATCGCTGGACGCGGTCTGCCTCTTCACCAGCGGGCAGTAAGTCTGCTTTGTTCAATACGACCCAGCGCGGTTTTTCAAACAACGCTTCATCATACTTTTTAAGTTCGTTGACGATGGCGCGGGCCTCGGCTGCCGGATCGGTGTTCTCGTCGAACGGTGCGATGTCGATGATGTGCAGCAACAGTCGGGTCCGCGCGAGATGCCGCAGGAACTGGTGTCCCAGGCCCGCGCCTTCGGCCGCGCCTTCAATCAGCCCCGGAATATCGGCGATGACGAAGCTGCGATTGTTGTCGACGCGCACGACGCCGAGGTTCGGATGCAAAGTCGTAAACGGATAATCGGCGACCTTTGGCCGCGCAGCCGAAACCGCACGAATGAATGTCGATTTGCCGGCGTTCGGCATGCCAAGCAATCCGACGTCGGCCAAAACTTTAAGCTCAAATTTCAGTTTGTGCGATTCGCCCGGCATGCCGCGCGTGAACTGGCGCGGGGCACGGTTAGTGCTCGATTTGAAATTAATATTGCCCAGACCGCGGTCGCCGCCTTTTGCGAGCAATGCTTTCTGCTCGTGCACAGCAAGGTCGGCGATGATGTCGCCCGTCTCCAGATCGCTGATGACCGTGCCGACCGGCACGCGCAGCAAGACGTCGTCAGCCGATTTGCCGTTGCAGTCCGCGCCGCGGCCGGCCTCGCCGTTTTTGGCGCGGTGTATGCGCGCGAACCGGTAATCGACGAGGGTGTTGATATTGCGATCGGCTACGGCAAAGATACTGCCGCCGCGTCCACCGTCGCCGCCGTCCGGGCCGCCGCGCGGCACGAACTTTTCGCGGCGAAAAGACGCCGAACCGTCGCCGCCTTTGCCGGCGTGCAATTCGACTGTGGCTTCGTCGATGAATTTCATCGGCGTGCCGCCGTGAACATCGCGCGATGCGCTACAGCTTGTCGGGAATCGTTCAAGTTATTCATGTCGCCGCTCTGTTGCCGGTTGCTGAAAACAAAAAAGCCCTGCGCAACGGCAGGGCTTTTAAGTCGTTAAGAGCCTGATTTACGCAGCTGGAAGGACGTTAACGGTTCTTTTGCGCTCCGAACCCTTGATCGCAAATTGAACGGTGCCTGGGATCAGCGCAAACAGCGTATGGTCTTTGCCGATGCCGACGTTGACGCCCGGATGCACCTGGGTACCGCGTTGGCGAATGATAATGCTGCCTGCGGTGATCAGTTCGCCGCCGTAGGCTTTAACGCCGAGCCGCTTGGAGTTGGAGTCGCGGCCGTTGCGTGAACTGCCGCCTGCTTTCTTATGTGCCATGGTGAGAGTTCCTTATCCCGCGATACCGAGAATTTCGATCTCGGTGTAATTTTGACGATGGCCCTGTGATTTCCGGTAGTGCTTGCGACGGCGCATTTTAAAAATATGCACTTTGTCGCCGCGCCCGTGGGACACAATTTTTGCTTTGACTGTAGCGCCCGCGACGAGCGGACTGCCAAGAGCAACTTTTTCGCCGTCGGCAACCATCAGAACCTGATCGATAACGATTTCGGAGCCGACGTCAGCGGCAAGCTGCTCGATTTTTAGTTTTGCGCCGGAAGCAACACGATATTGCTTGCCGCCCGTTGAAATGACCGCATACATGATTTGATCCTTTAGCCCTTGGTTACCGCTGACAAGCCGGATTCGGAAAACCGCGCATTATACCTATAAGGCATTTTTCAGTCAAAGCGGAGTAAAATGAGCCACTTGCCAGCCCTTGCGGACGCTCAATCAAGGGCGTTTCAGGGCCCGCCCGGCGCCACTTTCTACGTTAGCAGCCTGATGTCCGTTCCCTTCCTGCAGGACCTGATCGCCGACGACATGTGCGCCGTCGATGCCGTGATCCGCCGCCGCCTCGCGTCGGACGTAGCGCTCGTGCGGAACGTCGCCGAATATATCGTCGGCAGCGGCGGCAAGCGGTTGCGCCCTGCACTCGTGATTCTGTCGGCCGGGGCACTCGGTTATCAAGGCAACCAGCATCATGAACTCGCGGCGGTGGTCGAGTTTA
>JAQGMI010000050.1 GCA_028292435.1 Betaproteobacteria bacterium
CGTATTTCGCCTGGCTCTTGTTGCACTCGGGCGTGCCGGTCGGTGCAAACGTGGCCTTCGTCGCGAAATGTGCTTTGCCGAGAAATGCGGTCTGATAGCCGGCGCTGGCGAGCGTGCCCGCGAACCCCTGTGCGCCGACTTTCGGATCGAGATCGACGCCGTTGTCCCACACGCCATGCGTAAGCGGCAGCAGGCCGGTCAATATCGACGCGCGCGAAGGCTGGCAGACGAGGTTCGGCGTGATGCATGCATTGAAGCGCGTGCCGGCGCTCGCGAGCCGATCGAGATGCGGCGTTTTGACTTCGGGCCGCTCAAAGCCGTAGCAGTCGGCGCGTTGCTGGTCGGACGTAATGAGCAGGATGTTCGGACGTGCGGTCGTGGCAGTCATTGCTTGTTGAGTCCCAGTTCGGTGAGCAAAGAGCGAAAACGAATCGATTCGGCGTCGAGAAATGCGCGCAGTTTAGGCCCAGTCATGAAGTTCGCGCGCCAGAAATTGCGCTCGAGTTCTTTCTTCCAGGCGTCGGATTCATTCACGGTGGCAAGCGCTTTTTCCCAAAACGCGACCTGCTCTGGCCGCATGTCTTTGGGGCCGATCACGCCGCGCCAGTTGGTGAACATCGCGTCGAAACCCTGCTCTTTCATGGTAGGCACGACTGCGAGTGATCCATTCAGGCGCTGAGGTGCGATCACGCCAAGCGCGCGCACTCGTCCGCCTGCAATGAACGGCGGCATGTTCGCGGCGGTGCCGCAGACCACTTCTATTTCGCCTGACAGCATCGCAACAATTCCATCACCTGCCGATTTGTAGGGCACAAACCGCGATTTGCGCACATCGATACCCATCGCTTTCCAGGCGACGGCCGCGCCGGTGTGGCTGCCGGCGCCGATGCCGGGACCGAAACCGACGGCAATGCTGCCGGGATCAGCGCGCAACCGGTCGCGCACGTCCGCCATCGATTTGAGCGGCGAATCCGCGCGCACGACCAATGCGAAATAATCGTCGAACATGAGCGCGAGCGGCGTGACGTCGCGGTGACCGATGTTATGCGCGCCGGTAACCTGGTTCGATACGAGGTTGGTATTGCCGATCGCGATGGCGTGGCCGTCGGTGCGCTCGTTGAGATAAGTCCATGCGATTCCATTGCCGGCGCCAGGCTTGTTGATGACGACGATCGGTACGCCTATCGTGCGCGCGTCGTCCCAGACTTTCTGCATCAGCCGGGCAGTGAGATCCAGACTGCCCGCCGGCGACGACGGCGTGACGAATGCGACGGGTCGCGACGGTTTCCAGGTTTGCGCGTCGGCGCAAGGAATCGCGAACGCCGCGACCACCAGCAGCAATGCGGACCCGCATGACTGCAATGACTTAATGAACATGGATAGTGAACATGGATAGCGGAATCGAAGCCGGAAAAGAAACTGATACTATCCGTTTACCCGCCATTGCTCCAAACGCTTTCCGCTTCTCCCGACCACTCATGAATCCTGCAGGCACTCAACGGCCGAATATTGTGTTCATTCTCGCCGACAATCTCGGCTGGGGCGAACTCGGTTGTTATGGCGGCGGCGCATTGAGAGGCGCGCCGACACCGCGCATCGACAAGCTCGCGACCGAAGGCCTGCGCTTTCTCAACTTCAACGTCGAAAGCGATTGCGTGCCGACGCGCTCGGCGTTGATGACGGGCCGCCATCCGATCCGCACCGGCGCGTTGCAATCGGTGCCCGCTGGATTGCCGCAAGGCCTGATCCCGTGGGAAATCACGCTCGCGCAATTGATTTCAGCTCAGGGCTACGCAACCGCGTGCTTTGGCAAATGGCATCTCGGCGACAAGGAAGGCCGCTATCCGAAGGACCGCGGGTTCGACGAGTGGTACGGCATCCCGCGCACGACCAACGAAAGCATGTTCACGAGCTCGCCGGGTTTCGATCCCGCGATCGTGCCGCTGCCGTATGTGATGGAGGGCGTCAAAGGCAAGCTGGCGCAAAACTCGCACATCTATGATCTCGACGCACGGCGGCGGATCGATTCCGAGGTGACTGCGAAGACGATCGATTTCATCACGCGACAGTCGCAGGCGAAAAAACCATTTTTCGCGTACGTGCCGTTGACGCATCTGCATTACCCGACGCTGCCGCACGCGGATTTCGCGGGTAAAACCGGCGCCGGCGACTTCGCGGATTCGATGCACGAAATGGATTTCCGCGTCGGCCAGATTATCGACGCCGTCGATGCGCTCGGCTTGCGCGACAACACCTTATTTATCTTCGGCAGCGACAACGGCCCTGAATTCCGTCGGCCGTGGCGCGGCACCGCCGGCCCATGGACGGGCACCTACCACACGTCGCTGGAAGGCGCGCTGCGGGTGCCGTTTATCGTGCGCTGGCCCGGCCGTGTTATGCCCGGCCAGGTCACCAATGAAATCGTTCACATCACCGATCTCTATCCGACGCTTGCACGCGTCGCCGGCGCCGAAGTGCCGCATGACCGGCCGATCGACGGCGTCGACCAACTCGATTTCCTGACCGGCAGGCAGGCTAAATCGAATCGCGAAGGCTTCGTCTATTACATCAAGCAGGAATTGCGCGCGGCGAAATGGCGCGACTGGAAGATGCACATCGTGCTCGAGCGGGAACCGAACGACGGCCCGAATCATCTCGAAACGCCGTTCATCTGCAATCTCACGCGCGATCCGAAAGAAGAGACTGACGTCGGCAATGAATTCAGCTGGGTGCGCACGCCGCTGCGCCGCATGATTCACGAATTTCAGGAAAGCCTCAAACAGCATCCGCCAATTCCGCCCGGCGCACCGGATGAGTTCGTGCCTAAAGCAAAAGCGGTTTGAATTTCAATTCGATAAAACTATGACTCTGGCCCTTCCGCCCCGCTCCACCAAACCGCGCAAGCGCGGCATCACGTCGATGATCGACTTCGGCCCCGACACGTTCGGCTGGACGGGCGCGCCTGAAGGCATTCGCAACCTGCTCGAGGTCTGCGCCGATTACATCGACTTCGCGAAAATCTACGCGCTCAATGCGTTGCTGATGCCGCGCGCAACCGTGAAGGCGGCGGCGCAGACGTATCGCGATTATGGCGTGACGCCGTTCGCGGGCGGCATCCTGTTCGAGTACGCGTGGCAGAAAAACGAACTCGATGGCCTTGAGCAGCTGCTCATCGACCTCAATATCGGCGGCCTCGAGATTTCCGAAAACTATGTGAGCCTCAAGCCCGACGAACGCGCGCGCGCAATCGAACGCTTCCAGAAGCGCGGCATTTACATCAAGTATGAATTCGGCCGCAAGAATCCGACCTTGCCGCTTGAACTTGAGGAACTCGGTGACATCGTCAATGCGGTGGGCAAGCAAGGCATCGAGCATGTGATCGTCGAGCAAAGCGATTTCGACATGCTCGTTGCGGCGCGCGCCGATGCGATCCCCGAGTTGAAAAAGCAGCCGTGGTTCGAGCGCCTGTTGATCGAGGCCGATCCTTATCGTTTTCCGCAGCAGCATGCGGAGCTGATCAAGACCTTCGGCAATGAAGTGAATCTGGCCAATATCACACCGGGCCAGGTGCTGCGGCTCGAAGGTTTCCGCCGCGGCATCGGGCGCGGCGTCGATTACTCCATCATTGAACGCTGAGCGCGCCCACCTCGCTTGTTGCGCCAATTTTCATAATGTAAGATTTGTAGCGTTACTTTCACGATAAAAGTCCGGCGACTGCCGATGGAAGAAGAAAAAGAAACCCGCTCATCGATCCAGGTCATCGACCGCATGGTGACGCTGCTTGAAGCGCTTGCCGCCAATCCGGCACCGGTCAATCTGAAGCGGCTCGCGCAGGCCACGCAGCTTCATCCGTCGACCGCGCACCGTATTCTTAATGTAATGGTCCGCAATCGAATCGTCGATCGCATCGAACCCGGCACTTATTGTCTCGGCACGCGCCTGGCCGAATACGGCACGCTGGTGCGGGCGCGCACCGGCAAGGACGAACCACCTTCGCCCCTGTCCGCCGCGGACAAGCTTTAAACCGCGGCGATGCTCGACCGACCGCTGGTCTTCCTCGACCTTGAAACGACCGGCGCTACGGCCGGCGTCGATCGCATCACCGAAATCGGCTTGATTGAAGTGGACGACGGCGAGTACGTGCGCGAATGGACCACGCTCGTCAATCCGGGTATTCCGATTTCGCCGTTCATTGAATCGCTGACCGGCATCAGCGACGACATGGTCGCCGGCGCGCCGTCGTTCGCGTCGCTCGCCATCGACTTGAATACGCGGCTTAAGGGCCGGCTGCTGGTCGCGCACAACGCGCGCTTCGATTACGGCTTTTTGCGCGCCGAATTCGCGCGTCTCGCAACCGAGTTTTCGTCGCAGCTCGTGTGCACGGTAAAACTTTCGCGCAAGCTGTTTCCCGGCCACAAACGTCATAACCTGGACAGCCTCATGGAGCGACATGACGTGAGTTGCGATGCGCGGCATCGCGCGCTCGGCGACGCACGCGTGCTGTGGGATTTGATCGCCAAGTGGAGAATCGATCCGGGCGTCGATGCGCTCGCCGCGGCGGCGGCAGCGCAACTGAAATCGCAAGTCTCCGTCCAAAGAAACCACCCGAAAGATTGAAAGCATCGTTGCCGGACTACAATGGGTAGCCGGCAACCGCAACTGTGAGGAGCACCATGAGAATTTTAACCCGCGTGGCAATAGCCATAGCGCTGAGCACGGGCGCGCTCTGCGCGCATGGCCAATCCTATCCGGCGAAACCGGTGCGGTTCATCATTCCATTCCCGCCGGGCGGGCCAACTGACATCATGGGCCGGCTGGCGGCGCAGCGGCTCACGGAAGCGTGGGGCGTGCAGGTGGTTGCCGACAATCGCGCCGGCGCCGGCGGCAACATCGGTTCGGAGATGTGCGCGAAATCGCCGCCCGACGGTTACACGATCTGCATGATGACCGTCGCCCAAAGCATCTCGCCGGCGATTTATCCGAAGCTTGGTTTCGATCCGCTAAAAGATCTAGCGCCCGTTACGTTGATGGCGACACTGCCAAGCCTGCTGATGGTGCATCCGTCGCTGCCCGTAAAAAACGTGAAGGACCTCGTCGCGCTCGCCAAGGCCAAGCCGGGGATTCTCACCTATGCGTCAACCGGCAACGGCACAAGCCCGCACATGCTGATGGAGATGTTCAAATGGATGGCAGGCGTAAACCTCGTGCACGTGCCGTATAAGGGCGCCTCACCGGCGATGATCGACCAGATTTCCGGACAGATCGATGTTGCATTCAGCACAGCCATCGCGGCGCTGCCGTTCGTGCAGCAAGGCAAGGTGCGCGCGATCGCGATTTCGACCAAAGATCGCTTCCCGCCGTTGCCCGATCTGCCGACCGTCGATCAGGGCGGCGTCAAGGATTTCGATGGCAGTTCGTGGCAAGGCGTCGTGATGCCGGCGAACACGCCGCGCGACATGGTCGTGAAAGCGAACGCGGAACTCGCGAAAATGCTGAAGTCGGCCGACATGAAAGAGAAAATCCTGCAGCAAGGCGGCATCGCGAGCGGCAACTCGCCCGAAGAATTCGCCGCGTTTATGAAAAGCGAAACAGAGAAGTGGGCGAAAGTCGCGAAGGCCGCCAAAGTGAGGGTCGAATAGACGCATCCGGTGCCGGCGCATTCCGCATCAGCGAGCTTGCGGCCGGGATTGAGCTTTATTTTCCACCGCTGCGGGCGGCAGGTTCCGCGCTGATGCTTGCGCTCTTTGGAATAGCGTGCAGCATCATTGGCCTCGCCGCTATTGCCGGCCTCGTCAGCGCGGGGGAGTCCGCGATGCTGGCGCTTGCCTTCGCCGGCGTGTTCGCGTTGCCGCTGTTTGCGCTCGGGCAGGTCTTCATCGCGATTGCATTGTGGACTGCCGCCAACGCCTTGCGCGTCGAAGTAAGTGCAGCCGGCGTTACGGTCGTGCGCAGCTGGTTTGGCTATACACTCTCGCGCTACAGTGTGCCGCGCGAGCAGATCGCCGCGATCGAAAGCAGGTTTGCGGCGAAATACGTGGGCGCATTCGGTTCGACACGTTATTTCCGCCTGTTCGCGCAAACCGTAAACGTTCCACGCCCTCTGCTTATAGCCGACAGCCTGAAAGGCCGCGAGATGACGGAAGATGTAAGGCAACTGATTATCCGGCATCTCGCACTGCCGGAACTCACAACTGCAGGCAAGCAGGCGCACATCGCTGAGGAAGAAGCTGCATGAACCAGAAAACGCAGGCGTACGGCGAGCGCGAAGCGCGCGAAGACCTGGTGGCGGCATTGCGTTCGGCCGAGCGGCTCGGGCTGGCCGAAGGCGTGTGCAATCATTGCAGCCTCGCGTTACCCGGCAAGCCGGGCCAGTTCCTGATCAACCCGCAGGGACTGCATTGGAGTGAAGTAACTCCGGCCGACCTGGTGATCGTCGATGCGGACGGCAAGCACGTCTCAGGAAAGCACGCGGTGGAAGCGACGGCTTTTTTCATCCATGGCCGGCTGCACCGCGCGAGCCCGCGCGCGAACTGCGTGCTGCATACACATATGCCGTACGCGACCTCGCTCACTATCATAGACGGCGGCGAACTCGCATGGGCAAGCCAGAATGCGCTGCGTTTTTACGGCCGCGTCGCCTATGACCGCGAATACAACGGCCTTGCGCTGGACGATGCCGAAGGCGACCGCATGGCAGCGAAAATTCGTGACGCCGATATTCTGTTTCTGGCCAATCACGGCGTCATCGTGTGCGGACCAACCGTCGCATACGCGTTTGACGATCTGTATTATCTCGAGCGCGCGTGCATGTTGCAGGTGCTCGCCCATGGCAACGGCAAGCCGCTCAAGATCGTGCCCGATGAAATCGCATCCGCAACGCGCGCACAGATGGATGCGGAGCGCCAGCAGGCCGACCTGCACCTGGCGGCGCTAAAGCGAATACTCGATCGAAAACAACCGGGATGGCGCAACGGCTGAAAAACCGCGCAATGCACGCGCCGCAATAACTGCGGCGCGTTCGGTTAATGCATGGTCATCGGAAAATTGACGAGCGTTCCGAAGTCGGACAGAAACTCATCGACATGCTCGGGCGACGAATCTTCGCCCAGCGCGCCCAGCATGGACTCGCGAAATTTGTCGGCGACATCACCTTGAAAATACGTGCCGCGGCTCGACTGTTTGTCGACGACCTCGTACCCGTGCTGTCCCGGATACTCGACTACGTAGTAATTGTCGCTGTTGTATACGATGTTCATAAGTTCATTAACGGCTGACCGCCCTTTTGGTTGAGTCCGTCGCTGACATATGTCACTTTCCGTCCACTACCTGTCTGAACCTTAGATGGTGGCGGGAGCAGCAAGTTTCAAGCCACCTTGGCGCGCGGCGGGCGCGAAAGCGCAATTCCGAACAGAATCAGCATCAAACCGGCGACTGCGGTAGGCCCGGGCCGCTCGCCCATCAGCAGCGTGCCCGCCAGCAGGGCGACCACCGGCGACAAGTAATTGACGTTCGCCATGAACGAGGGCCCGGCCGCAGCGATCAGGCGGAAATAAAGTATGGTCGCAAATGCTGTCGGCCCGACGCCGAGCCATGCGATCGCAGCGACCGAACCAGCCGACGGTGCGGACCACGGGTGATCGATTATCAGCGCGATCGGCGTCATCAAAACACTCGCCACTATCATCACTGCGGTTGATGCAACCAGAAAGTCGGATGCGATCGTGCGCCGCGCGAGCACGCTGTTGCCGGCATAACAGAGCGCGCCGGTGAGCACCGCTGCCTGCGCGAGCGCGACGGTGGGTGCACCGCCCAGTCCCATCAGCGCAGCGGGTCCCATCAAGACGACAATACCCGCGAAACCGATCGCGAATCCGAGCGCGCGCCGGGCAGAAAGCTGTTCGCCGGCGACGAAGAAATGCGCGAGCACCAGCGTCGCCAGCGGCATCACCGAGATCAGAATGCCCGCGAGCGCACTGTCGATTGTCTGCTGGCCCCAGGCGATCAAATAAAACGGCAGGCAATTGCCGAGAATCGCGAGCGCGGTGAACGCCAGCCAGCGCGGGCCCGGCGGCGGCAATGCAAGACCGCGCGCGCGCATGACGCAATACAAAATGAGCGCCGCCAGGATCAGCCGGCTCGCGACGAGCGTTGCCGGCGCGACGGTAGCGACCGCGATCTTCATGAACATGAACGCCGAGCCCCACATCGCGACCAGTGAGAGCAACAGGCCCCAGTTACGAATTGCGGTCTTGCTCAATCCGCAATTTCCGGCACGTATAATTCAGGCATGGGCGCTATGGTGGCCGATTCGGACGGGGGCAGCAATGATTAAACCGCGTAAATATTTCATGCTGCACGGCGCACTATTTACCTGTCTTGCATCGCTTGCAACGGCGACCATGGCACAAAACGCGAATGACCCTGACATCGCGCAGATGCCGCCGCCCGCGCCGCGCAGCTCGGAGCCGGCGCGCAAACTTGCACCCGCCGACATCGTTGCCGAACTCAAACGCGGCGGATACGTGATTTATTTTCGCCACGCTTCGACTGATTTTTCGCAGAACGATCGCGAGTCGAAAAGCTTCGACGATTGCACGCATCAGCGCAATCTGACCGATGCAGGTCGCGCCCAGGCGCGCGCAATCGGTGCTGCGATTCGCAATTTGGGCTTTACGGTAACCAAAGTACTCGCGAGCCCGATGTGCCGGACCATGGAAACCGCGCGGCTCGCGTTAGGTAGTGCAGAACCGGTTCCGGAAATGCGCGGTGCGCCGTTGCCGTCGGCCGATCCCAACCGTTACACGGCGTTGAAGAAGGTTTTTGCAACAGCCCAGCCGCGCGGCGGCAACCTTGCAATCGTGAGTCACGGCAATCCGTTTTACGGCGTAGCCGGCCCGCCTTATCTCGCCGAAGGCGAAGGCGCGATCATTCGAGGCCTGGGCAACGACGGATTTGACGTCATCGCGCGCATACGCGTGGACGACTGGCCGGCGCTCAGCGCTGCGCGCTGACGCTCACTTCTTCTGCGGAATGCCGATGTAGCCGTTCTCGAGCGCATCGACGATCTCGGCGACCGTCTTCACGTACGTCGGCGGTTTTTTGCCCTGAAACTGCGCCTGCTTCCACTGCTGGTAACCAAAGCTGAATTTCATCAGGTCATCCGATTTGCCGATAATCTTGACGACGCTTTTATCGAGTGCTTCCTTGGTGAATGGCAGCGGACTCATTGTCGCAATCACATTGCCATTGGGATGGCGAACGCGCAGTTCTTTCAGCCCGATAAAGATCACCTGCCCGAGCTTGGTCGTATTGTCGATGCGCAAAACCATCAACGTCGAATCCTTTTCCTGCGGGCGCGTTTTGTAACTCCACACCTGGCCCGGCTCGTAGTTCTCGGCGAGCGCGCCGCCTGCTACGCACATCAGCAGCCCGCCGATGAGCGCGCGCACCTGGTTTTTCAGTTTGGTCGTCATGCCTCGACTTCTCCCTGTCGGCTTCCACGTGCCTGCCCGCAACTTCCGCGGCAGTCTGTGCAAACGGGCGGTGAGTGTCAAGGCAGGCTGATCGCCTTCACTGCGCCGCGCGCGTCGTGCCGTTATAATAGCGCCTCTTCGAATAACGATAATTAATCCACATGCTGCTTTTCGCTTGTACCATCTTCACAAGCGCGTTCCTGCTGTTCCTCGTCCAACCGATTATCGCCAAGGAAATCCTGCCGTGGTTTGGCGGCTCGGCCGCGGTATGGACAACGTGCCTTGTATTTTTCCAAGTGGCGCTGCTTGCCGGCTACACCTACGCCGACCTGACGACGCGCAAGTTGAGCGCGCGCGCGCAAGCAGTTCTGCACATCGTGCTGCTGGTCGTCAGCCTCGCGGTGCTGCCGATCATCGCGGACTCGAGCTGGAAGCCCGCCGGCAACGAAGACCCGGGCATGCGCATACTCGGCTTGCTGATCGTCACCATAGGCCTGCCCTATTTTCTGCTGGCGACGACGGGGCCGCTCGTGCAGGCCTGGTTCGCGCGCGCCTTTCCGCTCGGCACGGTCTACCGGTTGTTCGCGCTGTCGAACTTCGCTTCGATGCTCGCGCTGATCTCTTATCCGTTTGCATTCGAACCCTGGATCGAGACGGCCGTTCAGGCACGCGCCTGGTCTGTCGGCTACGCAGTATTCGCGGTCCTGTGCATCGCAACCGCGCTCTACAGCTTGCGCCGCACCGGCGCCACGGCGGACGCGGCAGCCGCTTCACCATCCGAAGGCGACGCAGTGCCGGCGCCCACCCGCTTCGATTATTTCCTGTGGCTTGCGCTGTCGGCCATGGGCTCGTGGATGCTGCTTGCCATCACCAACCACATCACGCAGAACATCGCGTCGATTCCGTTTTTATGGCTGGTGCCGCTGAGCCTCTATCTGCTGACGTTCATCCTGTGCTTCGAAAGCGACGGCTGGTATCAGCGCACATGGTTGCTCGGACCGTGCGCTGTACTGCTCGGCTTTTGCGCGTGGGGACTGCAATCGAGCGACGTCAGCCTCGACATCAAGACCGCGGTGCCGCTGTACCTGACCGGCCTGTTCATGTTCTGCATGTTTTTCCATGGCGAACTCGCGAAGATGCGCCCGGCGCCGCGCCACCTGACCAAGTTCTACCTGATGATCTCGCTCGGCGGCGCGCTCGGCGGCCTGTTCGTCGGACTGGTCGCGCCGCGCATATTTTCGACCTATTACGAACTTGGTATGGGCTTCGTCGTGGCCGGCATCCTCGCCACCCTCACGCTGCGCAAGCTGCCGTTCTTTGTGTGGATCACACCGATCGCACTGGCCGGCGTGTGCGGCTATTTCTGGAACGTCCAGATTGTCCAGTTGCACGAAAACACCCGCGTCATGGTGCGGGATTTCTACGGCACGCTGCGCGTCAAGGACATCGGCACCGCCGAGAGCGAGGATGGCGTGCGCCGCCTGGTTCACGGCGTGATATTGCACGGTGAACAATATCTGAGTCCGGCCCGGCGCAATATGCCGACGACCTACTACGGTCCAGACTCCGGTGTCGCGCTGGCGATAAAAAATACGCACCAGGAAAATCAGCATGTCGGCGTGATTGGACTCGGTACCGGCACGCTCGCGGTGTGGGGCAAACCGGGCGACAACTATCGCTTTTTCGACATCAACCCGCAAGTCGTCAATATTGCGCAGAACGAGTTCACGTATCTGAAGGAAAGCAAAGCCAAGATCGATATCAGCCTGGGCGATGCGCGGCTGAGTCTTGAGCGGGAACCGCCGCATGACTTCGATGTGCTGGTGGTCGACGCGTTCTCGAGCGACTCGATACCCGTCCACCTGATCACCCGCGAAGCCATGGCCGTCTATCTGAAACATGTGAAGAACAGCGGCGCCATCGCGTTTCATGTGACCAACCGCTTTCTGAAGCTCGCCCCCGTCGTTAAACGCATCGCCGACGACATGGGTTTGTACACCGCGCTTATCATTGATGAAGCGGAAGACACTGCATTTTCAAAAACCGACTGGATCATCGTCACGCGCGACAAGACGCTGGTCGAAGCTGACGCCATCGCGCAAAAATCCAGCGCTGTCGATACGATTCCCGGTCTGCGTCCGTGGACCGACGACTTCAACAATCTGTATCAGATCCTGAAGTAAACGCCGGCTCGCTTACAATGGGATCTCCCGCCTGGAGGTCGGCCATGCCAAGTCGTCACGGCGCAAGCCGCGGCTGCGTTTCGCTGATGGCAACGATGTTTGTCGCCGCGACGGTGCTATTCAATGCTTCGTCGTCCATGGCGGCGCAGCCTATGCCCGGCGTGCCGACGCTCGCCCCGTTGATCAACCAGGTCACGCCCGCGGTTGTGAATATATCGATCAAGTCGCGCTCAGCGACTGAAGACAATCCACTGCTGCGCGATCCGTTTTTCCGCCGCTTCTTCAATGTCCCCGACCGTCCACCGCAGGAAATGGCCGCCGGCTCGGGCGTCATCGTCGATGCGCGGCAGGGACTCGTCATTACCAACCACCATGTGATCAGGAACGCCGCGCAGGTGATCGTGACATTAAAGGACCGCCGCCAGTTTCCGGCGCAGCTGGTCGGCACCGATCCTGCGACCGACATCGCGGTGCTGAAGATCGAAGCGCAGAACCTTAGCGCATTGAAGCTCGGCGATTCCGACCAGTTAAACGTGGGCGATTTCGTCGTCGCGATCGGCAATCCGTTCGGACTTGGCCAGACGGTGACATCCGGCATCGTCAGCGCGCTCGGCCGCAGCGGGCTCAGCATGGAAGGTTATGAAGAGTTCATCCAGACCGATGCATCGATCAATCCCGGCAACTCGGGCGGCGCGCTGGTCGATTTACGCGGCGACCTGATCGGCATCAATACGGCGATCATCGGCCCGTCGGGTGCCAACGTCGGCATCGGCTTCGCGGTGCCGGTGAACATGGTGCGTGCGGTCATGACGCAGATCGTGCGCTTCGGCGAAGTGCGGCGTGGCCGCCTCGGCATCGATTTCGAAGACCTGACGCCTGATGCCGCCGCCAAACTGAAATTGAAAAGCGCTGACGGCGCCGTGGTTTCCAACGTGCAGGCGGAATCGCCGGCGGACAAGGCTGGGTTGCGCCGCGGCGATCTCGTACTGGCTTTCAACGGGCGGCCGGTCAAAAGCGGGCCCGATCTACGCAACCGGCTTGGCCTGACGCCGGTAGGTGAGGACGTCGAACTCACGGTACTGCGCGGCGGGCAGCAACTCGCGATCAAAGTGCAGATCGCCGCCCCGCAGACAGCGTCCACCGTGGAAGGCCAGGTCGTGCCGCAACTCGCAGGGCTCAAGATTGCGAATGTGGATCGCAGCAAGCCACAGGCGCCGCGCGTCGAAGGCGTGCTCGTGGTCGGCATCGAGACGGGCAGCGTCGCCGCCGGCTACGGCTTGCGGCCGGGCGACATCATCGCGGTCATCAATCGACAGCGCGTGCGTAACATCAATGAATTTCTCGCCGCCGTCCGCACCATTGACCGCGCGTTTCAGATGAGCGTCGTGCGCGGCGATTTCGTGCTGACCTTTACCATACGCTAATCTTTGCCGCGCCACGCGGTTGCTATAATCGCCCTCGCTGTTCAACCGTCCGTCGCCGTTTAACCCTTCGTTTTTTATCTCGAGAGAACCAGCCATGGAAACCACCGTCAACGGCCTAAAAATCAATTACGAAATCGCGGGCGAAGGTCCGTGGCTGACGCTGTCGCATTCGCTTGCGTGCGATCTGCATATGTGGGACGAGCAGATGGACGCGCTCACGAAAAAATACAAAGTGCTGCGTTACGACACGCGAGGTCATGGCAAAAGCGCGGCGCCGGCCGGCGCCTACACGCTCGATGAACTCGCGTCGGACGTGCATGGACTTCTGACTGCGCTCAATATCAAGCGCACGCACTGGGCCGGCCTCTCGATGGGCGGCATGATCGGCCAGACATTTGCGCTCAACTATCCGGGCGTATTCCAGAGCATGGTGCTCGCGGATACCACGAGCCGCTATCCGGCCGAAGCGGCGGCGGCGTGGGAAGACCGCATCAAAACTGCACAATCCAAAGGCATGGAAGCGGTGGTCGACGGCACGCTGGCGCGCTGGTTCACCGAGCCGTATCGCCAGGCGAACCCGCCCGCCCTCGCGCGTGTCGGCGCCTCAATCAGAAATACGCCGGTAGCCGGCTTCGTCGGCTGCTGTCATGCGATTCCAAAAATCAATCTCACCCATCGACTGAAGGAAATCGAGTGCCCGACGCTCGTTATCGTCGGCGAGCAGGACCCCGGCACGCCAGTCGCGATGGCGCGCGAGATTCACGAAGCGAAACCCGGCTCCAAACTCGTCATCATTCCGTCGGCCGCGCACTTGTCGAATATCGAGCAGCCGCAGGCGTTCACGGCGGCGATGGTGGATTTTCTCGGATCCGTAAAGTAAAAAAGCCGTCCCGCATCGGGACGGCTCTTTTGAAGCACGTGGTGTTTAGCTCTTGCGGCCGGCAGGCTTGGCAGCCGGCTTTTTCGCTGGATGATGCGGCCGCGTCTTGCCGTACGAGCTCTTGAAAATCTTGCCTTTGCGCGTGCGCTTGTCTCCCTTGCCCATAGTCCAGACTTCCTTTTGAGTTGATTCAGCGCGCAACAATAGACAGATAACGCGCCGCGGTCAATGCCGGGACGCCTGGCCGGCGATCTATTTTTTCGGCGACGCGCGGTTGTTGATGACCGCGCCGCCGAGCAACACCGCCGCGTTCGAGACAAATACCGCCGTAAAACCGAGCGCCGAGCCGATGGCGCCGAACAGGAGTGGAATTGTCACGTGCGCCATGTTGTTGACGGTGACGCGGATGCCGGCCGCCTCGCTCGTACGCCCGGCGGGCGCCAGGTTATAGATGAGATTCATCGACAGCGGCTGGCCGGTGCCGAGTCCCAACCCGAGCAGAAATGAAATTGCCGCCAGCATCCATGCATTCGTGAAGAACGGAAACATTGCGTACGCGATCCCGGCGACAAAAATCGCGACTGTCAGGATGCGGATCTCATCGTGGTTCTTCATCATGCGCGGCAGAAACACGCGAATCATGAGCGTCGCCGCGCTGAACGTCGCGAGTATCATGCCGATTGCCGATGCCGACAAATTGACGCTGTGCGCGTAAACCGGCATGTAAAAGTTGTAAAGGTCCCACGCGCCGGACAGGAAACCGCTGGCGATGAAAATGCGCCGCAGCGGCGCAATGCGCAGCAGGTCGAGCACACTCTCGCCGGCCTGCTTGTCCGTCTTCGGCGATGGCCGCGGTATTAATGATGCCCGCCACCACTGCGCGAGCAGCGACAGCACCAGCGTGCACGACAGCACGAGCAGCGCAGTGCGGAAACCCAGATGGTCAATCGAGAAGCCGGCGATCAGCGGCCCCAGGAAACTTGCAATCGAAAAGCCGATGCTCAACAGGCCGTAGTTGCGGCCGCGGTCTTCCGGCTTGCCGACCGCGCCGGTGACGCCCTGCACTGCGACGAAAAAAAACATGAAGGACGAACCGAGCAGCAAAGCGCAGGCATATAGCGCCCACAATCCCGGCACGACCACCGGCAGCATGACGCCAATCATGACGCCAAGCGTGCCCAGCAGCATCGGCCGTCTGGCGCCAACGCGATCGATGAGTTTGCCGGCGTAAATCGCGAGCAGCAAAGGACACAACGCGTAGAAGGCGACGAGTACCCCGATCGCAAACGAACTGGCGCCGAAATCGATCGCATAGAGCGCGAACACAACGCGGCTGCCGGTGAAAGCGGCGTGGTTCAGAATGCACAACAGGACAATCAGGTAAATGGCCATGGGCCGCCGGGCAGCGGCGCCGGTAGCGGCCGCGTTATTGTTGAGCGCCTATTTTAATTTGTTTCGCTCCGCCGTGACCGCGGGACGGGCACATTGCCCGATGATCGTGCTACGCGTATGGCTGAGTGATCACGGTAACGAGAAGTAATGCACGGAGAACAGGCGGTCGTCGTCTGTCCAGCATGCGCGCGCCTCAAAACCCGCGGCCTTGCCGAGCGCCTGAAACTCCGCGATCTCATATTTGCACGAGTTTTCGGTATGAATCGTTTCGCCGGGACGAAATTCAAGCATGCGGCCGGCAAGCGCCACGCGTTGCGCCTTGAGGCTGACGAGATGCATCTCAATCCGGCCCGTCGCTTCGACATAGCGCGCGTCGTGACGGAAGCCGGCGAGATCGAAGTTCGCGCCGAGCTCGGCGTTGATATGACGCAAGACGTTGAGATTAAATTCGGCGGTGACGCCCTGCGCATCGTTGTACGCCGCATTCAGAATTGCCGGATCTTTCTTGAGATCGACGCCGATCAGCGCGGCGCCGCCGGCACCGAGCAAAGGTGCCCAGCGCGCGAGAAACTCTCGCGCTTCGGCCGGCGTAAAGTTGCCGATCGTCGAGCCAGGGAAATAAAGCACCCGGCGCCCGCTGCCGAGGTCGGCGCGCGGCAGCTCGAACGCATGCGCAAAATCGGCGCGCAGCGCAACGACCTGCATCTGCGGAAAAGCCTTCGCGATCACGCGGCACGACGCTTCGAGCTGCTCGCGCGCGATGTCCACTGCGACGAACACGTCGGGTTCGAGCTCCGCGAGCAAAGCGCGTGTTTTGTCGCTGTTGCCGCAGCCGATTTCGATTAATGCGCAATCGCGGCCAAGCAGCCGCGCCATCGCCGGCGCGTGCGCACGCATGATCGAAACTTCAGTGCGCGTCGGATAGTATTCAGGAAGCCCGCAGATCGCCTCGAAGAGCTCGCAGCCGCGCGCGTCGTAGAAGAGCTTGGGCGAAAGTTCTTTTTGCGGCTTGCTCAGGCCCGCCCATACCTCATCGAGCATGCTCTGCTGGGGGGGCAACAAATCGTGGAATGCAAGGTGCCCGGACGCGTGAGCCATGGGAGCACATTAATTGGTTCTACGCCGGAAAAGCAAGTGGCGAGTGACGAACGATGGATGGCGCGAGCCCGCGCCGCGACGGTGTTTAACCTACAGGCTTGCGCTCGAGCTTGGTCTCGAGCCACTTCTTGATGCGATTGGCATCACCGATGCGCGTTTGCTTGCCCCACGAGTCGAGCAGCACGATGATCACCGGGCGGGCCGCGATTTTCGCTTGCATGACGAGGCAGCGGCCGGCTTCGCTGATGTAGCCGGTTTTGGACAAGCCGATTTCCCACGATGAATTGGGCGCGCGCACGAGCCCGTTCGAATTACGGAACTGCAGGCTGCGGCCGGCGGAGGTTTCGACTTCATGCGCCGAGGTCGTCGTGTATTCGCGAATCAACGCATATTCATAGGCGCCCTTGACCATTTTCACGAGGTCCTCGGCGGTCGAGACGTTGTCGCTCGAAAGTCCGGTCGAATCGACGAAGCGCGTGTTCGTCATGGATAGTTCGCCAGCCTTGCGGTTCATCGCGGCGACGAAGGCGGGAGTGCCGCCCGGATATGCACGTGCCAGGGATGCGGCCGCGCGATTCTCCGAAGACATCAACGCGAGGCGCAGCATTTCACGCCGCGGCAGACCAGTGCCCATCCCTAAGCGCGAGCCGGTGTGCTTGATCGAGTCGTAATCCGCGGCGTCGATATAAATCGTTTCTTCCTGCGGCAGATTCGCGTCGAGCACGACCATCGAGGTCATGAGTTTGGTGATTGACGCGATCGGCGTGCGGTTTTGGGTGTTCTTGCCGTAAATCGCCTGTCCGTCTTCGAGATCGAAAACAAGCGCGGAGGACGATTTCAGATTCGGCGAGCCTGCGATGATGTCCGGCTCGGCGTTATGCTTTGCACGAATTGCAACATGCGGCCGCGCGCCTTTGCGAGCGGCTGATTTGGCCGGATATTTGATGCTCACGCGCGGCTTATCTTTCGCCCGCGGCTTGTCGACCGCGAAGGCAACCGGTGCTGCGACCAGACCCGCCAACGCGAGTGCGCAACTTAAACGCTTAAAAATCTTGTTCATCGGGCGAATCCTCCGGCGGCGGTCACTTTGCTGAGCCAGCTCACGAAGGCGATAACATATCAAAAATCATGGCTTAGGGAAAGGTATTGAATGTAAAGATGAGGTTGTCCTGACCGTTAAAAGGGCTTTTGTAGGACGAATCGGCGCCAACCCTGTCACGCTTCGCGCGGTTCTTCGGCAAATAGCGGAAAAAGCATCGGCAAAAGAACCAGTGTAAACAAGGTCGCCGATACGATGCCGCCGACAATCACGACCGCAAACGGGCGTTGCGTCTCCGAACCTATGCCGTGCGACAGCGCCGCCGGCAACAGGCCCAGGCCGGCCATCAGCGCGGTCATGATGATGGGCCGCAGGCGCGAGACCGCACCTTCGAGCACCGACTCGCCAAGGCTTTTGCCGTTGCGCATGATTTCCATGAACTGCTCGACCATGATGACGCCGTTCTGAACCGAAATGCCGGCGACCGCGATGAAGCCGACCGCTGCGGACACCGACAGATGCAGACCGGCAATCGCCAGCGCGGCAAGTCCGCCGATCAATGTGAACGGCACCATCAGCAGGACAAGGATTGCCTGCTTGACCGAACCGAAAGCCCAGAACAGCAATACGAAAATCAGGAACACCGAAATGGGGATGATGATCTTCAAGCGCGCAATCGCGCGCTGCTGGTTTTCGAATTGCCCGCCCCAGGTCATGTAATAGCCCGGCGGCAATTTCACCTTGGCGTTGACCTTCTCCATCGCTTCAGCGACGAAGCTGCCTTGATCGCGTCCGAGCAGATTCGCTTTTACGGCGACATTGCGCCCGCCCGCTTCGCGCGACACCCGCCCGGCGCCCTGCCTGACCTGCACGTCCGCGATGAAGCCGAGCGGAATCGTGGTTCCCGTGCCGCCCGGCAGCGCGATCGGCAGATCGGCGACATCGTCAACCGCATCGCGAAACTCCTCGTCGATGCGGATGGTCACGTCAAAGCGGCGATCGCCGTCATAAAACGTGTTGACTGCGCTCGACGCGAACGCGACCTGAATTGTATTGTTGACGTCGCTGATGTTGATGCCATAGCGAGCCATGCGCGTGCGGTCGAGCGCGACGGTCAACTCGGTCTGCCCGCCGATTTTGAATGCGCCGACGTCCGCCGCGCCTTTAAGGGAAGTCAGGATACTCACGACCTGCTCGCTTTTGTCTTCGAGTATCTGCAAGTCAGGCCCAAAAATCTTGACGACGATTTCGCCTTTCGCGCCCGACAACGCTTCGTTCAGATTGTCTTCGATGACCTGCGAGAAATTGGTCGGCACGCCAGGCATCGCGTGAATTTTGCGCGTCATATCCGCAACCATCGCGTCCTTGCTTTCGAAACGCCAGGTTTCGCGCGGCTTGAGATCGGCCATGACCTCGAGATTGTTCGGCCCCTTGGGATCGGTGCCGTCGTCCGGCCGCCCGACTTGCGTAATCACATTGTTGACTTCGGGATAGCTTTTCAATATCTGGCGCACGGTGCCCTCCACTTCCTTCGTGCGCTCGATGGCGGTCGACGGCGGCAGCGTGATCGTGAGCCAGATATTCCCTTCGTCGAGCTTGGGCAGGAACTCGCTGCCCAGCCGCGGCGCCAGCACCAGCGTCAGCGCCAGGACCGCGACCGATCCGGCGACGACTGCCGTGCGATGCAGGTTCGCCCATGCGAGCAAGCGGCGATAGCGTTGCTGCAGGCGCTCCATCCATAAGCTGTGCTTTTCGGCGAGGTCGCGCTTATGCAGCGCATAGCTCAGCAGCGCGGGCACCAGCGTCAACGTCAGCAGTATCGCGCCGAGCAGCGCGAACGACAGCGTAAACGCCATCGGCGAAAATATTTTTCCCTCGACGCGCTGAAACGTGAAAATCGGCATGAACGCAAGAATGATGATGGCCTTGGAAAACAGGATCGGCCGGCCGAGTTCAAGCGCGGTGTACTTGAGCGTGTGCACGCGCCACGCATAACCGCTGTGCGCGGGATTGTGTTCGGCGGCGCCGACCGCGAGCTTGACCATCAGCGCTTCCACCAGCACGACAGCGCTGTCGATGATGATGCCGAAATCGACCGACCCCAGCGAGATCAGGTTCGCACCGACGCCGCGCGCGTCCATCAGCACGAAAGCAAACAGGAGTGAAAGCGGAATCACGGTGGCGACCGCCAGTGCCGCGTACCAGTTGCGTAAAAACAGCATCAGGATGGCGACGACGAGCAGTGCGCCGATCGCCAGATTCTCCGTGACCGTATGGATGGTGTGCTTGACGAGATCGGTGCGATCGTAATAAGGAACGATGGAGACGCCCGCCGGCAGCCGCGCGGACACCTTGTCGATCTCAAGCTTGAGATCCTCGACGACCTTGGTCGCGTTCTGTCCTTTGGTCATCTGCACGATCGCCTGCACGACTTCCTCGCGGTCGTTGAAAGCAACGATGCCCGAGCGCGGACGGCCGCCGATTTCCACGCGCGCGAGATCGCCGACCTGGATCGGCCTGCCGCCGCGCGATGCGACGACCACGCGGCTGATGTCTTCGATGCTGCTGAATAAGCCGATACCGCGGATGACCAGTGCTTCGTCGCCGCGCTTGAGCAACCCGCCGCCCGTGTTGGCGCTGTTGTTCGTCAGCGCCTGTCCGAGCTGATCGATCGTGATCGCATATTTTCGCAGCAAAAACGGATTGACCTTGACCTGGTATTCCTTGACGAGGCCGCCGAAGCTCACGATATCGGCGACCCCGGGCGTGCGGCGCAACGCGGGCTTAAGTGTCCAGTCCTGCAGCGCGCGCACTTCGGTCAGTGGCATCGAAGGCGGCGCGATCAGCACGTAGCGGTAAATTTCGCCGACCGCGTTCGACAGCGGCGCGAGCGACGGCTGCAAACCCGCCGGTAGTGCGACGTTCTGCAGCTTCTCCAACACCTGCTGGCGCGCGAAATAATCGTCAGTGCGATCGGCAAACGTCAGCGTGATCACCGAGAGGCCGGTAATCGACACCGAACGCAGCTGCGTCATGCGCGGCACGCCGCTCATCTCGCGCTCTATAGGCAGCGTAACCGCGCGTTCGACTTCTTCGGGCGCCTGTCCCGGCACCTGCGTGATGATCTGGACCTGCACGTCCTGCACGTCGGGAAATGCTTCGACCGGCAGATTGCGCCATGCGTACCAGCCGGAGATGGCGAGCGCCACCGCGACCGCCAGCATGAACACGCGCTGCTGCAGCGCGAACGTAATCAGCCGGTCGAGCATGCGTGAGCGGTGTTACTCGACGCCCGCGAGTTCGGAGTTGAGCAGCAGCGCGCCGGCCGTCACCACGCGCTCGCCGTCCGCGAGACCTTGTTTGACGTAGCTCTCGCTGCGGCCCTGCAATCCGAGCGTGACCTGCCGGCGCTCAAACAAGCGCGGCTCTTTTTCAACGAACACGAAACTGTAAAGGCCAACGGTCAGCAGCGCCGAATTGGGAATGCGCGGCAGCTTGGCACGCGTATCGGCGAGCGGCGTCACACGCGCGTACATTTCCGGCTTGAGCAGCCGCTCGGGGTTGTCGAGCACGCATCGCACCTGCACGCGCCGTGTCGCGGGGTCGAGCACTTCGCCGACCGCCGCGACGCGCGCGGGAAAACGCCGGTTCGGATAGGCATCGACCTCGACGTCGACGCCTTGTCCCGCGCGCAAGGCGCCGAGGCTGCGCTCGGGCAGATCGACAATGACCCACAGATGCGCGGGGTCGGTGATGACGAACAATGGATTGGGCGCATCGGGTCTTACTTCAGAACCCGGATTCACGCTGCGCTCGGTGACGATACCGGCAATCGACGCGCGCAGCACATAGTTGCCGTGCGCCTCGCCCGCACCGGGATCGAGATTGCGCAGCCGCACCGTCGCCCGCTTGTGTTCGGCTTCCGACTGCTGCAACTCACTCTGCGCCGTGTCGAAATCCTTGCGCGCGATGACTTGGGCATCATAGAGCTCGCGCGAGCGCGCAAACGCTTTTTGCTTGAGCTGCAAGTCGGCGTCGGATTTGGCGACATCGGCGGCCGCGCTCGCGAAATCGGGCGCGTCGATCTGCAGCAGTTGCTGCCGGGCAGCAACGCGGTCGCCCGGCTGCGCAAGGATGCGCGTCACGCGGCCGGCGATCGGCGAGCTGATGCGCGCGGTATGATTTTCGTCGTACGCGATGCGCGCACTCAATGGATCAAGCAGCGGTTCGGGCAATGCTTCAACGGGCTCGGCTTTGATGTAACTGAGTTGCGGTGAATCCGCGGAGAAACGCAGTTCGCGCGCGTTCAGGTGCGCGGGTGCGGCGGCCTGCGCTTTCGATTCACCGCTACGGCCGGAATTCTGGAACGCCAGCCAGACGCCGCCGATGACCACTGCCGCGGCGAGTAAAAACAAGACCGCTTTAGCCGTTCTCATAGTCGCCCTGCGCTTGAAAAAAATTCCGGCCGGCAGGTCACCCCGCCGGCCGGCAAGTGAGTCGCCACTCGAGAGTGCTCAAAGAGAGCGCAACGTCAGGCGACCCTGAGGAGACTGAGCGATAAGGCGGCGGCGACTTCGATTTTTTTTGGCCGCACCCGCCTTACGCAAGGTGCAGAGTAAGCGGGTGACCTTACGCCACACTTACTGAGGAAAATACTTGTGGAGCGTTACAAGACCGGCGGCGCGGGCCGGCGATGCTCAGCCGCGCGGCCGCTGTTGCGCTCGAACAATACGTAAAGCGTCGGCAGCACGATGAGCGTCAACAGCGTGGCGGTAATGAGACCGCCGATCACGACGATGGCGAGCGGCTTCTGGGTTTCCGAGCCGATGTCATGTGACAATGCCATCGGCATCAACCCCATCATCGCCAGCATCGCCGTCATCAGCACGGTGCGCAGCCGCACCAGCGAGCCCTTGATAACGGCCTCGACCGGCGTTGCGCCGGCACGCTTCAACTGGTTGAAGTACGTGACCATTACCACGCCGTTCAATACCGCCTGGCCAAACAATGCGATGAAGCCGATCGCCGCCGACACCGACAACGGAATACCGGTAATCAGCAGCGCAAAAATGCCGCCGATCATCGCGAAGGGGATGTTGAGTATGATCAAAAGCGCGCTCTTGAACGATTTGAACGCGTCGAACAGCAGGATAAAAATCAGCAGCACCGACAAGGGCACGACCACTGCCAGCCGCGACATCGCGCGTTCCTGGTTCTCGAACTCACCCGACCACGCCATGTAATAGCCTTCAGGCAACTTCACCTGCTTCTTCACATTTGCCTGCATGTCGGCCACCACGCTGCCCATGTCGCGATCGCGAATGAATACGCCGATGGCGATCACGCGGCCGCCGTTCTCGCGGCTGATGTTCATGCTGCCGCCAATCGCGCGAAATTTGGCGACCTGCGAGAGCGGCAGATAAACGCCGTTGGGCGTCGTCACCAGGATGTTCGGCAGCTCGTCGAGCGCGCGCTGGCCTTCTTTGAGACGCACCACGATGCCGAAGCGCTTTTCGCCCTCCCATACGCTCGTCGCGACCTTGCCGCCGAGCACGGTTTCGATCACGTCCTCGATGTCGGCGACGTTCAGTCCATAGCGCGCCGCGACGGCGCGGTCGATCTCGATCAGCGTCTGCGGCAATTCGCCCTGGCGGTCGATCATCGCACGCGATACGCCGCGCACGTCGGAAATCGCCGCGAGCACTTTGGCCGCAGTCCCGCGCAGCACGTCGAGATCGTCGCCGAACACCTTGACCACGATCTGGCCGTCGATCTGCGAAATGCTTTCCAGAATGTTGTCGCGAATCGGTTGCGAGAAACTTGCCTGGATGCCGGGAATCTTCGAGAGCTCCTGGTCCATCTCGGTCATCACATCGCGCTTGGTGATCTTCCGGGTCCAGTCGGATTCCGGTTTGAGATCAACCAGGATCTCCGCCATGCTGATCAGCTTTGGATCGGTGCCGTCTTCCGGGCGGCCGGCTTTGAAGACGACGGTTTTGACTTCCGGAATTTTCTTGAGCACGTCCTGCATGCGCCCCATCTCGATCGACGCTTCGGTCACCGACACGCTCGGATGCAGCGGCACGTTGAGCCAGATCGATCCTTCGTTCAATTCAGGCAGGAACTCAGTGCCCAGCTGCGGCGCCACGGCGAGACTCGCGAGCAGTACGGCGCTCGCCGCGACGACGACTTTGCGCTTGTGATCGAGCGCCCAGCGCAGTACCGGCTCGTAAATTTTCTTGCAGCGCTCGACCAGTGCGTTGTCGTGATGCGGCAGTTTCTTGGTCAGCAGCACGTAACACAGGAGCGGCACCAGCGTCAGCGAGAAGATGAGCGAAGCGACCAGCGCCGAAGTGACCGAGTACGCCATCGGCGCAAAAATACGCCCCTCATGCCGCTGCAGCGTAAATATCGGAATGTGAGCGGCGATGATGATCAACATCGAGAACAGCGTCGGCCGTCCGACTTCGACCGCGGCTTCCAGTATCACCAGGAGACGGTGCCGGTCTTCGCGCGCATCGACCTTGTCGTCGTGAAATTCTTTCGCTTCGGATAGCTTGCGAAACACGTTCTCGACCACGATCACCGCGCCGTCGACGATGATGCCGAAATCCATCGCGCCTAGCGATAGCAGGTTGGCCGGAATGCCGATTAACGTAAGGCCGAGAAAAGTGCCGAGCAGCGAGAGCGGAATAATCAACGCCACGATTGCGGCAGCGCGAATGTTGCCGAGAAACAGCAGCAACACCAGCGTGACCAGCATCGCGCCTTCGACGAGATTGGTGAACACCGTCTTCAGCGTCTTGCCGATCAGCCAGGTACGATCGTAATAAGGCACGACCTCGACGCCTTTCGGCAGCACCGTCGAATTGAGATGCTCGACCTTTTGCTTGACCGCCGCGAGCACCGTGGAAGGGTTCTCGCCTTTACGCATCAGCACGACGCCGGTCACTACGTCGTCCTCATCGTCCTGCCCGATCACGCCCTGGCGTGGCACCGAACCCGTAGCGATGGTCGCGATGTCTTTGACGAGCACCGGCACGCCGTTGCGTTCGGCGACCATCACGTTTAATACCTCGTCGGCCTGACGCAACAATCCGATGCCGCGAATCAGGAACTGCTGGTGGCCCTGCTCCACATAGCCACCGCCCGCATTGGAGTTGGCGCGCTGCAGCGACGAGAACAACTGCTGCAGCGTGATCTTGTAGTACTTCATCTTGGCGAGATCGGGATTGACCTCGTACTGCTTGATGTAGCCGCCGAAGCTCACAATGTCGGCAACGCCTGGGATCAAGCGCAATTGCCGGCTGACAGTCCAGTCCTGAATCGTGCGCAAATCGCGCGAATTCAGATGATCGGCTTTGACGCGATAGCGGTAGATTTCGCCGATCGGGGTCGACAGCGGCGCGAGCTGCGGCTGCACGCCTTCCGGCAGTTCGACTTCGCGCAAGCGCTCGACGACCTGCTGGCGCGCGAAATAAGCGTTGGCATCGTCGTTGAAGGTGATGATGATGAAAGACAGGCCGAACTGCGTGTGCGAAAACATCCGCACTGAGTTGGGCAGACCGGCGAGCGCTACTTCGAGCGGCAATGTAACCTGCTTCTCTACTTCCTCGGCGGCACGCCCGGGAAACAGCGAGATCACGGTCACTTGCGTGTCGGTCACATCCGGAAACGCTTCGACCGGCAGCTGCTTGAACGCAATGATGCCGGCGCCGACGAACAGCACAGTGCCGAGAATAATGAACAGCGGTTGCTTTAACGCAAACTCGACGATTTGTTTGATCATGAGTGCGGCGTTATCGAGCCGGTTCGCGCGCTACTTGACCACGCGGCGCGGCTGCAGCATCTGCTGCAGGAGCAAGGCGCCGTCGGTAACGACTTTGCGGCCGGGCTCGAGTCCCGTCGTGATCGCGATATTGCCGTCGTAGACGTCGGCGGTCTCGACCTTGCGCCGCGTATAACCGCCATTGCCGTCGTCGACAAACACGAAGTTGCTGCCGCCTTGAAAGAAAACGGCGCGTGAGGGCACTTGCAGGATTTTTGCAGAGTGGTCGTTGACCGTCGCGGTCACGAACATTTCGCTTTTCAGGAGACGCTTCGGGTTGTCAAGCGTCGCGCGCACCTTGATCGTGCGCGTTGCGGGATCGAGAAAATCGGCGACTGCCGTAACTTTCGCACCGAACACTTCGTCCGGATAAGCCGGCACGCGAATTTTGACGGTCTTGCCGATTTTTAATTGCGTCAGGTCTTTCTCGGCCGCGTCGAGCAGCACCCATAAGTAAGCCGGGTCGGTGATCACGAACTGGGCCGGCGCGCCCGGCCCCATCTGATCGGGCCGCAGCTCCTGCCCCGGATTGATGTTTTTCTCGACGACGACGCCGGCGAGCGGGCTTTTAAGCGCGTAGCTCTGGTCGACCTGAGTGCCGCCGCCGTAAAGCTTCATGCGAGCCTGTGTGCGCTTCATCTCGGATTCGGCACGCGCGTATTCGGCATCAGCGGTATTCAAGTCCTTGGCCGGCGCGACGCCGTGCTGGTGTAATTCCTTAACTCGCGCGAGGTTCTGCTCCGCGAGTGAATATTCGCCTTGCGCGCGGCGCGCATCCGCCTGCGCCTGGCCGAGATCGGGCGATGAGATGACGGCGAGCGTCTGGCCCTGGTTCACATGATCGCCCGGCTGCACGAGGATGCGGTCGACGCGTCCTGCGAGCGGCGTAAAAATCCGCACCGTCCTGTCTTCGTTCCAGACCAGCCGGCCGTTTAAAGATGCGGCGGCCGCCGGCCGCTCGATCGCTTCTTCCGACACCAGTGAAGTCAACTGCGGGCTGCCCGGTTGAAAGACAACGGTTTCACCGTCGACCTTGGCCGCCGGCGTTTCCGGATTTTTTTCGGTCTTGCCGCAGCCCGCGAGCAGGATTGCCGCGATGACTGCCGCGATAATGCTTAGGCGCATGGCCTCCATCCCCTGATCTTGTTATTGGGAGGGCAAGAAAAGCCCGCCGCATTTTGTCACTTTTTAACGGCGTTAGGTTCGATTTCCGCTGCCGCGATTGCGGCCCGCCAAGCGGCGAGCGACTTCGCATAATCAGCGAGCGTGTTGGAAGCCTCGAGCCGCGTTGCATAAAGCTGGCGGCGCGCATCGAGCAGATCGAGCACGCCGAGCGCGCCTTTGCTGTATGCGAACTCGGCGCCATCGGCTGCACGCTGTGCTTCCTCGTTCAAGGTGCCGCGAAAGCGCAGCACGCGCTCGGCCGCGGCGTCGAGATCGGCGCGGCTCTTGGCGATCTCGCCGAGCGCCAGCGCGCGCACGCGCTCCAGGCTGTCGCGCGCCGACTGCAGCTCGACTTCCGAGCGCCTGATTTCGCCTTCGAAGTAATAGTTGGTGAACAGCGGAATGCTCACGCCAAGACCGAAAGTGTTGTTGCTGAAGTCGCCCGGAAAATGCTGAAACTGGGCCGAGCCCGTGACGTCGCGCGTGCGCGACGCGCGCGCAAGCTCGCGGTTTCTGTCGGCGGCGGCGACGCGCGCCTGCGCGGCCTGCACGTCGGCGCGTCCGGCCAACGCCTGATCGAGGTCGAAATCCTGGGGGATGGCGTTGATTTCAGGCCAGCCGTCGACTGCGGTAATGCGCGCCGCCTCGCGCTCGGCGCCTATCATATAGGCGAGCAGTGTTTGCGCTTTCTGGCGCTCGGCCAACGCAAGCCGCGCGTCGTTCTGGGCGCGCAATGCGTCAACGCGAATCCGCGCGACTTCCGAGCGCGCGATGTCACCGGCCTGCAGCCGGCGTTCGACCGCGTCGATGGTCTTCTGAAAAAGTGCGGCGGTCTCGGTCGAAATGCGCTGCTTTTCCTGGGCGGCAGTCAGCTCGTAATAGGCCGAATACAAAGCAACCGTCTGTTGACGCTGAATATCGGCATATTCGCCGCGGCTCGCCCGGATGTTTTCATCGGCGGCTGCCATGCGCAATTCGCGCTTGTTGCCGCGCTCGAACAACTGCTGGACCCCGACGGTGCTGCCGATTTGCTTGTCGCGCACGTCGCCCGCGCCGATGCCGCTATGCGGATTGAGCGGTGTGGCTGAAAAAGTGAGATTAGGATTGGGCCGTTGCCCCGCGCTCAGGCGATCGGCTTCGGCGCCTTCGACGAGCCGCTGCCCGGCCTGGAGTTCCCGGTTGCGCGTGGTAAAAAAGGCCTCCGCCTGGCGCAACGTGAGTTGCGCCAGGGCGGAGTTCAAGGATGCCAGATTGGGTGCCGGTTCAGCTCCGGCCGCGACTGCGCTCATGCCCCCGAGGAGGAAAGCCCAAGCGACAGTACGCACACCTGACAACATCATGTTGTGTAGTCCCGGAATATATGTGCTGCGACATCCCGCTCCGCCGCAACATGACTTTCTGATGCTAACAATCGTCGCTTACTCCCAGCTTACAGGGCATCCCCCGCCGACGGATGCGGAATCTACCACACCGCCATGGCTTTGCGAGTGCGCTACACTATAAAGCCAAATGTTTATTTTCTTTCACATACTTAAGACACGATGCGAATTCTGATCGTCGAAGATGATCCGGTGCTGGCTGACGGGCTGACGCGCTCGTTGCGCCAATCCGAGTTCGCCGTCGATTGCGCGCGCGACGGCGAAGAAGCCGACCTCATCCTGACCGCCCAAAATTATGACTTGGTGATACTGGATTTGGGCCTGCCGAAACTCGACGGGTTTGACGTGCTTAAACGATTACGCCGGCGCGCGGCCGCAGTGCCGGTGCTGGTGTTGACCGCGCGCGATGCGCTGTCCGACCGCGTGAAAGGGCTGGACCTCGGCGCCGACGATTATCTGACCAAGCCTTTCGATCTGCCTGAACTCGAAGCACGCGTGCGCGCGCTGATCCGCCGCGGCCAGTCGGGCGGCAGCTCTTTTCTCACGCATGGTCCGCTGGTACTCGATACGAGCGGCCGGCGCGCAACGCTGCACGGCGCGCCGCTCGAACTTTCAGCGCGTGAACTCGGCGTGCTCGAAGTGCTGCTGCTGCGCAGTGGCCGCGTCGTCAGCAAGGAACAGCTCGCCGAGCAGCTTTACGGCTGGGACGAGGAAGTCGGTCCCAATGCCATCGAAGTTTACGTGCACCGGCTGCGCAAAAAAATCGAAGCCGCCGGCGTTGCCATCCGCACCATCCGCGGCCTGGGTTACCTGCTCGAAAAGAACACGTGACGGCTATTCTCGAAGAGCGCCCGGCTGAGGCCGAACGCGGCACCCTGCGCTACCAGCTGCTCACCTCGCTGCTCGCGCCGATTGTTTTTCTCACGTTGATCAGCGCGGTCGTTACTTACTATTACGCCTTTAACTTTGCCACGCTCGCTTACGATTATTCGCTGTTCGATTCGGCGCTCGACATCAGCCGCCAGACGCGGCTGCGCGACGGCAGGGTGCAAGTCGACCTGCCGAGCGCCGCCCTCGATATGCTCGAATCAGACACGCATGACAATGTTTTTTACATGGTCAATGACGCGAAGGGCGAATTCGTCGCCGGCCACCGCGGGCTGCCGCTGCCGACCGAAGAAACACTGCCGGGCAAGCCCGTCTATTACGACGGCACTTACCGCGGCTTTCCCATCCGGCTTGCCGCGCTCGCAACCAAGGTAAGAGATCCGGCCGAGGCAGGCGTTCTCGTGCTGGTCGGCGAGACGCTCAACAAGCGGCGCACGCTCGCCAATGAAGTGCTGCTCGGCATGCTGTTGCCTGAGTTCCTGCTGATTACGCTGATCGGCGTGCTCGTCTGGTTCGGCATCGAGCGCGGCTTGCGCCCGCTTGCCACGCTGCAGTCCGAAATCGGCAGCCGTTCGCACCGCGATCTGAGTCCGTTGTCGGAGCAGAACGCGCCGGGCGAAGTGCGCGCGCTGATCCGGGCGATGAACGAACTGCTCGCGCGACTTTCATTTGCATTGTCGGCGCAGCAGCGCTTCATCGCCGATGCCGCGCACCAGTTGCGCACGCCGCTGGCGGGTATCAAGACGCAGGCCGAACTCGCGCTGCGCCAGCAAAAAATCGACGACGTCCAGCACACACTGACGCAATTGAACACCGCGACCAGCCAGACCACGCATCTGATCAATCAGCTGTTGTCGCTTGCCCGCGCTGAGCCGGACGCCGGACGCGCGCAGGCGATGCAAAAGCTCGACCTGGATGAGCTCGCGCGTGAAACGACCAAGGAGTGGGTGCCGCAGGCGTTGACGCGCGAAATCGACCTGGGATTCGACGGCGTCGCCGGCGCGGTGATCGAAGCCGATGCCTTATTTCTGCGCGAGATGCTGGGCAATTTGCTCGACAACGCGATTCTCTACGCGCAGGCCGGCTGCCGCGTGACGGTGCGCGTCGCCGTCGATGCCGCATGCGTGCGCCTGAGCGTCGAGGACAACGGGCCCGGCATTCCGCCCGACGAGCGCGAACGCGTGTTTGAGCGCTTTCATCGCGTGCTCGGCAGCGGCGCCGAAGGCTGCGGGCTCGGACTCGCCATCGTGCGCGAGATCGCTGAAGGCCATGGCGCGGAGGTCAAGCTCACCGCGGGCGCCAACGGCGCCGGCACGCTCGTTACGGTGACTTTTCCGCGCGCCGCCTGAATCGATGACGATTCCGGCGCGTTACACTTCAACCGCGATCGCGCTGCACTGGCTCATTTTCGCGCTGGTTGCGGCCGGGTTCTCGCTCGCCGTTTACATGGTCGATCTGCCGCTGTCGCCGCTGAAGCTCCGATATTTTTCTTGGCATAAGTGGATCGGCGTCACCGTGTTCATGCTCGCACTGGTCCGCCTCGCGTGGCGACTTACGCATCCGGCGCCGTCAAATGCCGCCATGCCGCGCTGGCAACAGCGTGCTGCGAGCGCAGGCCACGCGGCGCTGTACGCATTGATCATCATCATTCCGATTAGCGGCTGGCTTTACAGCTCGGCCGCCGGCGTGCAGACCGTCTACCTTGGCGTCGTCGCCCTGCCCGATCTCGTGGGCAAAGACAAAGCGCTCGCTCAACTGCTTAAATCGATCCATGTGACGCTCAACTACACGCTGCTCGGCATCGTCATCGTGCATGCTGCCGCGGCTTTGAGACACCATTTCTTCGATCGCGACGACGTCTTGAAACGAATGCTGCCGCAGCGAATAAATAGGAAAGGATGACCAAACGATGTACGACCCGATCAAACGCGCGTTAATTTTTCTGGCAACCATTTCGATGTTAACTGCCGCAGTGCCGGCCGGCGCGCAAGTGGTGGCTTACGACAAGAGCCGCATCACCTGCATTTCACGTCAGATGAATGTTCCGGTTGAAGCGCGTTTCAAGCAATTTACCGCGCAGATCGCCTTCGATCCGGCGAAACCCGCGGCCGGCACCGCGCGCATTGAAATCGACACCGGGAGTTTCGACATCGACAACGCAGAGGTCAATGACGAAGCGCGCGGCAAAGCGTGGTTCGACGCGAAGACGTTTCCGAAGGCGACGTTTGTATCGACGGGCATCAAGCCGCTCGGCGGCGGGCGCTATGAAGTGCGCGGCCCGCTCACGATCAAAGGCCGCACGCAGGAAGCCGCGGTGCCGATGACCTATAACGAAGAGGCCGGCGGCGCGGCGTTCGACGGCGCATTCACGATCAAGCGGCTTCAGTACAATATCGGCGAAGGCGTGTGGAAAGACACCGACACCGTCGCCGACGAAGTGCAGATAAAATTTCATATCGTCGTGGCCGCAGGTAAGACCGCGGTAAAAAAATAATTGCAAAAAGGGAGTTGAACCCATGCACCGAATCCTTGCCGTTGTCATGATAGCGTTGAGTGTCGCGGCGCCCGCGCGGGGCGCGGTCGAGTCTTTTACCGCCGATCCTGCGCATACCTTTCCAAGCTTCGAACTTACGCATGGCGGCGACTTCACGATCACGCGCGGCTTTTTTCAGAAGACCGCCGGCAAGATCACGCTCGACCGCGTGGCAAAAACCGGCAGCATCGAAATCGTGGTCGATACGGCTTCGATGACTACCGGGCATGCGGGACGCGACAACATCGTGCGCGCCACCTGGTTCAAAGTGGAACAGTATCCGCAGATGATTTATCGCTCAGCGAATGTAAAGTTTTCCGGCGACGTACCCAGCGGTGCAGAAGGAGAACTTCTGCTTGCCGGTGTAATCAAACCGGTTACACTCGTCATCACTTCGTTTAAATGCCGCCCGCATCCGGTCAATAAGAAGCTGCAGTGCGGCGCGGACGGTACCGCCGCCATCAAGCGCATCGATTTCGGGTTAAACGCGGCCTCGAGTGTCGGTGACGATATAAAAATTCTGTTTCAGATCGAAGCCTACAAGGACTGAAGGAAAGACTGACATGAACGCCCATTCGCCGGCTGTCCGCACCGTTTCAACGCTCTCTGTATTGTCTGCGTTCCTGATGCTTGGGGGTTGCGAGACCACGACGCAGGGTGGCGCGGTGGGCGCTGAGCGCCGGCAACTGCTGCTGGTCTCGTCCGAACAACTTGACCAGATGGCAAGCCAGGCTTATACGCAGCTGCGCGCGGACGCGCAGAAAAAAGGCGCATTGAACACCGACCCCGCGCTCACGCAGCGCGTACGCGCAATCGCCAGCCGGATCGAGCCGCAGACGCGCGTATTTCGTGCCGACGCGCCCGGCTGGAAATGGGAAGTGAACGTCATCAGCAGCAATGAGCTCAACGCGTTTTGCATGCCCGGCGGCAAGATTGCGTTTTATTCGGGGCTCATCAAGCAGCTTAATCTGACCGATGACGAAATCGCCGTTGTCATGGGACATGAAATTGCGCATGCGCTGCGCGAACATTCACGCGAGCAGGTTTCCCAGGCGATGGCGGCCCAGGGCGCCATCGGCATCGGCGCCGCCTTGCTCGGTCTGGGTGAAGGCTCCGCCGATCTCGCGGGCAGTGCTTATCAAGCGCTCGTAGCGACCAAATTCAGCCGCGTCGACGAATCCGAAGCCGACCGCATCGGGCTCGAACTGACGGCACGGGCCAGCTATGATCCGCGCGCCGGCGTCTCGATCTGGCAGAAAATGATGAAGGCGAACCAGGGCGGCCGGCCGCCCGAATTTCTAAGCACGCATCCGGCCGAAGCCAACCGCATCGCGCAGATCCAGTCGCTGCTGCCGACGGTAATGCCGCTCTACGAGCAGGCGCGGCGCGGCGGTTAGCCTTGCGCGTTACCTGCAGCTCGGCTCGCCGCCGGTGCTGCGTTTCCAGTTGGTGCGAAAGTCGGTCAGGCTTTCGACAAACACGATGAGATCGTCGGTTTCCTGGGCGCTTAATTTGAGCGGCTTTAGAAGCTGCTCGCCGTCTGCGTGCAGGCGGTCGACATTCAGTTCCGAGTAATAGCGCACGACTTCCCGCAGCGTGCCGATCTGCCCGTTGTGCATGTAGGGCCCGGTCAACGCGGCATTACGCAGCGACGGCACCTTGAATTCGCCAAAATTGCGCTGCACGAGTTCAACGTGCTGCGTGCCGACGGCGGTAGCCCTAGTCGGGTCGTCGTTGTAGGGGCCCAGCAGGTTGAAGCGGCTTGCCTTCAGTTCCCGGATGCCTTCATGACGTCCGGGATCGACGCGATTCTTCGATGCAAAAAACGACACGCCGGTCGCGTGAAATTCGCCGTTGGTAAACCGCGGGCCGTTGTGACAGCTCACGCAATTGCCTTTGCCGATAAAGATGCGAAGGCCGCGCTGCGCCGGCATCGAGTAACGCGCCGCTGCGCTGCGATCGCCGCGCTCGAGCGCGTCGCGAAACTCATCGAAGGCGGTTCGCGCCGCAACAATCGTTTCCTGAAACGCGGCAAGCGCTTTGCCGACGTCGACGAGCAGCGCTTCGTCGTCCTTCACCTCCGTCGGCGGCTTGCCGTAAGTGCGCGTGTAATGGCACGAGAGTTCCGGGTCCTTGCGCACGATGGCGGCGACATTCTGCGGCGTCGAAGCGAGTTCTTTTTCGTTCAGGCTCGGCCGGATGCTTTGTGACCACAAGCTGTCGGCGGCGCCGTCCCAGCCATACCAGCGGTGATAGCGCACGTTCACGAGATTGGGCGTATTGCGGTCCACCGTTTGCATGCCTTCGCCGCGCTGCAGTCCGTCGCTCCAGTCGCGCTCGGGAACATGACAGGAGCCGCATGACAGAGTGCCCTTGCCGGACAACCGGTTTTCAAAAAATAAATGCTCGCCGAAATCGATCGCTTCGCGCTTGCCCGACACGCGATTGCTCGGATCGCGCGACCATGACTGCGGCCACGGGCCATGTTGCATGATGCGCCGCAATTCGTCGGCGGTGAAGTCGAGCACGTCCTTGTCGTTGGCGGCGACAGTCAATAGCGGCAATGCTGCCGCCAGCAATCCAATACACGCGAGTTTTCGGATCATTCGAATACCTCACTTTGCTTGACGCGATCGGTGCGGCCGGCGGCGCGCAGTTCGAAATCGAACTCCCACCGCCCCGGCATGTGAAACATCAGGCCGTCGGCGCGAAACCGCGTCGCGGATACGCGCTTGATGCCCGGCTTGTAGTTCATACCATGGCGGTGCTCGGGCATCTGTGCGTCAACGCTCAAACTGTCGGGCAGCGGCGTGCCGCCGTTCGCACACACCGCCACTTCGAGCGAGAAGTGCTCGCCGACGGCGATTTTTGGCGGCACGGAGCGGTAGGCGAGCGTATAGCGGCCGGTGTCCAGCGTGCGCGCTGCGCCGGCGAGCTCAGGCACGCAAGCCGACGCCGGCAGTGCCATGAGCGCCGCCGCGATTGCAGCCGTTTCGCGCGCTTTGGTGGTGTTCATTCCTTAACGGGCTCAAGCATGCCGCCGAACAGCGCATCGCCATTGCGCCAGGCGATCTGCTGAGCGGCGTCCGGCGGCAAATCGGCGAGCCATCCGCGCGCGAGACTTGCGTGGCCGCTGACGTAGTGCCAGCGCTCGGGCACGTAGGTATCAGTGCCGAGCAAAAAGCGATCGGAGAATTCGATGAACAACGCGCGCCATTCCGGCGTTGCCTTACCGCCGCTCACGTGATCGGTGCGAAATGCGAGGTCGCACCACAGATTCTTGTGCTTGCGCAGCAGCTCGCGCACATCGTCCGGACGATCGAAACCCGAATGCGCCCACAGAATACGTGCACCGGGATCCTGCTTGAAGAGGCGCTCGATGGCGTCCCGATCCGAGTGCGCATGCAGGAATAACTTGTGTTGCCGCGCAAGCTGCACGACGCGCCTAGGGACAGGCAGATCGGCATCCGCGCCATACAGATGAAATTCGCCGATTGCCGCATAGCGATACCGGGCGAGTCGCTGCTCGAGATAGCCGATGATGGCATCGTCGCGTGCCCAGATACCAATATCGCCGCGCGAACGGTAAGGACGCAACGACGGCACGATGAGGTCGGGTGCTTCCGCGTAGAGCTTTTGGTTGCCGTCGTCGTTCGAGCTCGACACCAGCGCGCGCCTAACACCCGCTTTGCGCAATATCGAGATCGCCTCGGCGGGCGGCACGCTTTCCCACGCGTCATGGCTGTAATGCAGGTGAGCGTCGAAAAGCGGCAGGTCGGCCGCCGCGACGGGCGCTGCGGCAAACACAAGGAACGCACCGGCTAATAACGTACGCATGGTACTGAGCGCCCTGATTACGGATGTCCGGATAATACCAAGCGCATGCCGCTGGCGTGAGGCGGCGTAAAACCGCCGCCGCGATTAACGGATGGCGGTCGCGAGCAGGCGCGGATCGGGGTGCGCGGTCTCGCCCTGCTTCGCTTCTTCCTGTTGCTGCAATGCCCACATTTCGGCATAGGCGCCCGCCCGGGCGAGGAGTTCGCGATGCGTGCCGCGCTCGACGATATGGCCGGCGTCCATCACCAGGATCTGGTGGGCATCCATCACGGTCGACAGGCGATGCGCGATCACCAGCGTCGTGCGTCCCTTCGAAATCTGCTCAAGCTCGGCCTGAATCGCCTGCTCGGTTGCCGAATCGAGCGCCGAGGTCGCTTCATCGAAAATCAGGATGCGCGGATTCTTGAGAATCGCGCGCGCGATAGCGACGCGCTGCTTCTCGCCGCCCGACAGCTTGAGCCCGCGCTCGCCAACGCGCGCTTCGAATCCATCAGGCAGGCTCGTGATGAAATCGTAGATATGCGCAGCCTGCGCAGCCGCGATGACTTCATCGCGCGTCGCCTCCGGGCGCCCATATTGGATGTTGTAGTAGATCGTGTCATTGAACAGCACCGTGTCCTGCGGCACGATGCCGATGGCCGCACGCAGATGCGACTGCTTCAGATCGCGGATATCGACATCGTTGATCGAGATACGTCCGGCGCCGACGTCGTAGAAGCGATACAGCAGCCGCGCGAGCGTCGATTTACCAGAACCGCTATGACCGACAATGGCCACCTTGTTGCCGGCGGGCAGTTCGAAGTTCACGCCATTCAGAATCGGCCGGTTTGAGTTGTAAGCAAAATCGACGTTTTCGAACCGCACGGCAGCGTGCACGCCGGCAAGTTCACGCGCATCGGGCCGGTCGCGAATTTCGCGGTTTTCGGCGAGCAGGCGAAACATGCGCTCGAGATCGATCTGCGCCTGCTTGATCTCGCGGTAAACCATACCGAGAAAATTAAGCGGGATGTAAAGCTGGATCAGCAACCCGTTGATCAGCATGAGGTCGCCCAGCGTCAGCGTTTTCGCCACGACGCCCTGCGCCGCGAAAATCATGAGTAACGTCACTGCAATCGCGATCACGCAGCTCTGGCCGATGTTGAGCAATCCGAGCGATGATTCGGTGCGCACCGCCGCCGCTTCGTAACGCGTCAGGCTTTCGTCGTAGCGCCGCGCTTCGAATTCTTCATTGTTGAAGTATTTGACCGTTTCGTAATTGAGCAGGCTGTCGATCGCCCTGCTGTTGGCGCGCGAATCGAGCTCGTTGGCTTCACGCCGGATCGAGGTGCGCCATTCCGTCACCGCGATCGTAAACCCGATATAAACCACGACCGCGCCAAACGTGACGGCGGCAAAGCGCCAGTCGAAATGCGTGAGCAGCACGATCGCGACGAGCGTGAACTCGAGGATGACCGGGATGATCGAGAACAGCATGTAGCTCATCAGAGTACCGATGCCGCGTGTGCCGCGCTCGATATCGCGCGACACGCCGCCGGTCTGGCGGTCGAGATGGAAGCGCAGGCTCAGTGAGTGCAGATGGCGAAAAACCGTCAACGCGATGCGGCGCACCGCGCGCTGGGTCACGCGCACGAACACGATGTCGCGCAGCTCGGCGAACAACGTCGTCGACAGTCGCAGCGCGCCATAAGCGAGCAGCAGCATGAGCGGCAGCGCGACCATTGCCTGCGTCGGGTCGAGCGCGTCGACGATGCGTTTCAAGATCAGCGGCACGCCGACGTTCGCGAGCTTGGCGGCGACCAGAAAGGTCAGCGCGATGGCCACTCGAGCCTTGAATTCCCACAGATAAGGAATCAGCAGCTTGACGGTCGGCCAGCCGGCGCGCGGCGCAGCCGATGTCTGCGCCGGTGCCGGCGGCGTGGTGGATTGGTGATAAGTGGCCATGATTCGGAGTGTCGGGTGACCGCGCGAAAATTCTAAGTTGGCGGCACTTGCCGGTGACTGAGCGGTTGGTTTAAACGGCGTCGCTCAGGGTTCAATTTTATCATGCCGCCACCCGGCAGTTCGGGCGCGACGATCAAAGTCTTCGGGCGACCGCCGCGCGCACCGCTTTGACGTCGACGCGGTAATCGGCGTTCACGCCGGCCGCGGCGGCGCCCTCGGGATAGTCGGCCGAAACGATAGACTCGATCTCATGATGCGTGCTACGTGCGAGCTTACGGAAAAGATTCATATGCTCGATCGCGGTGCTCGTGATCTCGACGATGGCGGTCGCCGGCGGCGAAAAAATCATATTCGTCAGCGCAGCGCCATGCGCCGCGACGATGCAGCGCGCCGACGCAAACGTCTCAATCTGCTCGACGACGCTCATCTCGCCGGGCACTACGCGCTCGAAGTCCCATTCCCGCAGCGCTTCGAATACGTCGTCCTCGTTTAAAAGGCTGCGCCGCTGCCCATCGCGGCGCGAAATGAAAATGCGCCGCGTCGCGGGACCGGCGAGCAAATGCGCAAAACGCCCGCGAATCCACCCGATGCCCTCGGTGACCGCACGCGTACTGACATGAAGCGCCGGCACCAGCAGGCGCCGGCATGCAAGAACGCTGTTGCGCTCGACCTTGATCAGGCGCTCGGGCCGCTGCCCAAGCAGTGCCAGATATTCGCTTTGATATTTTTTGAGATCGGCGTTGATGAGCCATGGGTACTCATACAGCATGCCGGCGCGGTCCAGGCTCGACAGTTTGAGAACGTTTCGAAACAGCCAATGGCTGAAATTTTCGTCACCGCCTACCAGAACGCAAGGTTCGTCGATCGCACGCGCCACCGGCGGCAAGCTGGCGACTATCCGGTGCCCGTCCGCGCTGACGCGGCGCTGTACGAAAGGGCTGGTCGCGAGATTTTTCGCGTGCACGTCGTCGTTGTAGATGCGGTCGCCCTGCATGATGGTCCAGTACGCGGTTTCGACCCTGACGTCATCGAGCCAGCGGAAATGCGGTTCGCCACGACGCGCGCGTTCGATGTCAAGACGCTCGTTTGCGAATGCTTCCGTCGTCCAATCGCGCCGTCCTTCCATGACGTCTACGGCGCGAAAATGCGTAAGTGCGTCGTTGATGCGCCCCTGCTCAAGCAGCAGGTGCGCCAGGCGCTCGTGCGCGAACCGGTTGTCGCCACCGCGGGCGATGTGCGCTTTGCACAGACGTTCGGCTTCGGCAGCATGGCCGCCGCCGAGCGCAGCCTCTACCCGCTGATAAAAAGCCGGGTCGTCACCGGCGGCGTCACTGTCGACGGACAGCGGCCGCTGCTGCGCGCGCACTAGGCGCGACAGCCAGTCAACTCCCCTTGTATAGAAAGACATCGTGCGCGGAACGTATCACGCAGCAAGCCCGACCGCAAAAAAAATGGGCGCTGGTTAGAGCGCCCAAAGATTACCAAAGGAGGAGGTGAAAACGCGAAGCCTGATGACTCTCCACGCTTTCATACCTTACTTAGCAATTCGGATGCCAGAATGTGAATTGCTTTAAATCAAGCGCTTAAGAGTTTGTACGCAGCCCGCCCACCTGAAGCGCGCACCATCATGAACGTATAGTTCATCGTTGATGCACCAATCCGGCGCGAATCGAAACGCGCCGGCGCGGTCTTATCTGAACTCGCGCGCACGTCCATACGACGACCAGCCGGTCATGAACCGGACCAGCCCGTAACAAACCCACGTCATGATGCGCGCCGTCAGCGATTGGTGCTTCCAGGTTGCGGCATCGACACGCTCTGCGCCGAGCGCCATCGCGTCGTTCAAACTGGTCTTAAGTTCACGCGCGAAGGCGGCGTCGTCGATCAGCACGTTCGCCTCGCGCGCAAGCAGCAGGCTCATCGGATCGATATTCGACGAGCCGACGGTTGACCAGCGGTCGTCGATCACGGCGACCTTCGCGTGCAGGAAACTGCGGTGGTATTCGTATATCTCGACGCCCGCGTCGAGAAAAAAACGGTACAACGCGCGCGACGCATAATGCAGCAGCACGTACTCGACGCGCCCCTGCAACAGCAGCACTACGCGCACGCCGCGCGCCGCCGCGCTCGCGAGCGCGCGCCGAAAGCTTTTGCCCGGAAAAAAATACGCATTGGCGATCACGACTTCGACGGATGCATTGCCAATCGCCTCGAGATAAGCGCGTTCGATGTCGTTGCGATGGCGCAGGTTGTCGCGCACCACGAAAGCGCCGCGCCGGCTGCCCGACGGCGCATGCTGCACTGGAATTTTATTGAGCGGTCCGCGCCGCCGGAACTGCGTCCACATGACGAGCGTCCACAGGTTCACCACCGATGCGTGGATGGGTGCCAGCAGCGGCCCTTCAATGCGCACCGCGTAATCGAATCGCGGCGGCACCTGCCGCGGCGTGTGCATATCGTCGATGATGTTGATACCCCCCACAAACGCGATGCGCGCATCGACCACCACGACCTTCCGATGCAGCCGGCGCAGGCGCTCGCGGCGCAGCGTCCATGGCGAAATCTGCGGCCGGTATACGAGCACGCGTATGCCCGCCTCGCGCAGCGCGAGCACGAAATCGTCACCGAGGTCCTTGGAGCCAAATCCGTCGATCATCACGTAGACGATGACCCCGCGGCGTGCCGCGCGGGCGAGCGCGGCGCCGATGCGCTGGCCGGTGGCATCGTCTTCGAAGATATAGGTTTCGAGGTAGATCTCATGCTGCGCGGCGTCGCACGCCGCCTCGAGCGCTGGAAAATATTCGGTGCCGGCGCGCAGTAACTCGACGCGATTGCCGGACACGAATCTGCTCATAGCCTGACGATTGTCGATGTCAGCGCAGCGTGATCGGAAACTTTCGCCCATGCGCTGCCCTGATGCACGCGCGCCTGCTTGATGCTGAATCCGCGGACGTAAATGCGATCCAGGTGAAACAACGGCAGCATCGCGGGAAAGCTGCGCGCGGGCCGGCCGAATGTGTGCTCGAATACTTCATGCAGCCCGAGTGGCCGCGCGAGCTCGTTGTTCGCGTGACGCGCCCAGTCGTTAAAGTCGCCGGCCACGATCAACGGCGCTTGCGGCGGCACCATGCGATCGATGCGTTCGCGCAGCGCGCGCATCTGGCGGCTGCGATGGAGCCGGGTCAGGCCAAGATGGACGCACACGCAGTGCAGGTCGGTGTCCCAGCCCGGCACTTTGATTTCACAATGCAGAAGCCCGCGGCTCTCGAAGCGGTGCTCGGAAATGTCTTCGTTCTCCCACTTGCCGATCGGAAAGCGACTGAGTATCGCGTTGCCGTGATGCCCTGAATCGTAGACGGCGTTACGCCCGTACGCGAAGTCGGTCCACACCGAATCGGCGATGAATTCGTATTGCGACTGCTCAGGCCAATTGAGGAAGCGTCGGGCCTGGTGCGCATGATTGCCCTGCACTTCCTGCAAGAACACGAGGTCGGCGTTGAGCAACCGGAGATGCTCGCGCACTTCGTGAATGACGAGCCGGCGCTTGAAAAACGACAACCCTTTGTGAATGTTATAGGTGGCGATGTGCAGAGTATCGGTCATAGGACTTCAGGCGCGATCAGATTAAAGGGCGCCGTGCGCGCTCGCGCATGAACGACACAACAGGGCGGCTGGCGCGGCGAACCGCGCAGCCGTAATGCTAGACGACTTCGAGCATCCGTTTCAAGGCGATGCGGGCGAACTCGGCTTCGCGCTCGGGCACTTTGATCTGGTTCACGACTTTGCCCGCAACCAGATTTTCGAGCGTCCACGCGAGGTGCTGCGGATCGATGCGCGCCATCGTCGAGCACACGCAGACGGTCGGCGCCATGAACTGGACGACTTTACCTTCCGGCTTGACGACTTCGGCGAGGCGGTTCACCAGATTCAACTCGGTGCCGACAAGCCAGCGCGTGTTCGGCTTCGACTCGGTAATGGTTTTGATGATGAAATCGGTCGAACCAACGTAATCCGACAGCTTGCACACCTCGAAATTGCACTCGGGGTGGGAAATGACCATGCCTTCCGGATACGCGGCGCGGAAATTCAACACGTGCTGCACCTGGAACATCTGGTGTACCGAGCAATGGCCTTTCCACAACAGCACGCGTGCCTTGCGGATCTGCTCGGGCGTAAGGCCGCCGAGCGGTTCGTCGAAATCCCACACCATCATTTCGTCGGGTGCTATGCCGATCATGTAGCCGCTCCAGCGCCCAAGGTGCTGGTCGGGGAAGAACAGGACTTTTTCGCGGCGCGCGAACGACCATTCGAGCACCTGCTTGGCATTGGTCGACGTGCACACGATGCCGCCGTGCTCGCCGCAAAACGCTTTCAGGTCGGCGGCTGAATTGATATAGGTGACCGGCGTAACTTTTTCGTCAGGCTCGAGCACTTCGGCAAGTTCGCGCCACGCGCGCTCGACTTTGGCAAGGTTCGCCATGTCGGCCATCGAGCAGCCGGCGTTCATGTCGGGAAGGACCGCGGCCTGCGTCGGCTTCGACAAAATGTCGGCGACTTCGGCCATGAAATGCACGCCGCAGAACACGATGTAATCGGCGTCGGTCTGGCCGGCGAGCCGCGACAATTGCAGCGAGTCGCCCGTCAGGTCCGCGTGCTTGTAGACGTCGGCGCGCTGATAATGATGGCCAAGGACGACCGCGCGCTTGCCGAGCGCGGCCTTGGCGGCCACGATGCGGCTCTCGCAGGCGTCGTCCTGCAGCGGTTTGAAGCGGTCAAATGCAATTGCAGCAACTTGCATGACTGGATGTCCTCGGGTCGTCCCTGAAGGGGTTAGAACATTACCATAGTATGACAAAAAATCCAGCCGCGAATTCAATGGCGGCTGGATGCCCGCTTGTTACACGTGGTTATTCCGTTGCGGCAACTCGCGAATTGCTTCGGCATTGCTCCACGAAAATACTTTGTCGGCGGCGTCGCGCCATGGCAACCACGAAAACTGCAGATGCTCGCGCGCGGCGATGGTCACCGGCTGCGCGCCCGGCAGGCGCAATCCGAAAACATGCTCGGTGTTGTGCGTAATGCCGGGTGCATAGCGCCCGCGCCAGCGTAGATAAATCTCATAACGGTTCTGCTTCTGCCAGTCGACCAGTTCAAAACTTTCCGCATCAAGGCCCGTTTCTTCAGCCACTTCGCGCCGCGCGGTTTGCACCAGCGTTTCAGCCGCTTCCTGACTGCCGGTCACCGATTGCCAGAAGCCCGGGCGGTCGGCGCGTTCGAGCAGCAACACCTGCAAGTCGACGGTGTAAATGACCACCAGCACCGAGATCGGAACCTTGTAGACAGCCATTACGCTGGCAAAGTATTCATGACCCGGGCGCCGCGCGTCGAGGCATCGACCAGCACCGCGAAAATTTTGTCCTTCGCCGACCAGTACGTGGCGGCGTTCGCGAAAATTTCAAGCAGCGTCGCGAGATCCCCTGGCGCGCTGCGCGCGAGCATTGCGCCGTTGCTGATGTTGACTACAAAACCCGCCGCCGGCCGCCATGAAAAATCCTCGACGCTGTCGACGAGCGCATCCCAATTGCGCCCGAACAAGGGCGGCAAACCGAGCACCTGCTCACAACGCTCGATGAGCGCCGCCTTGGTGTCGACGCGGGCAAGGTCGAGTTCGAACCATGCAACGTCCGCCGCCGGTGCCGCGCGCTTCAGTTCGGCGAGCTGCGGTGCTGCGGCATAAACGCCGGATTGCGCGGGAGTCAACGGAAAAGTGGCGGGCGATTTCATTCGCGGATGCGCTTGAAGCTGCGGTAATGATCGTCGCTGTAATAATACTCCGCGTGCTGGCCGGCAATAATGCGGCGGGCGCCGCGGTTCTTGACGCCCGGTGTCGGCACCGTGTACTCGCGGTAAAAACCGCGATGGCGCTGCGGCAACAGGTGTTCGTAATTGCCGAACACGACGCCGTCGCGGTCGTATGAAAACGGCCCGCCGCGCTTGATTGCAGCCAGCGTTTGCTGCGCCTCGCGCGACAGCTGGGCGACCGCGATGTCCTGAAACCGCTGTTCGCGCGCGAGCGCTTCACGTGGCGACGGAATGAACGCGGCGGCGAACGCCAGCATTGCCCAGAGGAGAACTGCCGCGAGACGCCGCATAGTCGCGCCTTTGCGCCGTCGCGTTTAAGGATTAGGCTGGCGCAGCCTGATATGCAGCTCGCGCAACTGCGCCTCGTCGACGGTATTCGGCGCGCGCGTAAGCAAGCACTGCGCGCGCTGCGTTTTAGGGAACGCAATCACGTCGCGAATCGATTCGGCGCCGGCCATCATTGTGACGAGGCGGTCGAGGCCGAATGCAATACCGCCGTGAGGCGGCGCGCCGAACTGCAGCGCCTGCAGCAGAAAGCCGAACTTGGCTTCGGCTTCTTCAGCGCTGATGTTGAGCGCGCGAAACACTTTCGACTGCACGTCCTGGCGATGAATTCGGACCGAGCCGCCGCCCAGTTCCCAGCCGTTCAACACCATGTCGTGCGCCTTGGCGCGAGCACGGCCGGGATCGGTGTCGAGCAAATCTTCATGGCCGTCGGCGGGCGCGGTAAACGGATGGTGCATCGCGTTCCAGCGCTTGCCCTCCTCGTCCCACTCGAACATCGGGAAATCGACAACCCACAGCGGCTGCCAGCCGGCCGTTGCGAATCCTTTTTCATGGCCGATTTTCGAGCGCAGCGCGCCGAGCGCGTCAGCGACCACCTTGGCGGTACCGGCGCCGAAAAACACCAGGTCGCCGTCCTTGGCGCCCGTGCGCTCGACGATGGTCTGCAACGCCGTGTCGTCGAGATTTTTGACGATGGGCGATTGCATGCCGTCGCGGCCTTTGGCGATTTCATTGAACTTGATGTACGCGAGACCCTTCGCGCCGTACACACCGACGAATTCGGTGTACGCATCAATTTCGCCGCGCGTGAGTTCGCAGCCTTTCGGCACGAGCAGGCCCGCAACGCGGCCGCCCGCGGCATTCGCCGGCGCGGAAAACACTTTGAACGCAACACTTTTCATCGCGTCGGTAAGTTCGGTCAGCTTCAGCGACACGCGCAGGTCGGGCTTGTCCGAACCGTACACCAGCATCGCCTCGTCGTACGCCATGCGCGGAAACGGATTCGGCAACTCGACATCGAGCACGCCTTTAAACACAGTGCGAATCAACTCTTCCATCAGCACCATAATTTCGTTCTGTGTCATGAACGACGTCTCGACGTCGATCTGCGTGAACTCGGGCTGGCGGTCGGCGCGCAAATCTTCATCCCGGAAGCATTTGACGATCTGGTAATAGCGGTCGAAGCCCGAAATCATCAAGAGCTGCTTGAAGAGCTGCGGCGACTGCGGCAGCGCGAAGAATTTGCCCGCGTGCACGCGGCTCGGCACCAGGTAATCGCGCGCACCCTCGGGGGTAGAGCGCGTGAGCATCGGCGTTTCGATGTCGATAAAGCCGTGCTGGTCGAGAAACACGCGCACCGCCATCGCGGTCTTGTAGCGCAGCTTCAGATTCTTCTGCATCTGCAGACGGCGCAGGTCGAGAAAACGGTACTCGAGCCGCACGTTTTCCGACAGGCTGTCGTCGTCCATCAGGAACGGCGGCGTCAGCGACGGATTGAGCACTTCGATCTCGGCCGCGAGCACTTCGACTTCGCCGCTCACGAGATTGGCATTGACGGTTCCGGCCGGACGTTCGCGCACGCGCCCGGTTACGCGGACGACAAATTCATTGCGCAGCGTTTCCGCAATCTTGAGCGTCTCGGGCGTGTCGGGGTCGCACACGATTTGCAGCAGGCCCTCGCGGTCACGCAAATCGATGAAGATGACGCCGCCATGGTCGCGCCGGCGATGCACCCAACCGTACACCGTGATTGTCTGCTTCAGGTGGGCGCTGTTGACGAGCCCGCAATATTCGCTACGCATGATAAAGACCGCTTCGAAAGGAAATTAGTAAAACCGGCCGCGACTTGGCCGGCGGCCGCTTATGAATTGACTGCCTGCCGCGCGACTTCGGGCCGCGCCGGCGGCCTGACGCGGCCGGCCGGCGACACGACGCCCATCGAGATGATGTATTTCAGCGCTTCATCGACGCTCATGTCGAGCACGATGACATCGGACTTCGGCATCATCAGGAAAAATCCTGACGTCGGATTCGGCGTGGTCGGCACATACACGCTCCAGTATTCACCCTGCAAATGATTGACGACGTCGCCGCCGGGCTGCCCGGTCAGGAATGCGATGGTCCACGAGCCGTCGCGCGGGTATTGCACGAGCAACGCTTTGCGAAACGCGTGGCCGCTCGAAGAGAACAGTGTGTCCGATACCTGCTTGACGCTGTTATAGATCGACTTGAAGACCGGAATGCGCCCAAGGATGTTTTCCCAGAACCGCAGCAGTCGCTGGCCCAGCATATTGGCCGCGATGAGGCCGGTGCCGAACACGACGACGAACGTCAGTACGACGCCCATCCCCGGCACGTGCATGCCAAGCCAGGCCTCGGTCTGGAACTGTTCCGGCAGCAGCAACAGCGTCTGGTCCATCGCGCTGACGAGCAGATGCAGCACCCACAGCGTAATGCCGAGCGGCACCCAGATCAGCAAACCGGTGATGAAATACTTTTTCAATTAGCGCAACTCAGGAATTGGCGACCGGTGCCGCGGGCGCCGGTTTGGCCGGAGCCGCTTCGGCCGGTTTGGTTGCAGATTCCTTGGCGGGCTCGGCAGATGTTTTGGATTCCACTTTCGCTGCCGACGTTTCAGCCGCTTTCGCATCCGGCTTGACCGCTTCTTTCGACTTGGCCGGCGGATTCTTGAAATCGGTCGCGTACCAGCCGCTGCCCTTCAACTGAAAGCCGGCAGCCGTTAACATTTTGCTGAACGTCGGCTTACCGCACTCGGTGCAATCCTTGAGCGGCGCGTCACTCAGCTTCTGCAGGAATTCCTTCTGGAATCCGCAGCTCTCACATCGATACTCATATATGGGCATAATTTCTCCCAAATTCAAAAGGTTGGCATTATAACGGAAAAGCGCTGTACCGCCGGGTAGAAATGGGGGCGCAAACGGAAAACCCAAGACACGCTGTCGCCGCTGTTTCGTTCGCTCTTTACTTTTAAAGCGCAGCAGGCACTCGGGACTGCGGGGCCGATCATCCGCCATGGGTCGGGTAGCGTTGCAAAATCCGGCCATGCATAATCGGACGCTGCGGTTTGCAACGGGTTGCTCCAAACTGATACACGAGGAACGCAATGGAAGACAGCATCGAAAAAATTGAGATTCAGCGCGGCTTGAAGGGCGTCTACTTTGACCGCTCGCGCGTCTGCTACATCGACGGGCGTAAAGGCGAGTTGCGCTACCGCGGCTACTCGATTCACGACCTGGCCGGCCGCTCGACCATCGAGGAAACCTGCTACCTGCTGCTGAAAGGCGAATTGCCCTCACGCGCCGAGCTTACGGCCTTCGAGGCCGAATTGAAAGCCGCACGCACGCTGCCGCCGCAGGTTTATGAAGTAATCCGCACGATCAAGCACGCGCACCCGATGGATGTTTTGCGCACCGCGGTGTCGGCGCTGGCCGCGTTCGATCCTGAAACCGCCGACAAATCGCCTGCGGCTACTTTGCGCAAAGGCATCCGGCTGACCGCGCAAGTGCCGATGATCGTCGCCGCGCACGATCACATCCGTAACGGCCGCGAGCCGGTCGCGCCGAAGCCGCAACTCGGTCATGCCGCCAACTTTCTCTACATGCTCAAAGGCAAGGAACCGAGCGAAGACGCCGCGCGACTCATGGACCTCGACATGGTGCTGCACGCGGAGCACGGTTCCAATGCATCATCATTTGCAGCGCGGGTCGTTGCCGGGACGGACGCCGATTTGCACGGCGCGATCACCGCGGCAATCGCAGCACTGGCCGGCCCGGCGCACGGCGGCGCCGCCGAAAATGTCATGCGCATGGCGCAGGAAATCGGCGATGCGTCGCGCGCCGCCGAGTATGTCAAAACCAAGCGCACCAACAAGGAACCGGTGATGGGCTTCGGCCACCGCGTGTATCGCGCCGAAGATCCGCGCGCGCGGCACATGCGCGAAGGCGTCGAAAAACTATCGCGTGAAATGGGCCAGCCGAAGTGGTATCTGATTTTGCAGGCGGTCGTCGATGCGATGAAACCGTACGCTCGCCATGGCGTGAACGTGAACGTCGATTTTTACGCCGGCGTCGTCTATTTTCTGAACGGCATCGCCGAGGACTTGTTCGTGCCGATTTTCGCAGTGGGACGCGTGCCCGGCTGGACCGTGCAGGTGATCGAGCAAATCGAAAACAACATCCTGCTGCGTCCGCTGACGCTGTACAACGGCCCCGAGCCGCGCGACTACGTGCCGATGGACAAACGTTGAAAAGGCGTTAAGCGCCTGCCAGCACAATCGCGGCGGTCGCGACGATGTCGTCGACCGTCGCGCCGCGCGACAAATCGCTGAGCGGCCGCGCAAACCCCTGCAACACCGGACCAACCGCGCGCGCGCCGGCCATGTACTGCGTGAGCTTGTAGCCGATGTTGCCGGCATCGAGGTCCGGAAAAACGAGCACGTTAGCGCGGCCGGCGACTTCGCCGGCATCCTTCAATTTCTTGGCCGCGGCCTGCGGCGACAACGCGGCATCGGCCTGCAATTCGCCATCGATATGAAGTTCGGGTGCGCGCGCACGAGCCAATGCGAGTGCCTGCGTGACCTTATCGATGCGTGCATGCTGCGCGCTGCCCCGGGTTGAAAAAGACAGCAACGCGACACGCGGCTCCTCACCCAGCAGCACGCGGCATGTTTTCGCCGATGCGATCGCAATGTCGGCAAGCGTTTCAGAATCGGGCTCGACGTTGACCGCGCAGTCGGCATAAATAAAGTTTTTCGCCGGCGCATCGCCGCGTCCCGGCACGACCATCAGAAAAAAACTCGACGGCATACGCATGCCGGGCGCAAGTCCGACCGTCAGCAATCCTGCTTCGATCACGCGTCCCGTCGGATTGGCAACGCCGGCGATCATCGCGTCGGCGTCCTGCGCTGTCACCATCATGCCCGCATGAAACAACGGTTTACGCACGAGGCGCGCCGCGACTTTCGGATTTGCATCGGGCCTGCTCTGCGCATACAAGGCGGCATAAGCGTCGAGCCGCGTGCTTTCCTGGGGATCGACGGTGGTGATGCCATCGAGCGTTACACCTGCGCGCGCGGCCGCCGCTTCGATCTCTGCCCTCGTGCCAAGCACGATGGGCAGTGCAATGCCTTCGTCTTGCAGGCGGCGCGCTGCGGCCACAATCCGCTCGTCGCCGCCTTCCGGCAAAACCAGGCGCTTTGGTTTCGCGCGGGCCTGCGCGATACAGGCTGCGACGACGTCGGTCGCTTGCATCAGGGCTCGTCGGGCAAGTCGGGCAGGACGAGCGCAACGCCGTGAACGGCTTTTTCCATCAGCAGCATGCCCGCGTGCGGCTGCCCGATGCCGGCCGCCGCATAGAGAAATTCGAACACTTCGTCGGCCCGCGCCGCGTCGACGAGCGCCTGCACCACTTCGCGTTCCGCATAGTGCGAGACGCCGTGCCGCTGCTTGCTGCTCTGGCCGACGCCGCGCGCATGGTGGACCTGCGCGCTGACGACGCCGAACTCGCGCAACTGACCGACCAGTTCGAGCCCGCGCCCCGCCGGCATGATGCAGGTGATGATGTTGTGCGCAGTGCGGGTCACGGCCATGCGTTCAGCTGCCGATATATCTCGCCACTACTTCGGGCGGCACATACGTTGCCATCTTTTCCACCGCCGTCATGTACAGAATGCCCATGCCCGGCGTGTCGATTTGCGCGGCGGCATGCATGCTTTCGAACACGCGGTCGGCCTGCTCGCTGGGCACCACCACGTGCACCATTTCTTTCTCGGCACTAATGGCGATGCCGAGCAGCCCCAGATGGCGCTGCCGCACGCCGGTGCCGCGCGCGTAGTAGATGGTGGCGCCGTGAGCGCCCGCGCGCATCGCCGCATCGACTACTTTGTCCGCGATGCCACGTTGCACGATGCAGGTGATCAGCATCGCATCGCTCAGTACTACTATGTCGTGTTCGCTCATGCCTTCGCCTCTTCCGCGCTCGCGCGCGCATGACTGCTCGCGATCGTCAATCGAATCCACAAGCCGACGCCCAGCACGCTGATGATGGGTGCGACCGACGCGAGCGCGAGGATGCCGAATCCCTCCACCGCATGCATAGTCTGCCCGATGCCCAGACCCATCGCGAGCACCAGCGGTACTGTTACCGATCCGGTTGTCACGCCCGCCGCGTCCCACGCAAGGTTGACGTAGATCTCATCCGCCAGCACCGTCATTATCAAGGCGATCGCGTACGCCGGCAGCAGCAGGTAAGCAATGGGAATATCGAATATCACGCGAATCACGCCGGCTGCCGTGCCTGCCGCAACGCCAATTGCCGACGCGCGTATCAACGCCTTGCGCGGAAACGCCCCGTCGGTCAGGTTTTGCACGGTGATGCCCATCGCGTTCAACGCGGGTTCGGCGGCGGTTGCGCCGTATCCGAGCGCCGCGGCAAAGCCGATGACGATAGCGAGTCCGATCCAGTACGGATAAAGCGGCGAACCTTTGACTTCGCCAAGCTGGGCGAAGGCCGCCGGCAAAATATTACCCGACGCGTTGCCGAGTTCGGACAGTCCGTACGTAAGACCCAGATTGAAAAACAGCATGCCCACGATGCACAGCACGATGCCGTAGGCGATGGTTGCGCGGTTCGCGATTGGGTCCTTCAGCAACACGCGCTGCACCAGCCACAGCAGCACGGTGAGCGGCACAATCGCGCGCACCGCTGCGACCACATCCGCGGCGGGACTTTCTTCGTACCACGGCGTGCTGGCCATCGCCGCGATGGCCTGCACGTCGTCGAGCGGCATGATGAGCGCCAACAGCATGACTGCAAACGAGGGGAACATCGACGCGAGCGTCACGATGCCGAAGCCCGACAACGGGTTGTCCTCGCGGCCGGCGGCGGCTGTCACGCCGATACCCAGTGCGAGCACGATGGGCACCGTCACCGGCCCGGTCGTTATCGCGCCGCAATCCCATGCAAGTCCGACGATCGGCGCGAGCTGCGGCTGGCTTGCCACATAAGCGGTCAGCGCCAGGCACGGCGGCAACGTGATGATGATCAGGTGCTTGAGCCGCCAGTTCATGACCATGCGCAATATGCCGACCATGACCGCGACGCCCACGCTCAACGCGACGGCGGCGACCAGCGCGCCGCCGTGGTGATTGAGCAGCGAGTAGAGCGCGGGTGCGCGCTCAGGATCGGTCAGGCTGCCGGCGCTGCGCAATATGGAGATCTCCGGCTCGGCCAAGGTTGTAGCGGCGCCCAGGAGGAAAGCCACGCCGAGTATGACCGGCCAGGTCGAGCGGCTCGGCAGATTGAACCCGATGTTTTCGCTGAACGGCATCAGGCCATGCTGCGTACCCTCGAGAAACAGCATGAGGCCGACAATGACCGAGACGATGCCGAGCGCGACCGAATGCGCACCCGCAATAGCGGAATTGAGCACGACAGCCGCGAACAGCGCGAGGAACAGTGCCAGCGGGACGACGCTCTTGAACTGCTCGAGGAAGCGCACGCTCACGTACGGCGTCAGCACGCGGTAGATGTCCTTCATACGCAACTGCTGGCGCCGGCGCGCCGGCTCCAGATCGGCCGCGACTACCTTGTTGTAGTCGAGCGTGCGCTGCCGCGCACGCACGGCGCCTAGGTATTCGCCGTAGCGAAGAGTTTTTTTCATTTTTATGACTGCGCTCCCGCGCGCCCGCTCGCGCTGCCGGCTGTCGGCGCACTGCGGGCGATGTACTGCCTTACCGCTTAGAACGGGATGTCGTCGTCCATGTCGTCAAACGACGCGCCGCCGCCTTTTTTGGCGGCCGGCTTGGCGGCCGCATTCGCGGCGCCGCCGGCAGGCGCCGGTGCAGTTGCGCGCGGTTCACCGCGTGACATCGAGTCCGAACCGCCGGCGCGCGAACCCAGCATTTGCATGCGATCGGCGACGACTTCGGTCGTGTACTTGTCCTGGCCTTCCTTGTCCTGCCATTTGCGGGTCTGCAGCCGGCCTTCGACGTACACCTGCGAGCCTTTTTTCAGATACTCGCCGCAGATTTCGGCGAGCTTGTTAAAGGTCGAAATGCGGTGCCACTCGGTGCGCTCCTGCTGCTCGCCGCTTTTGTCTTTCCACTTGTCGGTTGTGGCGATGCTGAAATTGCACACCGCGCCGCCATCGGGCAAGAACCGCGACTCGGGGTCTTTACCGAGATTTCCAACCAGAATTACCTTGTTTACTGATGCCATGACGAGCCTCCTTGAGTTCTTGAGTGCCTAACTTGATGAAACGCGTGATGCGCTGTCACGATTTTGGCTCAGAACGCGAAGCAAGACACGCGACTTAATCATTCTAAGTAAGTGGCTTGCGACAAAGTTATGAGCCAAAACTCGTGCCAGCCCGAAGGGTTGCAGCCAGAATCGGCGATGGCTGCGTTGCTCGTCTTGGCAATAGAACAACTATTG
>JAQGMI010000051.1 GCA_028292435.1 Betaproteobacteria bacterium
TTCTTCGCGATGTTGGCCATCATGAGCCCATGGAATGTTCTTAATTTTATTGTGATGGCGATCACCTTTGTCCCAGGCGTAGGCGCGCTAATTTGTGCCAACAAACTTGAGATTAAATTATTGCGAAAAAACGTTGCATAGCCGTGCGCCCATGCTGGCATGGCTACCATGCTGGCATGGCTAATTACGCTTTGTGTCGCACTGGGAACACATTGCGGCGCCGCCGAATTAACCGGCCGCGTAGTCCGCGTTACTGATGGCGACACCATAACAGTGCTCGACGCAGACAAGACACAATATAAGATCCGACTGGCCGCTATTGACGCGCCCGAACCAAGCAGCCATTCGGTACGAAGTCTAAGCAGCATCTTTCCGACTTGGTGTTTCACAAACAGGTAGGCTCCTCAACGCCAACCGCCGACCAGCCCCGCGATTCGATGCCTTCGCCCGCGACTACATGATGTGGCATGAGAACGAATACCCCGACAGCCACTACCGCACTAAGCAGATTATCGAAGACCACCTACTACCTGACTTCGGGCTGAAGCCCCTGAACCTCATTACGGTTGCCGAAACTGAGAACTACAAAACCAAGCGGCGCTTTCTGGCTAAGGCTTCAACAGTCGCTAAGGAATTGCGGACGCTCAATGCCGTTATTAACCGCGCCGTGAACCTGAAGATCATCAGCGACAATCCCATCAGCATAGTCAAAGCACCGCAAAACTCGGACAGCAAGCCGCACCGCTGGTATTCGACTGACGAACTTGATGCGTTATACAAGGTATCCGGGCGGCGTGCTCACTGGTGGCGGCTCTTTGCGAATACGGGAATGAGGCGCAGCGAAGGCCAGATGCTCAGGCGCATTTGGGTGCAGGATTCGATACGGATTCTGTCATCTCAAGATGAGCGTACCAAGTCCCGCAAATTCCGCGTTATTCCCATCACAGACGGCGGCAGGATAGCCTTGGATGCACTGGCGGGGGACGGCGTACACGTTCTCCCCCACATGACTAAACAATCGCTCTCGCGGCACTGTGCGAACGATTTGGCGAAGGCGGGATTAGATGGAAGCCTTCACTGTTTGCGCCACACCTACATCTGTCACTTGCTGCTGGCCGGTGTTCCGATTCGCACAGTTCAGTTGTACGCGGGACACGCCAAGATCAGCACGACCGAGATATACGCTTATCAGGTGTTGCGCGAAGATCCGCAATCGGCGCTGCGGTTGTCGCTATGACTACGTTACCGCCCTGCCGTGTTATTTTTGTGCCATTTCTCTGGCGGTCTATGGCGGGATGTGGCGAATATGCGCGATTTAGTAGGGCGCTGTTTGCCAGTAAAATCATGCGTAACTAATTGATTTTAAGGTGGCGTCCCCAACGAGATTCGAACTCGTGTTACCGCCGTGAAAGGGCGATGTCCTAGGCCTCTAGACGATGGGGACAATCAGGACTGACAGTTAATGCGTTACTGCTGGTGGAGGTAAGCGGGATCGAACCGCTGACCTCTTGCATGCCATGCAAGCGCTCTCCCAGCTGAGCTATACCCCCACGGAAGAGCGCGGATTATACCGACGAGACGATTGCCTGTAAAGAAACGCCAACCGCTAAAAGCCCTTTATTTGCGGGGACATGCGCACGCATGTCGGCCGCCGGGGAAATTTGAAAGCACGCGTCGGGACGCGAAGGCGATCATGCGGGAAATTAAAACTGCCGCTAAGGCATTCCCGCCCACATAAACCGCGCCGACCTTACCTGCGGTCACGTGCCATTACCTGTTTTAAGCCGGGAAATGCTTTAACTCAGCGTCCATGCGCGCGAACACGCGATCGCGCCCGATCAATTCGAGCGTCGCATCGATTGACGGCGTATGCGTTTCTCCCGTCACCATGACTCGTAGCGGCATTGCGAGCTTGGGCATTTTCAGTCCATGCGCGGCGACCACGGCTTTGATAGCTTCATTGATTGCGGGCCGATCCCACGCGGCGCCCTGCAGTCGCGCGTGCAAGTCGACGATTGCCGGGCGAATCGCCGCGCTGTAATGCTGTGCGCGCAACGCTTGTGTCGGCTCGAGTGCGCGATAAAACATCACCGCTGAATCGGCGAGTTCGCGCAGCGTGCTGGCGCGGTCTCTCAGCAAGCCGATCACCCCATCAAGCGGCGGGCCATCGGTGAGGTTGCAGCCATCCGCGACCAGGAACGGCGTGGTCAATTCCGCGAGCCGGCGCATATCGGCTTCCTTGATGTACTGCTGATTGAGCCACGCAAGTTTTTCCGGATTGAATCGCGCAGGCGACCTGCTGATGTGCGCGAGATCGAACCACTCGACCAATTGCTCGCGCGAAAACTTCTCTTCATCGCCGTGCGACCAGCCGAGTCGCGCGAGGTAATTCACGAGCGCCTCAGGCAGGAACCCGTCGTCCCGGTATTGCATCACGCTGACCGCGCCATGCCGCTTGGACAGGCGCTCACCGTCGCTGCCGAGAATCATCGGCAGATGCGCAAATTTAGGCAATGCGACACCGAGCGCCTTGTAGATGTTGATCTGGCGCGGCGTGTTGTTCACGTGATCGTCACCGCGAATGACGTGCGAAATGCTCATGTCGATATCGTCGACGACGACACCGAAGTTATAGGTGGGCACCTTGTCGCCGCGCAGAATGACGAGATCGTCGAGCTCTTCATTGCTGACCGTAATCAATCCCTTGACCTGGTCGTCCCACGTCACTTCGCCGGTGAGCGGCGTCTTGAAGCGCAGCACCGGCGTCACGCCGGCAGGCGGCGTTTCTTTGGAATCGCGCCAGCGCCCGTCGTAACGCGGCTTTTCACCGCGCGCGCGCTGCGCCTCGCGCATCGCATCGAGTTCTTCTTTCGAGCAATAGCAATGGTACGCATGCCCTGCCTCAAGCAGTTGCTGGGCGACCTCCTGATAGCGTTGCAGCCGCTGCATCTGGTAGAACGGGCCTTCATCCGGGTCGAGTCCCAGCCAGTGCATACCGTCGAGAATCGCCTGCACTGACTGCTGCGTTGAACGCTCAAGGTCGGTGTCTTCGACGCGCAGGATAAAAGTGCCGCCGTTTTTTTTGGCGAATGCCCAGCAAAAGAGCGCGGTGCGAGCGCCGCCGATATGCAGGTAACCGGTTGGACTGGGAGCGAAGCGGGTTCTTATCATGGCCGGTATTGTACTCGACGCGGAAAAGTGCATTGCGCATCGAGACTTGCGGCGCCCACGGTTGCGACAGCAAGAGCATGCTCAGATAATACGAACACAAAAACCGACCGGAGGAGATCCCAAATGAACCTGTCATTCAAATGCCGCATTGCCGCTGCCCTGCTCTGCCTGGGAACGGCTTTCATCATGGGTTGCGCCACGCCGCAGTCCGCGGATTCGGTCAAGCTCGTGACCGAAGATTTCATGGTTCCGGCCGTCGATCCGGGCATCCAGCTGTACGTACGCAACAAACGCCCCGAAGGCATGTCGCAGTTTACGCAAGACAATATTGTCCTGTTCGTGCACGGCGCGACCTATCCTGCCGAAACTTCGTTCGACCTGAAGCTCAACGGTATCTCATGGATGGAATACATCGCGAACCGCGGCTACGACGTCTATCTGGTCGATGTACGCGGCTTCGGCCGTTCGTCACGCCCACCGGAAATGGACCAGCCGGCGAAAAACAACGCACCGATCGTCGGCACGAACGTGGCGGCGCGGGATGTCGGCGCGGCGGTCGACTTCATCCGCAAGCGGCGCAACGTGGAAAAAATCAATCTGCTCGCCTGGTCGTGGGGCACGCGCATCATGCCGACCTACACCGCGGGCAACAACGAAAAAGTGAACAAGCTCGTGCTCTATGCGCCATCGTGGGTGCGTTCGACCAAGTCGCTGACCGACACCGGCGATTCGACACTCGGTGCGTATCGGACTGTCACCGTCGAAGCCGCGAAAAAACGCAAAGGGTTTGGCGTCCCGCCGGAAAAACAAAAAGACCTGATGCCTGAGTCCTGGTTCGACGCATGGGCCGACGCGACGTTTGCGAGCGACCCGTGGGGCGCACAGCAAAAGCCGCCCGTGGTGCGCGCGCCGAACGGTTCGGCACAGGAAAGCCGCGACATGGCGGTTTCCGGCAAACCACCGTACGATGCCGCCGCGATTCGCGTGCCCACCCTGCTCGTCGTTGCAGAGTGGGATTCGGACACCCCGACTTACATGGCGCAGACGCTGTTTCCGCAGTTGGTGAACGCGCCGTACAAGCGCTTCGTAACGATAGGCGAAGGCACGCACTCGGTCATCATGGAAAAAAACCGCATGCAGTTATTCCGTGAAGTTCAGCTGTTTCTGGACGAATCCATCGCCGCAAAATGACTTCGCGTTTCGCAGGGCGCTTTATCGCAGCGTTCCCACTGGGATTGCTGCTGCTGGTTGCAGCATGCGCGGGCACTTCTTCCGCGCCGCCTGTCGCGTTAGCGGACCTCGCGCCTGCCGGCAAATTGCGCGCGGGAATCAATCTCGGCAATGGCGTCATTGCGACACGCGATCCTGCTTCGGGCAACGCTCAGGGCATCGCCGTCAACGTCGCGCGCGAACTTGGGCGGCGAATCAACGTGCCGGTCGAACTCATCGTCTTCGAACAGGCGAGAAATGCGGTTGATGCGCTGCAGGCCGGCGCCATCGACGTCGTATTCGTCGCCATCGAGCCGGTGCGTGCCCAGGTCATGGACTTCACGGCGCCGTACGCGGAGATCGAGGGCAGCTACGCAGTGCCGGCCGGATCGAAAATCGGCTCGAATGCCGACGTCGATCGCGAAGGCGTGCGCATTTCGGTTGTCGCCCGCAGCAACTACGATTTATTCTTGAGCCGCACTTTGAAGCATGCAACGCTGGTGCGCGACGAATCCACGCAAGGCTCCGCCGATGCCTTCGTCACCGGCAAGGTGGATGCGCTCGCCGGCGTCAGGCAGCGCGTCGAGGACGCGGTGGCAAGAACGCCCGGTTCGCGCATACTGCCGAATCGTTTCATGTCAATCCGTCAAGCCATCGGCATGCAGAAAGGCCGCGCCGTGGGCTTTGCTTATTTGCGCGAATTCGTCGAAGACATTAAAGTTTCTGGACTCGTGCAGGACGAGATTCAAAATGCCGGGTTGCGCGATGCGACCGTGGCGCCGCCTGCTCCGACGCGCTAAACGCGCATCTACATTTTTAAGCCGAGCCGTTCGACCGCGCGCCTTTCTTCGTCGGCCGCGCGGCGCGCCCACTGTAAATAATCGTCGCCCGCCATGTAGTACGGCGCCATACCGACGCGCTCGAGCGCTTTCACGAACAGCGGGTCGTCGATCGCGCGCCGGAACGCATCGTGCAGAATTTTGACGACCCTCGCGTCCATGCCCTTCGGCCCTGCAATGCCCCACGGCGAATTGGCGACGATGCCGTAGAGTTCTTTCAAGGTAGGCACGTTCGGCGCGCGCGACGTGCGATTGTCGCCCCACATCACGAGCGGCCGTGCCTGCCCTGCGTCGACAAGTTCCCACGGCGGCGAGCCTGCCTGCGCCATTACCTGTCCGCCGCGCAATGCGGTGACCGCATCGGCGCTGCCTTTGTACGGCACATGCAGCCACTGGATGCCGAGACGGCCGGATAAATCTTCCATCGTCAGATGCAGGCTCGTGCCGACGCCGGGACTCGCGAAACTCACTTTGTTCGGATTGGCTTTCGCATACACGATGAATTCGTCCCACGTTTTCCACGGCGAGTCGGCGCGCACACTGACGCCGAATTCATAACCGGCGATGTTAAGTATCCACGTCAAGTCCGTGAGCGGGTCGAACGTGGTTTTCACCATGTGCGGCAGCCGGAACACGCCGAGCGGAATCTGCGATAGCGTATAGCCATCCGGCCTGGCACCCGCGGCCATGTTCTGCGGACCGAGCGCGCCGCCGGCGCCCGGTTTGTTTTCAATCACGATGCGTTTGCCAAGATGGCGCGCCGCAACGTCCGCGAGCGCGCGTAAAGCGATATCGGTATTGCCGCCCGGCGTCCACGGACAAATTAATGTGATCGGGCGCTCTGGAAAACTTTCCGCGGTTTGCGCATGCAAGTTGCCCGCCGCCGCAAGAAACACGGTTGCGCATAGCGCGAGAACAAACCGAATTGGCGACGTGGGCAAACGAGAAACCATACCGTAGCTACATTTTAAGGCCCATGCGCTCGACGACAGCCTTCTCTTCGTCGTTGAGCTGTTTCGCGAACTTCGCATAGTCTTCGCTGTTTTTGTATACATTGTCCTGGTCAAGACGCTCGAGCACTTTCTGGTAAGCCGGGTCGTCCATTCCCTTTTTGATCGCGTCGTGCAGCACTTTGACGACCTTTGGATCCATGCCTTTCGGGCCGGCGATGCCGTAAGGCGAATTCGACACGATGCCGTAACCGAGCTCTTTCAACGTCGGCACGTTCGGCCAGCGACGGGTGCGGTTCTCGCCCCAGGTGACGAGCAACCGCAACTGGCCCGCGTCGACCATCTCGCCCCACCCCGGCGAGTCCGCCATCGCAGTTACCTGATTGCCGCGCAGTGCAATCAAAGCATCGGCCGCGCCCTTGTACGGCACTTGCAACCATTGAATGCCTTCTCGCGCCGCGATCTGCTCCATCGTAATGTGCAGGCTCGTGCCGTGGCCCGGTGTCGAATAACTTACCTTACCCGGGTTCGCTTTTGCGTAAGCGATGAAATCCTGCCATGTTTTCCAGGGCGAATCGGCGCGCACCGCGACGCCAAACGTGTAGCCCGAGACATGAATAATCCAGGTGAAATCATTGAGCGGATCGAAGCCGCCCTTCTGCATATACGGAACGCGAAACACCGTGATTGGCATTTGCCCGATCACATAGCCGTCGGACTTTGCGTTCACCATCGACGCCGGGCCGAGCGTGCCGGCGACCCCGGTTCGATTCTCGACAATGACTCTTTGACCGAGATATTTCGCGGTTGCGTCCGCGAGCGCACGCATTGCCACATCGGTCGGCCCGCCCGCGCTGTACGGCACGACCAGCGTGACCGGCTTCTCAGGAAAGTTTTGCGCGACTGCTCCGCATGCAATCAGCCCTGCCCCAAGACCGCACATCCACCGCCATATTTTTATCCGCATGACTTCCTCCTCTTGATTAAGCCTTGATCAGCGCGCGCTTGCGCTCGGCTTCGCGCAATCGCAACTCCCGCCGCTGAATTTTTCCGGTCGTCGTCATCGGCAGCTGATCGATGAATTCGATTTCTTTCGGATATTGATAAGGCGCCAGCTTGCCGCGCACATGATCCTGAATCTCGGCTTCTAGATTTTTAGACTGCGTGACGCCCGCAGTCAACACGATAAATGCTTTGACGATGTTGCCGCGTTCGGCGTCCGGGCTTGGCACGACGGCGGCATTCGCAACGGCGGGATGCTTGAGGAGACAGTTCTCGATCTCCGACGGGCCGATGCGGTAGCTCGCGCTTTTGAATACGTCGTCAGCGCGGCCTTGATACCAGAGGTCGCCATCGTCATCCATTTTTGCGAGATCGCCGGTGCGGCACCAGTCTTGCGCAAACTTCGCCGAGGTCGCCTCGTCGTTTTTCCAGTAACCGAGAAAGAATATCGGGTCTTTCTCACCGTCGCGCCAATTACGGTTGACTGCCACGTCGCCGGTCTCGCCTGCAGGCAGTTCATGCCCGTTCTCGTCAACGATGGTGACCCGATGGCCGGGATAAGGGCGCCCCATCGAGCCCGGCTTTGCCGGCCACTGCTCATGTGAATTACCGACGATGTAATTGATTTCGGTTTGGCCGAACATTTCATTGACGGTGACGCCCAACGAATCGCGGCACCATGCAAAAACGGTTTCGCCGAGCGCTTCACCGGCGCTCATCACGCTGCGCAGAGCGAGCTTGTATTTGTCGCGCGGCGCGTCGATCGATTTCATCATCATCTTGAGCGCGGTTGGAAACAGAAAGGTGTTGGTCACCTTGTATTTTTGCATCAGGTAAAACGCTTTTTCGGGATCGAATCGCCCTTTATAGCCGAGCACGGGCTGACCGTAATACAGCGTCGGCAGCAGGACGTCCATGAGGCCGCCGGTCCACGCCCAGTCAGCCGGCGACCAAAACACATCGCCCTTGAGCGGAAAACGGTTTTGCGAATGCTGAAAGCCGGGCAAATTGCCGAGCAGCGAACGGTGTGCCGCAAGCGCGCCTTTGGGCAACCCGGTCGTCCCGCTCGTGTAAATCAGAATCGCCGGATCTTCAGCGGCCGTGTCGACGCGCTCGAATCGCGCCGCGGCTTTTTGCATCAGCGCGTCCCACGAGTGAACGTTGGTTTCGCGCGCTTCGCCGATGCCGACGACATGCTTGAGAAATGGGCAATTCGCGCGCACCTGCACGAGGTGGGGCACTGAAACCTCATCGCCCAGCGCGATAACCGCTTCACTGTTCTGCAATCGGTATTCGATTGCGTCGGGCCCGAACAGCACCGACAGCGGCATCGCCACGGCGCCCATCTGATGACAGGCAATTTGCGCGATCGCCGTCTCCGCCCGCTGCGGCAATACGATTGCCACGCGATCGCCGCGCACGACACCCAGCCCTGCCAGCGCGTTCGACAGCCGGTTCGCCTGCTGCTGCAATTCCCGATAGGTATAAACCGCCGTGTGCCCGGCGTCATCCTCGTAATACATGGCGATGCGCTCGTGCTCATGTGCCCAGCGGCCGCAGCATTCCCAGCCGATGTTAAAGCGCGGCGGAACTTCCCAGTGAAATGCGCTGCAGATCTCGCGATAGCGGTCCTGAGTCAAGCATCTCCTCCTGGCGCGGCCGACGTCGTTTTTGTGCTCACGCCTGGATTAGAATAGCGCCCTCGGAGCGTTACCACAATCAGGATTACCGAATGATCAATGCAGCCATCGTTGGCCTCGGCCGCTGGGGACAAAACCTCGTCAACAGCATTCAAGGCAAAAGCGACAAGATTCGCATCACCGCCGGCGCGACACGCACCGTGTCAAAAGCAGCGGACTACGCAAAGCGGCAGGGCTTTCCGCTCTACGATTCGTATCAACGCGTGCTCGACGATCCGGCGATCGACGCCATCATCGTCGCGACACCACATACCCAGCGCGTCGAAATCATCACCGCGGCAGCAAAGGCCGGCAAGCATGTATTCACTGAAAAGCCGCTCGCGTTAAACCAGAAAGATGCGAACGCGTGCATCAAAGCTTGCGCTGATAACAAGGTTACATTCGCCGTCGGCTTCAACTGGCGCTTTCAACCGGCGCTGCAGGAAATCCGGCGCATGCTCGACGACGGACGACTTGGCAAGCTGCTTCACATCGAAGGTAATTTCTGCGGGCCGAGCGTTTATCGTTTTGGGCCCGATCACTGGCGCCTCAATCCGGAGGAAGGCCCCGGCGGCGGCATGACCGGGCGCGGCGTTCATGTCGTCGACGCGATGCTTTATCTCGCCGGGAAAATCGACACCGTGCACGCGCAAAGTTTGCGGCGAGTCCTCGACTACGGCATTGACGACACGACCTCGATGCTGTTCGGGTTCAAGAATGGCGCGACCGGTTATCTCGGCACTTTTATCGCGACGGCCGAAACATGGCGCATGCAGGTGTTTGCCGAGAAAGGCTGGGTCGAAGTCGGCGACGTCGAGCACCTGACAACCTGGCCGATGCGGGTGTGTTATGTCGATCGCGACAATCTGAACGCGCACCGCAAGCCGCAAACGGTTGCGTTTCCTGAAATTTCAACCGAGCGCGCCGAGCTCGAAAATTTCGCCGCCGCAATCGAATCCAAACACCGGCTCGCGGTTGCAAGCGGCGACGAAGCGCATGGGGTTGCGGTACTGGAAGCGGTGATCGAGTCGGCGCAGCGAAAAACGACGATTACGCTGCAGTAAAGACGCCGGCCAAGCCGCGTCTGTCGACGCTCATTCGTCCTTAAGCACGTTCGGCGGAGTACGATTGAGCAGCGCCGATTCCTCGCCTTCCGTCCGGATCGTCTCGGCGAAGCGAATATTCTTTTCGACCTCATCGATGTAAACGTTCTGCCCGCCGAAATGCTTGTGGGCATACTTATGGCTCGCATCGAGGTCGACGTCCAGGCGCTTCTTGGCGACCTTAAAGAAATCCGGCGTCTTCATCACAAGATCGAGGCCGGACGCGTACAAAACCTTCTGTTCGCCGTCCGGTGCGCGCCTGGTCGCGATGCCCCCTGCCACAAATTCCGGATACAGCCGGTCGCGGCATTTCTCGAGGTAACAACGATCGGCCATTTGCGCAATGATGTCTGCCGACCCGAGCATGGTGCCGAGCAGTCGATGCACCGGTTGACTGACTTTAATATTGCCAACCGACACTTCGTAACCGGTGAAGTGAATTAACTGTGCCGCCAGATCCGCCATGCTCGACATGCCGATTTTTGGCAGGTAATGCTGCAAAAAATGGGACCCGCGAGAGACATGGGTCAACGTCAACTCGGCGCCGTTCTTGTGTTCCGTGTCGCTCAGTTCGCGCACGTATCCGCAATCGTGAAACAGCGCCGTGATAATGCCAAGCCGAAACAGCGAAGCGTCTATTGGCTGAACGCCGACGCGGCCGCGCTCGTATCCGTTGATCAGGCGCGCCATTGCCAGCGTAACCTCGAGCACGTGCTGGGTGTCGTGATACGCCGTATCGCAAGCGTGGTAGCCGGGAAAGTCGCCTTGATAAAGCTTGGTGACATCGTGAAAGGCCTGATCGAGCTGATCAGTCGGCGCGCCCTGATAGAGATCCCGGTAAATGCGGTCGATCTCCTCATTGACGGCTTGCGGATCAGTCGTCTTGATCTGAAGGCTTACGTCGTATTCGTTACCGCGATCATCCACCGCTGTTCTCCTAGCTTTTTTGTATGTCTCTCAGCACCGCAATATACATGCCAAATAATTAACCGGGAAAATGACCCTTTGCATCACTCCATATGTGATAAAGCTCACATATCGACATGAAATATTGGTTCATACGGCAATCACCCGTCCATATACCGGCGATGAACTGGCGAACGCTTGCCAGCTTTCGACGATTCGCGTTACCCGCATCTACTTATGTGTTGCATAAAACATACATCGTTAACCCTCAAACGCAGTAATTGGAATCAACGTGAACTACCTGAATTTTAGGCAAAAACCGAACAGGCGGTTTGCTTTTCCACTGTCATCCATCGACCTCAAACCATTTTTTAGCATCATATCGTCGATATGATGTGCAAATAATGCGAAAATTGCGCGCCTTAGTAAACGTTAAAAAAAGTAATTATCAATCGAAATAAAGGGGGGTAATTTATGCATCAAAAAACAATCATTTCGCTTTGCTGTGCCACGGCTTCATTCTGCTTTGGAGCGGTCGCAGTCGCCGCGGACACGGCGAACGGTTGGTACGCAGGCGGCAATGTGGGTCAGTCCAGAGCAAAAGTCGATGGCGCAGGCATTAATGCAGCGGTGCTTGCAACCGGTACCGTCGCGACGGCTGCAACAAGCACAAACGAAAACGACACAGGGTTCAAGTTGTTCGCCGGATATCGTTTTCATCCGAATTTTGCGGTCGAAGGTGGCTATTTTAATCTTGGCAAGTTTGGTTTTACGACGGTAACGACCGGGCCGGCCGCTACGCTTAATGGAACGGCGAAGAGCGAGAACGGCTTTAACCTCGATCTGGTCGGCATCCTCCCCCTGAATGAAAGCTTTTCATTGTTGGCACGGGTCGGGGCTCAAACTTCAAAAACCACGCTGTCACTGGGTGGCGTTGGACCAGGCGGCACAACGAGTATTTCATCCAGTCAAACCTCGGGCAGTTACAAGGCCGGGCTGGGCGCACAATATGACTTTACGAAAAGCATTGGGGCGCGCGCAGAATGGGAGCGTTATCGAGTTCCCGGCGGCGCATCCGGCAGCAGCAAAGCTGACGTAGATCTCTTTTCTCTGGGTGTAGTAGTAAAGTTCTAACGCTGAGTCGCCAATAAAAAAGCCGGGGTATCCCCGGCTTTTTTTCGCGCTTAATAGTACGGCCTAAGATCTTCTTCGCCTGAACTCTTCGACAGTTTGATCGACCCGCTGGAACGCGGCCCCCTCCGCCTTGAGTTTCTGGATCAAATGTTCAAGCATCATGATCCGATGGCCGCGGCCGCTGATGAACGGATGGCAGGTGAATGTCAGCACGCCCCACTCGACCGCTTTTTTCATGTACATGAAATCGGCGACCCAGTTTTGCAAAACGAGTCCCGCGTTCATTAAGCCGGGACGGATTGCACTGCCATGCCGCATGTATTCGAAGTGCGGTGCATCGTCGGTTGTCCAGCTGATCGGCATCTCGACCAGCTCGGTTGCCGGCCCGAACTGCGCGGGCGCCTCGAGTTCGATGACGTCACTTTGGCGCGAGTAATAGGGCAGGTAATCGTGGCCCATCATGCTCGAGTCGTACTTAAAGCCGTGCTTGATAAAAAGTTCGACTGAATGAGGGCTCAAGTCCCAGCTCGGCGAGCGATACCCGCGCGCATACTCGCCCGAAATTCGCTTGATCGCCTCATTGCCGCGTACGAGTTCCGACTCTTCGTCGTCACGCGACAATGCGGCCGGCGAGATATGCCGCCAGCCGTGATGCGCAATTTCATGGCCGTGATCGACGACCGCCTTCACCGCATCGGGAAAGGTCTCGATCGTATGGCCAGGTACGTACCAGCTCGATTTGACCCGGTGCTTTTTCAATAGCGCGAGCAACCGCGGCGCGGCCACGCGAGGACCAAATTCGCCGCGGGATATTGGCGTGGGTGTCGTTGCACCGCGCGATATGAAACCCGAAATGGCATCGAAGTCGAACGTCAGGCAGACGATGTGTTTTGGCAAGGGCGCGCTCATTCAGATTTTGCGCCCGATTATAGCAGCGCCCCTTATCGCTCCGCCCGCACGAACCGCGCCGATTCGCTTATCATTCGTCTTCCCCTTCTTTCAGCTTTAACTCCCATGTCCGATCATATTATCCAGAACTGGCAGGTACGCAAACCGCTCGCGCGCTCGAAAGGCGGCATCGTCGCGACGCAAAACAAGATCGCCGGTGCTGCAGGCGTAAAGATTCTGAACGCCGGCGGAAATGCGGTTGACGCGGCAGTCGCAACCGGCTTGGCGCTCGCCGCCGTCGAACCATGGAACAGCGGCATCGGCGGCGTCGGTTTCATGCTTGTCTATCTCGCCAGGGAAAAGAAAGTTCACGTCGTCGATTTCGGACCGATATCGCCGCACAATTTAAATCCCGCTGACTTCCCCTTGACGGGCGGCTTTACCACCGACCTGTTTACCTGGCCGACGGTGAAAGACGATCGCAACGTACACGGGCCGAATTCGATTGCGGTGCCGGGACATGTTGATGGCCTGGCGACGGCGCTCGCCAAATTCGGCACCAAGTCGTTCGCCGATGTCATCGCACCGGCGATTGATCTCGCCGACCAGGGTATTGCAGTCGACTGGTATCTCACGCTCAAGATCGCGACCACGGCGAAAGAGCTTTCACGTTATCCGAGCACGCGCGACGTGTGGATGCGTGACGGCTACCCCGCCGTAACACCGCCGGGCGCGCCGCTGTTGCGGCTCAAGCTCAAGGGCCTCGCCGATACGATGCGCAAGCTGCAACGCAACGGACCGCGCGATTATTACGAAGGCGAGGTCGCGAACCTGATCACGAAAGACATCGCAGCGCTCGGCGGCATCATCGACGCGCACGATCTCAAAAATTATCACGCGCGCATCGTCGCTCCGCTCGAAGTCGATTACCGCGGCGCGCGCATCGCATTTGCTGGCGGCCTCACGGCGGGCCCTACCATGGCGCGCGTGCTCGACTCGCTTGGGCGCCGCAAGTTTACGGACGGAAAGCCGGACGCGGACGCTTTCGTCGCTTACGCCGAAGCCTTACGCGAAGCGTACGCAGATCGTTTGCAGACGATGGGCGAGATCGACGACAGCAAAAATCCGGGCTGCACGACGCATTTCAACGTGGTCGACAGCGAAGGCAATATGGTCGCCCTCACCCAGACCTTGCTGTCGGTGTTCGGCAGCCGGCTGGTACTGCCGACAACCGGCATACTCATGAACAACGGCATCATGTGGTTTGACCCGCGGCCCGATTCGCCTAATTATTTTGCGCCGGGCAAACGGCCCCTTACTAACATGTGTCCGGTCATCGCGCGACGCGGCGACCATGGCTGGTTTGCAATCGGCGCTTCGGGCGGCCGTAAAATCATGCCGGCCGTCATGCAGATATCGTCATTCCTAATCGATCACGGCATGTCGCTTGAAGATGCCTTTCATCAGCCGCGGATTGACGCCAGCGGCGGCGACACCGTCGGCGTCGATCCGCGCCACCCGGTCGAGGTTCGTCAGGCGCTGGGCGCCAAATTCCCAACGAACATGACTGAACTCGTGGTTTACCCGACCAACTTCGCTTGCCCGAGCTCGGTTTTACGCGACCCTGCAACCGGCGAGCATCAAGGCATCAGCGACGTGATGTCGCCATGGTCCGGGGCCGTCGCTCAAGCCTAAAAGCGTACGCTGTGCCGACTCCGGCACGGTCCGGATTCCTGTCTGTTCGGTCACAGGCACTACAGGCATTTTGCCGGCCGCGAATTTCGCCTAGAAGCGATCGACCCGGAACGGCGCAATGTCGATATTCGGCGTGCGGCCCGCGACCAGATCAGCGATGATGCGGCCCGTCGGCGCGCTGCCGACCAGGCCGATGTGACCATGCCCAAAAGCATAATAGGTGTTGGCGTATTGAGTGGCGCGGCCGATCACCGGTTTTGAATCCGGCATTGATGGACGCCGCCCCATCCACCGCGTCGTTTCTACATCACGCACTTGCGGAAACATGCGCTTCATATGTTTGGCGAGCACGTCGGCGCGGCCATAATCAGGCTCAGCCTCGATGCCGGCAAATTCAGATTGGCCTGCGATGCGAGTACCCATTTCCATCGGCGTCACAAAAAGCTTGTTTTGCGCCGCGCACACGGGCATCGGCAATTGCAGATCAGGGTCTGAATACGTGACGTGATAGCCGCGCTCGGCTTCCAGCGGCACGGCATCGCCGAGCTTTGCCGCGAATTTGCCGGAGTGAACGCCGGCGCACAAGACGAGCGTATCGAACTCGAGGCGGCCCGCATCCGTGAGCAGTGCTTGAGGTCCCTGCGCGCCCATTTCAATATCGAGCACATCGCGTTGCAGAATCACGCCGCCGTCTTTTTGAAACTGCGCGGCGAGTGTTTTGGTCAGGCGTTCGGGATTGGTCACGTAGCCCTGCTCGGGCAAATACACGCCGCACTCATAGTTGCGAGCGAGGGCCGGCACGAGCTTCGCGATCGCATCAGCATCGATTTCGTTACAGACGACGCCGCGATCGCGCCGCAATTTCCACGCGAGCGCGTCGTTGCGATACGCCTGCTTCGTATCGTAAACGACGATATAGCCGGTCTGGCGAATGATGTCGCTGCATCCCGCGTTCTGCGCGAGCGGGCGATGCGCGTCGAACGTCTGGCTTAGCAGGCTGATCAACGCATCGGCGGTCTTTTCGACCTGCGCGAGCCCTGTACTGGTGACGAAGCGCAGCAACCACGGCAGTGCCTGCGGAAAATACGGCCACCTGACTTTGAGCGGTCCCATCGGGTCGCTCAGATAGCCGGGCACCTTGCCCAGAATGCCGGGCATCGCGATCGGCACGCATGACCCCGGCGAGAGAATGCCGGCATTGCCGAACGACGCGTACTCGCCCGGCGGCAGCTTGTCGACGACGGTCACATCGTGTCCGTCGCGTCGCAAATATGAAGCGGTCGCAATACCGACGATGCCGGCGCCGATGACGGTAATTTTTTTCATGACTCTCCCTATACGCAGAACGCAGTTGAAGCGATCGAACTCCCGCTTCGGATTTTACGCGGCCAGCGCGACCTCTGCGTTTAGCGCCCGACCGTCACGACGTGCGCCTGGATTCTGCCGTCAACTGCACCGCGTCCAAAGCGCCTTGCGATTTCCTCAGTTGCCGCGTCGGTGGCCTCGCCGAGCCGGGTCGCGTCGCGTGCTTCGATCTCATTACGCAAAGGGGTGCCCTGGACGTAAGCGACCGCCGGAATACGCGGCGAGTCCGCGCGGCTGCGGGCGGTGACGGTTTCAATTTCAGCGGGCGACCGAAAGCCGCCCTCGCGAAGGTCGTGCGCTATTGCGTCCAGGTCGTGATAACCGTGCGGCGTGCGAGCCAGAAAGCGAGGCGGGTCTTGGGGGAACAGCGCAGCATGCGACGTCGTGACGGCATCCGCAAACTCGTTGTGTTCGATGCGGTCCCATACGTTGAAAATGAAGACGCCGCGCGGCCGCAGCACGCGATGTGCTTCGGCGTATGCTCGAGGCTTGTCCGGAACGAACATGATGCCGAACTGGCATACGACCGCATCGAAGCTGCCGTCGTCGAACGGCAGCTTCAATGCGTCGGCCTGCCGCCATTCGACCGGCCGTTGCGTACCCTTGGCCGCGGCCTGATCGATCATGGCCTGATTCAGGTCAGTGGCGACAACGCCCACATTCGCAGGCAGCACAGCGGTCAGCGCGCGTGTCACAACACCGGTGCCCGCGGCAATTTCGAGGACGTGCGAGAGATTTTTTTCACGCAAGCGCGCGGCGAGGTCTTCCGCATACGGCTGGAAAATCAGCGGGACCAAATATTCGTCGTAGATTTTCGGCATCGAGCCGGCAAAGACTTTGTCGGAATCGCGACTGCTCATGATGTTCACCTATGGCAAAATAGCGCCTCATGTTTGTTCATTATCTTCTCCGCGCGATTCTCGCACCAGCCTTTTTCCATGTCGCGTTTCGATAGCATAGTCATCGGCGGCGGCCTTGTCGGCTCAGCGGTCGCGTACGGGCTTACGCGACGCGGTCTCAAGGTGGCTGTACTCGACGAAGGCGATGTTGCATTTCGCGCGTCGCGCGGCAACTTCGGACTCGTCTGGGTGCAAAGCAAGGGCCTGGGCGTGCCCGAGTATCAGCGCTGGAGCCGCGAATCATCCATGTTATGGGACGATTTTTCACGTGAGCTCAAAAGCGAAACCGGCACCGATACCCAGCACGAGCATCGCGGCGGCGTGCATATTTGCATCACCGAGCAGGATTTCGCCGAGCGCAAAAAATACATGGCGCAAATGCATCTCGAAGCCGGCGAGACACGCTTCGAGTACGAGATGCTCGGTCAGACACAGTTAAAAAAGCTGATGCCGGAAATCGGTCCGGAAGTCGCAGGCGCAAGCTTCACTCCATACGATGGCGCGGCAAATCCGCTATACCTGTTGCGCGGCCTGCATTCCGCGCTCATTAAACGTGGCGGCCGGTATTTTCCGCACAGCAAAGTAACGTCGCTAAAAGCGGCGCCGCATGATTTCACTGTGACTGCAGGCGGTGCGACGTTCAACGCGCCGAAGCTCGTGCTCGCCGCAGGTCTTGGCAACAACGACCTTGGCGCTCTGGTTGGTCTTAATGTGCCAGTGCAACCGGTGCGCGGACAAATCTTCGTGACCGAGCGCGTGAAGCCGGTGTTAAGCATGTTGACGATCTGGATACGGCAGATGGCCGAAGGCAGTCTGCTGATCGGTGAATCACGCGAAGAAGCGGGTTTCAACGATGTGACGACACCGGACGTGCAGCAGTTTCTGGCGGCGCGCGCAATTAAAATGTTTCCGTTCCTGCGCGACGTGCGCATCGTCCGCCACTGGAGCGCGCTGCGAGTGATGGCACCCGACGGCCTGCCCATATACGAACAGTCGGCTGAATACCCGGGGGCATTCGTCGCGACGTGCCACAGTGGTGTCACGCTCGCGGCCGCGCACGCGCTGCGCTACGCCGAATTCATTGCCGCCGGCGGATTGCCGAAGCAGCTTGCCCGTTTCAGCAGTAAAAGATTTTGAGTCCGTAACATGATGAAACGCGCGATGCGCTGTCACGATTTTCGCTCAGAACGCGAAGCAAGACATGCGACTTAATCATTCTAAGTAAGTGGCTTGCGACAAAGTTATGAGCCAAAACTCGTGCCAGCCCGAAGGGTTGCAGCCAGAATCGGCGATGGCTGCGTTGCTCGTCTTGGCAATAGAACAACTATTG
>JAQGMI010000107.1 GCA_028292435.1 Betaproteobacteria bacterium
GTTTTTCTTCTTCCCGGCGGGCTTGGTGCTGTATTGGCTGATCAACAACGTCTTGTCGATCGCCCAGCAATGGCAGATTACCCGCACCGTGGAGCACACTAAACCGGCGCATGGCAAATGACGCGATAGCGGCTATTGCGACGGCGCCCGGCCGTGGCGGTATCGGGATCGTACGAATTTCCGGTGCAGCGCTCACGTCGCTGCTTCAAGGGCTTATCGGACCACGGCAAGTCGAGCCGCGCCGCGCAACTCGCGCTAATTTCGTCGATTCGCAAGGCGCCACCATCGATGAAGGCGTCGTGCTGTATTTTCCGGCACCGCATTCCTACACGGGCGAAGATGTCGTCGAACTGCAGGGCCATGGCGGACCGGTGGTACTCAACGCATTGCTCCAGCGCTGTCTGGAAGTCGGTGCGCGTATCGCTGAGCCGGGCGAGTTCACCAAGCGCGCCTTTCTGAATGACAAACTCGATCTCGCCCAAGCGGAAAGCGTCGCTGACTTGATCGACGCTTCTACAGTGCAAGCCGCGCGATCCGCCGTGCGTTCGTTGCAAGGGGAGTTTTCGAGGCAGATCGATGCAGTAGTGGACGCCCTCACGGAAATCCGAATGTTGGTTGAAGCAACGCTGGACTTCCCCGAGGAAGAAATCGATGCGTTAGAGCGCGGGAAATTCATGTCCAAGCTTGAAAAGGTCTGCAACCGCCTGGCCCGAATCATCAGCGTATCCAAACAGGGCAGGTTGTTGCGAGAGGGCATTCACGTGGTGCTGACAGGCGAGCCGAATGTCGGCAAATCGAGCCTTTTGAACGCGCTTGCCGGTGCTGCACTCGCGATCGTTACTGATATTCCCGGCACCACCCGCGATCCTATCCGGGAGACGATAAGCTTAAACGGGGTGCCGCTGCACGTAATCGACACCGCCGGCTTGCGTGAGCCGCGCGATCCTGTGGAGCGCATCGGGATATCCCGGACATGGGAGGCGGTCGCCCAGGCAGATCTCGTTCTGTGGATCAGCGATGCCACGCGGGAAAAAACGCATATTGCTGTTGCTACTGACACGGCTGATCTGCCGCGAGATATGCCGCGTTTGCATGTAATTAACAAAATCGATTTGGTAGGCAAAAAACCTTGCGTGCTTGCATCCGGCTCAGGTCCCGAAATTTTTGTGTCTGCGACGACCGGTGCCGGCCTTGACCTGCTGAAGACCGCACTCTTAGAGGCGGTGGGCTGGAACGCCGCAGCGGAAGGAGTGTTCACCGCGCGCGAACGGCACCTCCAAGCTCTCCATGCGGCAGCTGAACATTTGCAGGCAGCCAGCACTGAGCGCGGGCTCGAATTGATTGCAGAGGAGCTCAGGCTCGCACAGCGCGCACTCGGGACCATTACCGGCGAAGTGACGGCCGACGAACTGCTCGGCGAAATATTTTCTCGATTCTGCATCGGCAAGTAGGCCCCTACGTTTCACGTGAAACTGTGCCTTTTGTTCCACGTGGAACATAGCCCAGGAGCGCTTTGCGCTTCGTAAAGCCGACTTTTTCGAGTACAATTGCGCGCCTCGGTCGAAGCGGTATCAGCATGCATTTCCCTGAAAAATTTGATGTAATCGTTGTCGGCGGCGGCCACGCCGGAACTGAGGCTGCGCTCGCGAGTGCCCGTATCGGTCGCCGCACCTTATTGCTCACTCATAACGTCGAAACGCTGGGCCAGATGTCGTGCAACCCCTCCATTGGTGGCATCGGCAAGGGCCATCTCGTCAAAGAGGTCGATGCAATGGGCGGGGCCATGGCTGCGGCGACGGATGAGGCGGGCATCCAATTTCGGATCTTGAATTCGAGCAAAGGCCACGCGGTCCGTGCGACACGTGCGCAGGCTGACCGCGTGCTCTATCGCAAGGCGATTCGTGGCCGTCTGGAAAATCAGCCTAACCTTTTGATATTTCAGCAATCTGTAGACGACCTAACGCTGGAAGGCGAGCGGATTACCGGCGTCGTGACGCAGCTCGGTTTGCGCTTCAGCGCTTCGGCCGTAGTGCTGACTGCGGGGACTTTTCTCGCTGGGCTGGTTCATGTCGGTCTAAAAAACTACCGGGCGGGCCGTGCCGGCGATCCGCCCGCGATGAGTTTAGCGGCGCGGTTGCGCGAACTTAACTTGCCCGCCGGTCGACTCAAAACGGGAACGCCGCCGCGGATCGACGGGCGCAGTATCGATTTCTCGAACATGGCCGAGCAACCGGGCGATGATCCGCGTCCGGTGTTCTCGTTCCTGGGTACACGCGAGCTGCATCCGCCGCAACTGCCATGCTGGATCACGCACACGAGCACGCAAACTCACGACATCATTCGCGCCGGACTCGATCGTTCGCCCATGTTCACCGGCATTATTGAAGGCGTAGGGCCGCGTTACTGCCCGTCGATTGAAGACAAGATAACGCGCTTCGCCGACAAGTCTTCGCATCAGATATTCCTCGAGCCGGAAGGCTTGACGGTCAATGAATTCTATCCCAATGGCATATCTACGAGTTTGCCGTTCGACGTGCAATTGGCGCTCGTGCGCTCGATTCCCGGGCTTGAAGCCGCACACATCACGCGGCCGGGTTATGCGATCGAGTACGACTATTACGATCCGCGCGGACTTAAAAGCTCGCTCGAGACGAAAGCGATAAAAGGGCTCTTTTTCGCCGGCCAGATAAACGGCACGACCGGCTATGAAGAAGCGGCGGCGCAAGGCCTGCTTGCCGGCATCAATGCCGCCCGATTCGTCGCCGGCGATGAGGCGTGGTGCCCGCGACGCAATGAAGCCTATCTCGGCGTGCTCGTTGACGATTTGATTACGCGAGGCGTGGCGGAGCCGTATCGGATGTTCACAAGCCGGGCCGAATATCGCTTGAGCCTGCGTGAAGACAATGCGGACATGCGCTTGACTGAAATCGGACGCGAGCTCGGCGTCGTTGACGACGTACGCTGGCAAGCGTTCGAACGCAAACGCGATGCGGTGACGCGTGAGCTTGAACGTTTGAAGTCAACCTGGATCAATCCAGCGGTGGTCGCACGCCACGATTGCGAGCGCGTGCTTGGACAGGGTATCGAACGCGAGTACCCGTTGCTCGATTTGTTGCGGCGGCCGAACGTCAGCTACGCGAGTTTGATGACTTTGCCGACGGCCGGTCCCGCGGTTGAAGATGCCAAGGTTGCCGAGCAAGTGGAGATTCAGTGCAAATATCAGGGTTACATCACGCGCCAGCAGGATGAAATCACGCGCCAGGCAGCCCACGAAACAACGCGGTTGCCGGCAGAGCTTGATTACCGCGCGGTGCGGGGGTTGTCGATTGAAGTGCAGCAAAAACTGAATCAACACCGGCCCGAGACGCTCGGGCAGGCTGCACGCATTTCAGGGATAACGCCAGCCGCCATCTCATTACTGCTCGTGCATCTGAAGCGGGGCTTCGGTGCTGCGCAAAAAACGGCATGAGTTCGGAGCTGCTTGCCCAGGGTGTAGCCGAACTGGGGCTGCCCGTCCAGGCGGATATTCAGACGAAACTGACCGCCTATCTCGCGCTGATTGCGAAATGGAATCGCGTGCACAACCTGACTGCGGTGCGCGACAGCGAAAAGATGGTCAGTGTGCATGCGCTCGATTGTCTCGCGGCCGCGCCGCACTTGAACGCGCGGACGGTGGTCGACGTGGGCAGCGGCGCGGGACTGCCCGGGATTCCACTTGCGCTCATGTGGCCAGATGCGAGCGTTGTGGTGCTCGATAGCAATCACAAAAAGGCCGCATTTTTGCGTCAGGCGGTGATTGAACTCGGACTGCAAAACGTGGAAGTAGTGTGTGAGCGAGTTGAAGCCTGGCAGCCGGCACGCAAGTTTGAACTCGTCATCTCGCGCGCCTTTTCCGACCTCGCGGAATTCTTGAAGCTCGCAGGCAGGCTGTGCGCGGACAACGGTATGGTGGCGGCGATGAAAGGTGTTTACCCGGATGAAGAACTTGCGCAGTTGCCCGCCACATTTAAATTACTGCGCACCATTGCGCTCAAGGTGCCGGGGTTGAACGCCGAACGCCATCTCGTTTTATTGACCCCGACAGGCACCTGACATGACGAAGATTCTCGCGATCACGAATCAAAAAGGCGGCGTGGGGAAAACCACCACCGGCGTGAACCTCGCAGCGAGTCTCGCGGCAACCAAGCAGCGCGTGTTGCTGGTTGACCTCGACCCGCAAGGCAACGCGACGATGGGCAGCGGAATCGACAAGCGTTCCCTGCAAGTCACGGTCTACCATCTCCTGCTCGGTGAAGCGGAAATCGGCAATGTGCGCGTCAGATCGACGAGCGGCAACTACGATGTGCTGCCCGCCAACCGCGAACTTGCCGGCGCTGAAATCGAATTGGTCGAAATCGAGCACCGCGAGACACGGCTTAAAGTGGCGCTGGCCGCCGTTGCGGACGATTACGATTTCATACTGATCGATTGCCCGCCCGCGTTGAACTTGCTCACCGTCAACGGCTTGTGCGCCGCGCATGCCGTGCTGATTCCAATGCAATGTGAGTATTACGCGCTTGAGGGGCTGAGCGATCTCGTGCAGACGATCAAGAAAGTTCGGACGCATTTGAACCCGCAACTTGAAATTGAAGGCTTGCTGCGCACAATGTTCGATCCGCGCAATACGCTCGCACAGCAAGTCTCGGCGCAGCTACAGCAGCATTTCGGCGACAAGTTGTATCGCACCGTGATCCCGCGCAATGTCCGGCTCGCCGAAGCGCCGAGCCACGGATTACCCGCGCTCGGGCTCGACCAGTCATCCAAAGGCGCGCAGGCCTATCTTGCGCTCGCAGGCGAAATGCTCAATCGCGCAGTGGCACTATAAGAGAATGGTTATGGCGAAGATGAAAGGCTTGGGACGCGGGCTCGATGCATTGCTTGGCGGCGATCAACCGGCGGCTGCACGGGCGAGCGGCGACCAGCAAGCCGAATTGATGATCGACCAGTTGCAGCCTGGCAAGTACCAGCCGCGCACCAGGATGGATGACGCGGCACTGCGGGAACTTGCCGACTCGATCAAGGTTCAGGGAATCATCCAACCGATATTGGTGCGTCCGGTTAACGGCGGCCGTTACGAAATCATTGCCGGTGAACGGCGCTGGCGGGCGGCGAAAATCGCAGGTTTAAGCCAGGTGCCCGCGCTCGTGCGTGAAGTGCCGGACAACACAGCGCTCGCAATGGCCCTAATCGAAAATATTCAGCGCGAGGATTTGAACCCGCTCGAAGAAGCGAACGGCATCCAGCGCCTGGTCACCGAGTTTGGCATTACGCATGACAAGGCCGCGGAAATGGTCGGCCGCTCACGCAGCGCGGTGACGAATTTGCTGCGCCTGCTCGCGCTTGCGGAGCCTGTGCGCAATTTGCTGCAACAGGGCGACCTCGATATGGGCCACGCTCGGGCATTGCTCGCATTAAACGGACTGCAACAGATCGAGACGGCGCGACTCATCTCAAAACGTGGCATGTCGGTACGCGAGGCCGAAGCGCTCGTTGGCCGACTCGTGAAGGGAGATCCAGGCGGTAAACCGCGCCCGGTGGCGGATCGCGATATTCTGCGTCTTCAGGAAGAGCTCTCGCAGAAGCTCGGCACGGTCGTCGCGATCAAGGCCGGCGCAAAAAAAGGCAGCGGCAAGTTGATCATTGGGTATAGCACGCTTGACCAGCTCGATGCCGTGCTGGCGCGTTTAGGCCGGTGATTCGTGCGGGTATTGCACTGCAATATGGTTTGACGCCAGAGCGTCGGCCTGAGTAAAATATCGGGCTTTTCAAGCAATTCGGTAGTCGTAAACCCGTTCTGCGACTACAAAAGGGAAACGTCACTCCTCAGCACAGCTATGTCGATGCATGCTTGTTAGCGCATGCTGACTCATAGCGTGCGACCGACGTGTCGCAACGCCGCCGGTGCAGGATTTGCAGCAGGCTGAATTAATTGCACCTGAACGGATTGTGGTTAATTTATTTAGTACTTTGTGTTTTCGCGAACTTGGAAATGGCCGACGGCCGATGACTTCAGCAGTCTCCAATAACAAGCAACGTATTGCATTCAGTGTGCATGGTTCGTTCTTGCGCGGGACCATTCTGCGGTGGCATCTGTATTGCGCGATTACCGTTGCAATGGCTGCGGCGATCGTCGCCGGCGTGCATGGCGCAATTTCGGCGCTTCTGGGCGGGTTCATCACCTGGTTTGCAGGACTGGTGTTTGCATTGATTGTTTCCGGTGACCGCATCAGAACAGCCGGGGAAACGCTGCGAATCATGTTCCGCGCGGAAGCCAGCAAAATCATGTTGATCGTTTTGCTGCTGTGGTTAGTGCTGACGACTTATACGAATGTTGTGCCGGCCGCATTTTTTGCGGCGTTCATCGCCTCGGTGCTTGTATCGCAGGCGGCATTGTTAATCCGTGAAACACGGGGCCAATAGGAAAAGGTAATGGCTGCAGGAACTGAAATGACGCCGACCGAATATATCGGTCATCACCTGACCTTTGACGTTCGTTCCGTCGGCAATGGCGATTTCTGGTCGCTCAATTTCGATACGCTGGCGACTTCGATTGTGCTCGGTATCATCGGATTCGGCTTCATGTGGCTGTCTGTCCGCGGCGCGACGGCCGGGGTTCCCGGCAAACGCCAGGCGTTTGTCGAACTTGTCGTCGACTTCGTCGATGAGCAGGTCAAAGGCATCTTTCACGGCGCACGCGGCTTCGTGACGCCGCTCGCTATTACGGTGTTCATCTGGGTTATGTTGATGAACTCGATGGATTTCCTGCCGGTCGACTGGGTCGGCCAAGGTACGCATCACATCTCTGAGCACGGCTTTCGCATCGTCCCCACGGCGGACGTGAATACGACGTTTGCTCTCGCGCTGTCGGTCTGGCTTCTGATGCTGTTTTTCACCATCAAGGAGAAAGGCCTTTTAGGCTGGATTCACGAACTTTTTTGCGCACCCTTCGGTAACAATCCGGCGCTGTGGATTTTCAATTTTCTGTTCAACCTCGTCGAGTATATTTCCAAGCCGCTGTCGCACTCGCTGCGGCTGTTCGGCAATATGTACGCGGGTGAAATTATTTTCCTGCTGGTTTGGATGCTGGCCGCGACAAGTATCGCCGGCACCGTCTTCGCATCGTTGCTGGGGCTCGGTTGGGCGATTTTTCACATCTTGATCGTCGCCTTGCAAGCCTACATTTTCATGATGCTCACCATAGTTTATATCTCGATGGCTTACGAGAGTCATTGAGCCTGTATTTACTTCAAACCCGTTCAAGAAAGGACTGCAGAAAATGGACAAAATGCAAATGTTGGCGATGGTTCAGGCGTACACCGGAATCGGCATCGGCCTGATGATCGGTCTGGGCGCGCTGGGCGCGTGTGTCGGCGTCGGCATTATGTGCAGCCGTTTTCTCGAAGGCGCCGCCCGTCAGCCGGAATTGATGCCGCAACTGCAAGCCAAGGTATTCCTGCTTCTTGGCCTGATCGACGCGTCGTTCATTATCGGCGTCGGCCTGGCGATGTTCTTCGCATTCGCCAACCCGCTGTTGACGGTCATCCGCTAACGACTTGTAGTGAAAGGCCCCGAAAGGGAACATCATGAACATTAATTTGACGCTGTTCGCGCAAGCGATCACTTTCTTCGCGTTCATTCTGTTCACGGCGAAATTCGTATGGCCGCCCTTGATGCGCGCGGTCGAGGCTCGCCAGAAACAGATTGCCGATGGACTCGCGGCTGCAGAGCAAGGCCACCGCTCGCTTGAGCTGTCTGCCCAGCAGTCGAACGAAGAAATTGCCAAGGCGCGCGCGCGTGCCGGCGAGATAGTTGCCCAGGCCGAGAAGCGCGCATCGCAGATGATCGAGGAAGCCAAACTGACGGCGCGCGAAGAAGGCAATCGCGAAAAGACCGCCGCCAAGGCGGAGATCGAGCAGGAAGTCTCGCGCGCTAAAGAGACGCTGCGTTCGCAGGTCGCGGCGCTGGCGGTTGCGGGCGCAGAGAAGATCCTGCGCCGCGAAGTCGACAAAAAGGTGCATGCCGACCTTTTGCAGGCCGTGCAGGCAGAACTCTAAGCGCTCTTCATGGCTGAAATAATCACTATCGCCCGTCCTTATGCCGAAGCGGTTTTCCGGCTCGCCCGCGAAAAGTCAGCGTTCGACCAGTGGTCGCAAATGCTGAAGCTGCTCGATATGGTCGTGACTGACGAACGCGTCGCCCGCTCGATCACCGATCCGAACGTGACGGCGCAACAGGTAGAAGGACTCGTGCTCGGCGTCTGCGGCGAGCAACTCGATGGCGCCGGCCGCAACTTTGTGCAAGTGCTCGTGCAGAACGACCGTCTCATGGTGGTGCCCGAAATTCGCGCGCTGTTCGAACAATTAAAGCTCGAGCATGAGGGCGTCCTCGAAACTGAAATTCATTCGGCGTTTGCGATCGAGCCGGCGCAGGTCGAGCAAATGGTACGCAAGATCGAAGCAAAATATCAGCGCAAAGTCCGCGCGGAAGTTCGTATCGACCCGCAGTTGATTGGCGGCGTCAAAATCGTAGTCGGCGACAAAGTATTTGACGCGACCGTGCGTGGCAAGTTGGACGCAATGTCGGCCGCGCTTACCCGTTAGGAGCTTTAGATGCAACTCAATCCGTCAGAAATCAGCGAACTCATCAAGAGCAGGATTCAGAATCTCGGCACGACGACCGAATCCCGCACGCAAGGCACGATCATTTCGGTGACCGACGGCATCTGCCGCGTGCACGGACTGGCCGACGTGATGCAAGGCGAGATGCTTGAGTTTCCTAAGAACACGTTCGGTCTTGCGTTGAACCTCGAGCGCGACTCGGTCGGCGCGGTTATTCTGGGTGAATACGAGCATATTTCAGAAGGCGATCCGGTCAAGTGCACGGGCCGCATCCTCGACGTTCCGGTCGGCAACGAGTTGATCGGACGGGTCGTCAACGCGCTCGGTCAACCGATCGACGGCAAAGGCCCGATCAACGCCAAAGAACGCGATGTGATCGAGAAAGTGGCGCCCGGCGTCATGTGGCGCAAGTCGGTGTCGCAGCCTGTGCAGACCGGACTCAAATCGATCGACGCCATGGTGCCGGTTGGTCGCGGCCAGCGCGAGCTCATCATCGGCGACCGCCAGACCGGTAAGACCGCTGTCGCGATCGACACCATCATCAACCAGAAGGGCAAAGACCTGATTTGCGTTTATGTCGCGATCGGCCAGAAAGCGTCGACCGTCGCGAACGTCGTGCGCAAGCTCGAAGAACACGGCGCGATGGCTTATACGATTATCGTTGCGGCCGTCGCGTCGGAATCGGCCGCTATGCAATACATCTCGGCGTATTCCGGTTGCACGATGGGCGAATACTTCCGCGACCGCGGCCAGGATGCGTTGATTATCTATGACGACTTGACGAAGCAGGCATGGGCGTATCGCCAGATTTCGCTGCTCTTGCGTCGTCCGCCGGGACGCGAAGCCTACCCGGGCGACGTATTCTATCTGCATAGCCGCTTGCTCGAACGCGCGGCACGCGTCAACGAAGCATGGGTCGAGCGTTATACAAAGGGCGCGGTCAAAGGCAAAACCGGATCGCTGACCGCGCTCCCGGTAATCGAAACGCAGGCGGGCGACGTCTCGGCGTTCGTGCCGACCAACGTCATTTCGATTACCGACGGCCAGATCTTCCTCGAGACCGATTTGTTCAACGCTGGTATCCGCCCCGCGATCAACGCCGGTATTTCGGTGTCGCGCGTCGGTGGCGCTGCGCAGACCAAGATCATGAAGCGCAAAGACGTCGGCGCCGGCGTGCGTCTGGCACTGGCTCAATATCGCGAGCTGGCGGCGTTTGCCCAGTTTGCGTCAGACCTCGACGAATCGACCCGCAAGCAGCTCGAGCGCGGCCGCATGGTGACCGAACTCATGAAGCAACCGCAATACCAGCCGCTGGCCGTGTGGGAGATGGCGCTGACGTTGTTTGCTGTCAACAACGGCTACTTCGACGATGTCGAAATTCCGAAAGCGCTCGCGGCCGAGCGTTCGCTGCGTGACCACTGCAAGTCGAAGTACGGCGATCTGGTGAACGGCATCGAATCCAAAAAGGACTTGAGCGCCGACGACGAGAAAGCGTTTAAGGCGGCGATCGACGACTGGAAAAAGAACGGCACGTTTTAACGGTTGATTTGCGTGCACCACCCCTGCGCGGCTGATGACGGTCCGTACAGGTCGGGTAGCCCATTTAGACGGAATTAACGGATATGGCAGGCAGCAAGGAAATCCGCACCAAGATCAAGAGCGTGCAAAACACGCGCAAGATCACCAAGGCCATGGAGATGGTCTCGGCATCGAAAATGCGCAAGGCGCAGGCACGCATGCGCGCCGCGCGACCCTACGGTGAAAAAATTCGCAACGTGGCCGCGCATATCTCGCACGCGAACCCCGAATACCGTCATCCATTCCTGATTGCGCGCGATTCGGTTAAAAAAATCGGCATCATCCTGATCACGACCGACAAGGGTTTGTGCGGCGGACTGAATACCAATGTGCAGCGCCTTGCCTTGAACGAGTTGAAAGAGTGGGAAGCGCAAGGCGAATCCTTCGACGTCTGCTGCATCGGCAATAAGGGTCTGGGCTTTATGCAGCGACTCGGCGCCAATGTGGTTTCACAAGCAACCCAGATTGGCGACCGCCCGCAGGTCGACAAGCTCGTCGGCGCGATTAAAGTCATGCTCGACGGCTATATCGCGGATCGATTCGACCGGGTCGTCGTGTATTACACCAAATTCATTAATACGATGAAGCAGGAAGCAGTCAGCGAACAGCTGCTGCCGCTGTCAGGCGAAAAGCTTGGCGTACCCGAAGGGGCATGGGACTACATTTACGAGCCCGAAGCGAAAGTCGTCCTCGATCAAGTGCTCAGACGCTACATCGAGGCGATCATATTCCAGGCCGTGTCGGAAAATATGGCGTCGGAACAATCGGCGCGCATGGTCGCGATGAAAGCGGCGTCCGACAATGCCAACAACGTAATCGATGAATTGACTCTGATTTACAACAAGTCGCGCCAAGCTGCAATTACCAAGGAGCTGTCGGAGATTGTCGGCGGCGCGGCAGCAGTTTAATTATTGAATTGATCGACTAGGAAAAACGCTATGGCACAAGCACAAGGCACTATCGTCCAGTGTATCGGCGCTGTGACGGACATTGCATTTCCCCGCGACGCGATGCCGCGCATTTATGACGCGCTCGTGCTCGAGGAAGATGCGACCAACCCGCTCGCTGAAAAAGGCCTGACTTTCGAAGTCGAGCAGCAGCTTGGCGACGGCGTGGTGCGCACCATTGCGCTGGGTTCTTCGGATGGCTTGCGCCGCGGCATGAAAGTATCGAACACCGGTAAGCCGATTTCGGTACCCGTCGGTGCGGCGACACTCGGTCGCGTGATGGATGTGCTTGGCCGTCCGATCGACGAACTCGGGCCGATTGGTACCGACGAGCGGCGCTCGATTCACCAGAGCGCACCAAAATTCGACGAGCTCTCCCCGTCTGCTGAATTGCTCGAAACCGGCATCAAGGTTATCGACTTGATCTGCCCGTTCGCCAAAGGCGGCAAAATCGGTCTGTTCGGCGGCGCCGGTGTCGGCAAAACCGTCAACATGCTCGAGCTAATCAACAACATCGCCAAGCAACACAGCGGCCTTTCGGTGTTTGCCGGCGTCGGCGAACGCACTCGCGAAGGTAACGACTTTTATCATGAGATGTCGGAAGCCGGCGTCATCAAACTCGACAATCTCGCTGATTCGAAAGTCGCGATGGTATTCGGCCAGATGAACGAGCCGCCGGGCAATCGCCTGCGGGTCGCGTTGACCGGCCTTACGATGGCGGAAAAATTCCGCGACGAAGGCCGCGACATCCTGTTCTTCGTCGATAACATTTACCGTTTCACGCTCGCCGGTACCGAAGTGTCGGCACTGCTCGGCCGGATGCCGTCCGCTGTCGGATATCAGCCGACGCTGGCCGAAGAAATGGGCCGTCTGCAGGAACGTATTACGTCAACGAAAACCGGCTCGATAACCTCCGTGCAGGCGATCTATGTGCCGGCTGACGACTTGACCGATCCGTCGCCGGCGACGACTTTCGGCCACTTGGACGCAACACTCGTGCTGTCGCGCGACATCGCCTCGCTCGGTATTTATCCCGCAGTCGATCCGCTCGATTCAACCTCGCGTCAGGTCGATCCGCATGTGATCGGCGAAGAACACTACAACACGACGCGCCAGGTCCAGGCAGTGCTCCAACGCTACAAGGAACTGCGCGACATTATTGCGATTCTCGGCATGGACGAGCTTTCGCCCGAGGACAAGCTCGCGGTATCGCGCGCGCGTAAAATTCAGCGCTTCCTGTCCCAGCCGTTCCACGTTGCCGAAGTGTTTACCGGTTCGCCGGGTAAGTATGTAACGCTTAAAGACACGATCAAAGGCTTTAAGATGATAATCGAGGGCGAATGCGACAGTGTCCCCGAACAGGCTTTCTACATGGTTGGCGGAATCGAAGAAGCGCTCGCCAAAGCGAAAACGCTACAGTAGGAGCGGTTAATGGCCAATACCCTACACGTCGATGTTGTCAGCGCCGAAGAGAGTATCTACTCCGGCGAGGCGGAATTTGTCGTGCTGCCCGGCGAAGCCGGCGAGCTCGGGATTTATCCGCAGCACACGCCGCTGATTACGCGCATCAAGCCGGGCTCGGTTCGCATCAAGCCAGTGGGCACCGCAGCCGAGGAACTGATCTTTGTCGCCGGCGGCATACTCGAAGTGCAGCCCAAAGTCGTCACCGTTCTCGCCGATACCGCGATTCGCGGCAACGATCTCGATGAGGCGAAGGCGAATGAAGCGATCCGGCTCGCCGAGCAAGCGCGCGGCAAGACTCAGGACAAACTTGAAGTGGCGTCCGTCGAAGCTGAGTTGTCGATGCTGGCGGCGCAGCTCGCGGCCATTCGGAAATTGCGGCGTAAAAAATAAGCAGTCCGGCACATAGCATCAAACGAGATTTACTGAAGACAACAGGCGGCTGCGGCCGCTTTTGTTTTTTGGCAAACTGACGTTCGATTAGAATGGCATTCAAACGTTAACCCAGAGGCCGCGCGTGGGTGAAAACGCACAATTCGACCTGCTGATTATCGGCGGCGGCATCAACGGCGCCGGCATTGCGCGCGATGCGGCAGGACGCGGCCTTTCCGTGCTGCTTGTCGAAAAAGACGATCTGGCCGCTGCGACGTCATCTGCCAGCAGCAAACTCATTCACGGTGGTTTGCGTTATCTGGAGCAATACGAATTTCGCTTGGTCGCCGAAGCACTGAGCGAGCGCGAGGTTCTGTTGAACATCGCGCCGCATCTCGTGCATCCGCTCAACTTTGTCATGCCGCACGTGCCTGAACTGCGGCCGCGCTGGATGATCCGCGCTGGCCTCTATTTGTACGACCACCTCGCACGCCGCACCCGGTTGCCCTCCTCCCGTGGCATTGATTTGCGGACATCGGCGTACGGCAGCAACCTCAAGCCGTCTTTCCTCAAGGGCTTTGTGTACGCGGATTGCCGGGTAGATGACGCAAGGTTAGTTGTCGCCAACGCGATGGCGGCACGCGAACTTGGCGCTCAAATCCTGACTCGCACCGAATGTGTGTTCGCCAAACGCGTGGCCAATGCCTGGCATGCCAACTTGCGTAGCGCCGACGGGAACACGCGCGAAGTAACGGCCACAGCGCTCGTGAACGCGGCGGGCCCGTGGGTCAAGCAGGTCTTGAACGAGCGCTTGCACCAGCCGAGTCTCGATAACGTCAGGCTCGTCAAAGGCAGCCACATCGTGGTGCCGCAACTATATGCCGGCAACCACGCTTACATTTTGCAGAACGATGATCGCCGCGTCGTCTTCATGATTCCGTACGAACAGCGCTACACGCTGATCGGCACGACCGACATCGCAATGCCCGAAAATTCGTCGTCGCCTACGGCGAGCGACGAAGAAATCGCATACCTATGCCGCGCCGCGAACCGTTATCTCGCGCAAGGTATCGCTCCCGAGCATGTCGTCTGGAGCTATGCAGGCGTGCGACCGCTTTATGACGACGGCACCGCGGATCCATCGGCGATCACGCGCGATTACACGCTGCGACTGGACGCCGATGCAGATATCGCACCGGTACTTTCGGTTTTTGGCGGCAAGATTACGACTTATCGCAGACTTGCCGAGCACGCGCTCGAAAAATTACGCGGCTGGTTCCCGGCGATGCGCGACGCGTGGACCGCCGGCACGGCGTTGCCGGGTGGAAATCTCACCGCCTCGTTTGAAAAGTTTACCGAGGTTGAACTGGCGGACCGCTATCCATGGTTGGCCGCCGAAGTGCGCCGCGCACTCGCCAGCCGGCATGGGGCATACGCGGGCGTCATACTGGATGGCTCGCATTCGATGAATGAGTTGGGGATGTGCTTCGGCGCCGAACTTTACGCGCGCGAAGTCGATTATCTGATCGAGCAGGAATGGGCACGCACGGCTGAAGACATTTTGTATCGCCGAACCAAAGCGGGCCTTCACCTGAACAAAGCACAATGCGGCGTACTTGAATCCTACGTAGCGACTCGAATCGAAAAAACGGAACGGCCGTGAGATAATCCGCGCATGTCCGTCAACGTCGTAATACTCGCCGCGGGCCAGGGCAAACGCATGCAATCGGCGCTGCCCAAGGTTCTGCATCCGTTGGCCGGCGTTCCGCTGCTCGCCCATGTCATCCGCACCGCGCGCGCTTTAAAACCGGCGCGCATCTGCATCGTTTACGGCCACGGCGGCGAGCAGGTTCCCAACGCGATGCGGGCGCCTGACCTGCAATTCGTCAAACAGGAACCACAGCTTGGTACCGGCCATGCGGTGAAGCAGGCACTACCTCATCTCGACGCAGGCAGCGATACGCTGGTCCTGTACGGCGACGTGCCGTTGATTGCGCAAACCACGCTGCACACGCTGTGCGATGGCAAAGGCGAACGCCTGCGCATCCTCACGGCTGAACTCGTCGAGCCAGGCGGCTACGGGCGGATCGTGCGCAACACGAAACGAGCGATTACCGCCATCGTTGAGGAAAAAGACGCTACGCAGAAACAGCGCCGCATTTGCGAAATCAATACCGGAATCATGTCGCTGCCGGGCAAGCGACTCGCGGGCTGGCTGGATCGGTTATCCGATAAGAACGCGCAGCGGGAATATTATCTAACCGACGTCGTCGCACTGGCGGTGAAGGATCGCGTCAAGATTGAGTCGTGCGCGCCGCAAAACGAAAGCGAAATTCTCGGCGTCAACAGCATGAGCCAGCTCGCAGGCCTCACCCGCATCTATCGGCTGCAGATTGCCAACCGCTTGCTCGACGCCGGCGTTGCACTCGCCGACCCGTTGCGCATCGACGTGCGCGGCGATCTGCGCTGCGGACACGACGTGCGGATTGACGTCAACTGCGTATTCGAAGGCGATGTCGAGCTCGGCGACAACAGTGTCGTTGGTGCAAATTGCATCATTCGGAATGCGAAAATTGCCGCGGGAACTCGCATCGAGCCGTTCACGCTGATCGATGATGCGGCCATCGGCAAAAATTGCCGCATCGGCCCGTACGCTCGCATTCGTCCCGGCAGCAAGCTTGCCGAGGATGTGCATATCGGCAATTTTGTCGAAGTGAAAGCCTCCGAGATTGGCGCTGGCTCGAAGGCCAATCATCTAGCCTATGTTGGCGACACGACCATCGGCCGGAATGTCAACGTCGGCGCCGGCACCATTACGTGCAACTACGACGGCGTCAACAAGCACCGCACTGTTATCGAAGACAACGTGTTGATCGGGTCGGACGTGCAATTGGTAGCGCCCGTCACCGTGCACGCCGGCGCGACGATAGGCGCGGGCGCAACGATTACAAAAGACGTGCCGCCCGGCGTGCTTGCTTTGACGGAGAAAAAACAGGTCGTGAAACTTGATTGGCAACGGCCGGTCAAAAAAGCGTTGAAGCCGTAAACTTGTCGCTAAAGGGGCAACTGTAATATGTGTGGAATCGTCGGCGCCGTCGCTGCGCGCAATGTAGTGCCGGTTCTGCTCGAAGGTTTGCGACGGCTTGAGTACCGTGGGTACGACTCGTGCGGCGTGGCGGTCAATAACGGCGGCTTGAAACGTGCCCGTTCGGTGCGCCGCGTGCAGGATCTGGTCATCCAGGTCGAAGAGTCCAAGTTTACGGGCACGGTCGGCATTTCGCATACGCGCTGGGCGACCCACGGCGCACCGGTCACGATGAATGCGCATCCGCATTTCTCGCGCGATCGCGTCGCGCTCGTGCACAACGGCATCATTGAGAACTATGAGGACATCCGCCAGGAGCTGCACAGTGTCGGTTACGAGTTCGAAAGTCAAACCGATACCGAAGTTATCGCGCACCTCGTCGAACACCTGTACCAAGGCGACTTGCTTAAGGCCGTTCAGGCAGCGATTAAGCGCTTGCGCGGTGCTTATGCGATTGCGGTGTTTTGCCGCGACGAGCCCCAACGCGTCATCGCGGCGCGTTTCGGCAGTCCGCTGGTCATCGGTCTTGGAACCAATGAGAATTTCGTTGCCTCCGATGCGATGGCCCTCGCTGGCACGACTGAGCGCATCGTCTATCTCGAAGAAGGCGATGTCGCCGACGTGCGTCAGGATGCGGTACAGATTTATGACCGCGGCGAGGCGCCGGTCGAGCGCGAAGAACGCAACGTCAAAGCGCTTTCGGGGACCGCCGAGCTGGGTCCTTATCGGCACTTCATGCAGAAGGAGATCTTCGAACAACCGCGCGCGATTGCCGATACGCTTGAAGGCGTCGACGCCGTCACGCCTTTGTTATTCGGCGACGGCGCCGCCGAGGTGTTGGGGAAAATCGACTCGGTTCTGATTCTCGCCTGCGGTACGAGCTACTACGCGGGTCTCACCGCCAAGTACTGGCTTGAGGCGATCGCCAAGCTGCCGACGCAGGTCGAAATCGCAAGTGAGTACCGCTATCGAGAAAGCGTGCCGAACCCCAAATCCCTCGTCGTCGTGATTTCCCAATCCGGCGAAACCGCCGACACGCTGGCGGCGTTAAAGCACGCGCAATCGCTCGGCATGACTGAAACGCTGGCGATTTGCAATGTCGGCTCCAGCGCCATCGTGCGCTTGACCAAGCTTTGTTACCTGACGCGCGCTGGCGTCGAAATTGGCGTCGCTTCGACTAAGGCCTTCACAACGCAACTGGTTGCGCTTTTTATGTTGACGCTCGCGCTAGCCAAGCAACGCGGAAAATTAACCGCCGACGCGGAAGCGGCAGCCTTGCGCAATCTGCGTCATTTGCCGGTCGCCCTGCAGGCGGTGCTCGCGCTTGAGCCGCAAATCATCGCATGGGCGGGGGAGTTTTCGCGCAAGGAACATGCACTGTTCCTCGGCCGCGGCCGGCATTTTCCGATCGCGCTTGAAGGCGCGCTTAAACTCAAAGAGATCTCTTACATTCACGCCGAAGCTTATGCGGCGGGCGAACTCAAGCACGGGCCGCTTGCGCTGGTCACCGACGATATGCCCGTGGTCACAGTGGCGCCGAACGATACGCTGCTTGAAAAACTGAAATCCAACATGCAGGAAGTGCGCGCCCGCGGTGGACAGCTCTACGTGTTTGCCGACGCGGATACGCATATCGCGCCAGGCGATGGCATCAATGTGATTCGCCTGCCCGAACACTATGGTGCGCTGTCACCCATTCTTCACGTCGTGCCTTTGCAGCTGCTCGCGTACCACACGGCGCTCGCGCGCGGCAATGACGTCGACAAGCCGCGCAACCTCGCCAAGTCGGTCACGGTTGAATAAAACGGCAGGCGCAGTCGCGGCGCCCGATGCGCGCGCTGTCCTTAAAAACGTTTTCGGCTACGCTTCATTTCGAGGCCCGCAGGCAGCCATCGTCGAGCATGTAAGCGGCGGCGGCGACTGCCTGGTGCTGATGCCGACCGGCGGCGGCAAATCGCTGTGTTACCAGATTCCCGCATTGCTGCGCGCCGGCACGGGCATTGTTGTGTCCCCGTTGATTGCGTTGATGCAAGACCAGGTTGCCGCATTAACCGAGGCCGGCGTCAGCGCGACATTCCTGAATTCAACGCTTTCGAGCGAGGACGCAGTCGCGGTTGAGCGCGCGTTGCTGGCGGGCGAGTTCGACCTTTTATACGTCGCGCCCGAACGGTTAACCACGCCGCGCTTCCTGCAACTGCTCGAGAAGCTGCACGCGAGCGGTCAGCTTGCGTTGTTCGCGATCGACGAAGCGCATTGCGTCTCGCAGTGGGGCCATGACTTTCGCCCTGAATATATTCAACTATCGATACTGCACGAACGGTTTCCCGGCGTGCCGCGTATCGCGCTGACGGCAACGGCTGATGCACAGACGCGGGAGGAAATTATTGCCCGGCTGGGCCTGGATGACGCACGTACCTTCGTCGCCAGTTTCGATCGGCCAAACATTCGCTATCGCATCGTCGAGAAAGCGAATGCCAAAACACAGTTGCTTACGTTTTTGCGCGGCGAACATGCGCACGATGCGGGCATCGTGTATTGCCTGTCCCGGCGCAAGGTCGATGAAACGGCGGCATGGCTCGCTGGTGAGGGATTGAACGCATTGCCCTATCACGCGGGGCTCGAGACCGGCGTGCGATCACGGCACCAGGCGCGATTTCTGCGCGAGGACGGCATCATCATGGTTGCCACCATTGCGTTCGGCATGGGCATCGATAAACCCGATGTTCGCTTCGTGGCACATCTTGATTTACCCAAGAGCGTCGAGGGCTATTATCAGGAGACCGGGCGGGCCGGCCGTGATGGCGCGGCAGCAGATGCGTGGATGGCGTATGGACTTGCGGACGTGGTCAATCATCGCCGAATGATCGACGCGTCCGAAGCCGATGACCGCTTCAAGCGCGTCGCAAGCGCAAAGCTCGATGCATTGCTTGGCCTATGCGAGGCGACTACCTGCCGCCGCATCCGGCTGCTCGGGTATTTCGGCGAAGCATCGGTCGAATGCGGTAATTGCGACATTTGTCTTGAGCCCCCTAAAGTGTGGGACGGCACCGTCGTCGCGCAGAAAGCGCTGTCATGCGCATTTCGCAGCGGCCAGCGATTTGGCGCGGGCCACTTGATCGACGTGCTGCTCGGCAATGAAACCTCGCGCGTGCTGCAATGGGGACATCGCGAACTCAGCACATTCGGCATCGGCAAGGAACTCGACAAAAAGCAGTGGCAGGCGGTCTATCGTCAACTCGTCGCGCAAGGCGTGATGGCGGTAGATCATGCCGGTTTCGGTGCGCTCAAGTTGACCGAATCAAGTCGCGAAGTGCTGACCGGTGGCCGGACGCTGTATTTGCGCGAGGCACAGGAATCTCGGCGAGTGCGTGGTGCGGCAAAAAGCGCCGCGGTGTCGACGGCATTAGGCGGCGCGGCAGGCGAACGCTGGGAGCGGTTACGTACTTGGCGCGCCACGGTCGCGAAAGAACACGGTGTGCCTGCCTACGTGGTGTTTCATGACGCAACACTCGCCGAGCTCGCCCGTGAGTGTCCGGCCACGCTCGATGCATTGAGCCGGATATCGGGCGTCGGTGCGAGTAAGCTCGAGCGCTACGGCGCCGATGTGCTCGCGCTTCTGCGTGAGTAATCGACCCTTGGGCTAAACCGAAGACCGGCGCGGTTTGCGCGGCGCATTGCCGAACAGGCGGTCGTAAATGAAGTTCGGCAGCACGCGCAACACTCGCGCGACAATTGCCATCTGCCACGGCATCACGGCATACGTCCTGCCCCGGTCAATGAGGTTGATCATGATCGTGGCCGCGGCATCGGCGCTTAACATGAACGGCATGGGGTAGGGATTCTGCGCCGTCATCGGCGTTGCGATATAGCCCGGGCAGATGGTAACGGCTTTGACGCCGCTCGCGCGCAATTCGACGCGCAGACTTTCAAGGTACGAAATCGCGGCGGCTTTTGATGCGGAGTATGCGGCCGCACCGGGCAGACCACGATAACCCGCGACACTGGCAATCCCGACCAAAGTGCCGTGCCGCGCCGCGCGCATCGCAGCGATGAAAGGTTGAAAAGTATTGACCATGCCGATCACATTGATGTCGAGTACATCCTGAAATGCAGCCAGGTCTTCCGGCATTTCGGTCAATGTGCCGGTGCTCACGCCGGCGTTGGCAATGACAATGTCGGGGCAGCCATGGCGGGAAATGAACATCTCTGCGGCGGCGCGCATTGCCGCGCTGTCACGGACGTCTGCCGGATAAATCTCGCAGGGTACCTTGAGTTGCGCTTTCAACTGTTCGAGCGCATCTTTGCGGCGCGCTATGAGGCCGAGGACCACATCGCCGCGCGCGTACTCGCGCGCGAGTGCAGTGCCTATACCGCTCGACGCGCCGGTAATGATGACGCGTCGCATTTGAGCTGAGAGCGTAAGCGGGGCCGGCGGCCGGACTATTTAGCGGCTTTTTCGCGCTGCTGGCGCGCGAGCCGGATCATGCGATCGAGGATATCGATCGTTTTCGGCGATGAGCCATCCGTCAGCAGATGGCCATCGACGACGAGCGAAGGCGTGCCCTGGATGTCGTAGTCGATTGTCTGCTTGCGGGCGCGCTCGACTTTCTGCCGCGTCTCGTCGGAACGGTAGATCGCCATGAATTTTTCGCGGTCGAGTCCATTTTTGGCCGCCCATTCGGAGATGACTTTCTCCTGGCTCATATACAGATCTTCGACGTGGTAGCTGCGAAACACCGCCGTGTGCAAGCGGTCGACTTCACCCATGGTTTCGAGGGTGAAGTAAGTTTTGGCGAGCGGTACCCAAGAGTCATGGCGCACGACAGGAATATGGCGGTAGACAACATCTGCCGGTTTGGTCTTGCGCCAGCGCTCCAAGTTCGGCAGTAACTCATTGCAATACTGGCAGCCGTAGAAGAAAAAATCGATAACTTCGATTTTGTCGCCGGTTTCAATCGGCTGTTGACGAATCTCGCGGTAATCACCTTCGGTTTTGCTCGTCTGAGCCACGGCACCAAGGGCAAAACCGGCACAAGCCAGGCAAACCGCCAGTTGCCGCAGCCAATAAACCGGCGCGCGCATGACTTATTTCTTGCCGGCGCGGTCTTTGCGCGCCTGGGCGACCAACTGATCCACGACGTTAAAGAAACGGTCGTAATTGACGCTGCCGTCCGGATTGGGAAAGTTTGAAGGGCTGGTCAGATACTTACCGTCGATGGCGACCGCAGGCGTACCAGGCACGTCATAACTGCGCGTCAAATCTTCCGAGCGCTTGGTGCGGCTGTTCACCGCGAACGAATTGTACGCATCCAGAAACTTTTGCTTGTCCACGCCTTTGGATGCAAGGAAGTCCGCGATGGCGCGCGAATCGTTGACCAGCGCACGTTGTTTCGCGCTGTCTTTCTCTTCGTGTATGCCGGCGAACAGCACGTCGTGATACTTGGGCGCAACGCCCATCGCGTCGAGTGCGTAATAAGTACGGGTCAGCGGTTCCCACGTCGGCGCACCGAAAGTGCCGGGAATCGGGCGAAACTCAACATCGGCCGGCTTGCGCTTCAACCATGCTTTTAGCGACGGCTCGAGATGGTAGCAATGCGGGCAGCCGTACCAAAAAAATTCTACGACTTCGACTTTTTTGCCACTGTCAGTCGGCTGCGGCGGGCTGACCTGCGTATAGTCGCGGCCGACGACCGGCGCTTGCTGCGCCCATGCGCTGCCCGCAACCAACAGTATCAAAAGCGCTGCAATCTGACTCACGCGTGCCCAATGCTTCATCATGTCTCCCGGAAAAGTTACTTGCCGGCCGCTGCCGGCGTTTCGCGAACTTTGATTAGAGTCGTATCCACGCCGTTTTGTTTCAACGTGTCACGTGCGCGATTGAGCTCTTCGACTGAAGTATACGGTCCAACGCGAACGCGATGCCAAACACCTTTATCCGCCAGTGTGGTGGTCTGGACCGACGCGGCGACGCCGGCGAGCGCGAGACGCGCCTTAAGGTTATCGGCGTCCGGCGCGTTCTGAAACGCACCCGCCTGCAGGTAAAACGTTTCCTTGCCCAGCGCCGGCTTGTTCTGGGCGTCCTTAAATTGTTGCTCGGTGACCGGCTCTTCGGAGCCCGGCAGGATTTTATAAAAATCGAACCGCGGTTTGCCGTCGGCCGATTTTGCGGCTTTGTCCTCGCGGCCTGCGCCGTCTGAACTTTTTTGCGATTCGTGCTTCGACGGCGCCGGCGCACGATTGATGAATGGCGTCGGCATTTTGTTGATATACCAGGCGACCGCAAGTGCGATGCCGAGACCGAGCAGCAAGCCGATCAGGATGCCGACCAGCAATGAACCCGCGCCATTTTTATTGCCGCCGGTTTTTTTGGTGGGCGCTTTGTAATCCTTGCTCATAGGGGGATTTTACATTTTTTCCGGTGCGGACACACCCAACAAGGCGAGTCCGTTGCGCAGTACTTGCCTGATCGCGACCGCCAGCGCCAGACGCGCGAGTTTGACCGGCTCTTCGGGAACCAGCAAGCGCGTGCCGTTGTAATAGCTATGGAATTCGGCGGCGAGCTCGCGCAGATAAAATGCGATGAGATGCGGCGACAGTTCGCGCGCGGCGTTTTCAATGACGACGGGATATTCCGCGAGCCGCGATAATAACGCCGCTTCCGGCGCGGCGGTCAGCGCGGACGGATCCGCTGCGTTCAGGCCCGCCGGCTCGCCTTCCCACTGCTCGAGTACGCTGCAGACGCGCGCGTGCGCGTACTGGACGTAATAAACGGGATTTTCGTTGCTCTGCGATTTGGCGAGGTCAAGGTCGAAGTCCAGATGCTGGTCGCTCTTGCGCAAGACGTAAAAAAACCGCGCGGCGTCATTGCCCACTTCGCTGCGCAATTCGCGCAGTGTGACGAATTCGCCGGCGCGAGTTGACATCGAGACCTTGTTTTCGCCGCGATAGAGAACGGCGAACTGAACCAGTGCGATTTCCAGCACGGCAGGATTTGCGTCGAGCGCGGCGAGCGCACCTTTGACGCGTGGAATATAGCCGTGATGGTCGGCGCCCCACACATCGATCACGCGGCTGAACCCGCGCTCGAGCTTGTCGAGGTGATAAGCAATATCTGAAGCGAAATAGGTGTACTGGCCGTTCTCGCGACGCACGACGCGATCTTTCTCATCGCCAAATGCAGTCGAGCGAAACCACGTTGCACCATCCTTTTCGTAGAGGTGCCCGGCTTTTTCAAGCCGCCCGACCGCGCGCGTGATTTTTCCGCTGTCGTACAGCGACTGTTCGGAGTACCAGCAGTCGAAGAAAACGCCGAACTCGGCCAGATCGGCACGGCAGTCGTCCAGCTGCGTCTTGAGGACATGCGCATGAATGGCGGCATAGCCGGCGCCCAGCAAGCGCTTTGCGTTTGCGATCAGTTGGTCCAAATTTGCTTCCGCGGCGTCGGCTTCATTCGACATGTCGGCTGTGACGTCGGCAGCGCTGCGAACATAGCAGTCGGCGTCGCGTGCTCGTAGCGCCTGCGCCATGACGATCACGTAATCGCCCTGATAGGCGTTGGGCGGAAAGGGGACCCGCACGTCCGCAAGTTCGAGATAACGCAGCCACGTTGAAACCGCCAGGATATCCATCTGACGACCGGCATCGTTCACATAATATTCGCGCTGAACGTCGAATCCGGCCGCAACGAGCACATTGGCCAGACTCGCACCGAACGCTGCACCCCGACCGTGTCCCACGTGCAAAGGGCCGGTCGGATTGGCTGACACGAATTCGACCTGGATTTTAGTGACGGACGTCGCGGCAGCACGCCCAAATTCGGCGCCTTTAGCCAAAATGTGCGGGACGATGGCACGCTGAGTCTTGGGCTTGAGAAAAATATTGATGAAGCCCGCGCCGGCGATTTCCGTTTTTGCAATATGCGGCGAAGCGGGCATCGCCGCAATCAGCGCAGTCGCGATATCGCGCGGATTCCGGCGCAGCGGCTTGGCGAGCTGCATCGCCAGATTGCAGGCAAAGTCGCCGTGCTCGGCCTGTTTCGGCCGCTCGATGACGGCAACGACCTCTGACTGCGCAGGTGCGACCACGCTGCGTGCCGCATCCATCAGTTCGGCGATATGCGCGCGTATGTCGGGGAAAACGGGTGGCGTCATGCGGAAATCATCGATGTCATGTCAATCGTCATGGGCAAATGCATGCCAAAAGTTCTACCTGCCATTGCACAAAAAGCCGCGAATTTTAACATGCGCACCGCGTTCACCGGCTCAGACCTCGAGCGGGTCGACGTCGAGCGCCCAGCGAACTTTACGTTCGGCACGCGCGGACAGGCGCTCATGCCATTCGCCGAGAAACCTTTGTAAGGCGGTGCGCGACCGTGCTTGCACCGTCAGTTGTGCGCGTTCGAGCCCGGCGAGGCGGACCAACGGTGCCGGAATCGGATCGTATACAGTCACTGCGGCCTGAATCTCGTGGGCCGAGAGAGCGGCGCGCTGCAGAAAGTCGAGCGCGACCGAAATCTGCGGCGCTTCCGCGCGCAGCACCGCCTGATGCACAAATGGCGGAAATCCAGCCTGCTTGCGTTCGGCAAGCAGCTCGCGTGCATAGGCGGAATAATCGTGACGCCGTAAGGCCTGATAAAGCGGATGGTCGGGAAACTCAGTCTGGATCAATACGCGTCCGCGGCTGGCGCCACGTCCGGCGCGGCCGGCGACCTGAGTCAATCGCGCAAATAATCGCTCGCCGGCGCGAAAGTCGGTGCTGTAAAGCGAGCTGTCTGCATTAATCACGCCGACCAGATTGAGTTGTGGAAAATCGTGTCCCTTGGCAAGGATCTGAGTGCCCACCAGCACGTCGACTTCATTGGCGTGTATTTGTCGGCGCATGTCTTCCCACGCATGCTTGCGCCGCGTGGTGTCGCGATCGACGCGCAGAATGCGAGCGGCCGGAAAGGTACGCTCAAGCGCGGATTCGATGCGTTGCGTGCCTTGGCCGAGCGGCAACAAGTCGTGATTACCGCAGTCCGGGCACGCCGCGGGAATCGCCGCTTGATGGCCGCAATGATGGCATTGCAGACGCCGATTCGTTGCATGCATGACCAACTTGGCCGAGCACCGTTGGCAATCCGCAGACCAATTACAGCTGCGGCACATCAATACGGGCGCATAGCCTCGCCGATTGATAAAGATCAGGCTTTGCTCACCCCGCTTGATGGTGGCGTCGATCGCCTTGAGCAATTCTTGCGAGAGTCCATCGATGAGCGGCGAATGGCGAGTATCGATGTAATCGATTTCGGCCGGCATCGCGTTCACCGGCTGCTTTAATGTGAGCAGCCGATAGCTTCCCGCGATTGCATTCTGAAACGTCTCGAGTGCCGGCGTGGCTGAACCAAGCACGATCGGAATCGCACGGTCCCTGGCCCTGACCAGCGCAAGATCGCGCGCCGAATACCGCAAGCCGTCCATCTGTTTGAACGACGCATCGTGCTCTTCATCAACAACGATCAAACCGAGGCGCGGCATTGGTGTGAAGATCGACAAACGTGTGCCGAGAATGATGCCTGCGACGCCGGATTGCGCTTGCAACCAGCCATGTAAGCGCTCGCTTTCATTAAGACCACTATGCAACGAGACTACCATCGTCGAGGGAAAACGTGCGCGAACCAACGCCTCCAGCTGGGGCGTTAAATTGATTTCCGGCACCAGCACCAAAGCCTGGCGCTTATTTGCGAGTGTGTCCGCAATCAAACGCAAGTAGACCTCGGTCTTGCCGCTGCCGGTCACGCCCATCAACAGCCATGGGATGAACCCGCTGGCGGTCTCGCGTACGGCTGCGATCGCCTCTGCCTGCTCCATAGTGAGCACGGGTCCGGTTGCTGATTGCAACGGCATGTCGGCTGCAGCGTTATCGGATTGCGCCCCGTCACACAGTTCAATCCAGCCGAGCTCGAGCAACGCTTTTACCGCGTTTCGCGCCGTCGATGCGATCGCAAACAACGTTGTTTCGTCAATGGCGTCATTAGTCTCGCGCATCAAGATCAGCACATCGCGCTTCAATTTCGAGCGAGTGGGCAAACTGGCCGCATCGATGCCGGCGCCTATAGCGGTCAGCCGATAAAGTTTTGCGTTCTTAAGCTTAAGAGCTTGCCGGCGGCGCAAGCGGGTAGGAAGTGCATTGAGAACTGCTTCACCGAGCGGATGGTGGTAGTAGCGGCTGCAAAACTTGAGCAGGCTCAGCACATCTTCCGCTATTGGCGGTATATCGCGCTGTACGGCGATCACTTGCCGCACGCGCTGCGGCGCAAGCTCACTTGAACTAGCGAGCTCGACGATGACGCCGACTGCAATTTTTTTTCCGAACGGCACCAACACGCGTCTGCCAATATCATCGCGCCCGATTCCGGTAGCCGCGTAGTCAAACAACGTTGGCAGCGGCACGTCTAGAGCAATGCGCGCAATACTTATAGAGTGCAGTCGCATTCGCGGCTTAGATGTAAATTCGGATGTAAATTCTCAGATTTGAACGCAAGTACCTTAGTCGGCGCGAGTTTCCGCCGCCGCCCAACCTTTGTGGATAAGTTTGTTGATTAGTTTTCGGCCAAGCGCATCTAGGTGTAGGTCTTCGACCGACTGATTTTGTTAGGATTTTCCATTTGTTTAAAAAAACCTATTCAAAAACAATTGATTGCAACGCTCCTAGAGGGAACGCCACACTGTTGTTTTAACGCCGCTCTGGCATCCGTGCCGCTGTGCATAAGTGGCGGGGACTCTACTCCGTAGAATCCCGACTGGCGCGGGTTTCAATGGTATTGAATGCTTCCGGTTCTAACCGCTGCGATGAGTGCGGTTACATGCTCAGGCGGCGTGTGCTGCGAAATTCCATGCCCTAAGTTGAATACATGGCCGCTTCCTTTGCCATAGCTCGACAAAATCGCCGCCGCCTCGCTCGCAATCGTTTCCGGCGACGACAGCAATATGGCGGGATCGAGGTTGCCTTGCAGCGCAACTGAATTGCCGACTCTCGATCGCGCTGCGCCAATATCTATAGTCCAGTCGAGCCCGACTGCATCGCATCCGATCGCAGCGATGCTTTCTAACCAACCGCCGCCGCCTTTGGTGAAAACGATGTTGGGTATTCGAATACCTGAGCGTTCCCGCGTGAGTCCGGCAATGATTTTTCTCATGTAGGCGAGCGAAAATTCCTGGTACGCCGTGTTCGATAACATACCGCCCCAGGTATCGAACATCATGATGGCCTGCGCGCCGGCTTCTATTTGCGCATTCAGGTAAGCAACGACGGCTTCGGCATTCACAGACAGGATCCGATGCAATAAATCCGGGCGTTGGTACAGCATCTTCTTAACCGAAGCGAAATCGCTGCTACCGCGGCCTTCAATCATGTAGCAAGCGAGCGTAAAGGGGCTGCCCGAAAATCCAATCAAAGGAACGCTGTCTGCCAACGCCCGCCGAACCTGGCTGACGGTGTCGAGCACATAACGCAAATGATCTGCAGGGTCCGGTGCGGTCAGATCGCGAATTTCCCATTCTTCGCGCAGCGGCCGTTCAAAACGCGGCCCTTCACCTTCGGCAAAATAAAGGCCCAGGCCCATCGCATCGGGAATGGTGAGAATGTCCGAAAAAACAATGGCGGCGTCGAGCGGATAGCGCGCGAGCGGCTGCAGTGTAACCTCGGTCGCGAGGTCCGGATTTTTGCACAGGGCAAGAAAATTGCCGGCGCGAGCGCGCGTTTGGTTGTACTCCGGCAGATAGCGGCCCGCCTGGCGCATCAACCACACGGGCGTATAGGCAGTTGGCTGCCGGAGCAGTGCGCGGATAAAAGTGTCGTTTTTAAGTTTAGACATGGGCACTTGCTACCGCCGGTTGTTCTTGTTGATTTGAGGTGAGCGAGGTCGCGAGCCGAGCCGCTGCCAGCAAACGGCGTTTTGCGCCTAGCGCGGCAACAGCGACGATCCGGTCAGGAATTCGTCGACCGCCCGTGCGCACTGACGCCCCTCTCGTATCGCCCAGACCACCAAGGACTGCCCGCGGCGAATATCGCCTGCCGCAAAGATCTTGGATTTGGAGGTTGCGTAGCAGCCGGCGCCATCGGTCGTTGCCTTGGCATTGCCGCGCGCATCTTTATCGATGCCGAAAAGGTCGAGCATTTTTTGCACAGGCGAGACAAACCCCATAGCAAGCAGCACGAGATCGGCCTTCATCTCAAATTCAGACGCAGGAACTTCCTGCATCTTGCCGTCTTTCCATTCGATGCGCGCCGCTATCAGTTTCTCAACCTTGCCGTTTTTGCCTTCGAGGCGTTTGGTTGCGACCGCCCAATCGCGCTTCGCGCCTTCTTCATGCGAGGACGAGGTGCGCAGCCGCTGCGGCCAATACGGCCATACCGGGTTTCTGTCGAGATCGGGCGGCATGGCCAACAGTTCGAATTGCGTGATCGAGGCCGCGCCGTGACGATTCGATGTGCCGACGCAATCCGAGCCCGTGTCACCGCCGCCGATAATGACCACATGCTTGCCGGTTGCTGAGAGGTCCATGACTTTCTCGTCGCCGGCAACGCGGCGGTTTTGCAGTGGCAGAAAATCCATCGCAAACATCACGCCTTCGAGTTCACGGCCCGGCACCGGTAGATCGCGCGGTTGCTCAGCGCCCGCTGCCAGCACGACGGCGTCGAATTCGTCGGCGATCGTCGCCGCGTCAAGCATGGTAGCGGCGGCGTTGCCCGCACCCGTCGGCGCGCTGGCAACCACGTGATTGATTTTGAATTCCACGCCTTCGGTCCGCATCTGGTCGATACGGCGGTCGATCAGCCATTTTTCAAGCTTGAAGTCAGGAATGCCGTAGCGCAACAGGCCGCCGATGCGATCGTTCTTTTCGAACACAACAACCTTATGGCCGGCGCGCGCGAGCTGCTGCGCACAGGCTAGACCAGCCGGGCCCGAACCAACCACGGCGACGCGCTTGCCGGTCTTGACCTTGGACGGCAGCGGCACCACCCACTTTTCTTCCCATGCCTTGTCGATGATGGCGTGCTCGATCGACTTGATGCCGACCGGGTCGTTATTGATACGCAGCGTGCAGGCTTCCTCGCACGGCGCTGGACAGACCCGCCCGGTGAATTCGGGAAAGTTGTTCGTCGAATGCAGGCTTTCAATAGCGGTTTTCCAATCCTGCCGGTAAACCAGATCGTTGAAGTCGGGAATGATGTTGTTAACCGGACAACCGCTCATGCAAAACGGAATCCCGCAATCCATGCAGCGCGCGCCCTGAGTTTTGGCCTCGTCGTCGTTTAGACGATGGACAAACTCCTTGTAGTGTTTTTTACGCGAAGCAGTGTCTTCAGCCGCTTCCTGCAAGCGCTGATACTCAAGGAAACCGGTAACTTTACCCATGGTGTTTTTATTCTGCGCTTAAATGAATGATCATGCCGCGACTTGACGGCCGGCAGCCGCGAGCTCGCCGAGTGCGCGCTGATATTCTTTGGGAAATACTTTCACAAAGCGCAGGCGCCAGGTATTCCATTGTTCAAGAACTTCGTGCGCGCGCGAACTGCCCGTATAGCGCGCATGATTTTCGATCATGCGTTTTAACACCACTTCGTCGGCCAGACCCTGATGCCACAAATCTCGAGCGACTTTGGCCGCCTGCTCAAGCTCCGACAGTACCGGCTCGAGATCGACCATCGCAAGGTTGCAGTAATTGCTGAATTCTCCCTGCTCGTCGAGCACATAAGCAATGCCGCCTGACATACCGGCCGCGAAATTACGTCCCGTCGCGCCGAGAACCACGACGGTGCCGCCGGTCATGTATTCGCAGCCGTGATCGCCAACGCCTTCCACCACGGCGTTCGCACCCGAGTTGCGCACCGCGAAACGCTCACCCGCGACGCCGCGAAAGTACGCTTCGCCTTCAATTGCGCCGTAGAGCGCGACGTTGCCGGTGATGATGTTCTGCAAGGGTTCGCCGCGAAACTTCGCCGACGGCTGCACGCTGATTCTTCCGCCTGACAAACCTTTGCCGCAATAGTCGTTGGTGTCGCCGATCACGTCGAGCGTGACGCCGCGCGCGAGAAATGCACCAAAGCTTTGGCCGGCCGAGCCGGCAAAACGAGCACGGATCGAATCGGGGGCCAAACCTTCATGGCCGAACCGGCGCGCGATTTCACCGGACAGCATGGTGCCGACTGTACGGTTGATATTACGTATCGGCATTTCGATGGTGACTTTCTCGCCGCGGTCGAGTGCGGGTGCGGCGAGTTCGATGAGCCGATGATCGAGCGCCCGGCTCAAGCCATGGTCCTGTGTCTCGCAATGCAGGCGCGGAATGTCGACGTCTACGGGCACCTGATAAAAAATCTTCGAAAAATCGAGACCCTTGGCCTTCCAGTGATCGATGCATTTCTTCGTTTCAAGCAAATCGGAACGCCCAATCAACTCGTCGAACTTGCGCACGCCAAGCTGCGCCATCAATGCGCGCGCTTCTTCGGCGACGAAAAAGAAATAATTGATGACGTGTTCGGGTTTTCCCTGAAATTTCCTGCGCAAGACCGGGTCCTGCGTCGCGACGCCGACCGGGCAGGTGTTCAAATGGCATTTGCGCATCATGATGCAGCCCGACGCAACCAGCGGCGCGGTCGCAAAACCAAATTCATCCGCACCTAACAAAGCGCCGATCACGACGTCGCGGCCGGTTTTCATCTGGCCGTCGGCCTGCACCGCGATGCGGCCGCGCAGGCGGTTGAGCACCAGCGTTTGTTGGGTTTCGGCGAGCCCCAATTCCCACGGTGTGCCGGCATGTTTGATCGACGACCACGGTGAGGCACCCGTGCCGCCATCGTGACCCGAGATGGTGACGTGGTCCGCTTTCGCCTTGGCGACCCCGGCGGCAACCGTGCCGACGCCGATCTCTGAGACGAGTTTCACGCTGATCGAAGCACGCGAATTTGCGTTCTTCAGATCGTGTATCAACTGCGCCAGGTCTTCGATCGAATAAATATCGTGATGCGGCGGCGGGGAAATCAACTCCACGCCGGGCGTCGAATAGCGCAACAACGCGATGTATTCGGAGACTTTGCGTCCTGGCAATTGTCCGCCCTCGCCCGGCTTGGCGCCCTGCGCCATCTTGATCTGAATCTGTTCGGCGGATGCGAGGTATTCCGCAGTCACGCCGAAGCGGCCGGATGCGACCTGCTTGATTTTCGACTTCAGCAGATCGCCCTCTTTCAGCACGATATCGCTTTCGATCGTGCCCTTGCCCAGGCGCGATGCGAGCGTTTCGCCGGCCTTCACCGGCGCATACCGATTACGGTCTTCGCCGCCTTCGCCAGTATTCGACTTGCCGCCGATGCGGTTCATCGCAATCGCGAGATTGGTGTGCGCTTCGGTCGAGATGGAGCCTAATGACATCGCGCCGGTCGAAAAACGCTTCACGATGCTCGCTGCCGGCTCCACTTCTTCGATCGGCACGGGCGTGCACTCGCCGAACTTGAACTCGAACAAGCCACGGAACGTCATGTGGCGCGTCGATTGATCATTGATGATCTGCGCGTATTCCTGGTAGGTCGCTGCGGAATTGTTGCGCGTCGAATGTTGAAGCTTGGCGACGGCGTCGGGCGTCCACATATGGTCTTCGCCGCGTACGCGATAGGCATATTCGCCGCCGGCGTCGAGCGCATGGGCCAGCACCGGATCATTACTGAAGGCGGCACGATGGATTCGCATCGCCTCTTCGGCGACTTCGAACACGCCAATGCCTTCAACATTAGAAGTGGTGCCGGTGAAATACTTGTCGATCAGCGCGCGCGACAATCCGACCGCTTCAAATATCTGTGCGCCGGTATACGACATGTAGGTGGAGATGCCCATCTTCGACATCACCTTGCGCAGACCCTTGCCGGTTGCTTTGACAAAATTCTTGATCGCTTTTTTGCCGTCGATGGACGTGCCGAGATTGCCGCGTTCGGCAATGTCGAGCAGCGATTCGAGTGCAAGGTAAGGATGTACCGCTTCGGCGCCGTAGCCGCCGAGCAGCGCAAAATGGTGTACTTCGCGGGCTGAGCCCGTCTCGACGACGAGTCCCGTGGAGGTCCGCAGGCCTTTGGCGACCAGATGCTGGTGTACTGCGGACAGCGCCAGCAAAGCGGGAATCGGCACGTGATTGCGATCAAGCTTGCGGTCCGAAATGATGACGATCGAAAACCCGCTGCGCACTGCATCTTCGGCTTGCGCTCTGAGCGACGCGAGCTTGGCTTCAATTGCCTGATTACCCCACGCAGTCGGATAACAAATATCGAGTTCCCAAGACTTGAACTTGCCCTGGGTATACCGGTCGATGTGGCGAATTTTCTCCATTTCATAAAAATCAAGGACCGGCTGGCTGACTTCCAGCCGCAACGGCGGATTCAATTCATCGATCCCGAGCAGATTCGGTTTCGGGCCGATGAACGAAACGAGCGACGTGACAAGTTCTTCGCGGATCGGATCGATCGGCGGATTGGTCACCTGGGCGAACAGCTGCTTGAAGTAGTGATAAAGCGTCTTGTCCTTATTCGACAGCACGGCCAAAGGCGAGTCGTTGCCCATTGAGCCAATCGGCTCTTCGCCGTTCGCCGCCATCGGCGTCATCAAAAACTTCAGGTCTTCCTGCGTGTACGCGAATGCTTGCTGCCGATCAAGCAACGACACGTTCGAACGTTCCGGACGTTCTTTGTCGCTTTCCACCTCATCGAGTTTGACGCGTATGCGCTCGATCCATTCACCATACGGCTTGGCGTTGGCAAGCGTATCTTTAAGCTCTTTGTCGTCGATGATGCGGCCTTTTTCAAGGTCGACCAGAAACATCTTGCCGGGCTGCAGGCGCCATTTTTTGACAATCGATTCCTCGGGAATCGGCAAACAGCCGCTCTCCGAACCCATGATGACAAGATCGTCGTCGGTAACGATGTAACGCGCCGGACGGAGGCCATTGCGGTCGAGGGTGGCGCCGATCTGGCGCCCGTCGGTGAAAGCGATCGCGGCCGGGCCGTCCCACGGCTCCATCATCGCCGCGTGGTATTCGTAAAATGCGCGCCGATGCGGGTCCATCAGCGTATGGCTTTCCCACGCTTCCGGAATCATCATCATGACGGCGTGCGCAATCGAGTACCCGCTCATCATGAGCAATTCAAGCGCATTGTCGAACGACGCTGAATCGGATTGGCCGGTATAAATCAGCGGCCACAGCTTTTCGAGATCCTTGCCCAGTATGGGACTCGAAATCGCGCCCTGACGAGCGCGTATCCAATTGACGTTGCCGCGTAAAGTATTGATTTCCCCGTTGTGGGCGATTAAACGGAAAGGATGGGCCAGATCCCAGGTCGGGAATGTGTTGGTCGAAAAGCGCTGATGCACGAGCGCCAATGCCGACACCAAACGCGGGTCCTGCAAATCTTTGTAGTAGGTGCCCACCTGGGTGGCGAGCAACATGCCTTTGTAGACGATCGTGCGCGCCGACATCGACGGCACGTAAAACTCCTTGCCGTGGGCGAGATCCAGCGCCTGAATCGCATGGCCGGAGCTTTTGCGAATGATATAAAGCTTGCGCTCAAGCGCGTCGGTAACCGTGACGCCGCGGCCGCGACCGATGAAAACCTGGCGAATCACCGGCTCGATTTGTTTGACTGAATCGCCGAGCCCTGTGTTGTCACAAGGCACGTCGCGCCATCCCAGTAACGTCTGCCCCTCTTCCTTGATCGCGCGTTCGATTTCGTACTCACAGGCATGGCGCGAGGCCGGTTCCTGCGGCAAAAACACCATGCCGACTCCATATTGGCCGGACGGCGGCAACTTGATGCGCTGTTTGGCCATTTCCTCGCGCAAAAAGGCATCGGGCATCTGCAGCAAAATTCCCGCCCCGTCGCCTGCCAGGGGGTCCGCGCCGACCGCGCCGCGGTGGGTCAGATTTTTGAGTATCAGCAGCCCTTGCTCGACGATGGAATGCGATTTTTTGCCCTTGATGTGCGCAACAAAGCCGACGCCGCAGGCATCGTGTTCGTTTGCGGGGTCGTAAAGTCCCTGGGCGAGCGGGGGCTGGGTCACGTTCTACCTCTCGGTAAAAAAAGCCGGCGGAAAAGCTGCCGGCTATTGTTCTTGGGAAATGCTGGGAAACCGGTCAAATATACAACCAGTTGCGCGAGACCACAAGAGGCAAAAAGGCTATCTAATTCTTGAGCTTAACGCTTGCGGCGGGAAGTTTTGTTGCAATGCGCCAAAAGGCGTCAGATTTCATCCACTGCAAACAAACGGCGGTATTCGCGAATGGCATAACGGTCGGTCATGCCGGCAATGTAGTCAGCGACGGTTCGCGCAGAGTCAGCCGTCGCTGCGGCGTGATATTGGGGCGGCATTAACTGCGGTTCATCGAGAAACGCTTCGAACAAGTCGTGCACGATGCGCCGCGCTTTATTTGTCATGCGCGCAACCTGGTGGTGACGATAGAGGTTGACGCTCAAAAACTTTTTTAATTCCTGCTGTTCGCGTCGAACCGCCGGACTGAACGCAATCAACGGCAGTGCCGAACGCACATCATCGACCGTACGCAGATTGTTCGCCTCGATGTTTCTGGCCGATTCGCGTGTCAGGTCCATCACCAGCGTACCTATCATGCGCCGGACAGTTTCGTGGATAAGCCGCCGCGGATCGATCTTCGGATGTTCTTGAAGGACTTCTTTGATGTGACGGGCGAATATCGCGACACCCTCGAGCTGTTCGAGCGTCAGCAGGCCCGAACGCAGGCCGTCGTCTACATCATGGTTGTTGTAGGCAATTTCATCGGCGACATTCGCCAACTGAGCTTCGAGCGACGGACGCCGCCGTTTGATGAACCGCTCGCCCACATCGCCGAGCACGCGCGCATTTTTTAATGCGCAGTGTTTCAAAATGCCTTCACGCGTTTCGAAGCACAGGTTGAGTCCGTCGAATGCCGCATAGCGCTGCTCGAGCAAATCGACCACGCGTAGCGATTGAAGATTGTGCTCGAACCCGCCATGCGCTTTCATGCATTGATGAAGTGCATCCTGGCCGGCATGACCGAAAGGCGTATGACCCAGGTCGTGCGCAAGTGATATCGCTTCGACCAGGTCTTCATTGAGCCGCAGATTACGGGCAATCGAGCGCGCGATCTGCGCCACTTCCAGACTGTGCGTCAGGCGCGTGCGGAAAAGATCGCCCTCGTGATTGACGAAAACCTGGGTTTTATATTCGAGGCGGCGAAACGCGGTCGAATGGATGATGCGATCGCGATCGCGCTGGAATTCGCTGCGCCCAACCGGTGCGGGCTCGCGACGGGCGCGGCCGCGGCTGTTGCCGGGATTGATTGCGTAGGGCGCGAACTCACTCATCCGATACCGAGGCGGCTAAGCCTTTAGCGAGCGCCTTCTCAGGCACGTCCGCGGTCAGGAATGCGTCGCCGATCGCGCGCAATAAAATAAAACGTATTTTCCCACCCTCGACTTTTTTGTCGAGGCCCATGAGTTCCAGATAGCGCGACAGGCCGAAGTCAGGCGCCGTGACGGGAAGGCCCGCGCGCTTAAACAGGGCAATGATGCGACTAACGTCCTTCGAATCGAGCATACCCATTGCTGCCGAAACGCGTGCTGCAATCACCGTCCCAGCGGCGACAGCTTCGCCATGCAGCCACGTACCGTAGCCCAATCCGGTTTCGATCGCATGACCGAACGTATGACCGAGATTTAACAATGCGCGTTGTCCGAGTTCCTCTCGTTCGTCGGCGGCGACGACCCGAGCCTTGTTTTCGCATGAAACTTTGACTGCATGCGCCAACGCCACCGCATCGCGTGCGACCAGCGCCTCAATATTGTTATCAAGCCAGTCGAAAAAAGGCACATCGCCGATCAGGCCGTACTTGATGACTTCGGCCAAGCCCGCGCTCACTTCACGCGCGGGCAGCGTGCGCAGCGTGCCGGTGTCGGCAATGACCGCGAGCGGCTGGTAGAACGCGCCGATCATGTTCTTGCCGCGCGGATGATTGATGGCGGTTTTGCCGCCGACCGACGAATCGACTTGCGCCAGCAGCGTCGTGGGAATCTGGATGAAGGGCACGCCGCGCAGATAGGTGGCGGCGGCGAAGCCGGTCAGATCGCCAATCACCCCACCGCCCAGCGCAATCAGCGCTGTTTTGCGCTCGCAGCGATTGCGCAGCAATGCGTCGAAAACCGAATTGAGCGCATGCCAGTTCTTGTGCGATTCACCCGCCGGAATCACGATCGGCGTAACCGCGACTTTGAGGGCGGCCAACGCGCGGGATATTGCATCCAGGTAGATTGGCGCGACTGTCGTATCGGTGATTAACGCGACGCGTTTTTGCGACAGGTGGTCCGCAATCAAGTCACCGCGTTCGAGCAATTGCTCGCCGATGTAAATAGGATAGCTGCGGTCAGCAAGCGCAACGTCAACGGTTTGCATCATTCAGCGGCGCGATTCAAACATCGGTTTCAGCGGGCAGCGTCGCTTTGAGCGGCGCTGGCGGCAGGCTTGACGGTCATACGTTCGCGTAATCGCTGCTCGAGCCGCGTTGCAAGGTTGCCCAGGCTTTGATTGCCGGTATCGATGATCACTGCGGCGACTTCGCGATAAAGTGGATCGCGCTGGGCAAATAATTCTTCCAGTTTTGCACGCGGGTCTGGCGTGCGCAGCAGCGGGCGATTGCGGTCATGGCGCGTACGTTGCCACAGGTCTTCGAGGGACGCGCGAAGGTAAACGACGGTTCCGTTTTGTGTCAACACTTGCCGATTGTCTTCGCGCAATACCGCACCGCCGCCGGTCGCCAGCACAATGTCGTTGAGTGCAGTGAGCTCACGCAGCATTGCCGCTTCGCGCACGCGAAACCCGGCCTCACCTTCGATTTCGAATATCACCGGAATTTTGACGCCCGTACGGCGCTCGATTTCGTGGTCCGAATCGTAAAAAGTCTTACCCGCGCGTCGCGCGAGCAGGCGGCCGACCGAAGTCTTGCCTGCGCCCATCAGGCCAACCAGGAAAATGCTCCCCGGAACGGACGGATTGGCTGCTTGCGAAAGCGGTGCGTTCGACATGGCACGATTGTAACTTGAATGGCGGGCGCCAAAAAAAACGGCGGGAAGACCCGCCGTTTTTTGGTAAAACGCGGCCTGCGCTAGCGCAACGAAACCGTGTTTTTCATGATCCGCGGATTGATAAAAATCAGTAGTTCATTTCTGTCGTCTTGCTTGGTGTTGCTTCGGAACAGGAACCCGACATACGGAAGGTCGCCGAACATCGGCACCTTGGTCGTCTGATCGTTTTGCGTGAGGGTATAGATGCCGCCGATTACGACCGTGCCGCCGTTTTGCACCAATACGTTGGTCGTTATCTGCTTGGTATCGATCGACGGTCCGGCAGTGGTTATCGCGCCCACGCTGTCCTTATGGACATTCAAATCCATGATGATGTTGTCGTCCGGCGTAATCTGCGGTTTGACTTTCAAGGAAAGCGTCGCTTTCTTGAATGCCACGCTGGTGGCGCCGCTCGAAGTCGCTTGTTGATACGGCAGTTCCGTGCCCTGCTCGATGGTCGCCTCGACCTGGTCGGCGGTGATTACGCGAGGGCTGGAGATGATTTTGCCTTTGCCGTCCGCCTGCAACGCCGACACTTCCAGATTTAGAAAACGGGACATCGCTGAGTTAAACAGGATCAGCGAAAACACGCCGGGAGTGCGGCCATTGATACCGGTTGCCGGCATGTTTACACCCAGCGACTGGTTAAAGTTTGGCACCGGGCTGCCGATTTGCGTTGTATGGAAGCCGGTGTCATCAAGGCTGCCGCCGATGGTGCCGCGTACGTTGCTGTTCAATACGGTTTGACCTACCGAGCCATTGCTTCCGTTGTCATGAAGGCCGAGACGCGCACCCAGGTTTCGGGTAAACGTGTCCGAGGCTTCGACGATTCGCGCTTCGATCATCACCTGGCGCACCGGCACGTCGATTTTGCGCACGAGTGTGCGAACCTGTTCAAGACGCGACGGCGTATCCTGCACGAACAACGTGTTGGTGCGCGGATCGATCACCGCGCTTCCGCGCTTGGAGAGAATGCGCTGGTCTTTGTCGGCGAGAATTTTTTGAAACGCATCTGCTTTCTGGTAATTCAGCTGGAATGATTCCGTCCGCACCGGCTCGATGTCGGAAATCTGCTGCTGGGCTTCGAGCGCAAGTTTTTCCTTGGTCGTAAGCTCATCGCGCGGCGCAATCCAGACGACATTGCCATTCTTGCGCATGTCGAGGCCTTTGGTTTGCAAAATGATGTCGAGCGCCTGGTCCCACGGCACATCTTTTAGCCGCAGGGTGAGATTTCCGCCGACGGTGTCGCTGGTAATAAAGTTAAAGCCGGTGAAGTCGGCAATAACCTGCAGCACCGCGCGCACTTCAACGTTCTGGAAGTTGAGCGACAGTTTTTCACCGGTGTAGCCCACACGCGAACCCTGAATTAATTTGGTCGGGTCTTCAAGAATGGGTTTGATTTCGACAATAAAGCGATTGTCGGTCTGATAGGCCGAATGTTCCCACAGGCCCTTGGGCTCGATCGAGATTCGCGAACCCGTTCCCTGCGGGAACGCGTCAACGGTTTGCACGGGGGTTGCAAAGTCAACCACGTCCAGACGGCGTTCCAGATTTTTCGGCAATGCCGTATTGGCGAAATCGATGATCAGGCTGCGTCCTTGCTGGCGCAGATCGATGCCCACTGCGCTATCCGACAAATCGATGACCAGACGTCCTTCGCCGCTCGACCCGCGCCGAAAACTGATATCGCGCAGCGTGTGGCGCTTGTCGTCAGGCTTCGCTTCGGCAAAATGAGAGGTGACCGTCGCAGCTGATGGTGAGGGTGCCGACGTCTGCAACGTTATAAGCACCGTCTTACCTTCAACTTTGGTGTCGTAACCAATCGATTTGGCAAGGTTCATGACGAGACGGGTGCGGCCGCCTGCCTGCACAATGTTCATGTTGCGCAGATCGCCGTCGCCGACTTCCTGTACCGTTTTACCCAGTGCGTTGTCGGTGTCGGGAAAATCGAACGCAATCCGCGGCGGATTGTTGATGGTGAATCCGGCGGGTGGATTAGCGAGCGGCTCGCGCATGGTGATTTTCACAACGATATTGCCGCCTTGTTGGCCGGCGACCGTCAGCGTTTCTATCCCGTTCGCCTGCGGAGCCGGTGTGCTTTGACCCCACGCCGCGAAGCTCGCAATCAAACCAGCAGCTGCCGCCAGCAGCGTGCGCTGCATCGTTTTCGTGATATTCGCCGAAACTTTCATTAATACCCCCTGATTTTCTGCCGCCCTGAAAGCGGCGGACCAGCCTGCTGCTTTACCCGGTTTATTTGCTTGCTTCTTCCGCCAGCGTCAGAGTACTCACGCGCTCAGTCCAATCACCACCGCTGTCCTGAACGATCTCTTTAAGCTTGATTGACGACTCGGAAATGTCGGTAATGAGACCGAAGTTCTGTCCGACATAATTTCCCGATTTGACGCGGAATAGGTTGTTGTCCGGGCTCTTGACGAGCGCAAACGTCTGTTTGTTTTGTTGCAGGGTGCCGACCATGCGCAGGTTCTCGAGCGGATACGCTTCGAGCGGCTCTTTGCGCCGCGAGAGATCCGGTTGGATGCCGCCGCCCGCCAGATTCTTGGGCGGTTCGATCTTGCGCGGTTTGAATGGATCAATCAGGTTGTAAGCATCATAGGTAAAGGGTTCATACGGCTTGACGTCCGGCAACGGCGGGATTCTGCCGTGCGGAAGTTTTTCCGATTCCTTGACGAATTGCCGAAGGTCTGAATACTGCTCACCGCCGCACGACGCGAGTCCGCAGCTCAGCACGAGTGAAATCCAGAGGCGCCGGCTCATTTCTTACCTGCCTTGTCTTTGGCCGACTTTTTCTGCTTCGCGATTTCGTCTTCGTCGAGATAGCGGTAAGTCTTGGCGATTGCATCCATCGACAAATTACTGTCCTTGACATTCAGCGCAAGCGACACATCATTGAGCAGCACGATTCGCGACAGCTTCGAAATATCGCTCGCGAACGCCCCCATGTCGTGATAGCTGCCGGTGACGCGGATGTTGATGGGCAATTCGGCATAAAACTCCGAAATCGCTTCGCTGGCCGCGGGCTTAAACAATTCGAACTGCAGGCCGCGACCAAGTCCGGCCTGGTTGATATCCGTCAGCAACGCTTCCATTTCCGATTTACTCGGCAACTGCTTGAGCAGCGTGCCGAATGACTTTTCAATATCAGCAAGCTGTTTGCGATAGGCCTCGAGATCGATGGCCTGTTTCTTCTTCTCGAGAAACGTGGAGCGCAGCGTCTGTTCTTTTTTCACCGATGCATCGATGGCTTCGAGCTGACCTTGCCAGTCCAGAAAATAGCCCGCGACGATACAGCCGACAAACGCGAGCACCAGAAGCGCGAGCTTTGGTAATGCCGGCCAGCTGCCGATATTTTTTGGATCGAGGCGTCTTAGATCGTCGAGAGTCATCATTTTTTAGCATTCCCCGCCGGTGCTGCCGCCTTGCCGGGCGCGACGACTTGCGCTGTTGGAATCGCGCCGCCTGCGGCGGGCTTTTTGGCCGCAGTTGCATCATCCTTCGAGCGTGTTAACAGTACGCTGAGGCTGAATTCACTCAAGCGCGAGGTCTTGTCCGTTATCGCGTGAATTTCGACCAAGCTTGGTTTTTCGAGATAGGGCGAGGACTCGAGATTCCGCATGAAGGTCGAGACGCGCGCATTGGATTGCGCGAATCCGTTCACGGAAACTTTGCTGCCTTTTTGCTGGACGCCTTTCAGGTAGACGCCGTCGGGCAACTGCCGCACGAGCTGGTCGAGCAGGTACACCGTATCGGCGCGATTGGCTTGCAACGATTCAACGATTTTTTTGCGTTGCAGCAGCGCGGTGGTCTGCTCCTGCACTTTTTTGATTTCGGCAATCTGCTTATCAAGTGACGCGATTTCCGATTCGAGATAGGAATTGCGGCCGTTCTGCTCTTCGAGCTGGCCGCCGAGGTAGCTATGCGCCGCAAACCAAACGGCCGCGCCGAGGCCCGCCATCACGCCCAGCGCAATGAAGAATTGCTGCTGCAGCTGTTTGCGCTTGGTTTCGCGGTGCGGCAGTAGGTTGATGCGGATCATGCGTCAAACCTCCGCATTGCAAGGCCGCATGCGACCATGAGCGAAGGCGCATCGGTCGCGAGATTTTTAGGGCGGATCTTCGACGACAAGGCCATATTGGCGAAGGGATTAGCCACCATCGATGGCACCGAAGTGCGGCGCGTGACGACCTCGTCGATACCGGGTATGGCCGCACATCCGCCCGCAAGCAGAATGTGGTTCACCTGGTTGAACTGGGTCGAGGTGAAGAAAAATTGCAAAGCGCGTGCCACTTCAAGGCCCAGCGTATCCATGAACGGCGCGAGGACCTCTGCATCGTAATTGTCCGGCAGTCCGCCGGTACGCTTGGAGGCCTCCGCCTCTTCGGGCGACATGCCGAATGCGCGCTGAATCTCCTGCGTCAAGGTGTTGCCGCCAAACGGCTGTTCGCGCATGTAAATCGATTGCCCATTGCGCAGCACGTTGAGATTCATCATCGTTGTGCCGACGTCGACGATTGCGATGTTCTGGTCTTTGCCGCCGTCGGGCAGGGCGCGCTCAATGAGTTCGAAGGCGGTCTGCACGGCGAACGACTCGATATCGACCACCATCGCTTTCAGGCCGGCAGCTTCCGCCGCGGCAACCCGGTCCTCGATCTTTTCCTTACGCGAGGCAGCGATCAGCACCTCAACGTCGTCGGGGCTGTTCGGCGCGGGACCGATAACCTGGAAATCCAGATTTACTTCGTCCAGCGCGAACGGGATGTATTGATTGGCTTCGGTCTCGACCTGCAGTTCAAGCTCACTGTCGAGCTGACCGGCCGGCACGGTTATTTTCTTAGTGATAACCGCGGCCGATGGCAGTGCGAGCGCGAGACCTTTAATATTGGTACCCATGCGCTTCCAGCCCCGCTTCAGGCAATCACTGACCGCTTCGAGATTATTGATATTGCCGTCGACGACGGCATCGCGCGGCAACGGCTCAATTACGTAGCGCTCAACGCAGTAGACGTTCTTGCCCTTATCTACAATCTCGACCAACTTTACCGAAGACGAGCTAATGTCGCAGCCGATCAGCGCAGGCGCTTTCGACTTGAACAGGCGGTCTAGGATTTCGAGGTTAAAGTTCACTTTTCCCTTAAGCGTTGGCGGGTTAGGAGCTGTTTATATAATTTACATTAAATGCTAACAACAACTCCACACCATGTAAAGCAAATGGTTGGCATTCCTTTTGAGATTGGCCAAGCATATAATTCCAGATTCGCTTTGTTCTTAAGGATTTAGCTTGCCCTGAGCGTAAAGAAGTTTGCGCTTACTAACGTCCTTAAGCCGTTGTTTTTTTGCAACAATAACATTCGCATAATCAATCCATGTCGTCACGCTGGTGGTCTTTTCCCCTCGCACTTCTGGCTGCCGCCGCGGCAGCCGGTGTTCTCGTGCTCGTATTTGTCATCGTCATCGTTTATCCGACGCT
>JAQGMI010000072.1 GCA_028292435.1 Betaproteobacteria bacterium
TACGCCTTGCCGTCTTTGATTCTTTCGACACATGCTTCCATTTCCGGCTGATGATCAAGCATTCTTGACATGAACTCGACCGCCACTGTGCTCACCTCATACATCGGGCGGAGCTTGTGCAATAGCGTACTAGTTTCCGGATGGGCGACCGCGTAACCGATGCGTAGACCGGCGACACCCCACGCTTTGGCAAAAGTCCTCGCGACAATAAGGTTGCGGAATTCATTTGTCCATGCCACCGCAGAACAGTCATAAAACGGGTGATACGCTTCATCAAGCAAAAGGACTGTGCCGGTCGCTTCGCATTCTCTCAGCAGCTTGCGCAGGACCTCGGGCGCCAAAGTGGTCCCTGAAGGGCTGTCGGGATTAGGCAGGCACAACAATTTTGGTTTGTGCGCATGCAGCGCCGCAGTGATCGCGTCCGCATCCAGCCGGGGACCGCTTTCGCTTCGCGTATATGCGATGCTCATTGGTTGCGCACCGAACATTTGGCTGTAGACCGGATACATCGCAAACGTCGGCTCCGTATGTATGACGGGATCACCCGGCTCAACAAACGCCTCAAACGCCAGACGAATCGCGCCGTCGCTTCCTGGAGTTAATAGTAGATTTTCGGGATTTACGCCGACCCATCGCGCGAGCTTGCGGTACGTGTCTCCGGCCTCCGGATAGGTCGCGAGCACAGAGGGCGGAAGCTCGCGCAAAATCCCGTGCGAGAGCGCAAGCAACTCCGGATCGAGATTTTCATTCTTGTCGAGCCAGAGTCGATTCGAGTCCCGCGGCGTGCTTTTCAACGCGCTCGGACGCTGAAGTGCAGGATTAAGCAGGGCTTGTTTCGGACGTATGCTCATTGCGCGCTTGGATGTAAAAAGTGAAGTTCCTAAGGAAGCCCGGGCACTTTATTGACGTCGAGCCCTTCGATAGCGGCGCGTCCCATCGCAACAATTGCTTCTTCTGCGCTGCCGCCGATATGCGGCGTGGCAAGAAAATTCGGGAGCGACAGCAGTTCTTTATCGGTAGGCGGCTCCATATTGAACACGTCGAACGCAGCGGCCGCCAGCCGTTTGTTTTTAAGCAGGTCTTTCAACGCGGCTTCGTCGACGAGCCCCCCTCGAGCGACGTTGATAAGTACGGCTGTAGGCTTCAGCATTGAAAGCCGTTGTGCGTCGAGCATGTCGCGCGTCGTGGCATCTAGCGGCAAGTGAACGGTTACGACGTCCGCCCGTTTGAGAAGGACTTCAAGACCGACTGCTTCGACGCCGTGCGATGCGTAAAAATCTGGAAACGAGAGAATATCGTAGGCAAGGATCGGGCAGCCAAACGCTTTTAGCAGCAGGACGAGATCTTTGCCGACATGGCCGCAGCCGATGATGCCAACTGTTCGGCCCGTCAAGAGGCCACCGACATGCTGTCGCCAGGTGCCCGAGCGGACTTCACCATTGGCCTCGGGCACGTGACGCAGCAACGCGATCGCAAATGATACGACCAGTTCGGAAACAGATCGCCGGTTAACGCCGCCAGTCCAGCCGAGACGCTTGCCGTGTGCGCGCATGGCGGCCATGTCAATGGAGTCAATGCCGACGCCGTATTTGCTAATGATTTTCAGTTCGGGCAGACGGGCAAGCACCGAGTCGTCGATCGTTTCGAGTGCGGTAATCGCTTTGTCGTGACCGCTGAGGAATTTGATGAGGTGCTCACCCTTCAGTTGAAGACCGGCATCGTTGAACGTTACGTTCGAGTAGCGCGCGAGCAACTCGGCACGCAGTATTGGATGCTTGGAAAACGACCGTGAGCACACGGCGACTTTGGAGGAGTTGTTCATGACGCGAGTTCGGAGATAAATGTTTCGCACTGAGCGCGGAATGCCTTGTCGGGCGCGACGTCGACTCGTTTTATCGAGGCGTCGTCGCCGACGGGAAATATCAGCCGCAGCATGGTGCTTGTGTTTTTCTTGTCTCTTGTAAGTGCCGCCAGCAATGCATCGACCGGGATTGGCGTTGCCGCAAACTGTTGATAGTTCCTGCGCAAAATCGGGTGCATCCTGCGGTGATGCTCGCGCGGAAGGATTCCGCGCATTGATGCGATGAAATTTGCCATGTCCATTCCGATAGTGACGGCGATGCCGTGCGGTATCGCATAATGAGTCGCCGATTCAATCGCGTGGCCGAAGCTGTGACCGTAGTTGAAGATGTTGCGAATTCCACGGTCGAATTCGTCTTTTTCGATGTAAGCCTGCTTTATGACTAAGGCCGCTCGAATGTAGGCGAGCAATACCGCCCGTTCGGTGAACAATCTGTCGAAATCTGCTGCGAGCCGGTCGAACGCAGCAACGCCGGCGATCGCGTGGACTTTGATAATTTCGCCGATACCGGAGTGAATGTCTTTTTCCTCCAGCGTGTCGAGAAATCCGGCGTCAATGTATATCCTTTCCGGCGGGTTGAACGTGCCGAGGATATTTTTAGTCGCACCGAGATTAATCGAACTTTTCGAGCCGATGCACGAATCTGCCTGCGCGAGCAAAGTCGTGGGTACAAAGCGCCACGGTAGCCCGCGGAGCAAAGTGCTGGCGGCAAAACATGTAAGGTCTTGCACGATTCCGCCGCCGATTGCGACTAGCGTATGGTCGCGACGTATTTTATTTTGTACCAAGCGTTCGAGAACGGGAATGGCCTTCTCGATCGATTTGTTCTCTTCTGTCGCCTCGATGATGATGGCGTTGCAATGACCGACGATGTCACCAAGTCGGGCAGCGTAAAGCCGCACGACATTGGCGTCGATGAGGAAATGCGGCTGCCCTTCGAGCAAGCGCGCCGGATCAACTAACAAGGCGTCGTCGAAGTCAACGGTATATGGGCCTCTGTGAGACTGAATCGTAAACTGATCAGACACGGCTGAAGCCCCCGTCGATCGCAACGTTCTGGCCGGTGAGGTATGTGTTTTCATCGCTCGTGAGCCACAAAACGAGACGGGCGATTTCTTCGGCGCGCCCGAGTCGTCGCACCGGCACTCCAGAGACGAGAGACTTAATACCGGATTCGCCCAGCACGCGGCGAGTCAATTCCGTGTCGATCACGCCGGGCGCAATGCTGTTCGCAAGAATGCCATCGGCGGAATGTTCCGCTGCAAGCGCGAGCGTCATGCCGTCGATCGCGAATTTGCTGGTCGAGTAGGACGCGCGATATTCCCTGCTGACCTTGCCCCATATCGACGAGACGTTGACGATGCGGCCCCAGCCTTTTGTCTTCATCGCCGGAATCGCGGCCTGGCAGAGCAGAAAGGGGGCAAATACGTTGACCTGCTGGATCGCCAGGAAATCGGCTGGATCAATCTCGATGAACGGCCCGATTTTGTTGATACCCACATTGTTCACCAGCACGTCGGGCTTGGCTGCGCGCACCGCGTCTGCGCATTCTTTGATCTGGCCGACGGATGAAAAGTCGGCCGTTATCCATTCATGGCAAGTGTCGTCCGCTTGACCAGGGTCACGCGTGCGCGTGCCGATCACATGCGCGCCTTCCGACTTGAAGGCTGCTGCGATCGCTCGTCCGATGCCGCGCGAAGCTCCGGTGACGAAGACTTTCTTGCCCGAGAAGCGCATGGCCGGTTAAGTCGTTCTCACGTAACGCATGAGATACGCACCGACGAGGTGATCGAGCACCATATGCGCGTCTTCTGCGGGACCGTATTCTTTGGGGTCCGTCGGCACATGAATCCCCTCGTCTGCAGTGGCTTTCATCTTACCGCCGTCGAACGCGGTAATGGCGACGGTTTTAATGCCCGCTTCACGTGCATGCTCGAAAGCCTTAAGAAGGTTCGGTGAATTGCCGGAGGCAGAAATGGCTACGAGCACATCGCCTTTTCTGCCGAGCACTCGCAGTTGTCTGACGAACGCATCTTCATAGCCGAAGTCATTGCTGATAGCAGTCAATATCGGAACGTTGTCAGTCAGGCTGAGCGCGCGAAACGGTTTCGCGTATTCGTTGGTGCCGATGGAAATGTCATTCGCGAAATGGCTTGCGGTCGCAGCGCTGCCGCCGTTGCCGATGAAGAAAACGGTGCTCCCGCGCTCGCGCGCCTCTAGCAGGGTTTTTACGAAACGACCAATCTCCCGGGCATCAATGCGTTTCAGGACGGTCGTCAGGTAATCCAGATACGCGTTGGCGAACGCGACGGGATCGGTGGTAAAAAAGCGATCGATATTATTCATGGACATCCGGATTTGGAATGTTATATGTGTTGCGCCACTGAGCGTCGGCGTAATAAATTTTGAAAACGAGCTGCATCGTGCGCAACGCGTCATTGGAATTGCCGCTTTGCACTGGCCGGTCGTTCAGGACGCAGTCAGCGAACGTAGCTATTTCAGAATCCCATGACGCGTCTTTGTTATAGCGCGTTAACTGCTCCTTGGGATCCCCCTGATCATTGTCCGGGTCCGCTTGCACCACGGTCAATGTCTCCGCACCGTAGCTTTTCGTGCCGGAGAGGATTCCGCCCAAAATCAGACTGCCGCGTTGGAGGTTGATATCCAGGTGAAAACGGTGCCGCCATTGCGTCGCCGACGAATTGAGCATGCCGACGACGCCTTCGGCTGATCTCATCAGCGCGTACGCGTTGTCTTCAACTTCGTACCCCCAATGGCTGTTAGAAACGAAACTGTGGACCTCGGTGAAATCCCCGCCAAATAGGCGCATCAGGTCAACCATGTGGATGCCCTGATCGAGGAGCACTCCACCGCCCGCAATGTCCCGTTTCGCACGCCAGTCCGGCTGATTGAACGTCATGAGCTTGGCTTTACCGTACATCCCGCGCATGTTGATGACACGGCCGAGTTCGCCGGACCGCAGAATCCTCAAGGCTTCCTGCACCGACTCGTGGTAGCGGTGGTTGAAGCCGTACATGAGCTTGAGTGAGGGGTGACGGCGCTCGTGCTTTATGACGCGTACGACATCTTCCACGTTCCGACCGGGCGGCTTTTCGCAGAAGACGTGCAACCCCGCTTCAAGGCCGGCAATCGTCACTTCGGCCGCTATGTCGTTCGTTAAACACACGATCAAAGCGTCGAGATCTTCAGCCAGCAGGCGACGATAATCCTGGTAAAAGCGCACATCGTTTGCGAGCGTGCCTTCGCCCTGAAACGACCGATCGCAGACCGCCACGACTTGCATATCGGGACGGCGATCGATGCAGTCTTTGCGACGCTTGCCGACGACGCCAAATCCGGCGATGCCGATCTTCAGAGTTTTGGCCGGATGATGCGCGGTTTTTTCAGACATTTGCGCGGCTGCGGACTGCTGGATGTGTTTTGAGGGTGCCTGCTGCATGCAACTGCGTCGCGATCAGGTTTTCTATTCTTTCCACGGCACAACCATCCAGAATCCCCCATTTAGAAGCGTGCTGCACGGCGCTTTTTTCGAGCGAAGAAACATAAAGAGCGTCGTCGGCAAACCGGGCATAAGTTCGCTCGAATTCCGCGCGATTTCTTACCGTAACCATTGACGGCATCGTTGTAAATTCGTTTATGCCGATATCGTAAGCGAAGACATCATAATAGAGAACGGGCTTTGCACAAGCCATCGCATAGCGCATCATGCCGCCGAACTGCCCAACGCAAAATTTCGCGTGCGGGATGAGTTCGCATGCGTCGCCGTCGAAAATCTCGATCTGCGGGAATCGCGCTGCAAGGGCTGCGGTCAGGCTTTTCATGCGGGGATGAAGGCTGAATACGGCGCGCATACTTTTGTGAGCGGTCGCCGTCTCTATCCAGCAAACCAGCATTTCCCAGTAGCTCGCGAATTCGAAGCCAGCCATCTGGTTGGGCGTCTGGTCCGGGGGCAGAAAAGACAGGGCAAACGGCGGGTTCACGTCGAACGCCGCCGCGGTTTTAGCGCGTGCGGCGGGCGATGCTGCAGGAGCGAGGATATCCTGGGCCGCGCTGCCGGTAATGCGGCACTTTTCAGCGGATACGCCATCGCCGAGATAGGAGCGAAGCATCACCTCACTATCAAGGGCAATCATGTCCGCGATGCTGTCCGCCATCCAGGGGTTGGGAGTGCTGAGGTCCGACATTTCCAAGGCCGCGATTTTAACAGGCGGTAGAAAGAAGTAATCGCGGAAAACCCAATGCGGGTACTTTTTCGACATCCAGCGGTTGATCAATCCCGATGTGTGGTACTCGGCTTTTCCGATCAGCACTTTCATGATTTCGTCGCGAAAGATCCACGTATACGGAATCACAATGACTGGAATCTTCTGGCGCTTGGACTCGACCGCGATGCAGCCGAGAACCCCCCCCAGATCGACGTGCGGCAATACGATCGCATCCGGCTCAGTGGTCCGCAAAATGTTTTTTGCGTCTTCGTCGAATGCGTACAGCCGCCTGATTTGCCACGGCAAGCGAATAAACGCCGTTCTTGTGACGGCACAGCGCAGGTAAAGGCTGCGCAGCGCAATGATCAGTGAGCCAATCAGAGGCAGGCGCTTGATACGTTGACGCCAGCCGCTGGCCTCATTTGCTGATCCGGTGACTTCGCCATCAGGCTTGATCGCGGTTTGTTCAACGGACAATTTTGCTTCATAGACGCCGCGCGAGACAACGTATTCCAGCCCCGCCGATGTGCACTGCGAGATCTCACTCGCATATCCGGCATCACCCGTGAAGACGATAAGAGGCCGAAATTTTTTTCTGCGGTGCAATGCAAGCGCGGTCCGGTACAGTTCCGGAAAGTGCGCGGGCATGAAAACAGTGAATACGACGCGAGGCGCATCTCTCGCGGAATCTAGCAGAAGTGAATTCAACGTTTCGACCACTTTTATACTTTTTATCGGACGGCAAAAAACGGCGCATGCAGCATCCGGCGGATACCATCGCAGCGCGCGTACTGCGTTCAATCGCCGAGCTTCAGTCGCGCGCGTTCGGAAAAGCGAAAATCGGCATCAGGCGCGACGTAAGAGACATAACCGCAAACAAAATCGCCCCTCGGCGCCGTCGTTTCGAGATCAATCATGTACTGTTCAGTCTGTTCGACCGTAAGCAATTCGGCGATCGTCATATGCGCTGAAAACGGGTACGGCCTGGCAAGCGCGCCCTTAAAACAAGACGCCATTTCGAGCGCCGCGCGCAGATGGTCCAGTCTGTCTTGCGGCTCAATGTCCCAGCACACGCCAGGAAACGGCAAATAGTGCTTTAGCGGGCCGTATCGAACAGTGAACCGTTGAATCTTTGCAGCGATTGACTCGAGTTCCTGCCAGTCCGCCGTTGTGATCGCGCGCGGCAGGCGCACTGTAAGGCTTATGTGGGCATCGATTTCCGCACCTTGCGCCCACCGGTACTCTTTCCGCAATTTGTTCGCCGCGGATAAATGAGGTTCGGGCGGAATGATCAGCAGCGCGCCGTACTTGTATTGCAACTGCCTGTCGCTCCACGAACGCGTATCTGTTGCGTAATCAGTAACGAACGCGATGGTGTCCGGTGACATGAGTGCTTGAAATGCAGCGGTTCTTGCCGGCAATAATCAGCTTTGCGGGCTGTATAAACCGGGGCTGGGGGGCGCCCCGTTCTTATTCTTGCGCAGACAGGCGCAGCTTGCTTACGCCCAACCCGTTAATTAACCCTCGTCCAAGCGCGCATCGGCATGTATGACGTCGTATTCGCGGCTTAGCCGCTCGAATACCGCCCGTCCTTCGGCCGTGTCGTGCTCGGCCTTCTCGACCCACTTCCATTCCGACTCCGGCACGGACTGGTAGAGACCGAAGGTGCGCGCGAGTCCTATCACTTCCTGTTTGCGGAACTGCGGTTGATCGAGCATGCTTGCGTGCGGATCCTGGATGTCGCAGATGGTGTCGGGAGGCAGGTAGCCGTCCTTCACCGCGACGTCGCGCAGCGGCGTGCCGTGATAGGGCGCGAAAATGAAGGCGCCCGTTTTTTCAATGTCTTTCGGCAACTCGCGACACAACTTGATCGTGTCGAACACCAGCGAGCGATTTTCCTCAGGCATTCCGATAATACAGTTCCCCGCGGATTTGAATTTCCGGCCGGCAACGTGCTTGAATCCGTTGATGATCGTTTCGTTCTTGACGCGGCGCTTGAGCATTTGCTCCCGGTACTGCGGATTGCCGTGCTCGATCCCGAAATTCATCCGCAGCATGTTCATCTCTTCGAGCTTGCCGGCGCGGTACTCGGTCATGGTTTCGGGACGCGTGTTCATCCAGAACGGTATCTTGAAATCCATGTAGCGGTCCGCCAGTTCGTCGAATTCCTGGCTGGAGAGCGCCAGGAAGGTGTCGACCAGCCAGTAGATCAGCTCAATGTTGTACTTCTTGTGCAGGAATGCGATTTCTTCCATCACCTTGGGCAGCGATTTCTTGCGATAGAAAAGCGTGCCCTGCTCGCGTTTGGCGAGGTCGTTTTGTCCCGGCGAGTTGCAGTACGTGCACGTATAAGGACAGCCGCGCTGGCTTTCGATGCCAAGCGTTCGCCAGATGCGGCCTTGCATCGGCCGGTGAATGGCCTCCGGTTCGAAAAGGTCGTAGTCCGGAAACGGCAATTCATTGAGCACGATGGCTGGTCCGAGCGCGTTCTTCTTGACGTGGCCATTTTTAGCGCGCACCCAGAGGTTTGGAATATCTTCAACCGATTTTTCTGCGCACTGCCGGCGGCAGAATTCCACGAGTGCGTGCTCGCCCTCGCCGACGCACACGAAATCGCCGACGTTGTCGTTCAGGATCAGTTGAGGCGCAAACGTCGCGAAGACGCCGCCCCACATCACCGGGATCGAGCGAAGCTTTTCGGGCAGTGCGCGAATCATCGCGCGGCCTATCGGATAAGTGTTTTCAACGACCGAGATGGCAATCAAGTCAGGGTTGTACTCGTCGACTGTGCGGACGAAATCGTCGAGCATGTCCTGCTTCTTGAATTCGACCCCCTTATCCGCCCAGTCAAATGCCCGCACGTAGGTCTGGTAGTGCGTGTAATTGGCGTTGATGTCGTTCAGGTAAAAAGTCGAGTCAAACAAACCAACGTCGAAGCCGTCCTGCCGCAGAAGCGCCGTAAACAAACCGATTGCATACGGCATCAACGCACATTGCTGAATATTGGGATATACCAGCAAGACGCGGTAATCGCTATGTGGACGGCCGCCGTCTTTGGGACGCGTCGGCCGGGGGTGTAATTGAATTGGTTTCGGGTCGTTCATATCAAACTTTCGAAATTGAATCGAGTCGGGATGATTTTCCGGCGAGCTGCAGAATGATCCGACATAAGATTATACCCTCAGCGCTTTCTTGAAGCGCCACACGAGGTCCACACAAAGCATAGATGCCGTCGCGGCGTACATTGCTGCTGCGGAATGGCTGTGGCGCGCCACTTCACCGACCCGGTTGATGGTGATTCTTATACCCCGGCCAAGTGCTCCCGGCACCTGTTCATGCAAATGCATCGATTTAGCCTTCCTCACGTACTGGGAGAGCGAGAGAAATAGATCTGACAGCGTGCTCTTTTCCAGTTCGCGTGAAAATTGATCGAATCGCGCGGGGTCGCAGAATGCTGCAACCGCGGCCGAATAGCTGCGCTCTACACGGGATTTAATCGCCGGAGCCAACTCTGCTTTAAGCTTTTCGCATTGAGCCTGCGACGGACGCTCTACGAGATGATCTTCAATGTAAAGGCAATGCAAGCCAGTCCGTACGAAAGAGAGCAACGCGTCTTCGAAGTTCTCGACAATCGGCTCGCCGTCGTCATTAAAGGAAGTATTGAGCAGGGTGTACACGCCAGTGATCTGTCCGAACTCGCCAATCAATTCGTAGTACGCGGAATTCTGTGCGGGAGTTACGGATTGCACGCGACTGCTGCCGTCAACATGGATCACGGCAGGAATCTGCGGTTTGGCTTCTTCGGTCACACTGCAAGCCATCAGCATGAAAGGACTCGGACACGGCAGATCGAAATACCGGTCTTGCTTGTCAGCCTGGCAGGAAGGTGCAAATGGCCGAAAGCGCTCCCTGTGCTTGATTTGAGTATTAACGATTTCAAGCATATTCGGGATTCGGGGATCGGCGAGAATGCTCCGATTACCGAGCGCGCGTGGACCATATTCGGATCCCCCGGCAATTCTGCCGAAGATTTTTCCCTCTGACAGCATCCGCGCGATTTCCTTCGGTGCAACGCGGCGACCTTGTAATCCCCACTTACTCAGAATCGCCGGAACGTCGCTTGCGTTGTATGGGGTGCCGAGGTACGCATGCTCCATTTTGGTGACAGAGGTGCCACCCTTAATATCGTAGTAACCCCACAACGCGCATCCAAGCGGTATGCCCTCGTCGGAAGCGGCGGGCTGCACATAGACGTTATCGAAAATGCCGAGATCAAGTATCTTGCGGTTCGTCACACATGACAGCGCAACACCGCCGGCCAGACACAGATTGCGCAGACCGGACTTCTTTCCCGCGAGACCGGCCATATAAAGAACATCTTGCTCCAGTGCATCCTGCGCTTCGCGCGCAATATTGACCCAATATTGCTCTAGGAGTTCGGTGTCGCGAGTCGCCTTGGAAGTAGGTATGAAGTCCCGTACTTCGCGCCCCAGTCGCAGGATCAATTGCCGATAGTCCGTAAAGAAGCCTTGATGGCGATCTTTCGGAATTTGCAGGTAATCGTGAACGGTGAATCGATCACGAAAGGCCGCCAGCGCCATCGTCTTGCCTGCTGCGAATTTGTCGAGGCCGAGCTTACGGGTAATCAGATCGTACAAATTCGACGTGTTCCAATAATGCCGCGGCCAACTTACTTCGGTGCCGTGAGTTATTTTGCCGTCACGGTATTCATCGCCGCCGTAACCGGTGCGATCGATCACTTGAATATCGGTGCCTTTGCCAATGTAAAAGCCTGTACCGCCCTCGAGAGTAAGAATGGCGGCTTCTGAAAATCCCGAGACGTGATAGCAGCTAGCAGCATGTGCATCGACATGGTTAACGTACTTTACGCGCTCCTTGGGAAACCGGATTGATTGTTCGATCAGGTAGTTAAAGCGCGCGTCGAAATCATACTCATTCGTGCGCCGGTTCTTTGCCGCAAGCCGGCCGAATTGACTGCCGCGTTGAGGCCAGAGTTCCCCATGCTTGTCGATGCAGATCAGGTCTAGTTCTTCAAGCGATTCAATTCCGAAGCGGGCCATCACATATTGTATTGATAGCAGCGGGTAGGTGTATGAGTGCTTGCGCCGATTCAACCGCGCCTCGGAGATCGCGGAAATCTCAAGACGGCCGGAGCGGTCGGTAATTAGCGCGGCCCCTGTGTCATGTCCGCTGCATTTGATGCCAAGTATGTTCATGTAAAAATTCCTACGCCACTTGTGTGTCTTGAACCGATTTCACTTCGTCACAGACGAATACCATTATCGGGTTGCAGATACCGAAGCTGGCTCGCCGTGCGCGTCGCTGACGAGGCGACCGTTTTCAAGCCGGAAAACAAGGTCGCATCGCTCGATGGTTGTGAGCCTGTGAGCTACGATAATGATGGTCTTGCCGCCGCGTAATTCCCGCACCGATTCCATAACGTCGCTTTCAGTTGCAGTGTCGAGCGAGCTTGTAGCTTCATCTAGAACCAGTACCGCTGGATCGTGGTACAGAGCCCGCGCAATACCGATCCGCTGTCGCTGACCGCCTGAGAGGCGGATGCCGCGCTCGCCAACTGGCGTATCCAGCGCACCCGGCAAACTTCTGACGAAAGTCTCGAGCTGGGCGTTTTTCAAAGCTTTCCATACTGCGCCCTCATCGATTTGCGCATCGGGAAGGCCAAATGCGACGTTTCGGCGAATACTATCGTCTGTCAGATAGATTGTCTGTGGTACATATCCTATCTGGTCTTGCCAGCCTCGAATGTTCGATCGAATGTCGACGCCATCCACCTCTACAGTGCCAACTTGCGGCGGGATGAGTCCGAGCATCACATCGATAAGCGTGCTCTTTCCGGCACCGCTCGTGCCAATTATTCCGACCGCTTTGCCGAAATCTATCGACATGTTGATATCTTCCAACGCGTCGGTAGTAGCGGACGGATATCTGTAACCGACCCGTTTGATCGACAGCCTGCCCTTGCACGCGAGCAATGAGCTTTGGGGGCTCGCTTCCGGGATTTTGAACAGCTGAAATTCGTCGTTCAGCGTGGCAATCACGGGGAGTGAATAGCGTATGCCATGCGACGCTCCCAGTATGCGGCTCACGGACGGCATAATGCGAAACGCTGCCGCAGCAAACAATCCCAGCGTGGGCAGCAGTGCATCCAGCGGCTTATGTTGTGCGACCATGACCAGAACCAGCGTCGCAAGTCCAACGGCAGCAAGCAATTCAAGACCGAGCCTGGGAATTGCTTGAAGCGCAGCCTGCCGCTCACCGACGCGTGCCGTGCCTTCGTTGTGGACTGCGTACTGAGCGATAAACTCTTCCTCCCGTCCGAGAAGTTTCAAATCCTTGGCACTGCCTAGACCTTGCTGAATGTGTTGAATGCGCATGCCTTCATGGAGTTGATGCACTTCGCCCCATCTCAGCACATGTTTTCGGGTGAGGCGGCTGAAACTAAAACCTGCGATACCCAAAATGCTTACCACCAATAGTGCGCCAAGCGGTTCCACTGTCACCAGAAGCAGGGAAAGGCTGATAAGGACCAGCGTTTCGGAGATTAGTAACATCGTCTCTTGAATGATCGAACTGAGCCCGCCTGCTTGTCCGATGGCGTTGCGTATCAACTGGGCGGAATTGCGCTGCAAATGAAACGTATAAGGTTGACGCAGGTATCCGGAGAACAATCGCCGGGAAATACTGGCTTGAACGTCGTATACGAAGCGCGCCTGCCGCCAAGCGAGATAACCGAGATAGAAAGTTTTTACGATATATAACGTTACCAGGATCAACATTCCCGCGACCACCATCCGCTCTCGGCTAGGGTTTCCAACGGCCGCAAGCACTGGCTCGAGTGGAGGATAGCGGGCTGCCAGATCTCCTTGCGTCATAAGCGCCATTGCGGGAACGACGAAACCGATCCCGAGCGTTTCAAGTATGGTGCCGACGACGGTCAGCGCGAGCAGGACGGCTGCGCCGTTGCGTTGCTGGGGTGATAACAGGCCCCAGCCGTTTTTTATCGCAGACGTATTAACCAGCATCATGCTTGCGAATTACTCATTAAATGCAGCTGAACGCCCAGCGCGTTGATCGCAGTTTTTTTCAACGCGGACAGCGATCCGGCAAAGGTGCAGCGAGAGGGTTCATCTGTGAAATCGACGCGAACTATCGATCCGGTCGGATCATAAAAGACTGCTGGCACTTTCAAGAATTCGGCAACATAAGCTGCAGAAGTAAATGGATATGCAATGACAAGATGACAGCTCGATACGAGCGAATACACGTTGGTGGAATGGTGTTCTAGAAGCAACGTGCCTGACTTGCCAAGTTGACTAAGATGATCAAAATAGCTGCGATCGTAAGCAACGTTGTAACCGCGCTTTGTTTTCAATCGAAACCTGACTGGAAGCTTGTGTGCTTCTTCTATTGCCGCGCGGATCGAAACGACGTCCTCGACGAATCGAAGTAAGTTGGACGGTGAATAATAATTCGGAAGCTCGCCGCTCTCGAGGGCAACGTCGTCCCCATATGGCGGCACGTCGAAAACGACGATCTCGATAGAATCGGTTGCTAGTTGCCGCCGCTCTTCAGGCAAGTACCACATAATCGGGCCGACCACTTCGCGGGTTGTATCGATTTGCCCGAGCGAGCCAAGATAGTTCGCGAAAGCGCGCGTCCAGACCCAATGCGTATCGACCTTAATCCACCGCAGGCTCGGCAGGTCCGATTGTGCCTGATCAGATGCGTAGCTGACGGGCTTCCAGTTTTGCGCATACCAGATCATGTGCGTCTTCGCCTTCTTGAGTACGCGCTGCCATAACGGTTGACTTTGAACGACGGCGCACGTGAGTACCACTGCATCGATCAGGCCGCGCTGGTCGAGCGCCGACATTACACGTGCGTATGCAAAATCGCGCGCCAGCAGTGACAAAACCGGTGAGCGCAGCGTCGCCAGCGTGTAGGAAAACCAGAGCCAAAAGTGGGCTACGGCAAGTAAAAACCGTTCGGCTATTCCCAGCTGCGAATAGTTCAGCAGCACTATTATTGGATGCCTGCCGTAAGCCAACTCATCCGGACGTGACGATATCGAATTGGATGGCGATTGGACGATGAAGCGCTTACCTTTACTCAAAGGAATGATCGGCCCTTTTCGGCAGAATTCAATGAACCGCGCGTCATTGCCATCAACAAAAAGACTTTCTTCTCCGACGCCCGAGATCAGCACTGCAGGCGACCCGTTTTTCCAACGTTTCGCTGGGCTCAATATGGTGAGCAGACACAATCCCCAGTGCAACGTAAACGCGAGCTGGTGGATCAACCATTGTTTTACTGTTATCCCAATTCGGCCAGCCCCGACTGTGAGCAATGCTGCTTTGCAATCAAGGACGGTGCCGGCGCAGGGAATTGTGAGCAGACTACTTACTGCATGCGTGAACGGATGAAGCCCGATTTCAACAATCCGCTGGGTTAGTCTGTCGACGACAATCTCCGAAGGATATCCACAGGCGCTGGATATTCTTGATTGCAACCACCCCTTGACGAGTTCGATCTGCCGATCGAACTCGGGAAAAATTTGATTCGTGTTCAGGCTCATCGATCGCAACGAATAATCGTTTCTGCCAGCGTCCAGTCGCGTTCGGTGTCGATGTCGAGACCTTCGTCCGGCTCTTCATTGATTAGCGGTACACTGTCATCGGCATGGAATGCCTGGCGCTTACGTAGTTCGTCAGGCCTGATGAGATAGAAGTTGCCATTAACCACATACGCCGGCGGAAGATCCTGCGACCGCACTTGCAGTCCATTGCCGCCAATGAAAGGACTCATGCTTGCGCCGTCGACCTTAAAGCACCATTGCGGGTGCGACGGCGCAGGCGAAACGCCGAGCACGGTCCTGCGCTCATGTGCGCGAAAGAGTTCGATTCCCTTCAACACTGTTGCACGACTGCGAAAGGGAGACGTCGGTTGCAATAACAGGAGGCCATCGACCTCGCCATGTTCCCGTTCGTACCAATCAAGTGCATGCAGGCAGGCGTCAACGGAAGTTGCCGTGTCAGTCGCGAGTTGAGCCGGGCGCAGCCAAGGTACGAGCGCGCCGGCATTTCTGGCAACGTCGGCGATCGCCTCGTCATCCGTTGAAACGAGAATGTCGCAGACCTGCGGGATATCTTTCGCGACGTCGATACTCCACACGATCAAAGGTCGTCCGCCAAGTGGCCGGATGTTTTTGCCCGGTAGTCTTTTCGACCCGCCACGCGCGGTAATCAACGCCAGAATTTTCACAACGTTAAAAATCGCCGCAGGATTTTAAGGCCGACTTCCCCGCTTTTTTCGGGATGAAACTGGCAGCCATGTACGTTTTCGCGCGCGACAACGGCCGAAATCGGGCGTTCCCCGTAGATGCAATCCGCGACTCGGTGCGTGGGATCGTTGGGGCTGGCCATGAACGAGTGCACGAAATAAACCGCGTCTCCAGGCGAGGTGTCCTCGAGCAAAGTGCCTTGCCAGCTTGCGCGTCCAGCTCCATATCTCAGCGCATTCCATCCGATGTGCGGAGTCTTTTGCGGCGTGCCCGCAGCGGTCGTTGCTGGAATAGCGACAACCCGGCCTTCTATCAGGCGCAGGCCGGCCGTTCGCCCGAATTCGTCGCTTTCGTCGAGCAGCATTTGCATGCCTAGACATATTCCCAGCAGCGGCGCGCCGCGTTGCGCTACCTCACGCACGGCGACGCCCAGCCCAAATCGATTGAGTTCCGCCATACCGTCTGCAAATGCGCCGACACCTGGCAAAACCACGCGTTCGCCGGTGCGAATCGCATTAGGATCCGAGCTAACGGTCACCGCTGCGCCGCAGTGCTCAAGGCCGCGGCTTACGCTCAGTAAATTACCCATGCCGTAATCGACAACGATGACTTCAGGCGCTGGCATATCTGCGGACCGGAATGTCGGCCGCGCTCGCTGCACTGCGAATGTCCGCAAGGGCGGCGCGACGATAATGAAGGATGTCAGCCATCGCTACCGCGTCTGCGCCGCCCTGTTTGACGACTTCAATCAGATGCTCGGTTTTACCCATGCCGCCGCTCGCGATTACCGGCACGGACACCGCATCGGTCACGGCGCGCACGAGCGGCACATCGAAGCCTTTGCGCGTACCTTCCTGATCGATCGACGTCAGCAATATCTCGCCCGCACCCAGTTCGCAGCCTCTAATTGCCCATTCGACGACGTCCAGCCCCGACCGCTCACGGCCATTGTCCGTGAAAGCTTCCCATTTATCGTCGGCAATCTTCTTAGCTTCGATCGAGAGCACCATGCATTGGGAGCCGAACCTCCGTGAAATTTCCGTAATTAATTGCGGTCTTCCGACTGCAGCGGTGTTGATGGCGACTTTATCCGCGCCTGCACGTAACAATTGTTTCGCATCATCCACTGAACGTACACCGCCGCCCACGGTCATCGGAACGAATATGTCACGCGCCGCACGTTCGACGATTCCGGTGAGACTGTTGCGTCCATACAGACTTGCGACGACGTCCATGTAAACCAGTTCGTCGACACCTGCGTCGTAGTAACGGCGCGCAATTTCCTGTGGATCGCCTATGACGCGCAAACCTTCGAGATGAACGCCCTTGATCAGCTTAGGGCCCTTGATATCGAGCCGCGCGATCAGGCGGACATTACGCATGGCTCATGTAGCCGCCGCCTTCGGATGTGCCCGCTTCGTCGTATATCGCGTGCCTGAGCCGCCATGCGCCGTTCTCGCGCTTCCACAAGTGTTCTGCCCGCCAGCTGTCGATGACGGCATTAAATTGATCGTCAGTGATATCGCAGTACTCGAGGAACTCCCGGTAATACTTGCGCGGGAACTCACCGTCGTATTTTTTCACCAGTGCGACGCCTTCCTCGCGCGTAATCTTGTCGTCGCGGATTTCGTGGGCCGAGTCCGAGGTTGTCCGGCCAATCCCGAATTTTATGAATGCCAGATAATAGTGATAACCGTCGATGCGATCGTCGAGGCTTGCGTACTTCGAATAAGTGCCTTCGGTCCTCTCCGGATTCGGTGTAAACCCGGTATTTTCCTGGCAGTAGTAGAAATTTTCCTGCGGATCCCACGATTTGTAATATCCCAGGAAGTGGATCTCAGTTTTATTCTTCATGATCTGATCGAACTTGGGTGGCAGGAAGGGCGCGATGTCGCATTGCGTAACGCCATGCTCAAGCCAGAATTCCGGAGGCAGTCCCGAAAAATAATGCTTGTCATGGTCTTGAATATCGCGCGTTGGCCGGAATGCATTTTTCATATCGCCGCCGTACTCGACTTCGCCGTTTTCACCATACATGATCAACGACACGCCGTACTGCACGGCCATCCGCAGCGGGAAATTGGTTTGGCCGTAAATGAACGGTTGAAAAGGATCGCCGAGATGAACGAATGACAGATTGGTCAATCGTCGCGTGGCTGTGCCGTTTGGCGTACCAAGAATGTTGTCGAAGCCTGCCTGGATGAAACGGTGAAGGTTCTGCCGTCCGATCTCCGTCGGCAACAACGGCGCCCACGTCACGGTTAACGGATTCATGCCGTAGTGAAACTTAAGCTGATGCGCGACAAACCCGCCGTCTTTACCGCCGCTGCACGGAACGATGACATCGTAGGAGCCGTCGCTTTTCCGGTGACGATCGCATAGTTCCTTCAACTCGCGCTCGCGAGCAGCCCAATCGATGCTGCGGCGTTTAAATTCGGCAAAATTGCACGCGCTGCAAACCCCATTTTCATCGAACGTGATGCGCGGCCGCTGATTTGAGATCGTGCACTTTCGACAGAAAGTAACTTCCAACGGAAGGTTGTAGCGCCGGGCTACATCGTGATTCTTCATGCGTCAAAAATCCTCTTGCAACGTGTGATAAGCAGGTTTAATCGGGATCGATTGAGCGGTCGCTACCTGCCATCCGGCAGGCGCGCAGGCGCGGCGGTGCCTAATTCGGAAACTTCGACGTAAATTCGCCGTGCGCGGTTTCCAGATCTTCGTGCCGCCCGATATCTGTCCAATACTCATGCAGGGGAAAGGCCGCAGGTGTTTCCCTCTGTGCTATCAGTTTCTGGAACAGCGCGGGCATATCCAGATGCGTATCCCGCGGGACGAACTCAAGCACTCGCGGCTCGAATGCGTATATCCCCGCATTCACGAAAAAGCGGTGCGACGGCTTTTCCTCGATCGATTGGATACGATAGTTGTCGAGCTTGATGACACCGTAGGGCACGTTCTCGACGTGTTCGTTGACACACATCGTAGCTGCAGACTCATGCTCGCGATGGAATTCCAGCAGGTGACTGAAATTGACCCGCGTGAGAAGGTCCGCGTTCATGACGACAAAGGTTGAAGAGGGCTTCTCCGGCAACAACCCCAGCGAACCCGCTGTGCCGAGCGCCTGCGTTTCATTGAGATAGCGAATATCGACGCCCCACGCCGAACCATCGCTGAAATATTCGGTGATCATCTCGGCTTTGTAGTTCACCGACAAGTAAAAGCGCTTAAAGCCGAACTCGATAAAATTGAGCAGTATTGTTTCGAGAATCGGCCGGCTGCCGACTTTTAGCATCGGCTTGGGGCAGTCCTCCGTCAGGGGCATCAGGCGAGTTCCCAGGCCGCCAGCCATGAGCACGACGACATTGTCCCGCGAGGCGGGAATCACCAGCTCGTCGAAATTCTCCAGCCCGACGACACGCCCCGCCGGATCGACTATCGGCACCCTGCGGACCTGCTTGCTTTTCATGGCGGCCATTACCGATTCACGAGCATCGCCGAGCGTCGCAGTTACGGGATGCCGGTTCATGATCGACTCGACGGACCGATCGAGCGGAATTCCATTCAGGAGGGCGCGCCGTACATCGCCATCCGAAACCGTGCCGAGCAATTGATTGGTGCTGTCGACGACGAGCGCGAGCTGCAACGAGCCAGCATCAATAATACGTACAGCGTCTTTGATTGACGATGTGCGACTGACAAGAATGCTTTTCCAAGTGCTCATTTAGCCTTGCTGCGCGCAGGGGTGCCGAATACCGTGAGATTGGCGGGAACGTCGTCTATGACGACTGCGCCGGCAGCGATTACGGAGCCATTGCCGACGCGGACATTTTGCAGGATGGTGGCGCCGGCACCTACATGTACATTCTCGCCGATCTCGACGCCGCCCGATAACGTGGCGCCGGGCGCTATGTGAACATGCGCGCCGACTTTGCAATCATGGTCCACAGATGCGTTGGTGTTAATGATTGTATTAGCGCCGATAACGCAGCCTGCCTGAATTACACTGCCGGCCATCGCTTGCACGCCTTCTCCCAGTTGCGCGTGTGCCGAAACGATCGCAGACGGATGACGAACTGACGCAAACGTGTAGCCGCCCGCTTTTAGGCTATCAAACACCTTTCGGCGCAAATGCGGGCGCGTAACCGAGCCGATTCCATTGACGAGAACCACGACGTCTGGCGCGTGTACGTTGAGAACACCGTCGTCACCCATGACGGTGACCCCGAGTATCATCTTCCCCGTTTTTGCCGGATCGCTGTCGGTCAGGCCGATGATTGCGGATGATTGTGCGAGGAGCGCGTCTACGAGTACTTTCGCATGGCCTCCGGCTCCGATTACGATAAGCTTTTTCATCAGGGCGCGATGGTATCGTCTCTTGAAAAACGCCGGCTCGCCACTTTGCCCAGCCACTCCCAATAATGCAGCGGCGAAATTCCGGTACCCGGGCGCTTGATCGTGAGGTTGTCCTCGCTAAATTTCTCGCCCGCCTCAATATCGCGTGCGGCGACCAGGCTGCACCGCGCAATCGGCAGATTTTTCATTTCGCTGGCGGTCGGCTGTTTGTTCGCCGAGCCGAGGGCCGCCTCAATTTCGCGGATCGCCGAAATCATGGCCTCGAGCTCCTTGGGTTCGAGCGAAGCTTGGTGGTCGGGTCCGGGCAGATTGCGGTCGAGCGTGAAATGCTTTTCTATTACGCACGCGCCGAGCGCCACGGCGGCAATCGGCACTGCGATCCCAGTCGTGTGATCGGAGCAACCGACGGGCAGGGAGAACAATTCACGCATGGTTTCCATTGCACGCAGATTCACCTCGTGAAATGGCGCCGGATATTCGGTCGTGCAATGGAGTAATGTGACATTCGCGCCGAGAGCCGCCCGTGTTGCCGGATTGCGGTAAGCCTCCTCGAAGGCCGCAATGGAAGGCGACCGTGATTCCGCCGCATATCCGAATGCCAGTACACCTAATGCGGATCCGATATCGGCAACGGTACTCATGCCTGTGGAAAGTATCACTGGTTTATTCAACTTGGCGGCTCGAAGAAGCAGTGGTGCATTGGTGATTTCGCCGGATGGCACCTTGATGCAGCGCATGCCGAGATCCCGCACCAGAAATTCGAGACTATCCACATCGAATGCCGACGACAAAAATTCGATGCCGCGCGACTGACAGTGCTCAGACAATTTGCGTTGGTCGACCTCGCTCAGCTCGAGCCGGCGCAGCATGTCCAGCTGGCTTTCGGCAATACCGGCCGTTCCTATCTGATAGGCGGCTTTTGGCGCGCTTGGACTCGCAAGCTTTGTAGCATGAAACGACTGAAATTTGACGGCGTCAGCCCCCGCAGCGCATGCAACATCGACGAGACGCAACGCGGTGTCGAGCGAACCGTTGTGGTTCACACCTGCTTCGGCAATCACGTAGGTGCCAAGGGTGTTCGCTGCACTCATATCGTCAAGTCCATAAACCGCTTTTTGACGAGCGTAGCGGGGCTGCGTATTTTTTTTAGTTCGCGAAAAATGCGCCGGGAGCTGTTGCCGTCGCCGTATGGATTTGCGATGGCTGCGCGTTTTCTCTTAAGTGCCGCGCGAAGGGCCGCTGCGATTTCTTTATGAACCGGGCGGCAATTGATTACCGACCTTGCCTGTAATCGGCCTTTTTGCCGGTCACCGATATTGACCGTTGCCGTGCCGAACGAGGGTGCTTCGTAAAGTCCGCTCGATGAATTGCCGGCCATGACGTCAGTGACCTTCAGCAGACTCAGATATAGCTGCTGTCCAAGCGACGCATAAACATGCGCATTGGAATGGTTCGCGACGAACCGGTCAATCATGCGATTAAGAATTCGGCCGCCAGTGTCGGCATTGGGACGGGTGAATATCACCAAATGTTTTGTGGCGTCGAGTTCGGTAAGCGCGAACAGCAATTCACGGAACTGATCTTGAGGCGCCTCTTCCTCCAGTGTCGCCGGATGAAAAGTAACCACTATCATTCGCTCGCTGAAGCGCAGGCCCAGTTTTTTTTCCAGCGTGGCGCGATCGAGCAGCTTTACCCGCTTGATGTAATCGATACCCGGGCTGCCAACATTGAAAATATGGCGCGAATTTTCGCCGAGCTGGCGCACGCGGCGCGCGGATTCCGAGTTCGTGACGAAGTGTAGATGAGACATTTTAGTAATGCCGTGCCGAAGGGCCTCGTCAAATGCGCCCTCCGTCGTATCGCCGCCGGCAATATGGGCGACCGGCACCTTCGCCACCAGCGCAGCGAGCGCGGCAGAAAAAATTTCAAACCGATCGCCAAGCAGCACGATCATGTCGGGTCTAAGCCGCGCGAACGCCGCGCCGCAACCGCTTACTCCGCGGCTGATCGATTTTGCCGTTCCTGACGGCGTATCGTCCGCGAGCATGAGGTCAACCTTCGCATCTATTTTGAATCCGTCGGCTTCGATGGCCTTATAGGTCAAGCCGAATTGACGCGACAAATGCATGCCGGTCACGACGAGTTGCAGTTGGCACGAACGGTCCGCAGCAATGTCTTTCAGGAGCCAGAACAAAAGACCGTAGTCGGCACGACTGCCCGTAACGACGCATATTTTGCGCCGCTTCATGTATGGGCCAGCGCCGGACTGCTGGGCAGGTTTACCAGCCGTCTTTCAATATCTTCCGCAACTGACAAGTCCATTCTGGGACAGTCCGCGTAGATTGGCAGCCGGTGCATGAGCGTCCACACGGGCCGCGTCATGTAGTTATGCCGGTTGGTGAGTTCGAGCACGGCGTCACGCAGATGAGCGCACTCGCGCTTCAACAACAGCGCGTTGAGCCAGTAATTGCTTTTCGCAAATACTGGTTCGCGGAAAAGCTCCAGCCAGTCGATCGGTTTGAATGCCGTCATGTACTTGTCCGCAAGCGCCCGTTTTTTTTCAATTGCTGCGGGTAGCGCTTCGAGCTGTGCGCAGCCGAGCGCGGCATTAATATTGGGCAAGCGGTAGTTATAGCCGATTTGATCGTGCGAAAAGGACCATTGATGAGGCACGCGAGCTGTCGTAGTCAGATGCTTGGCAAGTTTCGCGAGTTCCGGATCGTCGGTCAGGATTGCGCCGCCACCGCCGGTCGTCACGACTTTATTACCGTTGAAGCTCAATGCCGCTACCCGACCGAAGGTGCCGGTGTGCCGGCCCTTGTAATAAGAGCCGAGAGACTCTGCCGCATCTTCGACCAACTGCAATTTGAATTCGGCGCAGATTTCGATCAGGGCATCAAGATCGACCGGATGGCCGAACGTATGCATTGGCATCACGGCGCGGATGCGGGCGCCGCTACGTTTGTTAACGAGTCGGCCGTTGCGAAACTCAGAAACACTGCGCAAATACCCGCGCAGTTTCTCCGGATCGAGGCCAAGCGTGTTCTCCGAGCTGTCCACAAGATGCGGTATCGCGTTGCAGTAACTTACGGCGTTTGCAGATGCGATAAATGTGAGTGCGGGAGTCAGTACTTCGTCGCCGGACTGGACCCCAACAAGCTGCAAGCATATGTGCAAAGCCGAGGTGCCATTCACAGTCGCTATGGCAAATTTCGCGCCGGTATACTCGGTCAACATCGATTCGAATCGATCGACAAATTTGCCTGCCGACGAGACCCAGCCGGTGTCGAGACATTCCTTAACGTAGTCCCACTCGCGACCTTCAAACTTTGGCTCATGCAGCGCGATCGGTGCACGCGGCTTGCCGAGCACGGATTCGAGCGCGGGCAGGACCGCATTGATTCGCGCGGTATTCATTCAGATGTTGTAGGCGTCGGCCTTGTAGACTTTGAGATTGACGGGATCCCGGAACCAGTCGGCCGTGATAGCAAGCCCGCGCCTGAAACCCTCCCTGCCGCCGAACTGCGGTTGCCAACCAGTCAACCGGAGCGCCTTGCTCGTGTCGGCCCACAGCCGTTCCACTTCGCTTTTTTCAGGCCGTAAACGTTCATCGTCGGTCTCGATCTCGACGCTCGCGCCCATCGCTTCGGCGATCAATCGCGCGGTGTCGCCGATCGAAATTTCAAAGTTGCTTCCGAGATTGAAGACCTCGCCTATGCACTGGTCCGACTTCAGCGCCGCGATAAAGCCGGCGACCGTGTCCGCAACGAAACTGAAGTCACGGGTCGGATGTATTGCGCCGAGCTTGATCTTTCGTTTACCGCTGGCGATTTGCGTGATGATGGTGGGAATCACCGCGCGCGCAGATTGCCGGGGACCGTAAGTGTTAAAGGGCCGCACGATGGTCACCGGAGTTTCGAACGAATTGTAAAACGACATTGCGATCTGATCGGCGCCGATTTTGCTGGCCGAATAAGGCGACTGACCTTGGAGCGGATGGTCTTCCGTAATCGGAACGAACCGCGCGGTGCCATAGACTTCGCTCGTCGACGTATGGATCACTTTGTCAACGGAAAGATCGCGTGCAGCCTGCACCACGTTTAACGTGCCTTTAATGTTGGTATCGACATAAGTGTCAGGCGAGTGATATGAATACGGAATTGCGATGAGCGCCGCGAGGTGCAGCACCGCATCGCAGCCCTTCAGCGCGGCGCGCACGCCATTTGGATCGCGGATGTCCCCGGCGAATACTTCAAACTTGTCTTTGACATCTGCGCTGCAGTTGTCGAGCCAACCCCACGAATTGAAAGAGTTGTAGAGCACGAAGGCGCGCACGTTATGCCCCGCGCGCACCAGCGCTTCGGTGAGGTGGGAACCGATAAAGCCGTCGGCGCCAGTAACCAGGATTTTCCGATTGTTCATCGTGCGGTCATGTTCTGTAAATTGATTGTGCAATGCGCATCGAACGCAGCGCATCTTCGAGTGTGGGCAGACCGACTGCTTTGGCACCGAGTGCCGCTTTAACCGCGAGTTCCGCCTGGCGGCGCAATCCTGGCTTGAAGCGTTGATCCCACTCGTGCGGGTGGACCGGTTCCAGTTTGCGTTCCCCGTAGCGCTGGAACGCTGCCTGTTCGAGCGGCCGCAGTTCCCATCGCTTGGTCTGTGTCGTGACTGCTACGGACCATGGGCCCGGCGCATTCCAGACCGCTTGGTAAAGTCCGACATCGCCCGACGAGAACGCAACTTTTGCGGCAACGATGCCCGGAGAGGCCGGATTCCATGCGAAGACACGTTGTACCTCAGTGACGTCACCTCGGCCGAACATTGCGAAGTAGTCGATCAGGTGGATGGAATTGGCGTACATCCAGTTGTCGAGGATCAGCTTGGGCTGCCCCGCCTTGGCGGCGGCGATCAAGTCCTCCTGGTCCTGCACATGAATGAAACGCGGCGCCGGATCGGACGACAAGTCTTCGAACACGGCGCGGGTACTCGAATAATGTCTCCGATTCAGTGCCACGAAGGCACGGCGGTTTGTCGCGCGCGCAAGTTCGGAAATCGTCTCTGCATCGGCAACATCGTAGCCGGCGGGTTTTTCGATCAAACAGGTCCACGGATATTGAAAGCAGTCGCCCGCTACGCGGCGAACCGCCATTTCGGGCACCGCGATGACCACCAGTTCCGCCGAAGTCCTTTCGTGCAGTTCGGCGATCGAACGGCATGTCGTTTCGACGCAGAGTTCTTTCGCCATATTTCCGGCGCGTTCTGCTGATCTGCTGCAGATGCCAGCCAGCCGCACATTCGGAATATCGCGGAACGCCTTGATGTGTTCAGCCGCCATGTAACCGGCGCCGACGAAGGCAACCTTGCAGATTTTATTTGAATTCGAGTTTTCCATAGTCGCTAAGCCCAAGGGAAGACACGGTTTCGATCGAGCGCAGTGCTCAGCTTAACCGGCGCGTTTCCATGCTCAGCGGATTGATAAGCGGCGACCAGCAACTCTATGACCCTTCGAGCGTCTTCCCCCGAAACATTGTCCACGTTTTGTACTAACGCCGTGAGCACCGCGGCCGTCGATTCGACAAGTTCGATCGGTTTGAGCTTTCGCGTTGTATCAGTCGCCGGCATTCCGTAACGCGTTGTGGGCAGATCGCGATATTGTTCCTCGCGTACTGAAGTCAGCAATTCACCAGTCAGTTCATCGAGGACCAGAGTTCCATTGCGGCACGCATAAACATGCCGAATGCCATGACCCTGATCGGCGCCGACTTCCATGTAAAGGCGCTTTCCACCAGCAGTTACTGCGCGGATGCTGCCGGCACGATCCTCAAAGCGCGCGCCGCGCGGGTTGGGTACCGCTTCCAGCGAAAACCATGCGCTGACTTCAACCGGGCACTCGTCCGTCAAAAAGCGGAACGCTTCGAAATAGTGGGTCCCGTTCATCGCGAAACCGAAATTGCCGGCGATGATGTTCATGCTAGCGAGTCCGCCATAAGCCAGCGTGGCACACGCTTGCTTGATTTCGCGATAGTGTTCCATGAATCGCATTTGATGATTCACCGCTAGTCTTGCACCATGCGCGCGGCAAGTCTCGATCATCCGGTCGCACTGTTCAAGCGACGTTGCCATCGGTTTTTCGACGAGGATGAATTGCACCCCCCGTTCTGCCGCGTCGCATGTCAGCTCGCAATGCGAGTCTGCAGTCGTGGCGACAATGACGCAGGACGGCTTGGTTTCCCCATAAAGTTTGTCCAAATCGTCAAACAGAAGTCCGCTCGCTAACTGGAGTTCTCGCGCAGCGAGTTCGAGTGATTGGGGGCTTACATCGTAAACGCCGGCCAGTTGCCAACCCATTTGCCGTAAGGCTTGAATATGCCGGCGGCCCATACGGCCTACGCCGAGAATTGCGGTTTTCATGTCATGTGTTGAATCGGCAGCGATGAACTTCTCTTGACTGGTCAGTCGACCGAGCACTTTCGTGTAGATCAAGAAGGATTCAAATAGCGAAACATCCGTTTCACATATTGCGGCGCTTCATCCGGCGCGACGGCGACTTCGTTTTTATCGATGAACGGAACCAGATTGTGGCCAGTGGTGATGTTCAGGTGCAACATCTTACGTGTGGAATTAGAGATGTAATTTGCACGATGAAAACCGGAAGTATCGAATATAAACAATGTTCCCTTCTTCCCTGTGCATTTAAATATCGGGTAGCCTCGCGCCTTCGCTTCGCATTGCTCGACCGGTAACTCGACACCTTCAGCGAGCAAATTACGTCGGTTGGACCCGACGCAGTATTCCATATGAGTCTCGTTTGCCGAGATGTCAGTGACCAGGAGCATCAAACTGATTTGCCGGAGATGGTCCACATGAAACGCGCCGTTTGTGAGCGGAACCTGGCCGCTATGCAGTGAGATTTTTTGAATCAGCGGTTGATTTCGATAATAAGGTTGCCGGCCATAATATTTTTGCAATACTTGTATGAGGTCCGGGTGCAGATAGAGCGGCTGGCATTGGCGGTCAGCGAATGAAATGTAGGAAAGAATCTCCGTTCCACCGCTACTGTACTCACCCGTGTTGCTGTCCCAGACAAAGCGCTGGTTGTCTCCAAAAGGGTATGAGGGATCGGTTCGTCCCAGAAATTTCTGAGGCGCTTGTTCGATCGCGGAAAAGTACGTTTGCTCCAGATATTCCCCGACTTGGCCGAAAACAGGTTCGTTCTCTATTTTTACGATGCCATTTCTGCTTAGTTCGTCGTGCCACACTTCCGCTCTACGACTCAGATGAATTCGCTCGAATGGGTTTGGCAAAGCGTAGACCGCCATTTGAAGGGCGTCCCGGGCGAGGCGGCGTGCCTTGGCAGGCACCAATTTTTTAATGATCGATTTCATACTGAGATGAGGAGAGATGACTCAAACATTCCCATATCGCGTATTGCGGATCATCGTGAAGCCTTTGATGAGCTCCGCGATGCCGGCATCGAGCGTGACCTGCGGCTTGTAGCCGGTGGCTTCGATCTTCGCGTTCGACACGATGTAGTTGCGCTGGTCCGGGTCTTTGCCGACCGGGGCGTCGATGAATGTGAAGTCGGGCAGCTGCTTCTTGATGTGTTCGCACAGTTCTTTCTTCGACACGTTGGCTTCGGACAAGCCGACGTTAAAAATCTCGCCATTGGTTTTCTCGAAGTTATCAATGCCATGAATGAACGCGCGTGCGATGTCGCGCACGTGGATGTAGTTGCGCTTGAAACTGCTTTCGAACAGCACGATGAACCGGTCATGCAGCGCCCGGTAGGTGAAGTCGTTCACGAGCAGATCGATGCGCATCCGCGGCGACATGCCGAAAACCGTCGCGAGGCGAAAGCTGGTCGCGCTCGGATGCTGCATCAACCGCTCTTCGACTTTCACTTTTTCGATCGCGTAAAGCGAGATCGGGTTGAGCGGCGAGTGCTCGTCGCAGAAATTGTTCTTGTCGCCGCTGCCGTACGCGCTATTAGTCGTCGGCATCAGGATGCGCTGATGCTTGCTCACATGCTTCAACATGGCGATGATCGCGTCGTGGTTCGTGCTGGACGCGCCGACCGGATCGCGTGCGCACAGCGGCGCGCCTACGTAAGCCGCCAACGGAATGATGATGTCGGCTTTCTTGATCAGCGGCAGCATCAATTGTTCGATGCGCACGTCGCCGCGCACAACGGAGAAATTGGGGTGGTAGCACACATGCGCGAGGCTGTTCTGCTCGAACATGAAGTTGTCGACGACGGTGACTTTGTGCCCTTTCGCCAGCAGTTCGGGCACCATGGTCGATCCAAGGTAGCCGGCGCCGCCCGTGACGAGAATGTTGTGGCTCATTTTTTTGCTTTTCCTGGTTGATTCAAATTGTTGATTGTTGGCCGGTGCCTGCCAGCAGCGTCTGGGCGCGGCGGTAGTCGGCTGGCACGCCGATGTCGATGAACGTGCCGGGAAACTCGACGCCGCATAAGCGCTTGCCCGCGCGCAGCGCGGCCGGCAGAAAATCGTCCTCGAGCGAGATCTTGCCGGTCAGGCCGTAGCGCTCTTTCAGCATGCGCGGTTCAATCCAGTAAACGCCGCCGTTGGCGAACCGATCTCTCTGCGCGGTATCGGTTTGCAGCGCGGTGATCATGCCATGGCCTGACACTTCCATGCCCATATAACGTCCCGGTTCGCTGGTGCGGAATAGTGAAAAACACCAGTCGGCATCGTGCGCGGCCGCGAAGTCTTTGAGGACGCTAAGGTCTGCTGCGAAATAAGTGTCGCCATTGAGCGCGAGAAACGGTTCGTCTATCCCGCTTTGCTCGACCGCGAGCAACAGTCCGCCGCCCGTCCCCATCGGCGTCTTTTCGATCACGTATTCGAGTGCGGCGCCTTTATAAGCAGCGCCGAAATGGTCGACGATGGTTTGCGGCAGATAGCCGATCGACAGCACGAACCGCCGCACGCCCTGCGCAATCCAGTAATTAAGTTGATGCTCCAGAAACGGCCGGCCTGCAATCGGCGCCATCGGTTTCGGCAGATCGGCAACTTCGCTTCTCAGGCGAGTGCCCAGGCCGCCGGCGAGAACAATCGCCGTTGTCACCGCGGTTTCACGCCGCGTTCAGGATGGTGCAGAGTTCGTCGATCTCGGCGTCCCGAAGATCGGGAAAATTACCGATGTAAAAGCCGTAGAAATGCACGTGCTCCGTCTGCGGAAACTCGCGATGATGCGCGTCGGGAACGATGCCTTTCAAATACGGCTGACGGATTTGATTGCCGCCGCCCGCGCTGCCGCGCCGGAATTCGACGCCGGACTCGCGCATCTTTCGCATCAGGCGTTCAACGAGCGCGTCATCCGCATTTTTCAAAATGAGATTGAACGCGTAGTTGCTGCTGCCTTCCAGCTTGAAATCGGTACGATACTTCGTGGCATCGATTTGCTTCAGGAAACGCAGCAGGTTATCCGTGCGCCGTTTAACGTTGGCGTCGAGTCGCTTTAATTGACTGCGTCCCATGATGCCGCCGATTTCGGTGTTCCGCGTGTTAAATGCGGGGAACGCAAAAATGAAATCGGGGTTCAATTCGGGATTCGCCGCCACGTATGCCGCCTGCACAGCCGGGTCATTGGCTTCGCGCACCATGCCGTGCGATCTCAGCATGCGCACCTGCTGATAAACCTCGGGATCGTCGGTGCAAACCATGCCGCCCTCGATCGTGCTCATGTGATGCGCGTAATAGAAAGAAAAGTTAGAGATCCAGCTGAACGCGCCCAGTTTCTTGCCGGCATGCGTCGCGCCGTGCGATTCGCAGACGTCTTCGATCAGCGGCACGCCGCGCTTCTTGAGTTCCGCGAGCAGCTTGTCGGTCAGTCCGTCGAATCCCTGGACGTGAGTCAAAAATACCGCGCGCGTCTTCTTCGTTATTTTGGCGAGTATCTGGTCCGTGTCCATCGACAGCGTGCGCGGATCGATATCGGCGAAAACGGGCGTGAAACCGTTTTGCAGAACCGATGCAATGTCCGACACCCAGGTCAGCGGCGGCACGATGACTTCGCCGCCTTGCGGATGGCGAATTTTGAGCACCGCCATCGTCAAAAGATTGGCCGAGGCGCCGGAGTTAATGAACACGCTGTGCTTCACGCCCAGCCATTGCGACCACTCGGCTTCGAACGCGCGCACATTGGCGCCGTGCGTAAGGATGGGGTCGTCCTGCTTCAGATGCTCGATCACCGCGTCGAGGTCTTCGCGCAGGATGTTGTTGCGCATCAACGGAAATTTCATGCCCATGATGGCTCTTGCCTACTTTTCGCCGTAGTAGTCGCCGTACTCGACGAGGATGGTGCTGCGGCCGTCATCACGCAGCAGCGCTTTTTCATACGCCGGGAAAATATCGGCCGGCTCTTCCATGCGGATGACTTCAATCGTCGTGCACATTGAGCGAATCGCCTCGGTGAAATCACCGACATGCTGAAACTGGGGGTGCAGCGGCCGCTCGGAGCCGATGCCCGTGCGGATGATGGCCTTGGTTTTGAATCCGCCGTTCGACATCACCTGCACTTTGTCGAGATGGTTGATGAGCTGGTTGATCGCGCAAATCAAAAAATTCCAGCGCGGGAAGATGCTAACCGGGATGAGGCCGTTCAACGCCATGCCGGTCGTCATCCCCATTTGCATTTCTTCGGCTACCGGCAGTTCGATCAGCCGGTCGGGCGAAATGTCTTTCAGCGTATTGGTCATCGCCGTGCCAGCGACGGCAACTGCCTGACCAATAAAGACCGTGCGCGGGTCCTGCGCGAGGAAATTCATCGACCGCTTGAGTTCATCGAAATATTTCATCTTGTCAGCTCAGAACTGGACACGGACGCCGGCGCCGGCGTGCGGGTATTTGGTTGTGTAGCGGTAATAGCTCACGTATTCGTCGTTTTTGTTTTCATAGGTCAGCTGCGGCTGGTTCCAGGCCTCGCGGGTGTCCGTGCACACGGACTTCTCGTTGTCTTCGACGATGAAATGAATCGGCAGGCGATGGTTGCGGCTGTATTTGATGCATTCGTAGGCCATGCCCGTTTCAGCCGTCATGTCGCCCATGAAGCAATAGACTTTCGAGTCGTCGTTGCGGCGCTTGACCGACATCGCGGTCCCGACGGCGATTGGCAGCACGCCGGTTACGATCGCCGATGAATAAATGCGATGGTCGGCAAAGCAGAGGGAGATCGATCGCCCCGCTACGATTTCGGAGCGGACGAGATCTTTCGGCACGCCTTTGAGCAGGCACTGGTAATGCGAACGCCAGGAGCAGAACACCCAATCCTGCGCGCGAATCGGTTTGAATGCGGCGATGATCTGCTCTTCATTCCCGGAGTAAAGATGCACCGGCGCGCGGATTTTTCCCGTGTTAAACAGCGCGGCGATTTCATCCTCGAATGCGATTAATTCTTCTTTGGTCATAAAAATTTCCAGTGTTGCTGCGGCCCGGCTTTCAATTACAAGCCGTCTGGCTGATAAAGCACGACGCGGCTGCCGGAATCTTCGAATTTGAATGGAACGTGGATCAAATCTTTCAACCGATTACGCACCTGAGACTGCAGTTCCGGTTTGACAAACAGCAGCAAAAATCCACCGCCCCCTGCGCCGAGAATCTTGCCGCCGGTGGCGCCTGATTTCATCGCCGCTTCGTAAATCGAATCGATCTCGGGCGTCGTAACCATATCCGAGAGCTGCCGCTTGTAAAGCCAGCTTTGGTGGAGCAACTTGCCCAATTCTTCAATAGGCGTGTTCGTTGTCTGCAAGATCCGGACAGCTATGTCGACCATTTCGCCCATTTGCGTTAGCTCGGTTTCGCGCTTTTTGAAATTTTCGATCTTGGATTTCGCGACTTCGGAGGCAATGCGCGACAAGCCGGTGAAACACAGCATCAAATGACTTTGCAGTTCCTGCAACCGGTCTTTGGTCAGGATGATGGGCGAGACTTCGAACGTATCGTTGCGTTTGAATTCGATGCGATTGAAACCGCCAAATGCCGCGAGTATCTGGTCTTGTGAACCGACGTTCTCGCGAATGATGTTTTGCTCGATGTGAATTGCATTTTTCGCCAGCTGCTCCTTGGTCGTGTACTGACCTTTGAGCGCAGCCAAAGCGTGCACGAGCCCGACGGTGAATGAAGAACTGGAGCCGAGGCCGGAGCGCGCCGGTAAGTCGCCATCGTGATGAATTTCCAGCCCTTGCTCGCAGCCTGCCCAGCCCAAAACGGCGCGCACCGCCGGGTGTTCGATGTCTTCATGCCGGCGGACGTTTTCGATGCGCGAATAGACGACGCGATGCTTGTGCTCGAAGAATGGCGGCAGGTAGCGGCAGGTGATGTAGCAAAACTTGTCGATTGCGGTGGCAAGCACCGCGCCGCCATGTTCCCGGTACCACGCGGGGTAGTCCGTGCCGCCGCCGAATAGCGAAATGCGAAAAGGGGTGCGCGTAATGATCATGAGGCTTTAATTTCGAGCGGCTTCTTATAATCGGCTTGCGTTGCATCAAGCGGGCTTGAGCATGCATCAAGGGCAAAATCAACCAGCGAGTTTACCAATTCCGCGCGCGGGTAACACGCGATGACTTTGGCGCGTTCGCTCGTGCCGTGGCCCGTTTTGACATGGACAATGCGCTTGATCCCGGCCCGCGATGCGGCCTCCAAGTCCACCACCTTGTCGCCAACCATGGCTGACGATTCCAGGCAAAGATTCAGATCGGCGGCTGCCTGCACGAACATGCCGGGATTCGGCTTGCGCCAGGTGCCTTGTGTCTCCGTTGGCGCATGCGAATTGGCATAGATGGCGGCGAACGGCTTATCAATTCCAATCAAGTCGAGCATCCGCTGATGCACCAATTCATACGCTGCCCAGCTGAACAGCCCCTGGCCAATGCCGGACTGGTTCGTCACGACAACAAGCGGCAATCCATGGCGGAGCAAATCTTTGAGTTTCGCGACGGTGCCTGGAATGAGTTCAACTTGATCCGGATCGCAAAGGTAATGTTTTTCTTCGATGATTACACCGTCGCGGTCGAGAAAAATTGCCGGCGTCCGGGCTGCGCCTTTTGGCCGGTGAATTTCATGCCAGTGCTGAGAGTTGAGAAAGGGCATTTTGTCGGCGGTTTCAAACCACGTTCGCGTCATGGACGGTCGGCTTCGGGCACGCTACCGCCCTGCAAAACGCAGACGCGTTTCGCATAAGTATTTGTTATTAAAGGTATTGCTTTACGCGGCTCGGACGACCGAATCGCGGTTGACGCTTATTCTGTTGGTCTTGCCCAGCAATTCCAGCAACACTAAAACCCGTTTCTCGCCATCTTCGTGATCGAAGACGCCTTCAGCACCCGCCAGCGGACCGTCGACCAGTTTTACGAGATCCCCGTTGCAGAACAACGGCCGATCATCCTTGCGTAATCCAAGTTCGGAATCCTCGCGTTGCAAAAGCATATTCATGACTTCGTCGGGGACGATCGCCGGTTCGCGGCCGAACGAAACTAGTCCGATAGCGCCGCGCGTCGAACGGACCGAAGAAATGCTTCGTGTCTGCGCATCGACTCTTATAAATATGTAGCGAGGGAACAACGCTTCGACGACGGCGACCCACTTGCCGCGGCGGCGCTGCCGCGTAAGGATGCGCGGCAAATAAACATGGAAGCCTTGGCGGCGGAGATTTTCCTCGGCTACGAGCTCCTGGCGCGGTTTGCACCAGACGCCATACCAGCAATCGATTGTGTGATTCATCCGCCGTTTTTAACCGGTTCTTCGAGCGGAATGTCCAGTTCCCGCTCGTTTTTGTCGACATGCTGTCGCAACTGCTCGATTTCTTTTTCCAGCGCTTCGTACTCTGCGACTTTGCGCACCAGGAATTGTGCCGTGACCTTTGCCTTTTCCTCGATGCCGCGGCGAGTCAGCAAATACATATAGGCTTTTTTGTTGCTGCTGTTCTTAAAGTTGTTCGCCTTGACCAGACCCTTGTCGATCAACGCCTGGAGACAGAAATTCGCCTTGCCGACACTGATCCCGAGTTCGGTGGCCAGCGCGCGCTGGCTGATTTTTGGATCGGCTTCCAGCCGCTTTAAAATCTTGTATCGGTATTCGTCGGACAACATGGGCAGATGGCCATCTGTTCAATTGTTGAACAGATGCGATTAGACCGCGAAAAGCCGGCTTTGGCAAGAGCAAAGGCTCACTGCGCAGTTTCGATTTACGGGCTTTTCCCGTCGATGATCGACAGCAGATAATCGCCATAGCCGCTGCCCCGGAGGGGTTGGGCGAGCCTCTGCAGGTCGACGGCATTGATATATCCCATGCGATAAGCGATCTCTTCCGGACACGCGATCTTCAGGCCTTGCCGCTTCTCGATGGTCTGGATGAATTGCGACGCTTCGAGCAGTGAATCGGGGGTGCCGGTGTCGAGCCAAGCGCGCCCCCGGCCCATCATTTGCACCTGGAGATTGCCCAAGCTCATGTAGGACTTAAGCAGATCGACGATTTCAATCTCGCCGCGGGCGGATGGCTTAAGCGCGCGCGCGAGTGTCGGTGCCTGCCTGTCGCAGAAATAAAGGCCCGGAATCGCATAGCGCGACTTCGGGCGTTCGGGCTTTTCTTCGAGGCTTAACGGCCGGCCGGCAGCGTCAAGTTCGATGACGCCATAGCGTTGCGGCTCGGTTACCTGATACGCAAATATGGTGGCACCGGCGCGCGGCTTTGCCGCCAGTTGCAAGTCCTGAGCGAGTTCATGGCCGAAAAACAAATTGTCGCCGAGAATAAGCGCGCAATTGTCCGCGCCAACAAATGGTTCACCGATGATGAATGCGTCTGCAAGGCCGCGCGGTTCCGGTTGAACCGCATAAGTAAGCGCCAAGCCCCATTGCGATCCGTCGCCGAGCAGGCGCTCAAAACGCGGCGTGTCGGCGGGTGTGGAAATAATCAGCATCTCCCGAATGCCAGCCAGCATCAGCGTTGTGATCGGGTAGTAAATCATCGGCTTGTCGTAGACGGGTAATAGCTGCTTCGAGACCGCCTGAGTAATCGGATAGAGGCGTGTGCCCGAACCACCGGCGAGAACAATGCCTTTCATTGTTTATCCCTCGCCTCGTAATTGGTCGTAATCCATTTTTTATAGTCACCGCTGACTACGCGGGCGATCCAATCCGGATGATCGAGATACCACTGCACCGTTTTCCGTAGTCCGCTCGCGAAATTCTCGGCGGGCCGCCATCCGGTTTCTGCCGTCAGCTTCGTGCAATCGAGCGCATAACGGCGGTCATGTCCCGGACGGTCGGGAACAAATTCAATCAGCCGCTCATGCGGCTCGCTGGCCGGTTTCAATTCGTCAAGTATGCTGCAAATGGTACGGACAACTTCAATATTGGTCTTTTCAGCGTTGCCCCCGATGTTGTATGTATCGCCGACGCGACCTTTGCTCAACACAAGGCGCAGCGCCGTGCAGTGGTCTGTGACGTAAAGCCAGTCACGAACGTTGAGTCCGTCGCCGTACACCGGCAAGTGCTTGCCCGCACAGGCGTTGACGATCGTCAGCGGAATTAATTTCTCGGGAAACTGGCGCGGCCCGTAGTTGTTGGAACAGTTGGTGACAATCGCTGGCAATCGGTACGTATTGGCATACGCGCGGACTAGATGATCGGCCGCTGCTTTCGACGCAGAGTAGGGACTTTGAGGGTCATAGGGTGTGGACTCGGTCGCTGCCGGCGCGCCGGCTGGAAGCGAGCCGTAAACTTCATCGGTAGACACGTGCAAAAACCGAAACGAAGCACGTTCTGCGGCCGATTGTTCTTGCAGGTAAGCGCGTGTCGCTTCGAGCAAGTTGAATGTGCCAACAATGTTCGACTGAACAAATTCATCCGGGCCGTGAATCGAACGGTCGACATGGCTTTCGGCTGCAAAGTGCACGATTGCATGCGGTTTGTGTTGTCGCAGCAGCAAATCGATTAGCGCACGGTCGTTGATGTCGCCTTGAGCAAAGACATAACGCGCGTCATTGGCAACTGGTTTGAGATTGTCCTGGTTGCCTGCGTATGTAAGATTGTCGAGATTAATGACGGCGGATTTTTCGTGCCCGAGCCATTCGGCGATGAAGTTGGATCCGATGAAGCCGGCGCCGCCAGTGACGAGAATCACCGGCGCTGTTCCGGGCCTGCTTGGAGCGTAGCGACGTATGCGAGATAGGTTTGGTCGATACCTTCGCGCAATCCAATGCGAGGCTGCCATCCGAGTGCCGCCATGCGGCTGATGTCGAGCAGTTTGCGCGGCGAGCCGTCCGGCTTGGTCGTGTCGAACACGAGCTTCCCTTTGAAGCCGACGATATCGACAATGGTTTGCGCAAGCGCGCGTATTGTCAGGTCTTCTCCGCAGCCGACATTGATGAGCGGCGGATGACTCCAATCCCCTGGCGCTGGGTTAATTAACGCGCCGAACTTTGCGCCGGGTAACTGCATCAGCAGGATGCACGCATCGGCCATGTCGTCACTATACAAAAACTCCCGATGCGGTGCGCCCGTGCCCCACACAACAAGCTCGGCGTCGCCGCGCGCTTTGGCCTCGTGCGCCTTGCGTATCAGCGCCGGCAGCACATGCGAGTTGTTGAGATCGTAATTGTCGTTCGGACCATAGAGGTTGGTCGGCATCGCAGTCATGTAATGCGTGCCGTGCTGCCGGTTCAATGACCAGCACATTTCGATGCCGGCGATTTTCGCAATTGCATACGGACGATTAGTCGGCTCGAGCGGGCCGGTCAGCAAATACGATTCCTTAATCGGCTGCGGACATTCGCGTGGATAAATGCACGAGGAGCCAAGAAACAACAGGCGCGCGGCGCCATGGCGCCACGCCGCCTCGATTACGTTCTGTTCGATCGCCAGGTTCTGATGGATGAAGTCTGCAGGCTGGGTACTGTTCGCATGAATCCCGCCGACCTTGGCCGCTGCGATGAAAACGTGAACCGGCCGTTCGTGCGCGAAAAATTTTCGCACCGCCGCTTGATCGGTAAGATCAAGCTCTGCGTGCGTGCGGAAGACCAGATTCGTAAAACCCGCGGCTTGCAATCGCCGCACCAGCGCCGAGCCCGCGAGCCCGCGATGGCCGGCGACGTAGATTTTGTCGCTGACATTCATGCCCGGGCGCTACTCGTGATAGTCGTATGCGCTGTAACCATGGCGCTTGACGAGTTCGTCGCGCTCGGCCGCCTTTAAATCCTCGCGCACCATTTCTGCGACCAGCGCCTTGAATGAAATGCGCGGCTTCCAGCCGAGTTTGCGCCGGGCCTTGCTCGCGTCGCCCAACAGCGAATCGACCTCGGTCGGCCGGAAGTAGCGAGGGTCCACGCGCACTACGGTCTGACCGCGCGCGGGCAAGGCGCTCTTGTCGCGTGCGCCTTTGTCGACAACCGCGGTTTCTTTGACGCCCTTACCGCGCCAAGAAAGCTTGATATCTAATTCCGCCGCGGCGGCATCGACAAAATCTCGAACGCTGTATTGCACGCCGCTCGCAATCACGAAATCGTCGGGCTTCTTCTGCTGGAGGATCAGCCACTGCGCTTCAACGTAATCGCGCGCGTGCCCCCAGTCGCGCTTGGCATCGAGATTGCCGAGGTACACGCAATCCTGCAGCCCGAGTTTGATGCGGGCAAGCGCGCGCGTGATCTTGCGTGTGACGAATGTCTCGCCACGCACCGGCGACTCGTGGTTAAAGAGGATGCCGTTGCACGCGAACATCGCGTACGCTTCGCGGTAATTTACCGTGATCCAGTAAGAATAGAGTTTGGCGACCGCGTACGGCGAACGCGGATAGAACGGCGTGGTCTCGCTTTGCGGCGTTTCCCGCGTTTTGCCGTACAGCTCGGACGTAGAGGCCTGATAAAAACGAGTCTTGCCGGCGAGATCCAGAATTCTCATCGCTTCAAGTACGCGCAGGGCGCCCAAAGCATCGGAGTTCGCGGTGTATTCGGGTTCTTCAAAGGACACCGCGACGTGGCTTTGCGCGGCAAGATTGTAAATCTCGTTCGGGCGCACCTGCTGAATTACGCGAGTGAGCGCCGAAGAATCGGTCATGTCGCCATAATGAAGGATCAGGCGCCGATGCGATTCGTGCGGGTCCTGGTAGAGGTGATCGATGCGGTCGGTGTTGAGCAGTGATGAACGGCGCTTGATGCCGTGCACTTCATAGCCTTTGCCGAGCAGAAATTCCGCAAGATAGGCGCCATCCTGGCCGGTAATGCCGGTTATAAGTGCAGTTTTTTTCATTCGCTCATGCTGCTGCGTTAATGGCCGATTGATTATACTTGGAAAGACTTGGGCAAATGATGGTCGTATCGGCCCAGTCGACATGCATATAAAAAAGTTAACCGACGAGAAATGATGCGCAGATGCTGATTCCGGTGATCTTGTCAGGCGGTGTGGGCGCGCGCCTGTGGCCGGTGTCGCGCGAATCGTATCCGAAACCTTTTATTCGCCTCGCGGACGGACAGAGCTTGCTGCAAAAGACGTTGCTGCGCGCGATTGCGCTCCCCGCGACCGAAACGGTTATTACGGTAACCAATCAAGAATACCGCCATGCGACGCGTGACGAATATCGAGCGGCGTGCGCGGAGCTCGATTCGATATTGCTGCTCGAACCATCGGCGCGCAATACCGCACCCGCCATCGCAATGGCGGCGCTATATGCGATGCGGCGCTGGGGGCCTGATGTCGTACTGCTCATTCTGCCTGCCGATCACGTCGTCGCGCCACTCACGGAATTCCAGGCGGCGGTAGAGACTGCTGGGCAACTGGCGGCGCAAGGTCGAATGGTCGTTTTCGGGATTTCCCCGACCAGTGCTGAAACCGCTTACGGTTACATTGAGAGCGGCGACTTCATCAGTGAGACGGCTGCTGAAGTTAAACGCTTTGTTGAGAAGCCGGTCCTCGCCATGGCGGAAAAATTCCTGGCGTCCGGCACTCATTGGTGGAATTCCGGCATGTTCTGTTTCACTGCGCAGACCTTCCTCGACAATCTTCGTCGCCACGCGCCCGAGCTGCATGCGGGAGCGGAGCGTTGTTTCGCGGCAACGCCAGCGTCAGATGGCGATTCAGTCAGCGTGGACGCCGCCGCCTTCGCCGCTTTGCCGGCAATCTCAATCGATTATGCGGTCATGGAAAAGGCCGCCAACGTTGCAGTTGTGCGCGCCGGCTTTTCATGGAGCGATGTTGGTTCGTGGAATGCGGTGAGTGAATTGACGGCGCCCGACGCCGCTGGCAATCGCACGGTCGGGGAGTCGATCATGCTGGACAGCAGCGATTGTTACGTGCAAAGCGCGGATCGTGTCGTGGCGGGCATCGGCTTGCACGGATTGTTAATCGTCGATACGCCCGATGCGCTGCTGATTGCCGACCGCCGACAAGCACAGCAGGTTCGGGCGGTCACCGAGCGGCTCAAATTGGACGGACACCCGGCGCACAAAATCCACCGTACGGTTACCCGCCCGTGGGGAACTTACACGCTGCTCGAGCAGGGGCCGGGGTTCAAGTTAAAGCGCATCGTGGTCAATCCGGGCGCGGCTTTAAGCCTGCAAATGCATCGTCGGCGCAGCGAACATTGGGTTGTGATCGCGGGCACCGCGACCGTCGTCAACGGCGACCGGGAGTTTGTCGTGGAGCTCAATCAATCGACATACATTCCAGCCGGCAACCGGCATCGACTATCGAATCGCGGACAAGAACCGCTCGCAATTATCGAAGTGCAGACCGGTGATTACGTCGAAGAAGACGACATCGTGCGCTTCGACGACGTGTACGGCAGGAGTTGATTAATCTTTAAGCGTTTGTGCCTGTGCATCGAGACATGCGCGAAGGCCTGCTTGCCAAGTCGGCATGCGTACCCCAAACGTGCGTTGCACCTTGTCATGAGTCAGCACCGAGTTATGCGGCCGCATCGCGGCGGTCGGATAGTCGGACGTCGGGATCGGCGTGAGCCTGGCGCGGTGCTCGGTTGGTGGAACCGTTCGATCAGCCAAGATCGCCGCCGCAAACTCATGCCACGAAGCAGCACCTTCAGCCGTCAAGTTGTAGACGCCGCTGACATCATTCGAGCGCAGCTCTTTTTGATAAACGAGACGCGCCAATATCGCGGCGGTTGCCGTCGCAATATGGCGGCACCACGTCGGCGCACCGATCTGATCGTTGACGATTTTCAGTTCGTCGCGCTCGGCGGCCAGTCGCCGTATCGTGACGAAAAAGTTTTTGCCGCTCGCGTCGTAGACCCAGCTCGTGCGCAGAATCAGATGCCGCGCGCCCGACGCGCGTATGGCGTCTTCCCCGGCGAGCTTCGTGCGGCCGTAGGCGTTCAGCGGATTGGTCGCATCGTCTTCGGTGTACGGTTCTTTCTTCCTGCCGTCGAAGACGTAATCGGTCGAGTAATGCACGAGCACGGCGCCGATCCTCAGCGCTTCGTCGGCGAGAATGCCGGGCGCTGTCGCATTGACGGCCATGGCAAGCGCCGGCTCTGATTCCGCCTGGTCGACCGCGGTGTAAGCCGCGGCATTCACGATGACGTCAGGGGCGAATTCACGAACTACCGAACTGATCGCTGCGCGGTCCGCCAGATCGAGACGACGACGATCGCACGCGAGTAGCTCGCCCAGAGGACCGAGCGCGGCGACCAATTTCCCGCCGATCTGACCGGTCTTGCCAGTGAGCAGGATGCGCATCAGTCAAAAAGCTCCGCATCCTTCAGTGATTTGCCTCGCTGATCCTTGGCCGACAGATCGGGCGAACCGGTCAACGGCCACGTTATCGCAAGTTCCGGATCGTTCCACGCAATGCAGTGCTCATGCTGTGGTGCGTAAACATCAGTTACCTTGTAGAGCGCTTCCGCATAATCGGAGAGCACCAGAAAACCATGCGCGAATCCGGGCGGCACCCAGATCGCCAGGCGGTTCTCGGCGGACAAGTTCACGCTGCTCCATTGACCGAACGTTGGAGAACTGCGACGGATGTCGACGACCACGTCGAAGACTTCGCCCGCGAGTATGCGCAAAAGTTTGCCCTGTGCCTGGGGATTCTGATAATGCAGGCCGCGCAACACATTCTTTTTCGACCGCGACTGGTTATCCTGAACAAACGTTGTGCGTGCGCCTGTCGCCGCTTCGAATTCGCGTTGATTGTGACTTTCGAAAAAGTGACCACGTTCGTCGCCGAACACACGCGGCTCCATGACAAGCACTTCGGGCAGGCGGGTGGATGAAACTTTCATTGCGGGGATTTGGTGAACGCATCCGCGCGCGGATGCCAGCGTTGTATTCTATGCGAGATGCTCCGCTGCGTGTAGGCTTACGGGGTTTGTGAATTCGCGAATAGAAAACGAGGAAAGTTGCTCCTCAGTTAAGAAGACGCTTGAAAAAAATCCTGCTCATCAAGACTTCCTCGCTCGGCGACGTGATTCATGCGTTGCCGGCGGTTACCGATTTAAAAGCGGTCGTGCCGGATGCGCACATCGACTGGGTGGTAGAAGAATCATTGCTGCCCATTGTCAGATTGCATCCGGGCGTTAGCGAATGTATGCCGGTAGCGATGCGGCGCTGGCGGCGTGCCTGGTGGCGTCGCCCGGTGCGCGAGGAAATCAGCGCGGGCCGCCGGCGGCTGCGCGCGCAAACTTACGATGCAATTATCGACGCTCAGGGCCTGATCAAGAGCGCATTGATCGCACGGGCTGCCCGCGGTGTGCGGCACGGGCTCGATTTCCACAGTGCACGCGAACCGCTCGCTCCGTTTTATCACCACACTTATCGAATCCCGTGGGATTTGCACGCTGTCGAAAGAACGCGCTTGTTGTTTGCCCGCGCGATTGGTTATGCGGTGCCGCCGAAGCTTGACTATGGCATTCATGCATCCGCCCGAACGTTCCCGTGGCTTGCCGTCGACTCCTATGCGGTGCTCTTGCATGCCTCGAGCGGAGATTACAAGTTGTGGCGTGAATCCGACTGGAAATCGCTGGGGGACGCCTTGAACGGCGCGGGCATCGCGTGCGTTTTGCCAGCGGGCACCGCCAAGGAGCGGGAACGTAGCGCGCGCATCGCCGGCAATCTGCAAACGGCTATCGTGCCACCCTCGCTGAGCCTTGAAGAACTGACGGGATTATTGGGCGGCGCCAAAGTCGTGATTGGCGTTGATACTGGACTTACGCATCTCGCCGCGGCGCTCGCGGCGCCGACGATCGGAATATATAACGCCACCGACCCCGCGGCGACCGGAATTTACGGATGTCCGCGCGCGATCAATTTGGGCGGGATCGGACAAACGCCGACTGTTCAGCAAGTGATTTCCGCTCTCCGGGAATTGGGCATATGAGCGGCGCGCGCTTTTTCTATACCGCGTTGCTCTACGCCTTACTGCCACAGGCGTTGCTTCATTTGTGGTGGCGCGCGCGGCGGCAGCCGGCTTACCTGGAACATATTGCGGAGCGGTTCGGGCGGTATGCGCAGCCTCGCGCCAAACGGCTGCTCTGGGTGCACGCAGTCTCCGTGGGAGAAACGCGTGCCGCTGCACCGTTGATCGAAGCGCTTCGTCATGGTTATCCCGAACATGAGATTCTGCTGACACACATGACGCCGACCGGACGGGAGACAGGTGTTGCGCTCTTTGGCGAAAGCGTTCAGCGTGCGTACTTGCCGTACGATTTTCCGTTCGCCGTCGAGCGCTTCCTTGATCACTTCAAGCCCGAGTGCGGCATCTTGCTCGAGACCGAAATCTGGCCGAACCTCATACACGCCTGCGTCGGGCGTCGTTTACCGGTCTATCTCGTCAACGCCCGCATGTCCGAAAAATCCCGGCGCCGCTATGCACGCTTCCCGACGCTCGCAGCAATCACGCTGAACGAACTGTCCGCCATCGCGGCTCAAAGCCAGGCCGACGCCGAACGGCTGCAAGCGCTCGGCGCCAAGCGCGTGACGGTTACTGGCAGCCTCAAATTCGATATTGCGCCGGACGCCGGATTGCTGAAGCAAGGGGCGAACTGGCGCGAGCAATGGGGTCGCGCCCGTCCGGTGCTGTTATGCGCAAGCACGCGCGAAGGCGAAGAGACGTTGTTGCTCGCTGCCCTGAAGCTGATCGACGTGCCGAACCTGCTGACGCTCGTGGTGCCGCGCCATCCGCAGCGCTTCGACACCGTCGCCGGCGAAATCGAGCGCGCGGGATTTCGTTATCAACGGCGGAGCGCGGGACGAACCGTCACGGCAGATACGCAGATCGTGCTTGGCGATTCGATGGGTGAGATGTTCGCTTATTATGCAGCGTGCGATGTCGCCATCATCGGCGGCAGCCTGCTGCCATATGGCGGGCAAAATCTGATCGAAGCAAGCGCTGTCGGCCGTGCCGTCATCATCGGTCCGCATACTTTCAATTTTGCCGATGCGACGCGGCAGGCGGTCGCCGCCGGTGCCGCGTTACAAGTGACAGATGCGCGCGAGGCGATGACGGCGGCTCAAGGGCTTTTGCGTGACTCGGCGCGCGCCCAACGCATGGCACAAGCGGGTCTAGTTTTTACGCGAAAACAGGAGGGGGCTACGCGCAGAGTAATGGCGCTGCTCGATCTGCAGTAAGCCTCGCGGCTGGAGCGGCCGAACCGAGCGCTTTCCTAGCGGACTGGGTTGCCTATTACGCTGGTAAAAAGCGACCGCAAAATCGCGTAAACAGTGTGCGCCGACACCGACAGGACCGCTGGGCGCAAGCCATACCGCCGTACGATGTTGCGCACCGAGGTAAGCGCATCGCCATAGTGCTTGCGCCGAATCAACGCATCGAGATTCGGAACATAGAAATCGAGATCAAGCGGGATTGCGACGTGGTAGATCTTTTTTGCCGCTGCAAAGCCCTCCTTGTAGACCGTTTTTACGCAGTCGACGAGATCATCGGGAGGGCAATCGGTCATCTCGATGATGGCATCAGTATTCAAGCCGAAATATTGATGATCGTGCGCGACTGATGCAAATACGCCTTTCTGGCGTCCGAGCAGCTGGATGGTAGGCAGCGGTTTCGCCCAATCCGATGTGCAGAGCCAGGTGATTCCGCTCGAGCAGCCGATCAACAGCGAGCAATATTTAGTGAGCTCAGCGTTTTCGCGGAACGTCAGCGTGTTGCCGCCAATAATCCTGGGATCGTCCGAAGCGATCGAAACATGCGAACTCAGGACGAGTCGGCACTCCGGAAATCGCGCTACGATTCCCTTGGCCGCCGCCGCTATAAAGTCCGCCGTAAGAAAACTCTGATCGCTATTAGCAATGCACTCGAACAAAATCACGGGGCCATGATCGGTCAGGCCATGCAACGCCGCGAAGCGTTTTACGTTCTCAATCTCGCCGTCAGTCAAACGTATGACAGGCGAAACCGGCACGGTTATCGGACGCGGATAGCCGCGGAAAATCGACGCCCGCACGGTGCCGTCGAAATTCCGAAAGTTACCGGGATAGATCTGGGTAAAAAACGCCGCATCGAAATCGCCGTTTTGCTGTCGCTGAAGTGCCGTGGCGTGAAATTGATTCCACGCTCCGGCTGCGTCGGCATGGCTTGCGAGCGGAATCTCCCAGATGTCATCGACGTGCGGGTTTCCCTCGAGCAACGATCGGCACATCGAACCGATTGCCCACGTGAGATGGCAGCCGGGATAGTCGGCTTTGATTTGGCGCGCGACCGCTGTGGCATACAGGCAATCGCCGCGCGCGGCGAGCTGGCCGAGCAGGATGCGCATCTGTGAACCTCTCGGCATGGCGTTCAAGCGCGCGGCGGCGCGGCCATCATCATTGCGGCAAGGTCTTCAAACCCGACACGCGGCGTCCAGCCGAGCGCGGTCATTGTCGAGGGATCAGAAACGAGGCGCCGGTACTCCGGCACGAAATCGGTACGTAGGCGCACAAATTTTCGCCAATCACGTCCGGCCAACTTAAAGCATGCTTCCAGCCAGTCAGCGATGGAATGCGCGCGACCGCTGCCAATTACTGCTTCATGCACTTGGTCTTGTTCGACAAGCGCGAGCATGGCGGCAGCGGCGTCGCCGGCGAACGTCCATTCTTTTTCGACCGCAATGTCGCCAAGTTCGAACTTGGTACTGTTGCCGGCGGCGGCGCGGCGCGCGGCATCGGCAATCGTACGGCTCACGTGCCCCGGTTTGCGCAGAGGGCTTTCATGATGGAACAGGTAGCCGACGTAAGTTTTCAGGCCGCGCGAGCGGTAATAGCGCGCGGCGTAGACGGCTTCGATGCGCGCGACGGCGTACGCGCTCGAGGCTTCGAACGGATCGGTCTCGACGATCGGGCGTCCCTCGTTCCTGAACATGACGCCGCTGCCCGGCACGAAGACGCGCGCTGCCGGCGCATATTCATGCGCGGCTTCGAGCACATTTAACGTGCCGGTGGCGATCGCAGCGTGATTGTCGAACAGTGCGTCATGATGGGTGGTCGAGCGCGCGGCAAGCTGAAACACGTACGCAGGCCGATGTTCGCGAAACAGCGCGTCGACCACTGTGCGGTCGGCAACGTCGCCGACTATCCAGTCGCCAGGTGAACGCGAGCAGCACGCCGGGTCGATGCCTCGCTCGCGGCACAGCGCCGCCAGGTAATGGCCGTCCTGGCCGCCGGCGCCGAAGATGAGCGCAGTTTGCGCCATGTCAGCGTTTCTCGAATGCCGAAATGCCGAATGTGTAGCGTACATCCGGATGCGGGGAAAAATAGCCCCACTCGATGACTGGTTCGCCCGTCGTGAAGTCGAATTCCTGGATGGTAGCGAGTCCGTGTCGCTTGCAGCTCGCGAACAGTCGGCGCACCATCGCCGCGTCGAGCGGTTGCCAAGCCAGATCGTAAAGCTTGATCGACGGCGCAACCTTCGGTTCCCAGTAATCGAACGTCACGAACAGGCGGCCGCCCGGTGCAAGCAGGCGTGCGGCCTCGGCGGCGAAGCGGTCATAGTCGACTTCGTGCTCGAGCACCGACAGGCAGGTGATGTGAGCGAAATGGCCGTCGGGCAGCGTCGTCTGCATGAGGTCTCCAACCGCATAGTGCACGCCGGTTATAGGTACATCCGGCGCACGCAGATCTATGCCGTGCAATTCACCGCGAATTCGTTTCAGAGCGACGTTTTTGAGCACGAAGGAGTCTGAACTTCCCATGTCGAGAAAGTTGCCGTCAGTTATCGCCGGTAAAACGTGGGCTAGATCCCAGTTTTTGCACGATAGGTTGTGCTGTACGTAACCTGATTGTTTTAGATATTGAGTGCAGGCGTCGATTTCGTCGCGGCTGCGCAATAGCTTGCACAATCCCGCCATATCGGGCGGCGTGGGCAGTGACAACGCCGGCTGCGCTCGCTCGCCCTTCGCAGCCGCGGCCGGACCGAAACCATGTGGCAGGGCAACACATACGCCGGCAGCATGGCGCTCAGTAATCGCGTAACCGAGGCTCGCGATCAATTCACTCAAGGCGGTGCTGGGAAACGCCGCTACTAACGCCGGTTGCAAGCGAAAAATGACTGGCGCCCGCCAACGCCCGAGTGTCGCCGCCGCGCCGCGCAGCACCTCGAGTTCAAAACCACCAGCAGCTACATAAAGCAGGCTGACCGCCGATTGAATGTCCAGCGCATCGATGCCGCGCGACGGCGCCTTACTTGCCGCATCCATGTCGTCGCGTTGCCCGCCATGGCAAGCACCAAAAAAAACGCGCACGTTTTCGCAGTGGTTAAGTCTGATCGTTTGCTGCAGCACTTCGCATCGGTATTCGTCTGCCTCGAACGCGATTACCTGCCCGGCGGGCTCGGCCAGTCCGGACAGCACCGCCGTCACTTGGCCGAAACCGGCGCCGACCTCGAATATTACCGTGCCCGGCACGACATAGCGCTGTACTGCTGTCATCAGTTCGGCGGCGAGTGGCTTTCCGGCTGCAATCGCGCGCGCGAGATGGTCGCCGTCGGTGTCGGCGGGCAGGCAGAACAAGCCACTCGGAGTTTGATGCGTGATAAGCGGGCGGCGGACGAAAACGTCATCCGGGATCGTCCCCTGTTGGTGCGCCGCAACTACTGGCTGGGCTGCGACGCCCCCCAACCCGTGCAACAACGAGCGCCACAGCGATTTCATCGGGGCATCAGGTGATTTCGATATTTGGCAGCGGGAAGATAAACTTCACGCCGTCCCGCAGGGTCTGCGCCTCTCGGCGCATGAATTCCTCCTTGAAATGCCACGGCAGCACGAGATAGTAATCGGGACGCATGGCACGGGATTCTTCCTCACTTACGATGGGAATGTCGGTGCCGAGCGTGCGTGCGCCGAACTTGTCGGGATTGCGTTCGGCGGCGACGGTGATAACGGATTTGTCTATGCCGCACCATTGGAGAATGGTGTTGCCCTTGGTCGACGCGCCGTAAACATGGATCTGCCGGCCTTCGGCATTAAGCTTGTGCAGAAGAGCGGCGAGTTCGTCGCGGTGCGCATCGATGCGGTTTTGAAAATGGCGATACGGCTTGTCGGTGTCGAGCTCGAGGTCGAATTCCTGGCGGCGCAGCGCGCGCAGTTGCAACGAGTATTGGTCGCCGCGATAGCGGAAGTTCGTTTCGTGCGTGACGAAGCAGCGGATGCTGCCGCCGTTGATTGAGTTCAAGCTCACGTTAAAGACCTTGAGCCCGGCCGCGAGCAGAATGCGCTCAAGCACGGCGAGGCTGTAATACTCAAGATGCTCGTGGCAAATCGTATCGTATGAATTCATCTGCAGCATGGTCGGCATGTACGACATCTCGATCACCCAGACGCCCTCAGGCGCGAGCACGGCCTTGACGGCGCGCGCGAATCCGATCGGGTCTTCGAGGTCGTAGAACATCGCGATTGAAGTCACGATGTCGCAGGTACGGCCGGCCAGGACTGAATCGAGCTCACTCGACGGAAACGTATCGCGCACCAGCGTGATACCCGAGCCTGCGCTCAGCGCGACGTCCGAGGGATCGACGCCGAATTTGGCAACCTCCGCCGGATAGCATTTGAGAAGTGTGCCGTCGTTGCAGCCGATGTCGAGCACGCTGCGCGCGCTGTCGACGATGGCCAGCGCCTCTTCGGCAATGCCGCGCAGATGGTTGCGCATGGTGTCGTTGGTGCCCGAGCGGTACCAGTACGACGAATACAGCACTTCGGGCGGCACGCTGTGTTCCATCTGCAGGAGGCCGCACGCCTTTTCGTCGCGCGTAGGGTCGCAGCGTGTGAGCGTGAGCGGAATGCGGCGTTGCGGCGGCGGTGGCAGGCCATCTTTTATAAAAGACCCTTGCAGGTACTGGTCGCCAAGCGAGATTACCTTGGTTAGCGCGGTCGAACCGCAAACGCGGCAGCTCTTGCGATGAATGAGATGCATCCTCGCCTACTTTCGGGATTGAGTGCCGCCCAATGCCGCGTCGGCAAGCGCGACCAGACTGCGGTCGATGCCATCGATGCACTGATTGCGCTGAAGATTGAACAGGGCGAGCTGCTTAACGACAGCGTCTTTATTGCCTGCCGGCACTTTCTCAAATTCGTACACTTTTTCCTGTTCGTGCCATAGCGCGCAGTTGACGCGGGCGAGCTCGGCAAACAATTCGCCGATGCCGCCCGAGACAGGCGCGACCTCATTGCCTTCCCGCTTATAGACTTTATTGGCGGCGAAAGTGAGCTCCGTGCGCGGGACCTCTCCGGCTAGCGCGCGGCGTGTAAAGTCGTCGATTTCGGCGGCCAGGCGATGCGCCTGCGCCTCGAGGCTTGACGTGAGCGTCGGGTCTTCCGTATGCCACTGCTTGAGCTTGACGATGGTCAGCTTGTCGCACAGCGAGCCCAACGTTTCAGCCATTTATTTATGCCCCTCGCCTGAAGTCTGGATCGATCTGAATCGTGCTTCGCGACGCTAAACGAGCCGTCCACGCATGGTGGTCATGATAAACGTTCGCCGCTCGATAGTCGAAATCAACACTTTAGATACAACCCGCGTTCGTAAATGACGACATCGATGCACTGGTCGGTCGCCTCAAGCGGAATTTGATCGCGGATTTGCAAATCGAACGCTGCCGCAACTAACCGCGGCCGCCGCGCAAAGCGCGGAATCAGCCGATCATAGAAGCCGCCGCCATACCCGAGTCGTTCGCAGCGCCGCGTAAACGCGACGCCGGGCAGCAGCACAAAATCGACCTGGCCGAGATCCACGAGCGGACGATCGGCGCGCGGTTCGCGTATGCCCCACACGCCGCTTTGCAAATGACATTCGAGGTTTTCAACGGTGTGCACATCCAGGCGGCGCTGATCCGGCACAACGCGCGGCAGGCACAGCGTTTTGCCGTGTGCGAGCGCGTCGGCGATGAAGTCGCTGGTGTCGAATTCGCTGCCGAAACTCATGTAGGCGAGCACGCAACGGGCGCTGCGATATGTCTCCAGCCCGAGTATTCGCGTGGTGATGCGCTCACTGAGTTCACGCCGGGTGGCGGTCGGTATCGCATCGCGGGCCGCAACAACCTGCTTGCGCAGCGCCGTCTTGGAAACGACGCCGGCGGCTACTTTGCCAACCACTGATTTACGTAGGCGAGATCTTCATCGCTCAGAGTGCCGGCGGCGCCTTTCAGTTTCAGCACATTGATCGCGTAGGTATAGATTGCCTGGGCATAATCACGTCGCGTGCTGATTACCTGCTGTTGTGCGTTGAGTACATCAACTTCGGTGCGCACGCCGACTTCCCGGCCAAGCTTGGTCGAATCGAGCGAACTCTGGCTCGACGCCAGTGCTGTTTCGAGCGCTTTAATTTGCGCAACGCCATTGGTCACGCTAAGAAACGACGCGCGGGTGTTGAGCGCCACGGTGCGTTTGGTGTTCTCCAGATCGTCGCGCGCCTTGTCCTGGTTGGCGATCGCCTCCCTGACTCTGGAGTTGATCGCTCCGCCCTGATATAGAGGCACCGCAAGCTGCAAGCCGATGATTTTGTTCGTCGTGTCGAAGCCGGGTCCGACCTGGAAGCCGGCGCCTTGTGAAGCTTCGTTATAACTGGCAACGGCGTCGAGCGTTGGCAGATGGCCCGCCCGGTTCTTGGAAACCTCTTGTCCAGCGATATCGACATTCGCCTGCGCGACCTTGACCTGGTAGCTGGTCAGGGCGCCGTTATCCACCCATTGGTCCATGTTGTTCGGCGCGGGTAATTGCGGCGTGAAACGGTTGCCGATCGGCGTGATCGGCGGCGCGACTCTGCCAATAATCTGGCGCAGCGACTGTTTTTTGATTTCCAGATCGTTCTGTGCGGCAATTTCCTGAGACACCGCAAGATCGTGCCGCGCCTGCGCATCATTGGCGTCGGTAATGGTGGCGGTGCCGACTTCGAAATTTCGCTTGGCCTGCGCTAACTGTTCGGCGAATGCGGTTTTTTGCGCGGCCGCGAGCGTCACGTTATTTTCGGCGAGCAAAATATCGAAGTAAGTCTGCGCAACGCGGATGATTAAATCCTGATTCGCTTGCAGAAAAGTCGCCTCTGCCTGCGAGACCTGCTTCTTTGCCTGTTCGTACGTAATCCAATTCTGAAAGCGAAACAGCGGCTGCGTCGCTGTCACGCTGATACCGTTCGAATTGAAGCGGGACGCGCCCGACAGCAGATTTGGCGCCGCGCCGCGGAACTGAAGATCGCGATCGTTGTATTGCGTGTTGCCGGTTGCCGTGACGCCTGGCAATAACCCGGCAAGCCCTTGCGGCAGTTTTTCCTGTCCCGCTGCATAAGTCGCGCGCGCGCCGGAGTAGACCGGGTCGGCAGTTTGCGCTTCGCGGTAAATGGACAAAAGATCCGCCGCGGCCGCTGACGCATCCAATGGCGCCATTGCGCACAGCACGATGCAGGCGGACAGCGCTCGAAAGCTCAGTTGCATAGGCTTAATACAGCGCGACGGAGGAATCGACTTCTTCTGACCACGCATTGATGCCACCGCTCAGATTGTATAAGCGGCTCAAGCCGGCATCCTGCAGAAAATTGGCAGCGTGCAGACTGCGCATGCCGTGGTGGCACAGCAGGACAATGTCGCGATCGAGGGGCAGTTCGCTTAAGCGCGCGGGAATTTCCTGCAACGGCAGCAGCTGTGCGCCCTCGATGCGGCAGATTGCATGTTCCCACGGTTCGCGCACGTCGATGATCAGCGGAGCAGGGCGCGCAGCGTCGGCCAGCCATTCGCGCAACGCCGTCGCCGGCAGTTGCTCGATCAAAACACGAATCTCTCAGGCTGAGGCGCATTGCGCAAGGCCGGTATGCAGGTTTCGAACAAAACGACCGACGCCACTGCGCCCGCGCCGGTCTGCGTGGTAAGCCGCGCTTCCATCACTGGCGCCTCGCCGACGATGGAGAGCAAGCGTCCGCCGGGTTTGAGGCTGCGCTGAAATTCGTCGACCAAAACCGGCACGGAGCCCGTGAGCACGATAACGTCGTACGGCCCCCGGCTTTCCCAGCCGCGTGCCGCATCACCAATTTCGAGCGTAACGTTCGAGATGTCGTGCGAAGCAAGCTTTGCTGCTGCTAATGCGCTCAATTGAGAATTGATTTCGACGCTCGTTACATGGGCGCCGCGCTTGGCAAGCAATGCCGTCATGTAACCGCTGCCCGTGCCCACTTCGAGAATGCGGTCAGTCGGTTTGATCGTCAGCTCCTGCACGATACGCGCTTCGAGTTTCGGCGCGAGCATGCGTTCGTCCGCCGCCGCATTGGCCGACAGCGGAATTTCCATGTCGACGAAAGCGAGCGTGCGATATTGCGGCGGCACGAAGTCCTCGCGGCGCACCGTGAAGAGCAGGTCCAGCACGTTTTGGTCGAGCACATCCCAAGTCCGGATTTGCTGCTCGACCATGTTGAAGCGCGCGAGTTCGAGGTCGCGGTCCAATTCAATTTGGGCATTCATGGGCGGTTTCGAACGCGGGCGTTTAGAGGGAAATCACGGGGAATCGATGCTTGCAATTATCGCATAATTCCAGTAGCTTGAACGCCACACGTTGGGGGTCCTGGCGAACTTGCAGACGGTTGCAGCCGGGTGAGATAGACCCTTCGAACCTGATGCGGATAATGCCGCCGCAGGGAAGCGTGGCGCAAACCTTCAGCGCCGCTTCTCCCTGTAATTTTTACGCGAGGAGCAATCATGAACGCCAATCCCAAGTTTTTAAGCGCCACTGCCCACGTTGACGAGGCGGCGGTCAAGTCATTACCCAATTCGCGTAAAGTTTACGTCGAAGGCTCGCGTCCCGATATCAAAGTGCCGATGCGCGAAATCAGCCAGTCGGACACGCCGGCGGGCATGGGCGCAGAAAAAAATCCGCCGATTTATGTTTACGACACGTCGGGTCCTTACACCGATCCGGCCGTCGAGATCGATATTCGCTCCGGCCTCGCGCCGCTGCGTGAAAAATGGATTGCCGAGCGCAACGACACCGAGCTCCTCGCCGACCTGACTTCTGCTTACGGCCGCGACCGCGCGACCGATCCCAAGCTCGCCGAACTGCGCTTTAACCTGAAACGGCATCCGCGGCGTGCGAAGACCGGCATGAACGTGTCGCAAATGCATTACGCGCGCAAAGGCATCGTGACGCCGGAAATGGAATACATCGCGATCCGCGAAACGCAGCGCCGCGACGACCTGCCCGAGCTCATCACGCGTCAACACCCGGGCGAGAGTTTCGGGGCAGCGATTCCAGCCGTCATTACACCCGAGTTCGTGCGCGACGAAATTGCACGGGGCCGCGCGATCATCCCCGCTAACATCAACCACCCCGAAACCGAGCCGATGATCATCGGCCGCAACTTTCTCGTAAAGATCAACGCCAACATCGGCAACTCCGCGCTTTCTAGCTCGATTGCGGAGGAAGTCGAAAAGATGACGTGGTCGACGCGGTGGGGCGGCGACACCGTTATGGACCTGTCGACCGGCAAGAATATTCATGAAACGCGTGAATGGATTATTCGCAATTCGCCGGTGCCTATCGGTACCGTGCCGATTTACCAGGCGCTTGAAAAAGTCGACGGCAAGGCCGAAGAACTTACGTGGGAAATGTTCCGCGACACCTTAATCGAGCAGGCCGAACAGGGCGTCGATTACTTCACTATTCATGCCGGCGTGCGGCTTGCATATATTCCGATGACCGCCAAGCGCATGACCGGCATCGTGTCGCGCGGCGGCTCGATCATGGCGAAATGGTGTCTGGCGCATCACAAGGAATCGTTTCTCTACACGAATTTCGAAGAAATCTGCGACATCATGAAAGCGTACGACGTGTCGTTCTCGCTCGGCGACGGTTTGCGTCCCGGCTCCGGTTACGACGCCAATGACGAAGCGCAGCTCGCTGAGTTGAAAACGCTGGGCGAACTGACCGATGTCGCGTGGAAGCACGATGTGCAGGTCATGATCGAGGGACCTGGCCATGTGCCGATGCACCTCATCAAAGAAAACATGGACCTGCAATTGAAGTACTGCAAGGAAGCGCCGTTCTACACGCTCGGACCGCTGACGACTGACATTGCGCCCGGCTACGATCACATTACGAGCGCAATCGGCGCCGCAATGATCGGCTGGTACGGCACCGCGATGCTTTGCTATGTGACGCCAAAAGAGCACCTCGGCCTGCCCGACAAGAACGACGTCAAGGACGGCATCATGGCGTACAAGATTGCCGCGCATGCGGCCGACCTCGCCAAAGGCCATCCGGGCGCGCAGATTCGCGACAACGCTTTATCAAAAGCTCGTTTCGAGTTCCGCTGGGACGACCAGTTCAATCTTGGACTCGATCCCGACAAGGCGAAAGAGTTTCACGACGAAACGTTGCCGCAGGAGGGCGCCAAGCTCGCCCATTTCTGCTCGATGTGCGGCCCGCATTTCTGCTCGATGAAAATCACGCAGGACGTTCGCGATTACGCCGCGGCTCAAGGCGTCGATGCGCAAGCCGCGCTCAAGAAAGGCATGGAAGAGAAATCGGTGGAGTTCGTCAAGCAGGGTGCGGAGATCTATTCCAAAGCCTGATCTGCTTTGTTCGGTGGGATAACGGCCGCGCGCGCGGCCGTTTTATTCGGGCTCGTCGCCCAGGTGCAATCCAACCACGATATTTGCGGCTGTCCACTTTGAGAGGCTCGACGCCAGGTCGAATTCCGAACTGACGCTCAGCGCGGCTTCCAGCGCGGTGGCGAGAAACGTGTCGCGCGCAGTTGCACGCAAAAATGCCGCCTCAGCCGGCGATAACTTCGCCACCGCCACGCGAAATTGCGGCCGATAAACGACGACGGCATCCGCGCCGCCAGCAAGATCGACCGCGATGTCGCCCTCATAGTCATCCTGATGTACTTGCCAGATGCGATACAGCGGATAACCGGATTCGATGAGCGACACTGCGGGGTGCAGTCTCAGGATGAGACGCGAATACGCATCCTCGCCCAGCGCTCGCAACGCACGCACGTCGAGCGGTGGATGATCGGCCGAGTAGTGCGCGCGGTGGACGCACCATTCAAGGCGCGCGACGTCGGAAAGATAAGGCAGTTCGATGGCGGGCGGAAACGTACGCACAAAATCCGCGAGGTGTTCGCCGAGTTCGTTGAGGTCGCCGCTTGCAGACGGATGTGCGTTGCAATAGGCGTGCACAAGACCGCCAAAGAAATCGGCGCCGACGAGCTTGTGCACGATCGGGTAAATCGCGGCCAATGCGCCCGCTGCGTTCGTCGATATGTTGGCGCGGTAGATAGCGAGGCGCGCCCGCGCGCTGCCCGCGTTCGCCGCAATCAGCGGCACCGCTGCCGCGTCGCTGTCACGATCCCGCAACGCGATGCTGATACGTTGTTGCAGGGCGGCGAGCTCAGACATGGGCGGGTGACAGCAGTGTCTCGACTTTGGCTGCTTCGGCGAGCAGCACTTCCAGCGCGGGAATCTGCGTATCCCATTCGATCAAGGTGCGAATCGGGCCGAGCCGCGCGATCGCGGCGGAATAGAGTTTCCACACGTCGGCGGTCACGCTCGATCCGTGGTCGTCGATCAGGCATATTTCGGTTCGCGTGTGGCCGGCGAGATGAATCTCGTCCACGTTCTTCGCCGGCAGCGCGGCAAGCGCCGCATACGGATCGAAATCGTGATTAACGGAATTGACGTACAGATTGTTGATGTCGAGCAACAGGCCGCAGCCGCTGCGCCGCACGACTTCCGCGGCAAATTCGAGTTCAGGTATCGTCGAGTCGCGGTATTGCAGATAGCTCGACACGTTTTCAACGAGGATACGGCGGCCCAAAACCGTTTGCACGCGATCGACGCGTTCAACCATCATCCCGAGCGCCTCTTCGGTGTATGGCAACGGCAACAGATCGTTGAAGTGTCGGCCGCCATAGGCGCCCCAGCACAAATGTTCGGATACGAGCAGCGGGTCCGTGCGCTCGACAAGACGCTGCAATTTGGCAAGATGGACATCGTTCAAATCGTCGGCTGAGCCGAGCGACAAGCCGACGCCGTGCAGGCTTAACGGATAGTCGCGCCGCACGTGGTCGAGCACATGCAGGTCGAAACCGCCATCGCCGAAATAATTTTCGCTGTGCACTTCCAGCCAGCCAATGGACGGGCGGCCGTCAAGAAAGTCGCGATAGTGGGCGGCGCGCAAACCGATGCCGGCGAGCGAACGGGTGGCTGGTGACAGTGACATGACTTGGATAGCCGGCTTAGCGCGTCAGGCCTGATTGACGTCATGCTTATGCTACCAGTTGGCCGAGCGCACGCACGCTAAAAAGTGGTGGCAATGAAGCTACAATAACGCGATGGACATACTCTTCTGGATCAAGGTGGTGATCCTCGGCGCAGTCGAGGGATTCACCGAGTTTTTGCCGGTGTCGAGCACCGGGCATCTGATCGTTGCCGGCCAGTTGCTGGGTTTCAACGACGAGAAAGGCAAGATTTTCGAAATTGTGATCCAGACCGGCGCGATGCTGGCAATCGTCTGGGAGTATCGCGCCAAATTTGGCGCGCTGCTCGCGGGCCTCGGGCACGACCGCAAGGCGCAACAGTTTGTGCTGAATCTCGCGATCGCATTTTTGCCCGCCGCCATTTTGGGTTTGTTGTTCGGCAAGTACATCAAGGCGGCGTTGTTCAATCCCGTGCCCGTGGCAATTGCGTTCATCGTCGGCGGATTGATTATTTTGTGGGCGGAACGGCGCACGCATTCGGTTACCGTGCACTCGGTCGATGATATGAAATGGACCGACGCCTTGAAAGTTGGCTGCGCGCAGGCTTTTGCGTTGATCCCGGGGACGTCGCGTTCCGGCGCCACCATCATCGGCGGCTTGCTGTTCGGACTGTCGCGCAAGGCCGCGACGGAATTTTCGTTTTTTCTTGCGGTGCCAACCCTGATCGCCGCCGGCGGCTACGATCTCATTAAAAATCGCGCATTGTTTGATGTCGCAGACCTCGGCATGTTTGGGCTCGGCATGCTCGTTTCGTTCTTTTGCGCGTTTTTATGCGTGCGCTGGTTGTTGCGCTATATCGCGACGCACGATTTCACGCCGTTCGCCTGGTACCGAATCGCTTTCGGCTTGGGCGTGCTCGCGACCGGCTATTTCGGGCTGGTCAGCTGGCATGCCTGAGCTGGCGCGCTCTAGCTTTGCGACCATGGCAGGCCGCGGGCGCGCCAGCCGCTGACGGTGTTGCGACGACCGCTGGCATCGCGGTCGCCTTCGAATCCTTCGAGTACATTGTAAGCGTCGCGGTAGCCAGCCTGCGTTGCGGCCACGGCGGTTTCATGCGAGCGTCCGCCGCTGCGACACAAAAACATCACGACGGCGTCGGCCGGAACCTGCGCTTTTAACTGATCAACGAATTTTGCGTTTGGCATCATGCCGGGGTAGGTCTTCCATTCGATCTCGACGCTGCCCGGCACGCGGCCGACGAAATCGAGTTCGGCGCGGCTGCGCACATCGACGAGTTTCGCGCCCGCGTGATGCTGTAATACGGCGTGGGCCTCCGCAGGCAGCAGCGCGCCTTCGTAGGGCAGCCCGCGCTCGCGCGCACGCGCCTGCGCCGCTTTCAAAATCTCATTCACATCACTCATGCCAACACCTGTGATTGCTGATGGAAAACAAAATTCTAACTCACGGCATTGCCGCTGGAAACGCACTTAAACCGTGCGAATTGCGGCAAATCGCACCGGATCGGTGCAAAATGCGCCCGTACTGTGTTGGCTTTTGAGTTGTGGCACAATGTTTTCCCTCTGTTTCGGGCCGTATTTCGTTTTGGCATATTTCGTGCTGAATCATGCAATCCACACCACCCCGTTTTCGATAAACAAGCTTAAGTTAGGGAGAATGCAATGGCAGTAGCCGATGTAATGAAGATGGTCAAAGACAACGAAGTCAAGTTTGTCGATTTCCGGTTTACGGACACGCGCGGCAAAGAGCAGCACGTTTCGGTGCCGGCCAAAGCGTTCGACGAGGCGAAGTTCACCGACGGCCATGCCTTTGACGGCTCGTCGATTGCCGGCTGGAAAGGAATCGAGGCGTCCGACATGCTGCTGATGCCGGATCCGGATTCCGCGCGCATGGACCCGTTCACCGATGAACCCGTACTCAATATTTCGTGCGACGTGATTGAGCCGTCGGACGGCAAAGGCTACGATCGCGATCCGCGCTCGATTGCAAAACGCGGCGAAGCGTATCTGAAATCGTCCGGTCTGGGCGACACCGCATACTTCGGCCCCGAACCCGAATTTTTCATTTTTGATTCGGTCACCTGGAACGTTGACATGTCGGGCTCAGCGGTCAAGATCAAGTCGGAAGAAGCGCCGTGGAGTTCGGGCGAGGAAATCGAAGGCGGCAACATGGGGCACCGTCCGCCGGTCAAGGGCGGTTACTTTCCGGTGGGACCGGTCGACTCGTTGCAGGACATTCGCAACGCGATGTGCATCGCGCTCGAGCAGCAGGGTGTCGAAGTCGAAGTGCACCACCATGAAGTCGCGGCGCCGGGCCAGTGCGAAATTGGGACCAAGTTTGAAAAACTCGTGAAACGCGCCGACTGGAACCAGATTCTCAAGTACACGGTGCAGATGGTTGCCTCGTCGTACGGCAAGACCGCGACGTTTATGCCGAAGCCGATCGTCGGCGACAATGGATCGGGCATGCACGTACACCAGTCGATCTGGAAAGGCGGCCAAAACCTCTTCGCCGGTAACGGCTATGCGGGGCTGTCCGAGTTCGCGCTGTTTTACATCGGCGGCATCATCAAGCATGCCAAAGCGCTCAACGCGATCACCAATCCCGGCACCAATTCTTATAAGCGTCTCGTGCCTGGCTTCGAAGCGCCGATCAATCTTGCCTACTCAGCGCGCAACCGTTCGGCGGCCTGCCGCATTCCCTATGTGACGAATCCGAAAGCGCGCCGCGTGGAAATTCGCTTTCCGGATCCGACGGCGAATCCTTACCTCGCGTTCACCGCGATGATGATGGCGGGCCTTGACGGCGTGCAGAACAAGACTCACCCCGGCGACCCGATCGACAAGAACCTCTACGACCTGCCGCCGTCGCAGGCGAAGAAAGTGCCGAACGTTTGCTCGTCGCTCGACATGGCGCTTGAGCATCTCGACAAGGACCGCGGCTTCCTGACCGCCGGCGGCGTGTTTTCCGACGACATGCTTGACGCGTATATCGCGCTCAAGATGGAAGAGGTCACGCGCTTTCGCATGACGACCCATCCGGTCGAGTTCGATATGTATTACAGCCTGTAGCAGCAGCGGGTTTTCACGGCTCCTCGAGCACAACAGGGCGGACTTCCGCCCTGTTGTATTTTGGGTATTCGGCCGGAATGCTGCATTGTAAGAATGTTTTTTCTGACATAGACTTGCGCCGACCATTTGATCTGCGGTGTCAACCGCAGAAGGTATCGACCGTTTGCATTAAACGGCTACCGGAGGATCGCTATGAGACTATGTTGCATGCTTGTGCTCGCCTGCCTGAGTTCGCTCGCTCAGGCAGAGATGTGGAAGTGCATCGATACTGACGGCAATACGCGTTACACCAATGTCAAAGGCGACGCCAAAGGCTGCAAGGGATTGAATCTCGAGCCGATGAACACGGCGCCGGCACCGCCCAAGGCGCCGCAGCAAAAGCCGACCAACTTCCCGAGTGTCGATAACGATACGCAGCGCCAGCGGGACGCCGGCCGGCGCAAGATACTCGAGCAGGAACTCGCGCAGGAACAGCAGCAACTCGATGCGGCGAAGAAGCAGCTGGTTGAACAGAAAGACGTGCGGCTCGGCAACGAAAGAAATTTTTCCCGCGTCGAAGAACGATTGAAGCCCTACGAGGATAAGGTGAAGCTCCACGAAGGCAATGTCGAGAGTCTCAGAAAAGAAATCGGCAACGTCAAATAAGCGGTCGCGCTTCCGGCGCGCCGCGCATTGCAATCGTTTCACCGCTCTCACACGCCGGTGCACATCGTGCTCAACGCGATATACGCATCTGGTCTGATTCTTGCTCCCTTATTAAATAAACCATGACGGTTGCCGCACTAGCAGGGCTGGATCTATTAGCGACCGCGATCGTCATCGTCGATCGGGATCTGATCGTGCGCTTTGCCAATCCCGCCGCCGAAAACTTATTTGAATTGAGCAGCAAGAGCCTAGTGGGAAATGCAATCACAGAGATATTTGAAAACGATCGCGTGCTCGGCGCGGCGATCGAATATACGCGCGCAAACAACTGCAGTTACACCGAGCACGACCTCAAGCTCGGCAGCGTGGGACGCAATAAATTGCATCTGAGCTGCACGCTGTCACCGGTTGAGATTGAAAGCTGGGTCACCGGCTGGCAGGGGCTGCTGCTCGAGTTTCGGCATATCGAACAGCAGATCAAGATCGCGCGCGAAGAACGGCTGCATGATCAAAGCCAGGCCAACCGCGAGTTGATTCGCAATCTCGCGCACGAAATCAAAAACCCGCTGGGCGGCATTCGCGGCGCGGCGCAACTGCTCGATCATGAACTCGAGCGGCCGGGCCTGCATGAATATACGCAGGTCATCATGAAGGAAGCCGATCGGCTGCAATCGCTGATGGACCGGCTGCTGACGCCGCATCGCCTGCCGCAGCCCGCGCCGCTCAACATACATGAAGTCTTAGAGCGCGTGCGCAGCCTGATCCTGGCCGAGTACCCGGATGGGATTGCCATCCGTCGCGATTACGATACGAGCGTGCCGCTCCTGCAAGGCGACAAGGAGCAGATGATCCAGATCGTGCTCAACATTGCGCGCAATGCCGCACAAGCGATGAAAGGCGAGGGCAAGCTGGTTTTCAAAACGCGCATCGCGCGCCAAGTCACGCTCTCACGTAAACGCTACAAGCACGCGCTGACGGTGCAAATCAGCGATACCGGTCCCGGCATAGCGGAAGAAATGCGCGAAAAAATCTTTTATCCGCTGGTTTCCGGCCGCGAAGGCGGCAGCGGGCTCGGGCTCACGCTGGCACAGACCTTCGTAACTCAGCACGGCGGCACCATCACCTTCGAAAGCCAGCGCGGTAACACGACGTTTACCCTGCTGCTGCCCGTTAACCAAAACGAAAATGTGAAACCATGAAACCGGTCTGGATAATTGACGACGATCGCTCGATACGCTGGGTGTTCGAAAAAGCGCTGACTCGCGAAAACATCGCCTTCAAAACGTTCTCTTCTGCCGACGAAGCGCTCAGCGCGCTCGGCAGCGAGACGCCGCAACTGGTAGTCAGCGACATTCGGATGCCTGGCGAATCGGGTCTCGAGCTGCTGCAGCAGGCAAAGCAACGCTTTCCGCAGATGCCGGTCATCATCATGACCGCGTACTCCGATCTCGAAAGCGCGGTCGCCGCGTTTCAGGGCGGCGCCTACGAGTATCTGCCCAAACCGTTCGACGTCGATCATGCGGTCGAGTTGATCCGGCGCGCCATGCAGGAGAGCACGCGCGAGGACGAGGTGATCGAATCGGCGAGCGCAGAACCCGAGATTCTCGGCCAGGCCCCCGCGATGCAGGAAGTTTTTCGGGCCATTGGCCGTCTTGCCCAGTCCCACGCCACCGTTCTCATTACCGGCGAGTCGGGCACCGGCAAGGAGCTCGTCGCCAGCGCGTTGCACCGCCACAGTCCGCGCGCGGGCAAACCGTTTATCGCGATCAATACCGCGGCAATTCCCAAGGACTTGCTCGAGTCGGAACTTTTCGGCCACGAGCGCGGCGCGTTTACCGGTGCGCAAACCATGCGGCGCGGACGCTTCGAGCAGGCCGATGGCGGCAGCCTGTTTCTCGATGAAATCGGCGACATGCCTGCCGACCTGCAAACGCGTTTGTTGCGCGTGTTGTCGGACGGGCAGTTTTATCGCGTCGGCGGCCATCAGCCGATCAAGGCGAACGTGCGAGTCATTGCCGCCACGCACCAGGACCTTGAAGTTCGCGTGAAGCAGGGACTATTCCGCGAGGATTTGTTCCATCGCCTGAACGTGATCCGTTTGCGGCTGCCGGCGCTGCGCGAGCGGCGCGAAGATATTCCGCTGCTGGCAAAACATTTTCTCGCCAAAAGTGCGCGCGAACTCGGCGTCGAGCCCAAGCGGCTGGCGGACGCCGCACTGAAATTTTTGAGTGCCCAGGATTTTCCGGGCAATGTGCGCCAGATCGAGAACCTGTGTCATTGGATCACGGTCATGGCGCCCGGCGTGACGGTCGATGTCAACGATCTTCCATCGGAACTTCGCGTCGAAGCGGGGGCGGGTACCGGCGAGAACTGGATAACCGCCCTTGAACGTGAAGTTTCGAACGCATTGAATCGCGGCGAAACGGCGTTGATCGACGTGCTGGGCCCGCAGTTTGAAAAAGCGCTGATCATGCGTGCGCTCGCGTATACCGGCGGGCGCCGGATCGAAGCATCCCGGTTATTGGGCCTGGGCCGCAATACGCTCACGCGCAAAATCCAGGAACTCGGGCTGGATGCGGGCAAAAGCACGGACGAGTAACCAAGTGCCGGCCGCCGCCCGCCGTAGTAATTATTCGGCGGCGAACTCGACAATAACGGGTGCGTGATCGGAAGGACGTTCGTTCCGGCGCGGCTCGACATCGATGGTGCACGATTTGCACGTTTGCGCGAGCGGATGGCTCAATAATATGTGGTCGATGCGCAAACCCATCTTGCGCCTGAACGCGTTCATCCGGTAATCCCACCACGTGAACGACTGGGGCGGTTGCTCGAACAGGCGAAAGCTGTCTTTGAGGCCAAGTGCGACGAGCCCGCGCAGCGCCTGCCGTTCGGGTTCGCTGACCAGGACCTGGCCTTCCCAGGCTTTTGGATCGTGCACGTCGCATTCTTCCGGCGCCACGTTGAAGTCGCCTACCACGACCAGCCGCTCGTTCGCGGCAAGTTCCTCCGCCAGCCATTGCGTGACGCGGCCGAACCAGTCGAGCTTGTAGCGGTACTTTTCCGATTCCACGCTTTGTCCGTTCGGGACATACAGGCAGACGACGCGTATGCCATCCACTGTCGCTGCGAGCACGCGCTTTTGCGGATCGTCGAAACCGGGAATCGACGCCTGTGTCGCGGCGGCCGCGCTTTTGCTGAGAATGGCGACGCCGTTGTAGGTTTTCTGTCCGCTGAATTGGACTTGATAGCCGGCGGCTTGAATGTCATCCACCGGAAACTTCGCGTCTTCGAGCTTGGTTTCCTGCAGGCACAGCACGTCAGGCTGTTGCGCCTTGACCCACTCCAGCACTTGCGGCAGCCGAACCTTGAGCGAATTAACGTTCCAGGTCGCGACCCGCATTTATTTGGCGGCCGCTGGCGTGTCGGCGGGCGGCTTTGCGGCAGGTTTGGCGCCGGGCACAACAGCGCTCGGATATCCCGCCGCATCGAGCGCCGTATCGTAATCGGAGGCGAGATAACCTTTGAGCGTTTTTAATTGCCCGACCTGGAGTAACGGCACTTCCAACGCGCCGCCCGCGGCTTTTTTGAAGTCTTCCTGCTCCTGCGCGGTGGCCGGTTTTGCCGGATTTTTATCGGCGTATGGCACGCCCCGCTTGTCGAGATGTGAGCGCGCGCTCTTGCAGGGATCGCCGCAATCGGGCGTCGAATACAAAGTGACGGGAAAGTTTTTTGCTGCAACCTGCACGCTGTAAGGCGCATCGCTCGCCGGCGCCGCTTTATTGTCGCCCAATCTTTTCGGCTCGACCTTCCGGATGTTGGGCGGCGGCGGATACGGCGTGTAGTTGACGGTGCCTTTGTCGTCTACCCAACGGTACATTTCCGCGCCGTGGGCGACCGCGGCAACGGACATCAGAATTACGGCGATTTTATATTTCATGATGCGACGCCTCCCTTCACATGACGACAACTTTTATAGCACAAGCCCCGTATTCGGGGTAGCGCAGCCGGTCACGCAGCGGCCGCGGACGCCATCATGCCATTGTGTCTCAGCAACGCATCAATGCTCGGCGGACGTCCGCGAAATGCAACGAACGAATCGAGCGCGGGACGGCTGCCACCGACGGCGAGGATTTCATCGCGAAACCGGCGGCCCGTCTCGGCATCAAACACGCCGCGCTCTTCGAACAGGCTGAACGCATCGGCGGACAACACTTCGGCCCATTTATAACTGTAATAGCCGGCCGCATAGCCGCCGGCGAAGATGTGCGAAAAGCTTTGCGCAAATCGATTGAACGGCGGCGGAACGATGACGGCCACCTGCCGGCGCACGTCGTCGAGAAGGCCTTGCACCGACACGCCGCCCGCGGGATCGAAGTCGAAGTGCAGATGTAAATCAAACAGCGAAAATTCAATCTGCCGTACCATCTGCATACCGCTCTGGAAATTTTTGGCCGCCAGCATTTTGTCGAACAGCGAGCGCGGCAGCGCCGCACCGTTGTCTATGTGGTGCGTCAGCGGCAACAGCGCGTCCCATTCCCAGCAGAAATTTTCCATGAACTGGCTCGGCAATTCGACCGCATCCCATTCGACGCCGTTGATGCCAGCGACGCCGAGTTCGTCGACGCGCGTCAGCAAATGATGCAGCCCGTGGCCAAATTCGTGGAACAGCGTGATGACTTCGTCGTGCGTGAACAGCGCCGGGCGTTTCTTGCCGTCGACTTCGCCGACCGGGGCGGCGAAATTGCAGTTCAAATAGGCGACGGGCGTCTGGATACCGCTGCCGGTGCGCCGGCGCGTGATCGCATCATCCATCCACGCACCGCCCCGCTTTGACGGCCGTGCGTACAGGTCGAGGTAAAACTGACCGACCAGACTTTTCTCGCGATCGCGAATGCTGAAGAAGCGCACGTCGGGATGCCACTTCGGCGCATCGGTCTCCTCGATTGCAACGCCGTAAAGCGTTTCGACCACGCGGAACATCCCGGGCAGTACGGTGGTTTCAGGAAAATACTGTTTTACTTCCTGATCCGAAAACGCGTAGCGCGCATTGCGCAATTTTTCCGATGCATAGGCGATGTCCCACGCCTGCAAGTCGGCAAGGCCCAGTTCGTCGCGCGCGAATTCCTTGAGTTCAGCCAGATCGCGCGCGGCAAACGGCCGCGCCTTTGCCGCAAGGTCGCCGAGGAACTTCAGCACCTGCTGCGGCGATTCCGCCATCTTGGGTTCAAGCGAATATTCGGCGAAGCTCGCGAATCCGAGCAGCTGAGCGAGTTCCTGCCGCAAAGCGACGATTTCGCTGATCAGCGGCGTGTTGTCCCATTCGGGCTTGCCGAATTCGGCAGCGCGGGTCGAATACGCACGATAGATGGTCTCGCGCAGCGCACGATCTTCGGCGTACTGCATGACCGGCATGAACGACGGCGCATGCAAGGTAAACTTCCACCCGGATTTTCCGTCTGCCACCGCTGCTTCGTGGGCGGCCTCAAGCGCGTCGTCCGGAATGCCCGCCAGCGTGGCCTTGGATTCCACCACGTGGGCATAAGCATTCGTCGCATCGAGAATGTTGTCCGAGAAGCGCGACGTCAGCGCGGAAAGTTTCTCGCGCAATTCCGTAAAACGCTTTTTGCTGTCGGCAGACAAATCGGCGCCGCCGAGCCGGAAATCGCGTAGTTCATGTTCGATCACCGCGCGCTGCGCCGGTGTCAATTGCGTCATCAGCCCGGACGCGCCGAGTTGCTTGAAGCGCTCGAACAGCTGCTGGTTTTGCCCGTATTCGGTATAAAACTGAGTGACCTTGGGCAGGTTGGCGTTGTAGACCTCGCGCAGTTCCGGGCTGTTCATGACGGCGTTCAAATGGCCGACCTGGCCCCATGCGCGGTTCAGCCGTTCAGTCGCATCGTAGAGCGGCGAGACAAAATTCTCCCAAGTGGGGGACGCTGAATCGGCGGCGAGTTTAATGATCGCGGCCCGGTTGGCGGCAAGCAGTTCATCGACCGCCGGCGTCACGTACTCCGGTTTGAATGCGTCGAAGCGCGGCAGGCCGGATAAATCGAGTAATGGATTCATGGAAGTAGAAAGCTTTTCAACGAATTGAACGAGAGGCGTCCAACGGGGGTTGGACGCTGTCTTGCGGCCAAGGTTCAGCGCGGCGCTTCGGCCGCCTCGTACACAATCTGGCCTTCGACCAGCGTGTAGCTGACTTTACCTTTGATTTCGACGCCGGTGTATGGCGTGTTTTTGCCCTGGCTTTTGAGCGCCGCCGCTTCGACTTTCCAAAATTTGGCGGGATCAAATATGCAAATGTCCGCGCCCAGGCCGGATTTCAACTGCCCGGCGTTGACGCCCAACACGCGGGCCGGCTCGGTCGTAATGCGCGCCAATCCATTGATGAGCGGCACGCGCGCTTCATCGATCCACTTCAGCGTGAGCGGCAGCAGCAACTCAAGACCGGTGGCGCCGGTTTCGGCTTCGGCGAACGGCAACTGCTTGGCGTCTTCGTCGACCGGTGTGTGGTCCGAGCACAGCGCGTCGACCGTGCCGTCGCTCAGCGCGGCACGCAACGCATCACGGTCGCGCTGGCTGCGCAGCGGCGGCGTCAGGTTGCAATTCGGATCGAAATAGCCGATGTCCATCTCCGACAGATGCGCATGATGAATGGCGATGTCGCAAGTGACTTTGAGCCCGCTCGCTTTGGCCTGCCGCACCATCGCTATGCCTTCGGCGCTCGACACGCGGCACAGATGGATGCGCGCGCCGGTTTCTCGCGCCAGGAGCAGGATCGTCGACAGTGCAATCGTTTCGGCGCACACCGGTATCGCCGCAAGGCCTAAGCGCGTCGCGACCTGGCCGTCGTGGGCGACACCGCCGCGCGCTAGTCCCGCATCCTGCGGCCGCAGCCACACCGGGAAATCGAATGTCGCCGCATACTGCATCGCGCGCAACAGCAATTGGGTATCGGTGAGCGGCGCATCGGCGTGCGAGAACGCAACGCAGCCTGCATCGGTCAGCTCCGCCATCTCGGTCAGATGCGTGCCCTTCAAGCCGACCGTCAAAGCGCCGATCGGATAAACGTGCGCCTGATTAAGATTGCGCGCACGAAACTTGAGCATCTCGACCAGGCCCGGCTCGTCGAGCGGCGGATCGGTATCGGGCGGACAGGCAAGACTCGTCACGCCGCCTGCCGCCGCGGCCTGCATTTCCGATTCGAGCGTTGCCATGTATTCGAAGCCGGGTTCGCGCAAGCGCACCGCGAGGTCCACCAGCCCGGGACATACAACGAGCCCGCTGGCGTCGATCGTGCGGTTTGCGGTGAAGCCCGCGGGTGTCGTGCCGATCGCGACGATTTTGCCGGCAGCGATGTAGACGTCCTGTTTGGCGTCGGTGCCGCTCGCAGGGTCAACCAGGCGGCCGTTCTTGATGTGGATCTTCATAAAAGAGTGCCTAACTCAACGAAACGCGTGCCGCGCTGTCACGATTTTGGCTCAGGACTAGGAGAAAGTCTCGCGGCTTAGTCATTCTAAGCAAGGGACCTTTCGACAACGCCATGGGCCAAAACTCGTGCCAGCCCGAAGGGTTGCAGCCAGAATTGGCGATGGCCGCGTTGCTCGTCTTGGCAATAGAACGACTATTGCCTTCACCGGGCGCCTTGCCCTCACCAATTCTGGCTGCAACGCACACGTGTTTCGTTGAGTTAGGCACTCTTAGTTTCCCGCCAGTATGCTCATGACGGCCATGCGGATCGCGATGCCGAACGTCACTTGCGGCAGAATGACCGACTGATTGCCGTCGGCCACCGTCGAATCGATTTCGACCCCGCGGTTCATCGGTCCCGGGTGCAGTACGATTGCATCGGCTTTTGCGAGTGCCAATTTCTCCGCGGTCAGACCGTAGAACTTGAAGAACTCCTGCGGCGACGGCAGGAATGAACCCTGCATGCGTTCGTTCTGCAGCCGCAACATCATGACGACATCGACGTCTTTCAGCCCCTTCGCCATGTCGTGATAAACGTGTACGCCGAGATTGTCGACGTTCGTCGGCAGCAGCGTTTGCGGCCCGATTACGCGCAGTTCCGGCACGCCAAGCGTTGTCAGCGCGTGAATCTGCGAGCGCGCAACGCGCGAGTGCAGGATATCGCCGACGATCGCGACTTTGAGCTTGGTGAAATCCTTCTTGTAGTGCCGGATGGTGAACATGTCGAGCAGGCCCTGCGTCGGATGCGCATGGCGGCCGTCGCCGGCGTTGACGACATGAATATCCTCGCTCACGTGACGCGCGATTAAATGCGGCGCGCCGCTCTGGCTGTGACGCACGATGAACATGTCGGCCTGCATCGCGGCGAGATTGGCGACCGTGTCGAGGACCGATTCGCCTTTGGAAGTCGACGACACGTTGATTGCGAGATTGATCACGTCCGCCGACAGCCGCTTGGCGGCGATTTCGAACGTTGTCCGCGTGCGCGTGGACGGCTCGAAAAACAAATTGAATATCGCCTTGCCGCGCAACAGTGGCACTTTTTTGACTTCGCGCTGGGTGACGCCGACAAACGATTCTGCAGTATCCAGAATCTGCCGCAGGATTTCTTTCGGCAGTCCTTCAATCGTCAGCAGGTGATGCAGTTCGCCGTTTTTGTTCAGTTGAGGGTTGCTGGTCAGGAACATCCGTCGCTTTACCTTATGATCAGTCGGTGCTGAAGGCGAGGCTTAAGCGCCCCTGCGCATCGCGTTGCAATTCGACGCTTTGTCCGGCCTGGATGGTGGCGCCGACAAATTGTGCGGCGATCGGCAATTCGCGCCCGCCGCGATCGACCAGCGAAGCCAGGCGGATGCGCGACGGCCGGCCATAATCGAATAGTTCATTCATTGCCGCACGGATCGTGCGGCCGGTGTAAAGGACGTCGTCAACCAGAATCAAGTCGCGGCCTTCGACTTCGAACGGAATGTCGGAGGGTGCGACTTTGCGCTTCAAGCCCTTATGCTGAAAATCATCGCGGTAAAACGAGACGTCGAGCGTGCCATACGGTACTTCGAGCTTAAGCGCCGCATGTAGCCGCTCAGCGAGCCACGCGCCGCCGGTGACGATGCCGATCAATCCGGTGTCCGGCGCGACGTGCGGCCGCATGAGCTCGACCAAGGTGTTGACGAGCTGCTCGGCGTCGGGCAACCGTTTCGCACTCATTGCTGCGCCTGCATCAGATGGCGCTGGCGTGCGCGCTCGTCGAGATAGGCCTGCAGGATGTGAAGAGCGGCGACCTGGTCGATGACCGGCTTGCGCTTATGGCCGGCGACACCGGCTTCGGCCAGGCTCATGTCGGCGGCGTCTGACGTGAGCCGCTCGTCGACCAATTCAACCGGCAGGTTAAAGCGGCCGCCCAGTTCGCGCGCGAATTTGCGGGCGAGCCGTGACATCTCGTGCTCGGTGCCGTCGAGATGAAACGGCAGCCCAACCACCAGCAGCGCAGGACGCCACTCCTGAATGAGTCCGGCGATCGCGGCGTAGCGCGTTTTCTTGTCCGCGGCGCTGATCGTCGTCAAGGGATGCGCGATGCCGACAACGGTATCGCCGACGGCGGCGCCGATGCGCTGCTCGCCGAAATCGAAGGCGAGAACAGCAGTGCCTTCAAGTGCAGAGTTCCGGCCGCGCGGCGCATCGCTTTGTTGTGCCGGTGGATGCGGTTCACGCACGTCCGGATTGCTCGGACAAGGTTGCGTAATCGACGCCGAGCATCTGCATGGCGCGTGGCAGCCGCTGGGGTGCCGGCAAATCGAATATGACATCGTCGCGCGCTTCGACCGTCAGCCACGCGTTTTGCGCGAGTTCGTGCTCGAGCTGGCCGGGCGCCCAGCCGGAATAGCCGAGCGTGACCAGCATCTGGCGCGGACCTTCGCCGCGCGCGACGGCCTCGAGAATGTCTTTGGACGTGGTCAAGCTGAGTTCGGCATTGATTGCCAAGGTCGACTGCCAGTCGCCGGGCGGACCATGCAGCACGAAGCCGCGGTCGGTCTGCACCGGACCGCCATAGTGCACGGACACCTGCGCGCAAAGGTCGGACTCAACCGAAATACTGACCTGGTCAAGCAATTTGGCGAGCGTCATGTCGAGCGGGCGATTGACCACGAGGCCCAGCGCGCCTTGTTCGTTGTGCTCGCAAATATAGGTGAGAGTCTTGGAAAAATGCGGGTCCGCCATGTTGGGCATGGCGATCAGGAAGTGGTGCGTGAGATTCACCGATTGCATTTTTTCGCTATCTTGTCCCGCCTGCCGGGGCCGGTTAGTCAAGACCGGCGCTATTGTAAACGCGCAGACGCCCATTCACAATCGTTTCCTCGTGTCGGCGCCCGCTGACGCTCTCGAAAATCATCCCGAGTGACTCACGACGATACGCTGGTGTGGTTCAGGCGTGATTTACGCGCATACGATCACGCGGCACTCTATGCTGCGCTGAGCAAAAGCCCCCGCGTTCACTGTGTGTTTGTGTTCGACCGCGAGATTCTCGACCCATTGCCAAGTCGCGCGGATCGTCGCGTCGAGTTCATCTGGCATAGCGTGCGTGAGTTGCAGCAGGCGCTCGTCACGGGGGGCGGCGGTCTGGTTGTTTTGCACGGCCGTGCGCGCGAGGAGATTCCGGCCCTTGCCGCGCGGCTTAAAGTCGATGCCGTGTTCGCGAATCACGATTACGAGCCGGCAGCGCTCGAGCGGGACGACGCGGTCTCCCAGGCGCTGGCCGCAGCTGGCACTGCGTTCATCACCTGCAAAGATCAAGTGATATTTGAAAAATCCGAAATTCTTACGCTGGACGGCCGGCCCTTCAGCATCTTCACGGCGTACAAAAATGCCTGGCTAAAGCGGCTCGATGGCTTCTTTCTCAAGGCGTATCCGGTCGAAAAATACTTTGACCGGCTGGCGGTGGACGCGGGGCCGTCGATGCCGACGCTTGCAGACATCGGATTCGAACCGACGAATTTGCGCGAATTGAAAATCACACCGGGCATGGCCGGCGCGAGCCGGTTGTTTGCCGAATTCAAAAAGCGCATGGCCGATTATCATGAGCGGCGCGATTTTCCGGCAGTGCGCGGGTCGTCGTACCTGTCAGTGCATCTGCGTTTCGGCACGATATCCATCCGCGCGCTTGCGGCCGAGGCGTGGCACGCCGCGAATCGCGGCGCGGCGGTCTGGCTGTCCGAGCTCATCTGGCGCGATTTTTATTTCATGATCCTGTATCACCATCCGCGCGTCGTATCGCATGCGTTTCGCCCCGAGTACGACGCGATCCGATTTGCGAACAATCCCGATTTATTTCGCGCCTGGTGCGAAGCGCGCACCGGTTACCCGCTGATTGATGCGGCGATGCGGCAGTTGAACACCAGCGGCTACATGCATAACCGCCTGCGCATGGTGACTGCGTCTTTCCTCGTCAAAGACCTGCAGGTCGATTGGCGCAAGGGCGAGCGATATTTTGCGGAAAAGTTGAACGACTACGACTTGGCCGCGAACAATGGCGGCTGGCAATGGGCGGCGTCAACCGGTTGCGATGCGCAGCCCTACTTCCGCATTTTCAATCCGGTGACGCAGTCGGAAAAGTTCGACGCTGCAGGCAAGTTCATACGCCATTACGTGCCGGAACTCGCCAACTGCGACGATAAATTCATTCATGCGCCCTGGCGCATGGACACGGCGCAGCAGGCGAAGGCCGGCGTCATCATTGGCCGCGATTATCCTGCACCGGCCGTAGACCACGCGGTCGCACGTCAGGTCATGCTCGATCTTTATGCGCGCGCGAGAGACGGCTGAAAAGGATGCCTGACGGTCAACGCCGCCAGAAGGCCGGCGTGAAAATGATCAGCAGTGCAAATAATTCAAGCCGTCCGAGCAGCATCGCGATAGTACAAACCCAGGTCTGGAAATCCGTGAGACCGGCGTAGGTTGTCGCCGGGCCAACCTGGTTCAAACCGGGCCCGGTGTTATTGATGCTCGCGATCACCGCCGAAAACGCGCTGAGGGCATCGAGTCCGGTCACCAGCAGCAAAAATGTCATCACGATGACGCACGCGCCGTACATCGACATGAACGCGAGCACCGCAAATACGATCTGGTTGGCCACGACCGTACCGCCGAGTTTGACCGGCACCTGGGCGCTCGGATGCACGAGCTTGACGAGTTCGCGCATGCCCTGGCGCACGAGCAGTAGCGCGCGGATCATCTTGATGCCGCCGCCGGTCGAGCCGGAACATGACGCGAAACAGCACAGAAACAGCATCCACAACGGCGCGAACACCGGCCACAAGCTGTAGTCCGTATTTGCGTATCCGGTGGTCGTCGCGATGGAAACCGTATTGAAAGTTGCGTAGCGCAGCGCCGTGAAGAAATCGGCGTAAACACCGTTCGCCTGCAGGTAATACGCAATTCCAACGGAACTTCCGAGCGTAACGAACAGGAAGGTGCCGGCTTCGGGGTCGGCACGGTAAGGACGCACGCTGCGCTCGCGAAACACCTGGAAATGGGTCGCGAAGTTGATGCCCGCGATCAGCATGAACACGATGGTCACGCCTTCCACCAACGGCGAATTAAAAAACCCGTAACTTGCATCGTGGGTTGAAAAGCCGCCGAGCCCCATGGTCGTGAACGCATGCAGAACTGCGTCAAACCAGCTCATGCCGGCCATGCGGTAAGCGGCGATGCAAATCAGCGTGATGCCGGCGTAAACGAGCCATAGGCCCTTGGCGGTCTCGGTAATCCGCGGCGTGAGCTTGGCATCTTTCATCGGTCCCGGCGTTTCAGCTTTGTAGAGCTGCATGCCGCCGACGCCGAGCAACGGCAGAATGGCGACGGCGAGCACGATCAGGCCCATACCCCCCAGCCATACGAGCTCGCAGCGCCAGAAATTAATCGACGGCGGCAACGCATCGATGTTCTCCAATACCGTCGACCCCGTAGTCGTGATGCCGGAAACGGTTTCGAAATACGCATCGGTGAAACTCAATTCGGGCAAATGAAACAGCAGCGGTAAAGTGGCGAACGCGGGCAATATCGTCCACACCAGAAACACGAGCAAAAAGCCGTCGCGCGGCTGCAGCTCACGCTTTCGATGCATGGTCGTCACGCGCATCGCGACGCCGGCGGCGAACGTAATCAGGATCGCCTGGTGATAATTGAGCAGCGCGGCATCGCCTTCGACGTAGGCGACGAGCAGCGGCGCCGCCATCGTCAGGCTGAAGATCATGACGATCGTGCTGTAGACGTTGACGACAGGCGCGATGCGCAGGACGGCGGCGGGAATCATCAGATGAAGCGCTGAGATGCGATCGCGGTCAGAGGAAGCCGACGTCGACCTGGAACAGCCTCTCGACTTTCGACACGATGCCCTTGTTGACCACAAACACGATCACGTGGTCGTCGCTTTCGATCACCGTGTCGTGGTGCGCAATGATGACATTCACATCGCGCGTCGACGCATCGAGTTCCACATGCGCGCCGACCGGGCGTTCGGGGCGGCGCACGATGGCGCCGATGGTCGCCCCCTTGGGCAGGTTGATTTCTTCGATGCGGCGGCCGACGACGCGCGACGACTTGTAGTCGCCGTGCGCGATGAGTTCGAGCGCCTCGGCGGCGCCGCGGCGCAGACTGTGCACCGCGACGCAATCGCCGCGTCGCACTCGCGCGAGCAGCGTGCCAATCACGGCCTGGGCCGGTGAAATCGCAATGTCGATCTGGCCCGCCTGCAGCAGGTTTACATACGCCGCACGATTAATCAGGGCGACGACTTTACGCGCCCCCATGCGCTTGGCGAGCAGCGCCGACATGATGTTGTTTTCGTCATCGTTGGTCACCGCGCAATACAGGTCCATGTCGCCGACGTTTTCGGTTTCCAGCAACTCCTCGTCGGTGACATCGCCGGCCAGCACCAGTGCGCGGCCAAGTTCGGATGCAAGCCGCTCGGCATTCGCCTTGCTGTGTTCAATCACCTTGACCTGATAATTCGCTTCGAGCGCGAGTGCAAGCCGCCGGCCGATATTGCCGCCGCCGCCGATCATGACGCGACGGATCGGCTTGTCCATGCGGCGCAGTTCGCGCATCGCACCCCGAATATTTTCAGTTGCGGCGATAAAAAATACTTCGTCACCGGCTTCAATGACGGTATGACCTTCCGGCACGATCGGCGTGTCCTGGCGAAAGATGGCGGCCACCCGGGTTTCAATGTTCGGCATGTGCCGCCGGATTTCCATCAGTTCATGTCCAACCATCGGCCCGCCGTGAAACGCGCGGACCGCGACGAGACTGACTTTCCCCCCGGCGAATTCAAGCACCTGCAGCGCTTCGGGGAATTCGATCAGCTTGACGATGTAGTCGGTGATGATCTGCTCGGGGCAGATCGCGTGATCGACGGCGAGCGCGTCATCGCTGAAAATTTCCGGATGCGCGAGGTAGTCGGCTGCGCGAATGCGTGCGATGCGCGTGGGCGTGTTGAACAGTTTGGCCGCGAGCTTGCAGGCGACCAGGTTGGTTTCGTCGCTGCGCGTCACCGCGAAAATCATGTCGGCGTCGGCGGCGCCCGCTTTCGTCAGTACCGCCGGATGCGCGGCATTGCCGACGATCGTGCGCAGATCCAGCCGATCCTGCAGCAGCTTTAAACGCGACGCATCGTTATCGACGACCGTGATGTCGTTGGCTTCCGAGCACAGCGACTCGGCAACGGAACTGCCGACCTGGCCTGCGCCGAGAATAAGGATTTTCAAATCAAACCGCCTTGTCGACCCGGCTCAAAGAAGCGCGATTCTAGTCTTGTTTCACGAGCGGGTAAAACCCGGCATCAGGCGTTTTACGCGCCGGAACGCATGGCCTGCTATGGCATAATCTTCGCATGCGGCGCGCGGTTCCCAACGACACTCGAATCTATGCGCCCGACGCCCATGCGCAAGGTGCGATTGTTGCGTTGCCCGAGACGGCCGCGCATCATTTAGCGCGCGTGCTGCGCGCAGCGGTCGGCGATCGCGTGATCGTGTTCAATGACGGTATCGAATATGGCGCGGTCATCACGGGTATCGACAAGCACGGCGTCAGCGTCAAACTCGAAGCCGGCTCGCCGGTCGACCGTGAAAATCCTTTGACCTGCGTGCTTGCGCAGGCGATATCGAGTGGCGAGCGCATGGACCTCACATTGCAAAAGGCGGCCGAACTCGGCGTGCGCAGTGTGCAGCCTTTGTACAGCGAGCGCAGCATCGTGCGTCTCGACGCCGAGCGCGCGATTAAACGCGCTGAGCATTGGCGGCAGGTCATGATTTCGGCGTGCGAGCAATGCGGCCGGAACAGGGTGCCGGACGTCGCGGCGCCGCAGCCCGTCATCGAATGGCTGGGTGCATTGCCGCCGCCGCGCGATGGCGAGCTGCGCGCGCTGATGGCGCCTCGCGCGGACGCCGGGCTTGCCAGTCTGGCGCCGCCGGCCAGCGTTTTGTTGATGGCGGGACCGGAAGGCGGCTTTACTGAAGCCGAGTCAACGTTCGCGCATGAGCGCGGTTTCGTCGCGCTCAAGCTCGGGCCGCGAATCCTGCGCACTGAAACCGCGGCGCTTGCCGCACTCGCTGCGTTCAACGCGCGCTGGGGTGATTTCTAGCCGCAAGCAACCGTCGGGGGCGCTTTCCTTGCCGCGAGTTCTCGCATAAACTGCGTTGAATAAAAAAGGATATCGACATATTTCATGGCGCTTCCCGTCTCCGCTGACTTCGTCAAGTGGTTCCGTTCCGCGGCGCCATATATCCATGCATTCGGCGGCCGTACTTTCGTCATCGCGTTCGGTGGCGAAGTCGTCGCGGATGCGCGCTTTCTCGCGCTGATCCATGACCTGAATCTGCTGGCGAGTCTCGGCGTCAAGCTGGTGCTCGTGCACGGCGCGCGCCCGCAGATCGAAGCGCGCTTGAAGCAGCTCAAGCATCGGGCGCGGTACGTGCGCGGCCTGCGCATCACCGATGAGGTTGCACTGTCGTGTGCGAAGGAAGCAAGCGGCCGCATGCGCGTCGAAATCGAAGCGCTGCTGTCGATGGGATTGCCAAATTCGCCGATGGCGGGCTCCGACATCCGCGTGGCCAGCGGCAACTTCGTGACGGCCAAGCCGATCGGCATCGTCGAGGGCGTCGACCTCGTGCATACCGGCGAAGTGCGCAAAATCGATGTGAAGGGCATCTGCGACCGACTCGATCACAACGAACTCGTGCTGCTGTCGCCGCTCGGCTATTCGCCGACCGGAGAAATTTTCAATCTCGCGCTCGAAGATGTCGCGATGTCGGCGGCGGTTGCGCTGAACGCGGAAAAGCTGATTTTCCTGATGGACACGCCGGGTGTGGTGACCGGCAAGCGCGCCGAATTGAAGCACGATCTGACCTGTACCCAGGCCGAGAAACTGCTTGCGCGCCCGGGCGCCCTGAGCGGCGACGTTACGCTGTACCTGCCAAGCGCGGTCAGCGCCTGCCGTGCCGGCGTCAAACGCGCGCATCTGGTATCGCGCCACGCCGACGGCGCGCTCCTGCTCGAGCTTTTCACGCGACGCGGCGTCGGCACCATGCTGACGCAGGATCCGCTCGAGAAACTGCGGCCGGCGCGCATCGACGATATCGGCGGCGTTCTGCGCCTGCTCGAGCCGCTGGAATCCGAGGGCATACTGGTCAAACGCGGGCGCGACCGGCTGGAGATGGAAATCGAGCGTTTCTTCGTGCTCGAACACGATCGCGTCATCATCGGCTGCGCGGCGCTATATCAATATGAGGACGGCATGGCGGAACTCGCCGGTCTCGCGGTTCATCCGGACCATCGCCGCCTCGGCGCCGGCGAGCGCCTGCTCGAGGCCATCGAGGCGCGCGCCAAGGTGCGCAAGATCAAGCGCCTCTTCGTGCTGACGACGCGCACCGCGCACTGGTTCATTGAGCGCGGCTTTCAATCGGCGCCGGTCTCGGCGCTGCCGCGGCGCAAGCAGGATCTGTATAACTACCAGCGCCGCTCGCAGGTATTGATCAAGCGTTTGTAACGCCGCAGCGCCGACGGGAGGGTGTCGATGCAGTTAACGCCGGTACTGGCATGCGTCTCCGCATGCGCATGAAGTCCGTGCAGATTCATTCCCTGCGCGCCAAGCTTTTCCTCGCGGCGATCGCCGTGCAGGTATTGATGCTCGTCGCGTTGACGACGCAAAGCCTGGACTTCATCAACACCAAGCTCGAAGAGCGCGCGCAACTGCGGCTCGATGAAGAGAAGAGCCGGCTCGTGACTTCGCTCGCCGACCCGTTGAAGCGCCGCGATCTGGCCGCGATTGAGACCGTGCTCGCGCGGGTGCGCAGCGACGACGGTATTGCGTACCTGCTTTTGTATGACCAGGCCGGCAAGCTGGTCGCGCAAGCCGGTTGGGACACCCAAACCGCGCTGCCGCCGCCGCGCGAGAATCTGCGCGACGCCGGCACTCGCAGCGCGCGCTTCGACACCGAAGTCGCGATCGACGCGCAGGGACGGATTCTCGGCAAGCTGCGCTTCGGCATATCGCTCGCGTTCATGCAAAATGCGCGCCGCGAGTTGATTCATGAAGCGGTCGTCACGGGCGCGCTCGCGTTGATCGTCTCCGCGCTTCTGATGGCCATGGTCAGCTACTGGTTGACGCGCAATTTGCGGCAATTGACTGACGCCAGCGAACGTCTCGCCGCCGGCGATTTCACCGTACGGCTGCCGGTCGGCAGCGACGATGAAATCGGCACGCTGACAGCGAGCTTCAACGCGATGGCGGGCGCCTTGCGCAGCCGCATGGATGCGCTCGCCCAGAACGAAGCGAAGTTTCACGCGATCGCCGATTACTCGTACGACGTCGAGCTGTGGATCGGCACCGAAGGGCGGCTCGTCTGGATCAATCCCCGCGTGCAGGAAATGTTCGGCTACACGCCCGACGAATGTCTGGCGATGGAAAATTTCCCGGCGGCGCTCGTCGATCCCGAAGACGTCGTGCGCACCATCCGGCAAATCCGCCAGGCGCTGCGCGGCAACGCCGGACAGGATTTCGAGTTTCGCGCGCGCCGCAAAGACGGCACGCTGTTATGGGGCGCGGCCGACTGGCGCCCGATCTACGGCAGCGACCGCGAGTATCTCGGCATTCGCATCAGTATTCGCGATGTGAGCCAGCGCAAGGAGGCCGAACAGCAGCTGGCGGCGACGGTCGTCGAATTGCGCGAGGCGCAGGCGGTGCAGCAGGATTATCTGAAACGCGCGCAGGACGAGCACGCGCGCCTGTCGGCGTTGCTCTCGGCGATGGAATTCGGCATTTTGTTCGTGAATACCGACAACCGCGTCGTCTATACGAACCCGGCGTTCAACCGGCTCTGGCAGATCAGCGCGGCGGGCCAGCTGCTCGGGCAGGATCCGCTCGCCGTATTGGAAAAATCGGCTTCGGTGCTCGCGCGGCCGGAAGACCAGATGCCGCATCTGTTCCGGCTGCGCGAAGGCGGCGAGGTGCCCGGTGCGGTCGAAATCCAGCTCGCCGACGGCCGCATGATCACGCAGCAGTGTTATCCGGTCGAAGGCCCGAACCACGATGCCGTCGGCCACATCTGGATTTTCGAAGACGTCACGCGCGAGCGCCAGACCGCCGCGCAACTCGTGTATCTGGCCGAACGCGATTCGCTGACCGGGCTTTATAACCGTCATCGCTTCAACGAGGAAATCGGGCGCATGATCGCCGACGCCCAGCGCAGCGGCACGCGGCTCGCGCTGCTCTATTTCGATCTCGACGAATTCAAGTACATCAACGATACGTTCGGCCACCGCGCGGGCGATGCGATGCTGGTGCGCGTTGCCGGCGACGTCGCGAGCCAGGTCCGCCGCAACGAGATTTTCAGCCGGCTGGGCGGCGACGAGTTCGCGATCCTCGTGCCGGATGCGACCGACAACGTGTTGCGCGTGCTCGCCGAACGCATCGTGCGTTCGATATCGCTGATCAAATTCCAGTTCGAGACGCAATCGCTGCGGCTGACCACGAGCCTCGGCATCGCCGTCTTCCCCGACCATGCGGGGTCGGTCGAGGAATTGATCGCGCATGCGGACGCCGCGATGTATCAGGCCAAGGACGCGGGCAAAAACGCATGGCGCACTTACCGGCGGGACCTCGACGATTCCCGCGCCATGGTCGCGCGGCTGTCGTGGAACGACCGCATCGCGCACGCGCTCGAGCACAATCTGTTGCAGCTGTACTTCCAGGGCATCTTCGACACGACCGACAACTCGCTCGTGCATTACGAAGTATTGATTCGCATGCAGGATCCGCACGAGCCGGGTGAAATCCTGCTGCCGGGCCAGTTCATTCCCTATGCGGAGAAGAGCGGCAAGATTCTCGATATCGACCGCTGGGTGATCAAGACAAGCATCGAGATGCTCAGGAACCCGCATATGCCGCCGCTCGCGATCAATATTTCGGGCCGCTCGTTTGACGAGCCGACGTTGCCCGAATTCATCGCCGGGGAATTAAAGCGTTGCGGTGTCGCGCCCCGCCGCCTGCTGGTCGAACTCACCGAGACTTCGGCGGTGTCCGACCTGCACGACGCACGGCGGTTTATCGAAGCCCTGCGTAAAACCGGCTGCCGTACCTGTCTTGACGATTTCGGCACTGGCTTCTCGTCATTCGCTTACCTGAAGCACCTGCAGGCCGACGCGGTCAAGATCGACGGCTTATTTATTCGCGATTTGCCGAACGACTTCGACAACCAGATTTTCGTCAAGGCAATCGTCGCGGTGGCGCGCGGCATGGGCAAGCACACCATCGCCGAATGCGTCGAGGACGCAGCGACGCTCGTGATGCTCAAGAATTTTGGCGTCGATGCGGTGCAGGGTTTTCACCTCGAGCGGCCGCATCCTGGTCCGGTGTATCCCGGCAGCAACGAGGCTGCGAATGCCGGCGGAGTTACCAGACATTCCTGATAAAATTAGCGCCCGCGCGCCGATGGTGGCGCGCAATTCGCAGTTGGAGTACAGGTCATGACGCGTATGGTGAAATGCGTAAAACTCGGCCGCGAAGCCGAAGGGCTCGACTTTGCGCCGTATCCCGGTGAATTCGGTAAGAAAATATTCGAAAACGTATCGAAAGAAGCGTGGAAGCAGTGGCTCGAGCAGCAGAAAATGCTGGTCAACGAAAACCGCCTAAACCTCGCCGACAAGAAAGCCCGCGATTATCTGGTCCAGCAAATGGACAAGCATTTTTTTGGCGGCGGCGCCGATACCGCGCAGGGTTATGTCCCGCCGTCAGGGAAATAGTTTCTGGAATTGATCCTGTGGCGTCATGCCGACGCCGAAATGGGCCTTGTCGACAGCGAGCGAGCGTTGACGGGCAAGGGCGAAAAGCAGGCAGCGCAGATGGCGAAGTGGCTGCGCGCGCGCATGCCCGAAGACGCCGCCGTACTCGTCAGTCCGGCGGTGCGGGCGCAGCAAACCGCGCGCGCGTTAACGTCAAAATTTAAGACCATGACTGAAATCGGCGTTGCCGCGTCGGCTGAGGGCGTGTTGCGCGCGGCGGGCTGGCCTGATGCCGAAGGCACGGTCGTCGTCGTCGGGCATCAGCCGACGCTCGGCGAGGCGGCGGCGTTATTGCTGACGGGGAAAAAACAGGGATGGGCGCTCAAAAAAGGCGCGGTGGTATGGGTCGCGCGCGACGCCGACGACGCGCATCCGGCCACTGAATTGCGCGCGGCAATCTCACCCGGGCTGCTCTGACGGCTTAAATCCCGCGCCGCAGAATCTGCGCGCATTGAATCAGCGTGTCAGCGTCTGCACGCCTTTTTCGCTGCCGAGCAACAGCACGTCGGCACCGCGGCGCGCGAATAATCCGTTGGCGACAACGCCGGTGATCTGATTCAACGCGCTTTCGAGTTCGAGCGGCTTCATGATCGTGAGGTTGTGCACGTCGAGAATCACGTTGCCATTATCGGTGGTGAATCCCTGGCGCAGCGCCGGCTGGCCGCCAAGTTTGACGATCTCCCGAGCGACGTACGAGCGCGCCATCGGAATGACTTCGATGGGCAATGGAAACTTGCCGAGGACGTCAACCAACTTCGACTGATCGGCGATGCACACGAATTTGCGCGCGACCGCGGCGACGATTTTTTCGCGCGTTAGTGCGCCGCCGCCGCCTTTGATCATTGCAAGGTGATGCGTAATCTCATCCGCGCCGTCAACGTATACCGGCAGCTCCGTCACGTCGTTTAGCTGCAGCACTTCGATACCGAGCTTTTTCAGGCGTTGGGCGGAACCTTCGGAACTGGCGACTGCGCCGTCGAGCTTGTGCTTGATTTTGCCGAGTTCGTCGATAAAGTAATTCGCGGTTGAACCGGTGCCGACACCGACCACGGTGCCGACGGGCACGTATTCGATCGCGGCGCGCGCGACGGCCTGCTTGAGTTCGTCCTGTGTCATATGCCTATGGTAAAGGGTGTGTGCCGATTAGTAAATTGCGGTCGTAGCCGCGCCATAATGATGTTTTTTGCTACCCCATGGAAAGGGGGGTGAAAAAAATGGCGAAACTGCGCGTACCCTGCTAATCTTGGCCCCCTTTTGAGTCACCGGCCGCTCGCATGAAAATCGATTATCTCGAACGCATCCTGACCGCGCGCGTTTACGATGTGGCGATCGAAACGCCGCTCGAGCGCGCTTCCAACCTGTCGGCGCGGCTCAATAACACCTTGTTGTTGAAGCGCGAAGACATGCAGTCGGTGTTCTCGTTCAAGCTGCGCGGTGCGTACAACAAAATGTCGCGCCTATCCCCTGCCGCGCTTGCGCGCGGCGTGATTGCCGCTTCGGCCGGCAACCATGCGCAGGGCGTAGCACTGTCGGCCCAGCGCCTGAAGTGCAAAGCGACTATCGTGATGCCGGTGACGACGCCGCAGATCAAAGTCGCGGCGGTTGCCGGGCGCGGCGCTAAAGTCATCCTGCACGGCGATACCTACGACGAGGCGTACGCGCATTCGCGCAAGCTCGCGCGCGCGCAAAAGCTAACCTTCGTGCATCCATACGACGACCCTGACGTGATCGCGGGGCAGGGCACGATTGCGATGGAAATCCTGCGCCAGACCCGGCGGGAGATTGACGCGATCTTTGTCGCGATCGGCGGCGGCGGCCTGATCTCGGGCATCGCGTCATACATCAAGCGCCTTCGTCCAAACATAAAAATTATCGGGGTCGAACCGTTTGACGCCGATGCCATGTATCGATCGCTGAAGGCGGGGCGCCGCGTCAAGCTCGATCATGTCGGCCTGTTCGCCGACGGCGTCGCCGTAAGGCAGGTCGGCGTCGAGCCGTTCCGTATTTGCCGGGAACTGGTCGACGAGGTGATCCGCGTCGACACCGCCGCGACCTGCGCCGCGATCAAGGACGTGTTCGAGGATACGCGCGCCGTGCTTGAGCCGGCGGGGGCACTGGCGATCGCCGGCGCCAAGGCCTGGGTGGAGCGCAAGGGCGTGCGTGGCAAGACGTTGATCGCGGTGGCTTGCGGCGCGAACGTCAATTTCGACCGCCTGCGCTTTGTTGCCGAAGAGGCGGAACTCGGCGAGAAGCGGGAGGCGGTGCTCGCGGTGACGATACCGGAGACGCCCGGCAGTTTTCGCAAGTTCTGCGGTTTGCTGGGGCCTCGCAGCGTCACCGAATTCAATTACCGTTTTGGTGACGCGCGGCTCGCACATGTTTTTGTCGGCGTCCAGGTGCATAACAGCGACGAGACCGCTCGGCTCGTACGCCAGCTGCGGCGTAATGGATTGGAAGCGCTCGATTTAAGCAACAACGACGTCGCCAAATCGCACGTGCGCCACATGGTCGGCGGCCATGCCCCTGCCGTCGAGCACGAAATTTTGTACCGCTTCGAGTTTCCCGAGCGGCCGGGCGCACTCGTCAAATTTCTGACCAGCATGCGGCATGGCTGGAACATCAGCCTCTTTCACTACCGCAATCATGGTGCCGACTACGGCCGCGTGCTGGTCGGCATGCAGGTGCCGCCCAAGGACAAGGCCGCATTCAGAACATTTCTCGCGAAGCTCGGCTATCCGTATTCGAACGAGACGCGCAATCCGGCTTACCGTCTGTTTCTCGGTTAGTTCGCGGTACTGCATCGCAACAGCGCGCGAAAGGTGTGCTGTGGGCCTTGCGTTGTCCTACACATGTCGGCTTTTTTGCGCATTCGCGCGTTAAGTAGAGCTTGAAAAAGCCGTAGAATCGCGCCGATGATTGGCAACACCCTAACGATTAAATCCATTCTTGCGGGTCTATGCGCGCTGCTGGCGACCGCAGGCGCAGTGCGCGCTGCCACGCAGGACGAAGACTTCATGGCCGCACGTGACGCGTTTCGCGCCGGCGATGCGGGCAAGCTCGAGCGCTATGCCAAATCGCTGACCAATTATCCGCTCGAGCCGTACGTGACGTATTGGCGTTTCCGCCTGCGCCTCGACGAAGCGACGCCGGAGGCGGTGCGGACGATGTTGTTGCGCCTCGAAGGGCCGGTCACCAACAGCCTGCGCACCGATTGGTTGAAGCAGCTTGCGTTGAAACAGCAGTGGGAAGTGTTCGACACCGAATTTCCGCAGCTCGACGGCAGTGACCCCGAACTTCTATGCTATTCGCTGCAAAGCCGGTTGCGGTCAGGTGGCGCCGAAGCGCTGAGCTACGCGCGGACCTTATGGTACAGCGGCCGCGACCAGCCCGAGAGTTGCACGCCGCTGTTCGACGCGCTCGCGGTGTCGATGCAATTGAGCGCCGACGATGTATGGGCACGCATCCGGCTCGCGCTCGAAGCCGGCAATACGGGTGTGGCGCGCCGGGCGGCCGAGTACCTGCCGTCGAAAGAGCCGGCCGAATCCCAGGCCTGGCCCGGGATCGCGGTCAATCCGCAGGCTTATCTCGAACGCAAAAATCACAACCTGCAGTCGCGCGCATCGCGCGAGACGGTGATGTTCGCGGCGCACCGCCTTGCACGCACCTCACCGCCGTTGGCCGCTACCCAATGGACGAAACTCGCGGATCGATTCAGCGAGGCCGAGCGCGGTTACGTGTGGGGCCACATCGCGTTTCAGGGTGCGCAGCGCCATGATCCGAATGCACTCTACTGGTATTCGAAGGCCGGCGAATTGAACGACGCCCAGCTCGCCTGGAAGGTGCGCATTGCATTGCGTGCAAAAAGCTGGGCGGACGTGCTCGCGGCGGTCAACGCGATGTCGCCCAAGGAAAGCCAGGATCCCGCATGGCGTTACTGGAAGGCTCGCGCGCTGAAAGCGATGGGCCGCGCGGAAGAAGCGCAGGCGCTGCTGGTGCCGCTTGCGACCGACTTTTCTTTCTATGGCCAATTAGCGAGCGAGGAGGTTGGCATTCAGGCCAAATTGCCTGCGGCGTCTTATAAGCCGCCCCGCGACGAAGTGCAGGCGATGGCCAAGGTGCCGGGCTTTCAGCGCGCGCAAACTTTTTACCGCCTGAGCCTGCGGTTCGAAGGCAACCGCGAATGGACGTGGACGATCCGCGGCTTCGACGACAAGCAGCTGCTCGCCGCCGCCGAATTCGCGCGCCGCAGCGAGCTTTACGACCGCGCGATCAATACGGCCGATCGCACGCGCGAACTCCATGATTTCAGCATGCGTTACCTGGCGCCATACCGCGACGTCATGAAAAGTTACGTGGGCCAGCAGCAGCTCGACGAGGCGTTTGTTTACGGCCTGATTCGCCAGGAGAGCCGTTTCATTTCGGACGTGAAATCGAGTGCCGGCGCTGTCGGCCTGATGCAATTGATGCCGGCGACCGCGCGCTGGGCGGCGCAGAAACTTGGCTTGAAGGATTACCGCGGCGGCATGCAAACGGCGAACGTCGATACCAACCTGAACCTCGGTACTTGGTATCTACGGCATGTGCTGGACAATCTCGACAGCCATCCGGTGCTGGCGTCGGCGGCCTATAATGCCGGACCGGGGCGGGCGCGCGCCTGGCGCGCCAACGAACCAATGGATGCGGCGATTTACGCCGAGTCGATCCCGTTCAACGAGACGCGCGACTACGTAAAGAAAGTCATGAGCAACGCGAACTACTACAGCCAGCAGTTCGGGCAGACGCTGCTCTCGTTGAAAGAGCGCATTGGCGTGATCTCGGCGCGGTCGCGAACGCCGGAAAAAGCGTTAGACGAACCGGGCGGCTGACGCCCGCTCTCGCAGCGGCGAATCGAAAAAGGGGCGGGCGGCATGGAATTCAGGCGCGTATGTGTCATCGGCGGCAGCGGATTTGTGGGCTGTCACGTCGCGCGCTTGCTGAGCGCCGAACGCTATCTCGTTAGCGTGCCGACCCGCAACCGCGAGCGCGCGAAATCCCTGATCCTGCTGCCGACCGTCGATGTGATCAACGCCGACGTCCACGATCCGGCAGCGCTCGCAACGCAATTGCGCGGCATGGACGCCGTCATCAATCTGGTCGGCGTGCTGCACAACGGGCGCGGCGAGCGCAGCTTCGAGGCAGCCCATGTCGGGTTGACGCGCAAAATCATCGCGGCCTGCGACACCGCCGGCGTGCGCCGTTACCTGCATATGAGCGCGCTGGGCGCCGACGCCAACGGGCCGAGCCGCTATCAACGCACCAAAGGCGCCGCTGAAGCACTGGTGCGCGACTCGAAGCTCGACTGGACGATCTTTCGGCCTTCGGTCATCTTTGGCCGCGAAGACCGCTTCCTGAATATGTTTGCGCATTTACAGCGCCTGCTGCCGGTGATTTTGCTTGGCCGGCCGCACGCGCGCTTTCAGCCGGCGTTTGTCGAGGACGTTGCCGCGGCCATAGTCACCGCGCTCGACAATCGTGACGCATACGGGCACAGCTACGATTTATGCGGACCGCGCGTCTACACGCTGCGCGAACTGGTTGAAGTCGTCGGCCGCTTGACCGGCCATTGCCGGCCGGTCATCGGCTTGCCCGACGGGCTCGCCTATCTGCAGGCGACGGTGCTTGAATTTTTGCCCGGCAAGCTGCTGACGCGCGACAACTACCATTCGATGCAAGTCGATAATGTCTGCGACCAGTCGTTTCCGTTCGGCATTCGCCCCAAAGCGCTCGAAGCGGAAGCGCCGCAGTGGCTTGCGGCGGCATCGCCGCGCGCACGCTACCGCGATTACCGCGGTCAAGCGCGCCGAATTTCTTAACGAGCGCCGGCCCGCGCATGGCCTCTTACACGCTCGTTATCGGTAATAAAGCATATTCGTCGTGGTCGTTGCGGCCGTGGCTGCTGATGAAGCAGTCGCAAATCCCGTTCGAAGAAGTGCGGGTCCCGCTATATCAGGACAGGCACGACGCAAAGATCCGGCAATATTCGGCCGCCGGCAAAGTGCCGGTGTTGATCGATGGCGAGTTGAAGGTTTGGGAATCGCTCGCCATCTGCGATTATCTTGCCGAGCGTCACCCTGAGAAAACACTCTGGCCCATCGCTGCGGCGGCTCGCGCCTACGGCCGCGCGATCAGCGCCGAAATGCATGCCGGTTTTGGCGCGCTGCGCGGCAATATGGGCATGAACGTGCGCCGCAGTTATCCCGGCATCGGTATGACGCCCGAAGTCGCGGCCGACATTGCGCGCATCGAAGCGATCTGGACCATGGGACTCGAGCAATTCGGCGGCCCATTCTTGCTCGGTAAATTCAGCATTGCAGACGCGATGTACGCGCCGGTCACAACGCGCTTCAAAACCTATGCCGTCACATTGTCTGCGGCGAGCCAGCGTTATGTGGACAGGCTGCTCGCTTTGCCGCCGATGCAAGACTGGTACGCGGCCGCCGCGGCCGAAACCGAAGTGCTGCCGCAATACGAGCACGCCGGCGCTAGCGCATGAAAATCTATGCCGTCGGCGGTGCTGTGCGCGACGAACTGCTCGACCTGCCGGTCACCGACCGCGACTATGTAGTGGTCGGCGCGACGCCAGCAGAGATGGTCAAACTTGGCTACAAGCCGGTCGGCAAGGATTTCCCGGTTTTCCTGCATCCGCAAACCAAAGAAGAGTACGCACTCGCGCGCACCGAGCGTAAAACCGCCCGCGGCTATCACGGCTTCGAGTTTCATGCGGCGCCCGATGTAACGCTCGAAGAAGACCTGGCGCGCCGCGACCTCACGATCAATGCGATTGCAAAGGATGAGGACGGCAAAATCATCGACCCGTTCGGCGGCACCGCGGATTTGAAAGCGCGTGTGCTACGTCACGTAGGGCCGGCGTTTGCCGAAGACCCGGTGCGCATTTTGCGCGTCGCGCGGTTCGCTGCGCGTTTTGGTTTTGCGATCGCGCCGGCGACCTTGCAGCAGATGCGCGCCATGGTGGCCGACGGCGAAGCCGATGCGCTCGTCGCCGAACGCGTGTGGCAGGAGTTGGCGCGCGGACTTATGGAGCAACGGCCGTCGCGCATGTTTGAAGTGCTCGCCGAGTGCGGCGCGCTGGGGATCGTATTGCCGGAAATGGGCGAGATCGGTGCGGGCAGTGTCGGCGCGGCCAGTCTCGCGGCACTCGACGCGGGTGCCGCGCGGGGTCTCGGCCTTGCTGCGCGGTTTGCGCTGATCACGCGTCACATGGCCGAAACTGCAATCGAAACCTTATGCGAGCGCCTGAGGGTGCCGCAGGAATGCCGCGAGCTCGCGCTGCTGTCCTCGCGTTACTGCCCGGACATTGGCAACGCCGCTATTTTGGGGGCCGATGCGCTGCTATCGCTATTACAGACGACCGATGCATTCAGGCGGCCCGAGCGTTTCGAGCAACTGCTCGAGGTGTGTGTCGTCGCCCCACAGCCTGCCAGCGAGGCGGCGATGACGAGGCTGCGCGATGCGCTCGCGGCGGCGCGCGCGGTCGATGCGGGCGCGGTGGCGCAACGCGCGTCCGACCCGGCGCAAATCAAGGATGACGTCGCGCGCGCGCGGGTCGCCGCAATCAGGCATACACTGGAAACCGCTGAGTCGCAGGGCGACGGGTCTCGCCGAAAGGAATAATCATGCTCGATCTTTATACGTGGACCACGCCGAACGGCCGCAAGGTCTCGATCATGCTCGAAGAGGTGGGGCTGCCCTATCGCGTGCATGCGATCAACATCGGTCAGAACGATCAATTCAAACCGGAGTTCATTGCGATCAGTCCGAACAGCAAGATTCCCGCGCTCGTTGATTCAGACGGCCCCGGCGGCGAATCGTACGCAATGATGGAGTCGGGCGCGATCCTGCTTTATCTCTCGATCAAGACCGGCAAGCTGATGCCGCAGCCGGAACGGCTGCGCTTCGACGCCCTGCAGTGGCTGATGTTCCAGATGGGCGGCGTTGGTCCGATGTTCGGCCAGGTGCACCACTTTCTGCGCGCGGCCAAGGCGCCGGTGCCTTATGCGGTCGACCGCTATACCCGCGAAAAGGATCGCCTCTACGGCGTACTCGACCAGCGGCTCGCGACGCACGAGTATCTGGCGGACGAGTATTCGGTCGCCGACATCGCCACTTATCCGTGGGTGGCGCGCTTCGAATGGCACAAAACCAATCTCGCCGACTTTCCGCACGTGAAGCGCTGGTTCGATGTAATTTCGGCGCGGCCCGCGGTGCAGCGCGGCATGCAGGTGCCCGCGGTTTAATTTACGCGCGCATGCCGCTGTAAATAGCGCACGATTTCGACAATATCGAGCTCGGGGGACGTGCGCATCGCCGCATCGCCGGTGACGCGATTGGCCCAGGCAAGATTGCGGCGCATGCGTTCAACGACGGGGAGCCATTCCTGTGCGGTATGGCGCTGCGGGTCGGGCAGCACGTGGCACTGCGAGCAGGCGATGCTGTAGATGCGTCCCGCCGGCGTATGAATGTCGGCATATTTCTTGATGTCGAGTTCCCGCTGTGCGTGCCTTTGCAGGTAACGCAGCAGCGTTGCCTGGTCTGCAGACGAAGGTGCGCGCACGCCCGCCATCAGTTCATGCATCGATTTGCCGAGATTGCCTTTGCCCTCCATGCGCCACACCATGCGCTCGACGGTGCTCGCCCATTTGGGCGCGCTGTGCATCGCGGGATTCGGCAGGTAATGGCATTGCATGCAATATCTTGCGACGAGCTGCGCGCCCGACGAAGCCGGCTCCGGCAATTGCGCGGGCTCCAGGGACGGCGGCAGTATGCGCTCGAGCATCGCGGCGTACTGACTTTGGACCCAACGATACTCGGCCGCGATAATGTCCGTGTCCGCAGCGTTCGGCTTGCCGGTTGAAGTCAGGCACGCGCCGAAAACGAGCAGCCCGATAATGCGCAAACGTAGTTTTCTCGAGGCCATCACGTGGCGGCAGCTTAAACCAAGCGCTAATTTACAGCAGAGCTTGCTTGTTGCCGCTGGCATACCCGGCGAGCGGCGCCGTATAGTTTTTGCCGAACGCGATGACCTTGAAGAGCTCGCCCATTTCAGCCGGGCTTAACAATTTTTGCGCTTCCGCCGCTTGCGGCAAATAGGCGGCCGGGTTTTCCGCGGGCGTGCCGGCAAGCACGTCGGTGATGCCGCAGTTGATCAGAAACTGCGCCTGGTTCGCGTAGCCGAGCAGTTGCAATCCGCTGATCTGGGCGGCGGTGGCCAACGCGGTGAAATCGACATGCGCGGTAATGTCCTGCAGGCCGACGAGCGTCAACGGATCGTCGTGCGCATGCTGACGATAGTGACACATCAAGGTCCCGCTGCTGCGCTGAGGATGATAGTACTCGCGCGCCGGAAAGCCGTAATCGATGAACAGCGCGACGCCGTGTGCCAGGTTCGCCGCGAGTGTCGCAATGAAAGCGCGTGCCGCGAGATTAATTTCGGTGACATAGCCGGCTGGTAGATCGAGACTTTTCGCGGCGGCCAGTACTGAACCTTCTGCCGGCCGCGTACGCCATTGAAACGCATCTCCGGCAAGTGTCACGCCGCGCTCGCCGATCGCGCCGCTGCCCGTTTCGATCACGTGCACCGGCATCGCGTCGAGCACTTCGTTGGCGAGCACCAGCGCTGTCAAAGGTGCCGGCAGCGCATCGAGCCACGAGACGCAATCTGCAAATTGCGGCACTTCGCGTCGCAGCAATTCACGCTGCCGTTCGCGCAGATCAGCACTCGTTTCCAGAATCAGATAGCGCCGAGGCAAGCGGTCGAGCGTATTGAGCGCCGCCAGGAGATCGCAGGCGAGTCGCCCGTTGCCGGCGCCCAACTCGACGATGTCCGTGATGCCGCTCTGCAAAATCCGCGCGACCTCCCGCGCGAGCGTGCGGCCGAATAGCGAGCCCATGCCCGGCGCCGTGACGAAGTCGCCGCCACCGCCGAACTTGACTGAGCCCGCACTGTAATAACCAAGCCCCGGCGCGTGCAGCGCGAGTTCCATAAAGCGCGCGAAACTGATCCAGCCTTCCGCGGCAGTAATTTCGCGTGCGATGACTTCGCGCAATAGCGCGCTGTGCGCGAGGGCGGTGGCGGAAGGTGGCGCGAGTTTTTCGAGCGAAGCGGGCAATGAGCTTCGAGGGGTCATAGCTTACAATATACGCTATGACACTCATCACGGACCAAGCGCTGAGCGGCAAAACAGCACTCGTCACAGGCGGCGCCAAGCGCGTCGGCGCGGCGATCTGCCGGCGCCTGCATGCGCGCGGCGCAAATCTGATGGTGCATCATCGCGCTTCGGTCAAAGAGGCGCGTGAATTGCAGCGGGAATTAAACGAACAGCGCGCCGATTCGGTTGCGTTGATTAAAGCCGATCTCCTGACCGGTGCGAGCCTGCCGGATCTCGTCAAGACGACCGTCAAGCAGTTCGGCAGCCTCGATATTCTCGTCAACAACGCGTCCAGTTTTTTTGCGACGGCCATCGGCGAAATCACCGAGAAAGCGTGGGACGATCTCATCGGCACGAATTTGAAAGCGCCGCTCTTTTTGTCGCAGGCCGCCGCCACTGAATTGCGTAAACATCATGGCTGCATCGTCAATATTGTCGACATCCACGCCGAATTACCGATGAAAAATTACGTCGTCTACACGGTGGCGAAAGGCGGCCTGCTCGCGTTGACGCGATCGCTCGCGCGCGAACTCGGGCCCGACGTGCGCGTGAACGGCGTGGCGCCCGGCACAATACTGTGGCCGGACGATGCGGCGTGGTCCGACGAGCTGTCGCGCCAGCGTATCGTCAACCAAACGGCGTTGAAACGGGCCGGCGAGCCCGATGACATTGCGAAGGCGGTCGAGTTTCTGGTCGCAGCCGCGCCGTACATAACGGGGCAGGTGATCGCCGTCGATGGCGGCAGGAGTATCACGCTGTGAACGCGCCGGACCTGCACCAGAAAGATTTGTACGAAGCGAACAAGCTCGCCAAGCGGCTGCGGCGCCTGGCCGGGCAGGCGATCGGCGACTACCAGATGATCAGCGCCGGTGACCGCGTGATGGTGTGCCTGTCGGGCGGCAAAGATAGTTATGCGATGCTCGACGTGCTGCTCAGTCTGCGCGCGCATGCGCCGATTGAATTCGATATCGTCGCGGTCAATCTCGATCAGCGCCATCCCGGGTATCCCGAGCATGTGCTGCCCAGCTATCTGCGTTCGCTCGAGGTGCCGTTCCACATCGAAGTGCAGGACACGTATTCAGTCGTCAAGCGCGTTATTCCCGAGGGTAAGACGATGTGCGGGCTGTGCTCGCGGCTGCGCCGCGGCGTGTTGTATCGCGTGGCGAAAGAATTGGGCGCGACCAAGATTGCGCTTGGCCACCATCGCGACGACATCCTCGAAACGTTTTTTCTTAATCTGTTCTTCGGCGGCAAGCTGAAAGCGATGCCGCCCAAGCTGGTGTCGGATGACGGCGCGCATGTCGTGATCCGGCCGCTCGCATACGTCGAAGAACACGATCTGGCGGCGTACGCGGAAGTCAAAAAGTTTCCCATCATCCCGTGCGACTTGTGCGGTTCGCAGGCGACGCTGCAGCGCAAGCAGATGAAAGATCTGCTGCGCGATTGGGAAAAGCGCTATCCGGGGCGCGTCGATTCGATCTTTCGCAGCTTGCAGGACGTGCGGCCGTCCCACCTGATGGATAGAGAATTGTTCAACTTCGAGGCGGTAAAGGCGACCGGCATCGCTACGGTGGAAGGCGACAAAGCCTTTGATCCACAAGACCAATTTTCGACTTTGGCAGATCCGAAACCGGCCGTTATTTCTTTAGCGAAGAGTACTTTGTCAAAGTAATTTTGTCATGGTAAATTCTCTTTCGGAGAAAACCATGAACTGTGCTGACCGCCTCGTTGTCCTGTTCGGCTCGCAAGCCGAAGTCGCCCGCCAATTTCGCCTCGACCGCGCGGTCGTCAATAACTGGGTGAAATCCGGTTACGTGCCCGCGCGCTGGGCAATGGAAGTCGAGCACGCGAGCAACGGCCAGATCACCGCCGCCGAAGTTCTCAACGAAGCCACTGCCAGGAAACCGCTCCGGATGAAGTCGCGTCCGGACGGCGAGAGTTTGTTCGGATCGCCACTTACAGGAAACGACACCATGAACGATTTTGCCCCCGCCAAACGCATCAATTCGTTTCATCCGCCGCAACGCACGCTGATGGGACCCGGTCCGACCGAAATTCATCCGCGCGTGCTGACGACGATGAGCCAGCCGGCGATCGGCTATCTCGATCCGGTCTTCGTCGAGATGATGGAAGAATTGAAAACGCTGTTGCGCTACGCGTACCAGACGAAAAACCCGCTCACCTTCCCGATCTCGGGCCCGGGTTCGGTCGGCATGGAATTCTGTTTCGTCAATCTGGTGCGCCCCGGCGACAAAGTCATCGTCTGCCGCAATGGCGTGTTTGGCGGCCGCATGATTGAAAACGTCGAACGCTGCGGCGGCACAGCGATCGTGGTCGAAGACGAGTGGGGTTCGCCGATCGACCCGCAAAAAGTCGAGGACGCGTTCAAGAAAAATCCGGGCGTACGGATTCTTGCATTCGTGCATGCTGAGACCTCAACCGGCTGCCAGTCGGACGCCAAGACGCTGGTCGATATCGCGCACAAGCACAACGCACTGACGATCGTCGATGCGGTCACGTCACTCGGCGGCACGCCGGTGCTCGTCGACGAATGGGGCATCGACGCAGTTTATTCCGCCAGCCAGAAATGCCTGTCGTGCACGCCGGGCTTGTCGCCGGTGTCGTTCTCAGAGCGCATCGTCGCCGACGTCAAGTCGCGTAAAGACAAGATCCACAGCTGGTTCATGGACATGAATCTGCTGCTCGGCTATTGGGGCGCGTCGACGCGCACCTATCACCACACGGCGCCGACCAACTCGTTGTTTGCGCTGCACGAAGCGCTGCTGCTGATTCGCGAAGAAGGCGTCGAAAATTGCTGGGCGCGTCATCATCGCCATCATCTCGCGCTGAAGGCCGGCCTCGAAGCGATGGGCCTCAAGTTCCTGGTCAAGGAGCAGTACCAGATTCCGCAGATGAACGCAGTGCGCTGCCCCGAAGGCGTGGACGAAGCTGCAGTCAGGAAAACGCTGCTCAATGAATTCGGGATCGAGATCGGCGCCGGCTTAGGCCCGCTCGCCGGCAAGATCTGGCGCTTCGGTTTGATGGGTTACTCGTGCCGCCCGGATAACGTGATGCTGTGTTTGTCGGCGCTCGGTTCGGTGCTGTCCGACATGGGGCTGCCGGTGCATGTCGGCGACGCAGAGTCCGCCGCGCACGGCGCGTATGCAGCGATGCACACCAAGGCGGCGCAAGTCAAAAAGAAGAACATCGCCAAAGCAGCTTGAGCGTCTGCGCGAAAAAAACGGCCGCAATCTGCGGCCGTTTTTTATGCAGCTGCGGAACCTCAGGCGACCGTCACGCCTTTCCAGAACGCGATATAACCTTTGATGTTGCTCGCTGCCGGTTTCGTCTCCGGGTAGTACCAGGCGGCGTCTTTGTTGGTCTCGCCCTTCACCACCACATCGTAATAACTCGCGGTGCCTTTCCATGGGCAGACCGAATGGGTCGTGCTCTCACGCAGGCATTCGCGTTTCACCGCGTCGGGCGGGAAATACTGATTGCCTTCGACGACTTCGCAGCGGTCGCTTTCAGCGAGCTCGCCGCCATTCCAGGTCGCGCGTTTCATATTCGTTAAAGATGTGAAAAAAGCTGCACGCCGGCTACCGGCAGTTTGGCAGTCAGGACGCGGCCGCCGTACGAATCGCAGATATAAAGCGTCTTGCGGTCGGGTCCGCCGTACGCGGCGTTGGTCAGACGGCTCACGCCGCCTTTCGGTTCGATGCGATAGAGCGGCTCGCCGAGCGGACTCAATACCCACACGATGCCGACCCGCGCATGGCATACGCTCAGGTTGCCGGCTTCATCCATCGCGAGGCCGTCGGGCCCGTGGATGCCGGGCAGGTAGCCGAACACGCCGGCCTTTGACACGCCGCCATCTTTCAACGGCAGATGCCACATGCAGTTGGTGCGCGTCATCGCCACATACAAAACTTTTTCTTCGGGATCGAGCACCAGACCGTTGGGGCTCGGCCCGTTGTCGATCAGGCGTTCGAGCTTGCCGCCTGCCGTCAGCCGGTAAACGCGGCCGCTCGGGTCGTGCACGCCGGTTTGGCCCTGGTCGGTGAAGTAGAGGTCGCCGTTGCGCGCAAAAATGAGATCGTTGCAGCCTTTGAAGCTTTCCGACTGGCAATGCGTGACGACCGGCGACACCTCACCGGTTTTCGGATCGAGCACCATGATGCCGAACCGGTAGTCGGCAATGAAGATACGGCCGTCGCGGTGAATCGCGAGGCCGTTGGGCCAGCCGTCGTATTCGCCGGCCACTTCACATTCGCCCGAGGGCGAAAAGCGCAGGATGCGGCCGAATGGAATATCGACCACATATAAATTGCCGGCGCGGTCGAATGCCGGGCCTTCGAGAAACGAGCCCAGCTTTGAGCCCGGATGATTGGCATCGACCCACGTCGACGGATGCCCGCTTTTATTCAGGCGGTCGGGCACCGCTGCGAAAACGTCAGCGGTGATGACCGGTGGCGGCGCGTAGAAACTCATCGTTATAGTCCGAGCCGCTGCCAGATCGTCGTCGTGAGGCCCGCCTGGTTGAGCGAATAAAAATGCAGGCCGGGCGCGCCGTGCTGCAGCAAGTCATCGCATAACGCGGTCACCACATCGAGTCCGAACGCGCGGATGGATGCCGTGTCGTCGCCGTAGCCCTCGAGCTTCTTGCGCATCCAGCGCGGAATTTCCGCGCCACACGCGTCGGAAAAGCGCGCGAGCTGTGAAAAGCGGCCGATCGGCATGATGCCCGGCACGATTGGGACACGGATGTTCATCGCTTCGCATTCGTCGACGAACCGGTAATACGCGTCGGCGTTGTAAAAATACTGGGTGATCGCTGAATTCGCCCCCGCATCGACTTTACGTTTGAACGCGAGTAGATCGTCCTGCGCGCTTTTCGCCTGCGGATGCGTTTCCGGATAAGCGGCCACTTCAATCATGAAGTGGTCGCCGAATTCCTTGCGCGTGTATTCAACCAGCTCGTTCGCATAACGGAATTCGCCGGCCGCCGCCAGGCCCGACGGCAGGTCGCCGCGCAGCGCGACCAGGTGCTTGATGCCGTTATCCTTATAACGCTGCAGCCATTCGCGGATATTCTCCCGCGTCGATGCGACGCATGAAATATGCGGCGCCGCAGCGTGGCCCATCTCTCGGATATCCAGCACCGTGCCGAGCGTGCGCTCGCGCGTCGAGCCACCCGCGCCGTAGGTGACCGAAAAAAACTTCGGGTTGAGCTGCGCAAGCTGGCGCGTGGTCGCACGCAGCTTCTCCTGACCTTCCGGCGTATTCGGCGGAAAGAACTCGAAGCTGTACGTGCGCGGATATTGTTTCTGCGATTCCATCAGTACCGGTAGTGATCCGCTTTATACGGGCCGTCGACGGTGAGATTCAGGTAATCGCACTGTTTTTCGTTCAATACCGTCAACTCGACGCCGAGTTTCTTCAGGTGCAGGCGCGCAACTTTTTCGTCGAGATGTTTCGGCAGCGTGTAAACCTTGTTCTCATACTTGCCGCCGTTAACAAAGAGCTCGATTTGCGCGAGCGTCTGGTTGGTGAACGAATTCGACATCACGAATGACGGATGGCCGGTGCCGCAGCCGAGATTCACGAGCCGTCCTTCGGCGAGCACGATCAGGCGCTTGCCGTCGGGGAACACGACGTGGTCGACCTGCGGTTTGATGTTGTCCCACTCGTATTGCTTCAGGCTTGCGATGTCGATTTCCGAATCGAAGTGGCCGATGTTGCACACGATCGCATTGTGCTTCATGCGCTTCATGTGGTCGTGCGTGATGACCGACAGGTTGCCGGTCGCCGTCACGAAGATGTCGGCTTTGTCGGCGGCGTAATCCATCGTCACGACGCGAAAGCCTTCCATCGCCGCCTGCAGTGCGCAGATCGGATCGACCTCGGTGACCCACACTTGCGCGGACAACGCGCGCAGCGCTTCGGCGCTGCCTTTGCCGACGTCGCCAAAGCCAGCAACGAGCGCGACTTTGCCGGCGATCATCACGTCGGTCGCGCGCTTGATCGCGTCGACCAGCGATTCGCGGCAGCCGTAGAGATTGTCGAATTTCGACTTGGTGACCGAGTCGTTCACATTGATTGCGGGGAACGGCAGGCGGCCTTCTTTCTCCATTTGATACAGGCGATGCACGCCGGTGGTGGTTTCCTCGGTCACGCCTTTGATGCTGGCCTGAATTTTGGAATAGAAGCCGGGCTTCGCTTTGAGCGTTTTACGCATGGCCGCGAACAGCACGCGCTCTTCCTCGTTTGTGCCTTCTGGCGGCTGGGTGCCGGCTTTCTCGTGTTGCGCGCCGAGCGTCACGAGCAGGGTCGCATCGCCGCCGTCGTCGAGAATCATGTTCGGGGCGCCGCCATCATTTCCGTTACCGGGCCACTCAAGAATGCGGTGGGTGTAATCCCAATAGTCGTCGAGCGTTTCGCCTTTGTAAGCGAACACCGGGATGCCGCGCGCAGCGATCGCCGCGGCTGCATGATCCTGGGTCGAGAAAATGTTGCAGGACGCCCAGCGAATGTCGGCGCCGAGTGCCGCGAGCGTTTCGATCAGCACCGCAGTCTGGATCGTCATGTGCAGCGAGCCGGCGATGCGCGCGCCTTTTAACGGCTGCTTGCCTTTGAATTCTTCGCGCACCGCCATGAGACCCGGCATCTCGGTCTCGGCAATTGCAATTTCCTTGCGGCCGAACGCGGCCTGCGCCATGTCGGCGACTTTGTAATCGGTGAAATTCTTTTGAGTAGCGGCGCTCATCACGCGCTCCTTTCCTTAAAAACAGAAAAAAAGTTCGTGAGCGCCGTTGCGGTATTGAATCCCCGAGCCTGGCGGTCGTTTGAGGGCGGCCGTCGCAACGCTCCTCGGGGAGGGTGCGGATTGTAGCGTAATTTCGCGCGCTTTGTCAGTCGGGCGGGGCCCACAAAAACAAACGCCGGCGCGAGGCCGGCGTTGTATGAAATACACAGTGATTTACTTCGCGTCAGCCTTGAGTGCGGCAGCCTTATCGGTCGCCTCCCAGGAGAATTCCGGCTCGTCGCGGCCGAAGTGGCCATAAGCGGCGGTCTTCAAATATATGGGCCGCAACAGGTTCAGCGCCTGAATAATGCCTTTCGGCCGCAAGTCGAAATGCTTCTCGACCAGCTTGCCAATTTTGTCGTCGGCAATCGTGCCGGTGCCGAACGTATCGACGAGCACGCTCACAGGGCGCGCGACGCCGATCGCATACGCGACCTGCACTTCGCATTTTTTGGCGAGTCCTGAGGCCACAATGTTTTTGGCGACATGACGTGCCGCATAGGCGGCCGAGCGGTCGACCTTGGACGGGTCTTTGCCCGAAAACGCGCCGCCGCCGTGGCGCGAGTAGCCGCCGTACGTGTCGACGATGATTTTGCGGCCGGTCAAACCGGTGTCACCGAGCGGTCCGCCGATCACGAAACGGCCGGTCGGATTGATCAGGTATTTGGTGTCGGCTTTCAGCATGTGTTTCGGAAACACCGGCTTCACGATTTCTTCGATCACGGCTTCCTTGATCTGCTCGTGCGTTACGTCCGGATCGTGCTGGGTCGATATGACGACCGTGTCGATGTGCGTCGGCTTGCCGTCGAGATAGCGCACGGTGACTTGCGACTTGGCATCAGGACGCAGCCACGGCAGGCGCCCGTCGCGGCGCAATTCGCCATGGCGTTCCATCAGGCGGTGCGAATAGTAAATCGGCACCGGCATCAGCTGCGGCGTTTCATCGCAGGCAAAACCGTACATCAGGCCCTGGTCGCCGGCGCCCTGGTCGAGATCGAGGCCCTTGCCTTCATCGACGCCTTGCGCGATATCGACTGACTGCGCGTCATAAGCCGTTAACACGGCGCAGCTGCGGTAGTCGAAGCCGATCGACGAGTCGTCATAGCCGATGCGCTTGATGATGTCGCGCGCAATCTCCGAATAATTGACTTTGGCGCTCGTCGTAATTTGACCGGCCATCACCACGAGGCCGGTTGCGACCAATGTCTCGGCAGCCACACGTCCGTGTTTATCCTGCGCTAAGATAGCATCGAGAACGGCGTCCGAAATCTGGTCCGCGACTTTGTCGGGATGCCCTTCGGATACGGATTCAGAGGTAAACAGGAAGTCGCTCATTTTTTCGCGCCAAACGTCGAAGTGAGAAAGCCGCGAATTATATCAAAATACCGCCGGCGTTCTAGCTTGATCATCGTGCAATTCAGATTGCGGCGCTGCGCTGCCCGTTTGTCATGATCCGGCTCGGCCTCGCGCTCATCTGGCTGTTGCACTTTTTACCGCGCGGCGCACGCGCGCGCGTCGGCAGTGCATTGGGCGCGAGCTTGTACGCGGTGGGTGCGCCGCGCCGCCGCGTTGTGCTGAAAAATTTACAACTGTGTTTTCCCGAACTCACGGACGCTGAGCGGCGCCGGCTTGCGTTCGCGCACTTCAGGGCATTTGGCCGCAGCCTGCTTGACCATGGCATATTGTGGTGGGGATCCGAAGCCGATATGCGCTCGCTGGTGCGTATCGAAGGGCTGGAAAACTGGCGAGGCATCAGCGATCGACCGGTGATCTTGCTCGCGCCGCACTTCCTTGGGCTCGACATGGGTGGCACACGTCTGGTCGCGGACTTTCGGATGAGCTCCGTTTATAGCCGGCAGAAAAATGCGGCGGCCGATCGCGTATTCCTGCGCGGCCGTACGCGCTTCGGGCACGCGACGTTGTTCGCGCGCCAGGACGGCATCCGGCCGATGATCAGATCGCTCAAAAGCGGCGAACCATTCTATTACCTGCCCGACATGGACTTGGGCGCGCGCGACTCGGTGTTCGCGCCCTTCTTCGGTGTGCCGGCGGCGACGATCACCGGCGTGTCGCGAATCGCCGCGCTCGCCGGCGCCGTCATCGTGCCATGCGTCACGCGTCAATTGCCGGACGGCCAGGGGTATGTCGTAACCCTGTATCCGGCATGGTCCGGTTTTCCCAGCGGCGATCTCGCGGCGGATGCGCAGCGCATGAATGCGTTCATCGAAGAGCGCGTGCGCGAGATGCCCGAGCAATATTATTGGCTGCACAAGCGGTTCAAGACCAGGCCAGAGGGGGAAGCCAACCCGTATGAGCGCTGATGCGACGCCCGTCATTGAAGTTAGTGCAATCAACGCCGACGACATCGATGCGCTGTGCGCGCTCGCCGCGTTGATCTGGCGCGCGCATTATCCCGCCATCATCAGCGCTGCCCAGATAGAATATATGCTCGCACAGCGTTACGCCCCGCACGTTTTGCGCGCGGAGCTTGTGCGCGACGGCCTGTGGTGGGACAAGCTGACGGTTGACGGGCACATGCGCGGTTTCTGCTCGTATTTTTTGGTCGATGGTGGTGAGATGAAGCTCGACAAGGTGTACGTGCATCCGGAATGCCAGCGGCGCGGCTATGGCCGTTTGCTGATCGAACGCGCGGCGCAAGGCGCGCGCGAGCACGCTTGCAAAGCGCTGACGCTGGCCGTAAACAAGCACAACGGCACCGCGATTGCCATGTATCGGAAGCAGGGTTTTGAAATCGTCGGGTCGGTGGTCAAAGATATTGGCGCCGGGTTCGCAATGGACGATTACGTGATGAGGCGCCATGTTTGAAAATCCGGGCCGCGAAGAGCGGTGCGCGCTGCTGCGGCGGGTGAAAACAATCGCGGTTGTCGGCCTCTCGCCCAATGCCGAGCGGCCGAGTTACGCAATCGCCGCGGCCATGCAGAAAGCGGGCTATCGCATTGTGCCGGTGCGGCCGGGGGTGACCGAGGTGCTCGGCGAGAAAGCGTATGCAAATCTGCGCGACGTCGATATGGCGATCGATCTCGTGGACGTGTTTCGCGCGTCCGAATTTATCGACGCCATCGTCGATGACTGCATCGCGCTCAAGCTGCCGGCGCTGTGGCTGCAGGAAGGCATCGTCAATGAACCGGCCGCGCAACGCGCGCGCACTGCCGGCATGACGGTCATCATGGATCGCTGCATTTATCGCGATTACCGCCGCGAATGCGTTTGAAGTTCACCAAAATGCACGGTCTTGGCAACGACTTTGTCGTTCTCAACGCGACGCGCACGCCGATTGCATTGAACCGCGACCAGTTACGCCGGATTGCCGATCGCCATTTCGGCATCGGCTGCGACCAGATTCTCCAGGTCGAGGCGGCGCGCGATGATGCCACCGACTTTTATTACCGCATCTTCAATGCAGACGGCGGCGAAGTCGAGCAGTGCGGCAATGGCGCGCGCTGCTTCGTGCGTTTCGTGCGTGAGCACGGGCTCACCGAGAAGAGCGAGATTCGAGTCGGCACCTTGTCCGGCGTGATTGTGCCGAGGCTGGAGGCCGACGGCCGCGTGACGGTCGACATCGGCGTGCCGGAATTCGAGCCCGCCCGCATTCCATTTCAAGCGGAACGCCGGGCGCTGACATACCAACTCGAAGTCGACGGCGCGGCGCTCGAAATCAGCGCGCTGTCGATGGGCAATCCGCATGCGGTCCAGGCTGTCGCTAGGGTCGATAGCGCGCCGGTTGTGATTCAGGGCGCCGCAATCGAGCGGCACGCGCGGTTTCCGAAGCGAGTCAACGCCGGTTATATGGAGATTATCGATCGCGGCCACATCAAGCTGCGCGTGTACGAGCGCGGCGCCGGCGAGACGCTCGCGTGCGGCACGGGCGCTTGCGCAGCGGTCGTCGCGGGAATTCAACGCCAATTGCTCGATAACACCGTGACGGTTACTACGCGCGGCGGCGACCTCGGTATATCATGGCAGGGTGAAGACAAACCCGTATTGATGACGGGTCCGGCGGTTACGGTTTTCACCGGCGAAATTGAGCTTTGAGAATCCGCACCACCCGGACGCGCGTTTAAGAAAAGCAGCACGACAAGAGGCAGACATGACACCCGATGCGGTTGTTAATTACCTGAAGCAGCACCCCGAGTTCTTCGAAGACCAGTCCGAATTCCTGGCAACGATCATGATTCCGCATCCGCACGGCGGCCGCGCAATCCCGATCAGCGAGCGCCAGATCCTGACGCTGCGCGACAAGAGCAAGCAGCTCGAGGACAAGCTGCGCGAATTAATCGTATTCGGCGAGGAAAACGACGCCATCGGCGAGAAAGTGCATCGCCTGACCCTTGCGCTCGTGACCGCACGCAATATTGAAGCGGTGATTGCGGCCTTGCACTTTAATTTGCGCGAAGACTTTACCGTTCCGCATACCGTGCTGCGCCTGTGGCCCGAGGGCGGCTCGCATGCGGAATTGCCCGAATTTGGCGCAGTCAGCGCGGCGACCCGCGATTTTGCCGAAAGCCTCGCGCAACCCTATTGCAGCGCGCATGCGATGGTCGACACCGCCGAATGGTTCGGCGAAGCGGCGCCGCGCCTGCATTCGTTCGCATACGTCGCGCTGAGAAACGGACGCTCGTTCGGCTTGCTCGCAATGGCGAGCGAAGACGCGCAGCGCTTTTATCCGGAGATGGGCACGCTTTATCTGAAGCGCATCGGCGAGGTCGCATCAGCGGCGTTGACCGGCCTGCTCGCATGACGTGCAGGATTCAAAGCAAACCGTAAGGTTTACAGGGTGAAGCGGGCGGAATCAAAATCCCATTCACCCGCAGCTAAGCTCCTGCACCATTTCGTGGGACACCTCGCGAACGAACGGCGCCTGAGCGCGCATACCATATTGAATTACGAGCGCGACGTCGCGGCGCTGATCGAGCTCGCGGGCGAAGCGCCGCTGGCCGGACTGCAACTCCCTAACGTCCGCCGTTTCGTGTCGCAGTTACATGCGCGCGGTCTCGATGGCCGTACGCTCGCGCGCATGCTGTCGGCGTGGCGGGGTTTTTACCGATATCTCGCCCGCGATCACGGGTACGCGAACAATCCCTGCGTTGGCTTGCGCGCGCCGAAAGCGAAGAAGGCTCTGCCGCATGCGCTGTCGCCCGATGAGGCGGGCCGCATGATGGATATTCCGGCTGACGACAAACTAGCGATGCGCGACAAGGCGATATACGAGCTTTTATATTCGTCCGGGCTGCGTCTCGCGGAACTCACGAGCCTCGCGCCCGCCGATATCAATTTTGCCGATGCGACCGTGCGTGTGACCGGCAAAGGCGCCAAGACCCGAGTCGTGCCGGTCGGCAGCCAAGCGCTCGCGGCCCTCGCTCTTTGGTCGAAAAAGCGCGAGTTGCTGGTGAAAGACGGCGTCGACGCGCTGTTCGTCAACCGTAACGGCACCCGGCTCTCGGCGCGCGCGATTCAGTACCGGATGAAGGAATGGGCGTTGCGGCTGGGCATCGCGACTAACGTGCATCCCCACGTGCTGCGCCATTCGTTTGCGTCGCACGTATTGCAATCGAGCGGTGATTTGCGCGCAGTGCAGGAAATGCTCGGCCACGCCAGCATTTCGACGACGCAGGTTTATACGCATCTCGATTTTCAGCAGCTCGCGAAGGTGTACGATGCGGCACATCCGCGTGCGAAAAGAAAGAGTTAAAACCCTACGGCACTGGTTGCCGCAGATATTCGCGGATAAAACTAGATGTCTCAAGCAAGAATCCGGGAATGTCTTCAATGAATAAGCTCGTACTAAAACCCGGCCGCGAAAAATCGCTCAAGCGCCGCCACCCATGGGTATTTTCCGGCGCAGTCGCGACACTGACCGGTAATCTCGCGCCCGGGGAAACGGTTGAAATCCACAGCGGCGGCGGCGAATTTCTTGGCGTCGCCGCATGTAATCCGAATTCAAACATCGTTGCCCGTGTCTGGGATTGGCATAAGCGCGAGATCGACGCCGCGTTCTTTCGCGCCCGCATCGAACGCGCGGTTGCATTGCGCGCCCATCTGTTGCCCTCGATCGACAGCGTGCGGCTTGTGCATGCCGAATCGGATGGCTTGCCCGGCGTTGTGATCGACCGCTATGGCGATACGGTGGTAATGCAATTATCGAGCGCGGGTGCGATGCGCTGGCGCGATGCGATCGCGGATGCTGTCGTGCAGGTGGTAAAGCCGAAAACGATTTATGAGCGTTCGGACGCCGATGTGCTTGCGCTCGAAGGCCTGACGCCGAGTGTCGGCGTGCTGCACGGCGCGTTGCCGCCATCGCCGATGCTGGTCAAAGAAAGCGGCGTCGCGTTTGAAGTCGATGTGCCACAGGGGCACAAGACCGGGTTTTACCTGGATCAGCGCTCGAATCGCGCGCGAGTGCGAGCGTTGAGCGCGGAACGCGAAGTGCTCGACTGCTTCGCCTACAGCGGCGGCTTTACCGTCAACGCGCTCGCGGGCGGCGCAGCCGGCGTCACCGCAATCGACAGTTCGGGGCCGGCGCTCGAGTTGTTGAAGCGCAACGTTGCGCTAAATCAATTGCCCGCGTGCGACGCTATCGAAGGCGATGTGTTCCAGCTGTTGCGCAAATTACGCGATCAGGCGCGCAGTTTCGACTTGATCGTGCTCGATCCGCCGAAATTCGCCCCGACCGCCGCGCATGCGGAAAAAGCATCGCGCGCGTACAAGGACATCAACCTGCTTGCGTTCAAACTGCTGCGCCCGGGCGGCTTACTCTTTACGTTCTCATGTTCGGGCGGCGTGTCGCGCGACCTGTTTCAGAAAATTGTCGCCGGCGCGGCACTCGACGCCGGCGTCGATGCGCATATCGTCGAGCACCTGAGCGCCGGCGCCGACCATCCGGTTGCGCTTAGTTTTCCTGAAGGCGAATACTTGAAAGGCGTCGCCTGCCGCGTTGCTGGCTAGGATCGAGAATCAACCGTCGTGCGTCGGCGGCGGCACCGGATCGACGCCGCCCGGATGGAACGGATGGCAGCGTCCGAGGCGCGTGACCGCGAGCCACGTACCGCGCAATGGGCCGTGCACGTCTATCGCCTCGGCTGCATAGGCCGAGCAACTCGGATAGAAACGGCACTGGCCGCTGAAGAACGGACTCAGGCACCATTGATAAGTTTTGATTAGAAAAATCAGGAAACGTTTCATGGGGTTGGGCTTAGGCGGCTTAGGTCAGTATAAGACGGCGCCGGCGCGCCAATGACGGCGATTTTGCAAGGGGCCGAGCGTTTATGTTATTTTGGACCCAATTCTCGGTCGAGGCGTTTCTTAACGACATGTTCAAACGTGGCTTGATGCAGATAGTGCTCGCGGTATTGCTGCTCATAGCGCAGCACAACGCGCTTGCGCATCAATTTCGTCATCTGCACGACCGCCTGCCCGCGCGGACTCAGCCGCAGGACGAAAAGCAAAAGGCCGCGCATAACGGGTTATGCGACTTTCACGTATCTTTTGCGCAGGTTCTGGGCGTGCTTCACTCCGCGCAGCTGCCACTGCGGCTCGCGGCCAACAGCGCCGAGCACAGCGGCAATCATTTTCCGCCCGCATTCGCTGCCAACTTACTGGTTCCCGCCTCACGCGGTCCGCCCGCGCTTCTCTGATCTTACCCATGCAGTTGTTGTCGCTGCCGGCATGCCGGCGGCGATTCGGGTTCAAGCATCCAGAGGAGAATTCATGTGTTCAGATTTTTAATCGCGGTCCTCAGTGCGGTTGCACTGAGCGCGCCGGCGTCGGCGCAGGAGTCGGAACTCGGCAAGATCCGCGACGAGATCCGCCAGCTGAAGCAGCAGTACGAACAGCGTATTCAGGCGCTCGAGAAGCGTCTCGCTGACACGGAAGTAAAAGCAGGCAAGGCCGTTGCGGCGGCGAGCAAGGCCGAGCACTCAGCGGCGAGTGCCGAGACGACGGCGACTGCGGCTGCGGCGGCGCCGGCCGCCCCCGCCTCGGATCGCGGTGAGAGCGCCTTCAATCCCGCGGTGTCGCTCATCCTTCAGGGCACGTTCGCGCGCGATTCGCAGGATCCCAACTCCTACCGGCTTAACGGATTCATGCCGTCGGGCGGTGAAGTCGGTCCACCCAAGCGCAGTTTCAGCCTCGGCGAAACCGAACTCAATATCTCCGCCAACATCGATCCGTATTTCCGCGGCGTCGCGATTGCGTCGCTCGCGCCGGAAGGCGGCGTCAACGTCGAGGAGGCGTATTTCCAAACGCTCGCATTGCCAAAAGGATTTACTGTGAAAGGCGGCCGGTTTTTTTCGGGCCTCGGCTACTTGAACGAGCAGCATCAGCACGCGTGGGATTTTCAGGATGCGCCGCTTGCCTACAAGGCGTTTCTCGGCAACCAGTTTCGTCAGAACGGCCTGCAGCTGAAATGGGTCGCGCCGACCGATCTCTTTATCGAACTCGCCGCCGAAGCGGGCGCGGGTGATAACTTTCCCGGCAGCGATCGCAACAAGAACGGCGTGGGCGGCTACGCGCTGCTCGGCCATGTCGGCGGCGATATCGGCGACAGCTATGCCTGGCGCGCCGGCGCGTCGTATTTGAAGACGTCGCCGAATGCGCGCACATACCAGGATGTCGATACGTTGGGCAATCCGGTCATCAATGCATTTTCCGGTAGCGCGAAATTATGGGTGGCCGACGGCGTGCTCAAGTGGGCGCCGAACGGTAATGCCACCGACCACAATTTCAAACTGCAGGGCGAATACTTTCGCTTCATGCAGGATGGCGCGCTCAACTACAACGATACCGCGGGCAGCGCCGTGTTCGGGCAGGTGACGGGACCGTTCAATGCGACGCAAACCGGTTGGTACGCGCAGAGCACCTGGCAGTTCATGCCCGCATGGCGCGTCGGCTATCGTTACGATCGCCTGAATTTTGGCAGCGTGAACAACGGCATCGTGACCGGCGGCACCGGCCCGACTGCGAACGATTTCCCCGTGCTCTCGAATTACAGCCCGACGCGCAACAGCGTCATGGTCGACTGGAGCCCGACGGAATTCAGCCGCATTCGCTTGCAGCTTGCTTCCGACAAGTCGCGGCTGGGCGCGACCGACAATCAGGCGATCGTGCAGTACATCTATAGCCTCGGCGCGCACGGCGCGCACAAGTTTTAGCGCGCGAAAGGATGCTGATCATGACAAGCCGGTTTGGATTTTTTCTCGCGCTGATCGCGGCGATGGCCGTTGTTCCCGCGCATGCGGCGCTCAAGGTTTTCGCATGCACGCCCGAATGGGGCGCGCTCGCGAAGGAACTCGGCGGCGACAAGGTCGACATTTATTCGGCCACCAATGCCTTGCAGGATCCACATCGCGTCGAGGCGCGGCCGAGCCTGATTGCGCGCGCGCGCAGCGCCGACCTCGTGATCTGCACGGGCGCGCAACTCGAAATCGGCTGGCTGCCGCTCGTGCTGACCCAGGCGGGCAATTCCAAAATTCAGGTCGGCCAGCCCGGCTACTTCGAAGCGTCGAAGTTCGTGACGATGCTCGAAATACCGACATCGGTCGATCGTTCGCAGGGCGACGTGCATCCGGGCGGCAATCCGCATATTCATCTCGATCCGCGCAATATTTCCAAAGTCGCCGCGGCCTTAAGCGAACGCATGGCGCAGCTCGACGCAGCCGAAGCGGAGGATTACCGCGCGCGCAGCAAAGCTTTTCTCGCCAAATGGCAACAGGCGATCGTGCGCTGGGAGGGTGAAGCGGCGCCGCTCAAAGGTATGGTTGTCGTCGGTTATCACAAAAACATGTCGTATCTGAACAACTGGCTCGGCATTCGTGAGCTCGGCAGTCTCGAGCCGAAGCCCGGATTGCCGCCCACGACGGCGCATATGAGCGAACTGCTCACGCGGCTCGCGAAGGAGCCGGCCAAAGCCGTGGTGAGATCGGCGTATAACGATCCGCGCGCAGCCGAGTGGCTGTCGTCGAACGCAAAAATACCGGTCGTAACCTTGCCGTTTACGGTCGGCGGGACCGACAAGTCGAAAGATTTGTTCAGCCTCTTCGACGATACGATTCAACGTCTCTTGGCGGTCGCGAAATGAGTCAGGCCGCGCTCGACTGGAGTATTTTGTGGCCCGCATTCATTGCCGGACTGCTGGTAACTGCGACGCATGTACCGCTCGGCAGCCAGGTGCTGGCGCGCGGTATCGTGTTCATCGATCTCGCCATTGCGCAAATCGCGGGGCTCGGCGTCATTTGCGCCGATTGGCTCGGTTTCGAGCCGCAGGGCTGGGGCGTGCAAGTGTCCGCCCTGACCGCGGCCGCAGCGGGGGCCTTGCTGCTCACCTGGACGGAAAAGCACTGGCCGGAAGTGCAGGAAGCGGTGATCGGCGTTACGTTCATACTTGCCGCGAGCGGGGCGCTGATCGTGCTTGCGAGCAATCCGCACGGCGCCGAGCATTTGAAAGATTTACTGGTTGGCCAGATCCTGTGGGTCGATCCAGCGCGCTTGCCGGTGGTCGCCGGCGCCTCCGTGCTTATTCTGCTGACCTGGTATGCGCTCAATGCGCGCATCGGACGCATCGGCTTTTACCTTTTATTCGCATGCGCAGTTACCGTGTCGGTGCAGCTCGTCGGTTTGTATCTCGTTTTCACGACGCTTATCGTGCCCGCGCTTGCCACGCGCCGGTTCACTCGCGGGCGCGTTGCCGCCGCCTATGCACTAAGCATCGCCGGATACGCGCTGGGGCTGGTAACATCGGCATTGACCGACTGGCCATCAGGTCCCGCGATTGTATGGATGATGTCTGTGCTTGCGGTGTTCGTGTTTGCCGCCGGCCCGCGGCCGATTCCTGCACGGTAAGCATTTACCCACGCCAGATGCAACCTCTTTGCGGGTCGCCTACGATTTGAGCAACCATCACTCTCATGCACATGGCCATGATCACGCGCATGGCCATCATCATGCGCACGGCGTCGATGCGCGCAGCGCCCGGCTGAGTCGTGCCTTTGCGATCGGCATCGGATTGAATTTCGCTTTCGTCGTGGTCGAAGTGATTTTCGGGCTGACAGCCAATTCGCTGGCACTCATCGCCGACGCCGCGCACAACCTGAGCGATGTCGTGGGTTTGGTTCTCGCGTGGGGCGCGTCTGCGCTTGCGCTGCGGCCGCCGTCCGCGCGCTTCACCTATGGATTGCGCGGTTCGACGATACTCGCTGCTTTCATCAATGCCATGCTGTTGCTCGTTGTCACCGGCGGCATTGCGTGGGAGGCGGTGCTGCGGTTCAAAAATCCGGACGACCTGAATGGCAGCATGATGATCTGGGTGTCGCTGGCGGGGATTGCGATTAACGGCGGCACGGCATGGCTTTTCCTCGCCGATCGTCATAGCGATCTCAACGTTCGCGGCGCGTATCTGCACATGGCTTCCGACGCGGCGGTGTCGCTCGGGGTTGCACTTGCCGGTGTCGCCATACTGGTGACCGGCTGGCTGTGGCTCGATCCGGTCGCGAGCTTGTTGATCGTGGCGACGATTTTCGTCGGCACCTGGGGTTTATTGCGCGATTCGGTCAGACTTGCGCTGCAGGCGGCGCCGGAAAACGTGAATCCCGTCGACGTACGCCGCTATTTATGCGAATTGCCGGGCGTCTGCGAAGTGCACGACCTGCACATTTGGGCGATGAGCACAACGGAAACGGCGTTGACCGCGCATCTCGTCATGCCGGGCGGCCATCCGGGCGACGACTTCTTTGCTCACGCCATGCATGACATCGAGGATCGATTCCATATCGGCCACGTGACCATTCAGATCGAGACCGGCACTTCAGCCAATCCCTGCACACTGGCGCCTGACCACGTCGTGTGATTGAATTTCGCGGTTGCGCCCCCATGTCGGCCTGACGGCGCCGCTTATCCTTTCCTTGTCTTTCCTTTTAACGCTTAACTCAATCAGGTCCCTGCATGGAGCAATTTCACGGCACTACCATCGTTTCGGCCCGGCGCGGCGCGCGCGTTGCGCTCGGCGGCGACGGGCAGGTGACGCTCGGCAACGTGGTGGTCAAGGCGAGCGCGCGAAAAGTGCGGCGCTTGTTCGAAGACCGGATACTCGCCGGTTTTGCCGGCGGCACGGCTGACGCATTCACGCTGTTCGAGCGCTTCGAAGCGAAGCTTGAAAAACATCAGGGCAACCTGTTGCGCTCGGCGGTCGAGCTGGCGAAAGACTGGCGGACCGATCGCATGTTACGGCGGCTTGAGGCGATGCTGGTCGTATGCGATGCGCAGAGCTCGCTCATCATCTCGGGCAATGGCGATGTACTCGAGCCGGAGCAGGGCCTGGTTGCGATCGGCAGCGGCGGACCGTACGCACAAGCGGCGGCGCGGGCATTGCTCGATCATACGCAGATGTCCCCTGAGCAGATCGTCAAGCAGGCGCTCGTAATCGCGGGCGACTTGTGCATTTACACCAACCAGCAACACGTAATTGAAACTATCGAGTGATGAAGCGGGAAAAGGTATCGACGCCAACGTTCCCGTTTTGCATCTCGCATCACCCACTATGAGCCAAATGACACCGCAGGAAATCGTTCACGAGCTGGATAAACACATCATCGGGCAGGACGCCGCCAAGCGTGCGGTGGCGATCGCCCTGCGCAATCGCTGGCGCCGGCAGCAGGTCGCCGAGCCGTTGCGGCATGAGATCACGCCGAAAAATATTCTGATGATCGGACCGACCGGCGTTGGGAAAACCGAAATCGCGCGGCGCCTCGCGCGCCTTGCGGATGCGCCTTTCATCAAAGTCGAAGCGACCAAGTTCACTGAAGTTGGTTACGTCGGGCGCGATGTCGATACCATCATCCGCGATCTTGTCGAATCAGCGGTCAAGCAGGCGCGCGAACAGGCGACGCGCAAAGTGCGGCATCAGGCGGCAGACCTCGCCGAGGAGCGCATCCTCGACGCGCTGTTGCCGCCCGCGCGCGACGGCATGACAAGCTTGAGCGATACCGACAACGCAACGCGCCAGAAATTCCGCAAGCGCCTGCGCGAAGGCGAGCTCGACGACAAGGAAATCGAAATCGATGTCGCCGCGCAGCAGGCGCAAATGGAAATTTTTGCGCCGCCCGGCATGGAAGATCTGACCTCACAGATCCAGGGCATGTTTCAGAATCTCGGCAACACGCGGCGCAAGAATCGCAAGTTGAAAATTCGCGAAGCGATGAGGCTGCTGGCCGAAGAGGAGGCCGCGAAACTCGTGAATGACGAGGATCTCAAATTGAGCGCGGTCGCGAACGTCGAGCAGAACGGCATCGTCTTTCTCGACGAAATCGACAAGATCACGAGCCGCGGCGACGCTTCAGGTGCCGAGGTGTCGCGGCAGGGCGTGCAGCGCGATCTTTTGCCGCTGGTTGAGGGCACCACCGTGACGACCAAATACGGCATGATCAAAACCGATCATGTGTTGTTCATCGCGAGCGGCGCGTTTCACCTGGCGAAGCCGTCGGACCTCATACCCGAACTGCAGGGGCGTTTCCCGATTCGGGTCGAGCTCGCGAGTCTATCGATCGCCGACTTCGAGCAGATACTGACCAACACGGACGCTTGTTTGACACGGCAATACGAAGCGTTGCTCGCAACCGAGGGTATCAAGATCGAGTTTCAGCCGGCGGCGATCAAACGGCTCGCCGAAATCGCGTGGCAGGTCAACGAGAAAACGGAAAACATCGGCGCGCGCCGCCTGTATACCGTGATGGAGAAGCTGCTCGAGGAAATTTCATACGACGCGGCGAAACACTCAGGCGAGACGATCGCGATCGATGCGCAGTATGTGGATGCGCGTTTGAAGAATCTGGCGCAAAGCGAAGACCTCGCGCGTTACGTCTTGTAGCTCGCCAACTGCGGCGCGCATTGCCGGTCGTCAGCGCGTCAACACCATCGCTTTGATGCCGAGCGACTGACCAATACGATCGGCCGCCGCACGCGCGTCCGCTTGTGTCGTATAGGGACCAGCGTGCACGCGGAAGAAGCCGTCTTTCGGATACACGTGGAGCGCCGGCGCGAGCCAGTCGACTTGCGTGCGCAGCCGGGCCAGATAAATGTCCGCGTTTTCGCGCGAACCAAATGCGGCGAGTTGTAAAAATAACCCTTTTTGCTCGGCGGTCACGGCGACGATGGCCGTCTCCGGGGCGACGGCCTGCGGCGAGGCGGGATTGGCGGCCGCGGGCGGCGGCGTAACATCGGCTAAGGGTGTGCCCGCCGGCGCCGCCGCGGGCGTCAGCGGCGTCGCGGTTGTCGTCGCGGAAACTGGCGGAGTATCTGCAGGCGCGGTAGCCAATGTCGGGGGCGTCGGCGTGCCGGCATCGACGATGATGGTCTCGACTTCGACGATGGCCTTGCCGCCGCCCAGCACACCGAGTTTGTACGCCGCGGTGTACGACAAATCGATCAGGCGATCGGGATAGAACGGGCCGCGATCATTGATGCGCACGACAATCGATTTATTGTTGGCCACATTGGTGACGCGTGCAAAGCTCGGGATCGGCAGCACGGTGTGCGCCGCGGTCATCCCGTACATATCGTAAATTTCGCCCGACGATGTTTGCTGGCCGTGATAGCGCCGGCCGTACCAACTCGCGATGCCGCGCGCTTTGTACGGCGTGACTTGCGTCATCGGCGTGTAATTCTGGCCCATGACCGTGTATGGGCGCATCGCGCCGCGCGCAAGCGGTTCACGTTTGGGAACCGCATCGGCCACCTGATCCAGATTGGGCGGCGGGTTGTCGCCGGGTCCGTCGTTCAGGTAGTAGCCGCCGCCTCGCGAGACCGGCGGTTTTGCGGGCGTTGTCGTCGTCGGCGCAGGCGTGCCGTCGGGCGCGCGCGCGACGGGCGGAGATGTTTCGCGTGTGCTCATACCGCCACAGCCGGCGAGCCCCAGCAATGCGATGGCAAAGAACAGACTGGATAGTGAATTGAGGATCGCCGATTGAGTTAAAGCCGGGTCCTTCAGTGAAAGGGGGTTATTTAATTTTTGCTCAATCCTCAATCCGCACTCCTCCGTTGGATCCTAGCTCTGCACCAGTTTCTTATGAGTCTCAATGCTCATGAGAATGCCGAGTCCCAGGCAAATGGTCACCAGCGAAGTGCCGCCGTAGCTCACCAGCGGCAACGGTACGCCGACGACCGGCAGAATGCCACTGACCATGCCCATGTTAACGAATGCATAGGTAAAAAACGTGAGCGTGATGGCGCCGCCGAAAAGCCGCGTAAATAACGTCGGCGCATTGGCGGTGATGACCACGCCGCGCGCGATGACCAGCAGGAAGAGTATCAGCAGCACGAGATTCCCGATCAGTCCGAACTCCTCCGAGAAGACGGCAAAAATGAAATCGGTGGTGCGTTCGGGAATGAAATCGAGATGCGTCTGCGTGCCGTTTAGCCAGCCTTTGCCGACGATGCCACCCGAACCGACCGCAATCGTCGACTGGATGGTGTGATAGCCGGTACCGAGCGGATCCTGCGTTGGATCGATCAGCGTCAGAATGCGCTGCCGTTGGTAATCGTGCATCATGCCCCATACAAAAGGCATACATGCCGCGGCGGCAAGCCCAAGCCCGACGATGATGCGCCAAGACAATCCGGCGAGAAAAAGCACATAAGCGCCGGCTGCCGAAATCAGCAGTGCGGTGCCGAGATCGGGCTGGCGCACGATGAGTCCAATTGGAATCATCAACAAAATCGCCCCGATGATGTAGTTCTTGAGCTTGAGGCTCGCCTCATAACGGTCGAAATACCACGCCAGCATCAGGGGCACGGCAATTTTCATCAGTTCAGACGGTTGAATTCGCGTGACGCCGATGTAAAGCCAGCGTCGTGCGCCGTTGACGATGTCGCCGAACAACGCCACGCACACGAGCAACAGCACACCGAATATGTAGAGCGGCAGTGCGATGCGCCGCAAGTAATGCGGCGGCACGTTGGCGAACATGTACATCACGCCGAGCGCGACCATGATGTTGGCGACCTGGCTGGAGAGGCGCGGCAGGCTCTGGTTCGAGCCGCTGAAAATTGTTACCAGACCGACGCTCATTAAAAGCAGCAGCGCAATCAGCAGCTGGCTGTCGATGTGCGCGGTCAATATCCGCGTGATGCGCCTAATCACGGGCAGCCTTCGGATCGTCTTTTTCTGCTTTGACCGGCGTTGGCTGCTTGCCGAGCAGGTAGTAGTCGAATACCTGGCGCGCGATAGGCGCCGCGGCGCGCGCGCCGAAGCCGGCGTTTTCCACCAAGACAGCGAGCGCTAACTTTGGATTGTCGGCGGGCGCATACGCAATAAAGAGCGCGTGATCGCGATGTCTTTCCGCGACCCGGCTTTCGACATACTTCTCACCCTGCTTGATGGCAATGACCTGTGCCGTGCCGGTTTTGCCTGCGCTTACGTACGGCGTCCCTGCAAAGGCGCGCGCGCCAGTGCCTTCTTTATTGACGCCGACCAGCGCGTTTTTGACGACTTTGAGGTGTTCGGGATTGAGCGGAATGGTACGCATCGGCTGGGGTTCGACGACCGAGCGCGCGCGAGTCACGATGTCTTCGATGTAGTTAACGATGTGCGGCCTGTACATCACGCCGTCGTTGGCCAGCGTTGCGGTTGCCTGGGCAAGCTGCAGCGGTGTGTAGGAATTGTAGCCCTGGCCGATGCCGACGCTGATCGTTTCGCCGGCGTACCATTTTTGCCTAAAGCGTTTGGTTTTCCATTCTTGGGAGGGCAGGATACCCGCGGATTCGCCGGTGATGTCGATGCCGGTCCTGCTGCCGAAACCGAACTGGCGCATGAACGTCGAGATATTGTCGATGCCCAGATCGTTGGCGAGCACGTAGTAATAGGTATCGCACGACACCACGAGCGATTTATACATGTCGACCATGCCATGGCCACCGACCTTGTCGTCGCGAAAAAAATGGCCGCCGAAATTGTAGCCGCCCGGGTCGCTGATCGCCTGCTCGGGCCGGCGCTTGCCGATGTTCAGTGCCGCGAGCGCCATGAAAGGTTTGAAGGTCGAGCCCGGCGGATACGTGCCAGCCAACGCGCGGTTGACCATCGGCCGGTCGATCGATTCGTTTAACTCTTTCCAGTTTTGCGTGTCGATGCCGTCGACGAACAAATTAGGATCGAAGCCGGGCTTGGACACGAACGCCAGCACGCCGCCGGTAGTCGGATCGATCGCCACCAGCGCACCGCGAAAGTCGCCAAATGCGGTGTAAACCACCTCTTGCAATTTCGCATCGAGATTCAGCACCAGGTTGTTGTCGGAGACCGGCGCCGAACGCGACAGCGTCCGCATTGCGCGGCCGCCGGCGTCGACTTCAACTTCTTCGACCCCGGTCGTGCCGTGCAGATGCGTCTCGTAGCTCTGCTCGAGCCCGACCTTGCCGATGTAATCGGTGCCGCGGTAATTGGCGTCGAGCCCTTTGTCTTCCAACTGCTCGATTTCATTGGCGTTGATCCGGCCGATATGGCCCACCACGTGGGAAAACAATTCACCTTGTGGATATTGGCGAAACAGCCGCGCATTGATTTCGACGCCGGGGAAGCGATAGCGGTTGGCCGCAAACCGCGCGATCTCCTCGTCCGACAGTCGCGTGCGGATCGGCAGGCTCTCGAAACTTTTGCTTTCGTCCAGGAGCTTGCGAAAGCGCCGCCGGTCCTTGGCGGTGATTTCAATCACCGTGCCGAGATCGTCGATCAATCCGTCGACGTCATCGATCTTGCGCGGCGTGATTTCAAGCGTGTAGGCCGAGTAGTTGCTCGCCAACAGCACGCCGTTGCGATCGACGATGATGCCGCGGCTCGGCACGATCGGCACGATCGAAATCCGGTTCGCCTCGGCGAGGGTCGTGTAGTGGTCGTGCTGCACGACCTGCAGGTAGAAAAAGCGCACGAACAACAGCGCAAACATGCACAGCACGAAAGCCGACGCGACGGCGAGACGGACGCGGAACTCGTAAATCTCACGCCGCGAATTGCGCAGTTCGACGCCGGGATTGATCGTCAGTTCAGACACGGTCGGGGTCGAGGGTGGGACGTTGCGGCAGTTTAAACAAGTAGGTCAGCAGCGGCCACAAAGCTGCGGCCGTCAGGCTGCCGGCGAAATAGCGAAAGCCGGGGAAACCGGCGCCCGCGAACATGCGCACGGCGAGCACAATTGCGGCGTTCAGAAAGAGCAGCACGAGCACATGCAAAATCTGGTCGCGCATCGTGAACATGAGAACACGCCGGTGCAACACAATGCCGGCAAACGCCAGCACCGAGTAAGCGAGTGCATGCTGACCAAAGAGACTGCCTTCGGCAACGTCCATCAACAGGCCCAAAAGCAACGCCCACGCGAAGCCGACTTTGCGCGGTTGCTGTATGCACCAGTAAAGGACGACGAGCGCGACAAAATCGGGTTTCACGAACAGCCACCAACCCGACCACGGCAGCAGATTGCCAAAGAGTGCGACGACGAAAGTCGCGACGATGAACGCGCCGCTGACCGGCAGCAGGATTTCGTGCAAGGACATATCGCGTGACTGCATCAAGCCCCCTTGCGCGGCTTTTTAGCGCGCGGTGCCGCTTTGGATTCTTCGGCCGGCCGTGCCGGTTGCTTGTTTTCCCAATTGAGCACGAGCACTTGGCTATGGCTCGTCACGCCCGCGAGCGGCTTGCAGGTAATTCTTGCAAATAAGTAAGCGGCATTGCGCTCGACATTGGTGACTTCAGCGACCGGCAGCCCCGGTGGATATACCCCGTCTATGCCCGAAGTGACAAGCTGGTCGCCGTTCTGGAAATCGGCGTTCAACGGAATGAATTTCAATTCAAGCTGGCCGTCATTGCCGGTGCCGCCGATGACCGCGCGCAGGCCGTTGCGCAAATTCTGGATCGGCACGGTTTGCTCTTTGTCGATAATCAGCGTGACTTCAGACAGCCACGGATAGATGCGCGTCACCTGGCCAATGATGCCAATCTGGTCGATCACCGGCTGACCGGTCTTGACGCCATGCTGCTGGCCCTTGTCGATCACGATCTTGCGCGTAAACACGTCGCGCCCCGCGTACAGGACTTCGGCGAACTGCGTACTTTCCGGGAAGCGCTCGCGCGCGCCGAGCAATTCACGCAGGTGCGCGTTTTCGGCGCTAAGCGCCGAATACTTGCGCAAAACAACGGCGTCGGTCAGATTCTGGGCCGCGAGCTTCGCATTTTCGCTGCGCAGCGCATTCTGGGTCACGAAAAATTCGCCAAGACTGTCGAGCACGGTGCGCGGCGCGCCCGCCAGCCGCTGCAGCGGATAGACGATGACCGAAGCGACTTTGCGGACGTTCTCAAGATAACTGTAACGTGCGTCCGCGATCAAAAGCGCAATCGAGGTCAGTGCACACACCAACAGGCGAACTTGGGGAGTCGGGCCGCGGCGAAAAAATGGCGGCGGTGAATGTTCCATTAGCGGGCAAACGGGAGGAGCGAGGCGGAAGGTCTTGGTGGTTGCAGATCCGCCTCTACCCTCATGCCTTACACCTCATGCTTATCAGTCATCCGTGAAGATGCTGCCGAGCTTTTCCATTTTCTCGAGTGCCATGCCGGAGCCGCGCACCACGCAGGTGAGCGGGTCTTCGGCAACGATGACGGGCAGGCCGGTTTCTTCCATGAGCAGCCGGTCAATATCGCGCAAGAGCGCACCGCCGCCGGTCAATACCATGCCTTTTTCCGCAATGTCGGCCGCGAGTTCAGGCGGCGTTTGCTCGAGGGCGGATTTGACCGCGCTCACAATGCTGTTGAGCGGTTCGGTCAGCGCTTCGAGAATTTCGTTGGAGGAAATCGTGAAGCTGCGCGGAATACCTTCGGCGAGGTTGCGGCCTTTGACTTCCTTTTCGCGCACTTCGGAACCTGGAAACGCGGAACCGATTTCTTTCTTGATATGTTCGGCGGTCGTTTCACCGATCAGCATGCCGTAGTTGCGGCGTATGTAATTGATGATCGCTTCGTCGAACTTGTCGCCGCCGACGCGCACCGAGCCTTTGTAGACAAGGCCGCCGAGCGAAATCACGCCGACTTCGGTAGTGCCGCCGCCGATGTCGACGACCATCGAGCCGGTTGCTTCGCCGACCGGCAGGTCCGCGCCGATCGCGGCCGCCATTGGCTCTTCGATCAGGTAAACGCGCGAAGCACCGGCGCCAATCGCCGATTCGCGGATCGCACGCCGTTCGACCTGCGTTGAACCGCACGGCACGCAAATGATGATGCGCGGGCTCGGCGAGAACAATCGCGAGTCGTGCACTTTTTTGATGAAATGCTTCAACATCTGCTCGGTCACGGTGAAGTCCGCGATCACGCCGTCCTTCATCGGACGGATGGCGGTGATGTTGCCCGGCGTGCGGCCAAGCATCTGCTTGGCGGCCAGTCCTACTTCCTGGATGACTTTCTTGCCATTCGGGCCGCCCTCCTGCCGGATAGCGACGACCGACGGTTCATCGAGCACTATACCTTTGCCGCGCACATAAATAAGGGTGTTGGCCGTGCCTAAGTCGATGGCGAGGTCGTTATTGAAGTAGCCGCTCAAAAAACCGAACATAACTGGTTCCGAAGAAAGGAAAAAGTGCACTAAATTAGCGCTGTATAATACCTCATCACGAGTCAATTTTTAAAGCAAAAAACACGCTGCCATGGCACTGACGCTCGACGACGTTAAACGAATTGCGCAATTGGCGCGCATCGAGGTAGCTCCGGACGAGGCCAACGAGGTGCTCGCGCGCATGACCGGAATTTTCAAGCTGATCGAAGAAATGCAGGCCGTCGACACCCGCGGCGTCGAACCGATGGCCCACGCACAGGACGTGAGCTTGCGGCTGCGCGATGACACCGTCACGGAGACCGACCAGCGCGAGTTGTTCCAATCGCTGGCGCCGCAAGTCGAGGGCGGTCTTTATCTGGTGCCTAAAGTTCTTGAGTGACGGGCAGATGAGCGGCTAGCGCGGCAATAGCATCCGCCGACTAGCACAGCCTCATTTTTCGCCGCCTTCTATGCTGAATTCAACGCTTAAAGAACTCGCTGTCGAACTCGCCGCCAAACGCGTGTCGAGTGTTGAGCTGACCGGGTATTTTCTGAAACGAATCAATGGGCTTGGCAAAACGCTCAACGCGTTCATCAGCGTCGATGAAGAGCGCAGCCTGGCGCTTGCCCGAGCGGCCGATGCCGTGCGCGCGCAAGGTCAAGCCGGTCCGCTGACCGGCATTCCGATCGCCCATAAAGACATTTTTTGCGCGAAGGGCTGGCTGACGACTTGTGCGTCCAAAATCCTGTCGAATTTTGTCGCGCCCTATGATGCGCATGTGATCGAGTGCTTCAATAAGTCGGGTGCCGTCATCGCGGGCAAGACGAACATGGACGAGTTCGCGATGGGCTCCTCGAACGAGACTTCCTATTACGGTCCGGTCAAGAATCCATGGGACCTCGCCGCCGTACCCGGCGGCAGTTCCGGCGGTTCGGCGGCAGCGGTCGCCGCCCGCCTGACGCCGGCTGCTACGGGCACCGATACCGGGGGCTCGATTCGCCAGCCTGCGGCGCTATCGGGCATTTGCGGCCTGAAGCCGACTTATGGTGTCGTGTCACGCTACGGCATGATCGCTTTTGCTTCAAGTCTCGATCAGGCCGGGCCGTTCGCGAAAACGGCCGAGGATCTCGCGTTGATGATGAATGTGATGAGCGGATTCGACGCGCGCGATTCGACGAGCCTGGATCGCGAGCGCGAGAATTACACGCGCAATCTCGCCAAGCCGCTGCGTGGTTTACGGATCGGATTGCCGGCCGAGTTTTTCGCGGAAGGCATGCAGCCCGACGTCGCCAAAGCGATCGATGCCGCGATTGCGGATTTCAGGCAGCTGGGCTGCGAGACCGTTGAAGTGTCGCTCCCCAACATGAAATTGTCGGTGCCGGTGTATTACGTTTTGGCGCCGGCCGAGGCGTCCAGCAACCTGTCCCGCTTCGACGGCGTGCGCTACGGTTATCGCGCGGCCGAATATACCGACCTTGCGGACATGTATAGAAAGACGCGCGGCCAAGGCTTCGGCGCCGAAGTGAAGCGCCGCATATTGATTGGCACCTACGTGCTCTCGCATGGTTACTACGACGCGTATTATCTGCAGGCGCAAAAACTGCGCCGCCTCATTGCCCAGGATTTCGTCGAAGCGTTTAAAAAATGCGATGTGATAATGGGGCCCACGACGCCGACGACCGCATTCAACATCGGCGAGAAGGCAGGGGATCCGGTACAGATGTACTTGTCCGACATTTATACGATTGCAGTGAACCTCGCGGGCCTGCCGGGCATGTCGATCCCCGCCGGCTTCGGGGCCAAAGATCACCCGGTTGGCTTGCAGCTCATTGGTAATTATTTCGATGAGGCGCGCATGCTGAACGTTGCGCATCAATATCAGCAGACGACCGACTGGCATTTGCGCATGCCGCAGGGGATCGCATGAATTGGGAGGTCGTGATCGGGCTTGAAACCCACGCGCAGTTGTCGACGCAGTCGAAGATCTTCTCCGGCGCGTCGACCGCGTTCGGCGCGAGCCCGAATTCGCAGGCGAGCGCGGTCGACATCGCGCTGCCCGGGGTGCTGCCGGTTTTGAACAAGGGCGCGGTCGAACGCGCGATCCGCTTTGGCCTCGCGGTCAACGGCAAAATTAGCCGCCGGTCTATTTTCGCGCGCAAAAACTATTTCTATCCCGACCTGCCGAAGGGCTACCAGATCAGTCAGTACGAGCTGCCGATTGTTGAAGGCGGCTCGTTGACAGTCACGACAGCCGACGGCGAGAAAACGGTGCGTTTGACCCGTGCGCATCTCGAAGAGGATGCCGGCAAGTCGCTGCACGAGGATTTTCACGGCAGGACCGGTATCGATTTGAATCGCGCCGGTACACCGTTGCTTGAAATCGTCACCGAACCCGATATGCGATCGGCTGAAGAAGCGGTGGCGTACGCCAAAGTACTGCACACGCTCGTGCGCTGGATCGGCATTTGCGACGGCAACATGCAGGAAGGTTCCTTCCGCTGCGACGCCAACGTCTCCGTGCGGCCGGCGGGGTCCGACAAATTCGGCACGCGTTGTGAGATCAAAAACCTGAATTCGTTTCGCTTCATGGAGCAGGCGATCAAGTTTGAAGTGCGGCGTCAGATCGAATTGCTCGAAGACGGCGGCAAGGTGGTGCAGGAAACGCGCCTTTATGATCCGGACAAGGACGAGACGCGTTCCATGCGCTCGAAGGAAGACGCGATGGATTATCGTTACTTTCCGGACCCCGATCTGTTGCCGCTGGCGATCAGCCCGCAGTGGATCGACGAAGTGAAAGCGCAAATGCGTGAGTTGCCGGGCACCAAGCGCGCGCAATACCTGACCGGCTACGGGCTCTCCGTATACGACACCCAGCTACTCACCCAGTCGTTCGAGTGGTCGGATTATTTTGAGACAGCGCTGGTTGCCTGCGAATTCGCCGATAAGGCTGCCGCGGCCAAACAAATCGCCAATATGATGACGAGCGAGCTGGCGGCCGCGATCAACCGCAGCGAAATCGATATTAGTGCCGCGCCGGTCACGCCATCCGCGCTGGCAGGTCTTGTCCGTAAGGGTTTGGACGGTACGCTGAGCAACAAAATGGCCAAGGAAGTATTCGCCGCCATGTGGGCCGGCGAAGGCGGCGCGGATGAGATCATCGAAAAACGCGGCTTGAAACAGATTTCAGACACCGGCGAAATCGAAAAAATCGTCGATGCCGTGATTGCCGCGAACGTCCAGCAAGTGGCGGACTACCGGAGCGGCAAGGACAAGGCGTTTAATTCGCTGGTCGGCCAGGTGATGAAAGCATCGAAGGGCAAGGCCAATCCAGCGCAGGTCAATGCGCTGCTAAAGCAGAAACTCGGCGCGCAATAAACTGCGGCGTTATTTTTTTGCCGCCGGTGCGGACGCCGCAGCAGCCGTCGGTTGTGCTGAGCCGACCGTCGGTCCCGTCAACTCGATGAAACGCTTTTTCAACTCGTCATACTGCACGTTCAAATCAACGATGTCTTTGCGCTTTTGCGTAATCTGCGCCTGGATTTTTGCCTTGCCCGTTTCAGCGCGGTCAAACTCCTCCTGCACGGCTGCGGGCGCGGGTTTGTTTTCTTTCTTGTACTGATCAATTTTGTTGCGAGCGTCCGCCTGGCGGTCGTTCGCATTTTTAAGGTTGGTCTGCTGGGCCTCGATGTTGGACTCGATCAGCTGAATATCGCGATTGCGCTTAAGGTCGATTTCTCTCGCCGTGGTAAACGTATCGAGCAGCGCCTTGTCTTTACGTTTTATCTCGGCTTCGCGCGCGCCATCAGCCTTCTTGCGGTCGGCCTCGTCCTGAATCGCTTTTTTCTGGGCCGGCGTTAGTGCAGCGTCCGACTCTTTCACGGTGACACCGCCCTTGTTCAGCTCCTGCTGGGCATTGTCCCTGTATTCAATGGGTACCTTGTCGCCGCAACCGACGGTCTTGCCGGCCTTGTCTTTCCAGCAGACGATTTTGCCGCCCTTGTCCTGCGCATAAACGGATCCGACGCTGACAAACAATCCGATCGCTAACACCGTTTTAAGACTATGCATGAGTTGTAACTCCGTATTGTTCCCGATATTTTTTTACGGCGATCAGGTTGCCCGCCATCTGGCCGTCCGTCTGCAGGTAATTCACCACGTCGTCGAGCCGCGCAATACTGATGACCGGCATTCCATAATAACGCTCGACTTCCTGAACGGCTGACAATTCGCCCGTGCCGCGTTCCATGCGATCGAGCGCAATCGCGACGCCGCAGGGCACCGCGTTCGCGGCTTTGATGATTTCGACCGATTGCCGCACCGAAGTGCCAGCTGAAATCACGTCATCGATGATCAAAACGCGACCGGCGAGCGGTGCGCCAACAGTAAGACCACCTTCGCCGTGGTCTTTCGTTTCCTTGCGGTTAAAGCTGTAACGCACGTTGTGCCCTGCGTCCGCGAGCGCCATGGCGACTGCCGTGACGAGCGGAATACCCTTGTATGCGGGACCAAACAGCATGTCGAATCCGGTCTCGGCAGCGAGGATGGCTTTCGCGTAAAATTGCGCGAGTTGCTTGAGCGACTGACCGTCAAAAAACAAGCCGGCGTCGAAGAAGTAGGGCGACAAACGGCCGGCTTTGGTTTTGAATTCACCAAAATTAAGTACTTTTTTCGCCACCACGAAGCGAATGAATTCGTGTCTGAAATTGTCCGGCATGAAATTGTCCGCGGGAACTTTAGCGCAGACCGAATGTTACGCGTAATCACTTTGAACCTCAACGGCATACGCTCCGCCACTGCGAAGGGTTTCCTGCGTTGGCTTGCGCGTCAGAAAGCGGATGTCGTGTGCGTGCAGGAATTGAAAGCGCAGGCCGCCGACATGGCGGCCGACATGCTTGCGCCGGCCGGCTTTCATGGGTTTTTCCATTACGCGGAAAAAAAAGGCTATAGCGGGGTCGGCGTCTACACGCGGCATAAACCGACGCGAGTCAGCGAAGGAATCAGTGTGCGCGAATTCGATGCCGAGGGCCGTTATGTGCGCGCCGACTTCGGCAAGCTCTCGGTAATTTCCTTATATTTGCCGTCGGGCTCGGCAGGCGAGCATCGCCAGCAGTCGAAGTTTCGCTTTATGGCGGAATTTTTTCCACATCTGACGCAACTCGCCCGCGAAGGCCGCGAAGTCATCCTATGCGGCGACTGGAACATCGCGCATAAAGAGATTGATCTAAAAAACTGGCGCGGCAACCGCAAGAATTCCGGATTTCTGCCCGAGGAACGCGAATGGCTGACCCGGATTTTTGACGAGCTCAAATTCGTCGATGTTTTTCGTGTCGTCGACCAGCGGCCGGATCACTACACGTGGTGGTCGAATCGCGGCCAGGCGTGGGCCAAGAACGTCGGCTGGCGGATTGATTACCAGATCGCGACGCCGGCAATCGCCGCATGCGCGCGCAAAGTCAAAATCTACACCGAGAACCGCTATTCCGACCATGCGCCGCTGACAATCGATTATGATTTCTCAATCTGAATATTTTGATGAGCCCACCATGACGCTGTGCCCCGCCGCTGAAATCGGCATGCTGCTTGCCGATGTCGATACGCCTTGCCTGATACTCGAACTCGATGCGTTCGAGCGCAATTTGCGCCGCTTGCCCGAGTCATTGCAGGGGAAATCCATCCGGCTGCGTCCGCACGCGAAAAGCCACAAGTGTCCGGAGATAGCGCTGCGTCAGATCGCGCTCGGTGCTGCGGGTGTCTGTGTGCAAAAAGTCAGCGAGGCCGCAGTTCTCATCGCCGGCGGGGTCAAGGACATTCTCATTGCCAATGAAGTCGTCGGCGCGCCCAAGGTCAAGCTGCTCGCAGAACTGAACCGCACTGCGCATGTCGCCGTATGCGCGGACAACGCGGAAAACATTTCAGCACTCGATACCGCCGCGCGTGCCGCCGGCGTTACGCTCGATGTGCTGGTCGAGATCGACGTTGGCGCTGGCCGCTGCGGCGTGCAGCCGGGCGCGCCGGCAGTCATGTTGGCCAAAAAGATTACCGCGTGCGCCAACTTGCGGTTCGCCGGGCTGCAGGCGTATCAGGGCCCGGCGCAGCATATCCGCAAAGTGGACGACCGGCGCAATGCCATCGCACGCGCGGTCGAGCACGTGCGATTGACCACGCGGCTTTTGGCGGAAGCGGGGATCGCGTGTGAATACGTAACCGGTGCGGGCACCGGCAGCTATATGTTCGAAGCAGCGAGCAGCGTCTATCACGAGTTGCAGGCGGGCTCGTATATTTTCATGGATGCCGACTACGCGAAGAACGAATGGACCGAAAGCGGTATTCCGCAGTTCGAGCACAGTTTGTTTGTGTGGACGACGGTCATGAGCGCGCCGGCAGCGGACCGTGTCGTTGTCGACGCAGGTCTCAAGGCTTCGAGCATTGACTCGGGCATGCCGCGCGTTGCCGACTATCCGGACGTCAATTACGTGAAAGCGTCCGATGAACATGGCGTTCTTCAAATCACGGGCGCGACACGCTTTAAAGTCGGCGACAAACTGAAGCTCATCCCCGGCCACTGCGACCCAACGGCAAACCTGTACGACAATTACGTATGCATGCGCAACGGCCGTGTCGAAGCATTGTGGCCGATCGCCGCACGCGGCGCCCTCTTGTGACAACTAAGCGTTAGTAAAGCGCTTAAAACGGATTGATCGTTTTCTGTTTGGTGTAATGCATGTACCCGATGCTGGCGCCGGCGCGCAAGCCGACGCCTAGCCGCACAGGCGCCAGGATGATCTTGCCGCGCTGTTGGTAATTGATCCCGGCGCCTCCGACGTAATACAGGCTGCCGTCAACCGCTGGGAAGCGTACGAAAAGCTGCTCGGCGGTCGGCAGATGATAGACCAGCGTGAAAACTTTCGATGCGTTGGCGCCAAGATCAAAGCCAATCGAAGGGCCCTGCCAATAAACCTTGCGCGTGCCCCCGGATTTGAGCTGCAGCGTGCCGTTGCCGTAACGAAGGCCGACTGTGATCGCGCCGCCCGCTTCTTCACCTTTGATGTAGCCGTTGGGGCGGCCATGTTCTTTGAACGCTTTTTCGATGACTTTCGCGAGTCCCTCGGTGCTTTGCCCGAAGAAGTCGGCGGCGTCTTTAATGATTGAATCCTGATCGTAAGTGTCTTTGTCGGCGTCTTTCTTCGGTTGGTCTTCTGCGAGCGCCGGGATGGAATGCAGCGCGATGGCGAGCAGGCAGCACCACAAGGCCGTGAGCAGCCGGTTTGCGCCAGGCACGTAGTAATTTTTGCTGTATGACACGAAACCTCCTTGATATGTCACTGCTTTCAAGCAGCCGCGTGCGACTGTATCATGAAAAAAGTGCGCGCCGGCCACGCTGGATCTCGACTCAAACGATGTGAGTACCGCAAAAGGACAACGGTATGAAATGGTTCAAGCGCTTCGCAATCCTGACTGCGGTATTGGCAGCAATCGCAGCAGCGATTCCCCTGTTCATCAAGCTCGACGATTTTATTCCCCGCGTCGAGAAGGAGGCGTCCGCCAAGTTAAGCGAGCCGGTCACCATCAAACGCCTGAGTTTCGGGCTGATGCCTGTGCCGCATTTGACCGTCGATGGAATTGCCATCGGTAAAACGGCGGACATTCGGTTGGCCCAGGTCACAGTTAAACCGGCGATTCTTTCGCTGTTGTCGGCAACCAAGGTGATCCGGTCAGTCGAAGTGAAGTCGCTGGTGTTGACGCAAAAAGCGATAGACAAGCTGACGGCGCTCGGCAAATCGAGCAAAGAAGCGCCGGCACCTGTACGCATTGAAAGCATCCGTTTGGACGATGCGCTGATCCAGTTCGAAAACACTCAGTTCGGACCTTTTGACGCGCGCATTTCGCTCGACAGCAGCGGTCAACCGGCCGATTCGACAGTGACGACGCAGGACGGCAAGCTAAAGATTTCGGTAAAACCTGACAATGCGCAGTACCTCATCGATGCAGTGGCCAAAGCATGGAAAGCGCCGCTCGGGCCTCCGATCGAGTTCGACGAACTGCTGATCAAAGGTGTGGCGACGGTCAACGGCGCTGAGTTCAACGACATCTCCGCCAAACTATATGGCGGCACCGTCAAGGGCAAGGCGAGCGCCGGGTGGCTAAAGGGCCTGCAGGTCAAGGGCAGCTTCGAAATCGACCAGATTGAGTTGAAAACGCTCGTGCCGCTCGTATCGCCGGGAGCCAAAATGAGCGGCCGGCTGAATGCGAAGCCGGTTTTTTCCGCATCGGCGGCCGATGCGAACCAGTTGCTCAACGCGATGCATCTCGAAACGCCGTTCAATGTCCAGAATGGAGTTTTGCATGGCATCGATATCGAGAAAGCGGCCACCCATTTGATCAAGCAGGGGGCGACGGGCGGCGAAACCCGTTTCGAGCAATTGTCTGGGCACCTGGTTCGCGACCGCGCCGCGCATCAGTTCACGCAGTTGAAAATTGCATCCGGCGCCCTCGCGGCCGATGGCAACGTTAACATTTCGGCGCGGCAGGATTTGTCGGGCCGCGTCAATGCGCAGGTAAAAGCGGTCGGGACAAGCGCAACGGTACCCCTCAACGTTGCCGGCACCGTGCACTCGCCGCTGCTGTATCCGAGCGGCGGCACGATGGCGGGCGCCGCAATCGGGACGGTGCTGCTGCCGGGCGTCGGTACCGGCATCGGCGCCAAGGCCGGTCAAGCCATTGAAGGACTTTTCGGGAAGAAGAAGTGAAGCCGAGCTAATTGGATGCGCGTTTCGGCGTCGGCTGATCGCCATTCCACGGCGCGACTTTGGGCAGCAACAACATGCCCGGCAAGGCGAGCAGCGTGCACAGCAAGAAGAAATTCAGCCAGCCCATATTTTCGACGAGCACGCCGGTGACTGAATTGATCACCACGCGCGGCGCCGCGGCGAGACTCGTGAACAAGGCCAACTGCGTCGCCGTGTAAAGCGGATGAGTCGCGCGCGCGATAAACGCCACGAACGCGACGGTACCGAGCCCGACGCCGAGCGCCTCAAAGCTGATCGCCGCCGCGAGCATCACGCGATCTCGCGGAAACTCGGTCAGCAGTGCAAAACCGAGAATCGACACGACCTGCACCACGCCAAACAGCCACAGGGCCCGGTTGATGCCGAGCTTTAGCATCCAGATACCACCCAGCAATCCGCCGAATACGCTCGGCCATAATCCCGCGTGCTTGGCGATGAGTCCAATCTCCGTTTTGGTGAAACCCATGTCGAGATAGAACGGCGTCGCGAGCGCAGTGGCCATGCTGTCGCCGAGCTTGTACAACACAATGAATGTCAGCATGAGCAGCGCCGAACGCACGCCGGCGCGCGAAATGAATTCGCGAAAGGGTTCGACGACTGCATCGCGCAGCGTGCGCGGCATGGCACCCGCGAGTTTCGGTTCATCGACCATGAGTGTCATGACGATGCCGGGCAGCATGAACAGCGCGGTGATGATGAACACCGTGTTCCACGGCATCAGGTCGGCAAGGATCAGCGACAGCGAGCCCGGCACGAGGCCGGCTATCCGGTATGCATTGACGTGTATCGAGTTGCCAAGGCCCAGTTCGCTGTCGGCAAGAATTTCGCGTCGGTACGCATCGAGCACGATGTCCTGCGTTGCGCTCAGAAACGCCACGCTCATCGCGAGCAGCGCGATCGTGAGCAGGTCGAGCTGTGGGTCGAGTGCGCCGAAGATCGGCAGCACGACGACCAGCGCAAGCTGGGAAACGAGCATCCAGCCGCGGCGGCGGCCGAAGGCGGGCAACGCATAGCGGTCGAGCAGCGGCGACCACAGAAATTTCCAGTTATACGGAAACTGCATCAGCGCAAACAGGCCGATTGCGCGCAAGTCGACGTGTTCCGAGCGCAGCCATGCGGGCAGCAATGAAAGCAGGATGTAAAGCGGCAGGCCCGAACTGAAGCCGGTGAACACGCAAATCAGCATGCGCCGGTTGAACAGCGCATGACGCCAGTCAATGGGCGGCGCGTGTGCTTCTGCCATGGCCGCTAGACGCGTTCGAAGCGGAACACGGCGAGCGCGCCGAGCAGGTTGGGCAATATCGTCACGGTCGAACCGCCGGTGATGACGATGCGCTCAAGAACACGTACGCCATGGTCGCGGCAAAAGTTTTCGAAGTCGGTGAGCGTGCACAAATGAATATTGGGCGTATCGAACCACGCATAGGGCAGGCTGTCCGATATCGGCATATGGCCCGACATGACCTGCAGCCGGTTGCGCCAGTAGCCGAAGTTCGGAAATGTGACGATGCCCTGGCGGCCGACGCGGAGCATCTCGCTCACGACGCGCTCGCTGCTGCGCACGGCTTGCAAGGTTTGCGAGAGGATCACGTAATCGAACGAATCGTCGGCGAAGCCCGAGAGGCCGCGTTCCATGTCGCCTTGCACCACGTTAACGCCGTTAGCGACGCAGGCCAGCACTCGCGCATCGTCGATTTCAACACCATAGCCAATCGTGTCGCGCTCGTGCGCGAGATAGCGCAGCAGCGTGCCGTCGCCGCAACCCAGGTCGAGCACGCGCGCCGCAGGTTTAATCCAGGTGGCGATCGCCGCGAAATCCGCGCGTTGAATAGTGCCCGTCTTCACGCTGCAATCTCCCCGCTGATGCGCTCGAAGTACGCTGAAACGACGCCATGGTAGCGCGCGTCGTCGAGCAGAAACGCATCGTGGCCGTGCGGCGCATCGATTTCGGCGTAAGTCACCGCGCGCCGGTTGTCGAGCAGTGCTTTGATGATTTCACGTGAGCGTTCGGGCGAAAAACGCCAGTCCGTCGTAAATGAGATGACGAGGAAGCTCGCGGTCGCCGGTTCGAGCGCGAGACTGAGATTGCCGCCATGTGCCGCGGCCGGATCGAAGTAGTCGAGCGCCTTGGTGATGCGCAAATACGTGTTCGCATCGAAATAATCGGAAAACTTATCGGCTTGATGGCTTAGGTACGATTCGATTTCGAACTCGACACCGAACGTGTAGTTGAGCTTGCCGTGACGCAGTTGGCGGCCGAACTTGCTTGCCATCTCATCGTCCGACAAGTAAGTGATGTGGCCGACCATGCGTGCGACGCGCAGGCCGCGCGTCGGCCGCGTGCCATGCTCGTAGTAGTGGCCGCCGTGGAAATCCGGATCGGTGATGATCGCCTGGCGCGCGACCTCGTTAAACGCAATATTTTGTGCCGACAGATTCGGCGCACATGCGATGACGAGCGCATGACTGAGTCGGTCGGGGTACTGGATAGTCCAAGACAGCGCTTGCATCGCGCCCAAGCTGCCGCCCATGACCGCCGCAAAGCGGCGGATACCAAGGTGGTCGGCAAGTCGCGCCTGCGTGGTTACCCAGTCTTCAACGGTGATGAGCGGAAAATCCGCTCCCCATGGCTTGCCGGTCGCCGGGTTACTCGATGATGGTCCCGTTGAGCCGAAGCACCCGCCCAGGTTGTTCACGCCGATCACGCAAAAGCGGTTGGTGTCGAGCGGCTTGTCGGGGCCGATAATGTTGTCCCACCAGCCGACGGTCGCGGGGTCGTGGGCGTAGTAACCCGCAACGTGATGAGAAGCGTTCAATGCGTGACAGACGAGTACCGCGTTTGAGCGATCGGCATTGAGCGTGCCGTACATTTCATACGCCAGTTCGTAGCCCGGGAGCGTCGCGCCGCATTTCAGCGTTAACGGTTCGGTAAAGCCGGCAACGCGCGGTGTAACCACGCCGACTGATTTCGGTTCTTTTAATCTGTCCATAAATGAAAAACCCGGTCTGCTTGCGTCAGCCCGGGTTGTCTTTCTCTTTAGCCGGATTTATTAGGCGCCCGCAAGCTGAACTCAAATCGGCGCACAACAACTGATACAACGTTACAGGGTCACGGCGGGCATTGTCAAATTTGTGCGCGGCGTGCTGCCCGCTTCAATGACGGCAGGATGCGTAATTGCAGAACGGCTCACGCATTAAGCCGGGCGAGCATCGAGCGCAGTTTGTCCGGATCGTTCACGCGCAGCATCTTGCCGACTTGCGGCACGATGTCGCGTAATTTCGAACTGAGTACCCGCTGTTTCACTTCGAGCAGGCGCGCCGGATGCATCGACAGTTGCCGCAGGCCGAAGCCGAGCAACAGGCGTGTCAGCTGCACGTCGCCCGCCATCTCGCCGCACAGCGCAATCGGCTTGCCGGCCTTGTTGCATGTCTTGATGATGTGCGCGACGAGATTCAACACCGCCGGATGCAGTGGATCGTAGAGGTGCGCGACGCTGTCGTCGGTGCGATCGATTGCGAGCGTGTACTGGATCAGGTCATTGGTGCCGATCGACAGGAAGTCGAGCTTTTCAATGAAGGTATTGATGGCAAGCGCTGCGGCGGGGATCTCTATCATGCCGCCGATTTCGACATTGCGATCGAACGGTATGTACTGATCTTCGAGGCTTTTCTTGGCGAGCGCGATATAGCTCAACGCCTGGGTAATTTCAGGCATGCTCATCAGCATAGGAATTAAAATCTTTAATTTCCCGTAATGTGATGCTCGCAGCATCGCGCGCAGCTGGGCCAGGAACATCTGCGGTTCGGTCAACGACAGTCGAATCGCGCGCAGGCCGAGCGCCGGGTTAGTGCCTGTCGCGACGGCGCCGTTGATCTGCTTGTCCGCGCCTAAGTCGTAGGTCCGGATAATGACCGGGAGCCCGTCCATTTCACGGACGACCTGACGGTAAGCTTCGAACTGCTCGTCCTCGTCAGGCAGATTGTCGCGATTCAGGAACAGAAACTCGGTGCGGAAGAGGCCGATTCCCATCGCGCCGTTTTCGCGGGCACCGGCGATGTCGTCGGGTAATTCGATATTGGCTTGCAACTGAACGTCGACTTCATCCAGCGTGGTCGCGCGGGTATCACGCAGGCGTTTGAGTTTCTGCCGTTCGATGTCCCATTGGTGCTGGCGCAGCTTGTACTCAGCGAGCGCCTGCGGATCGGGATCGACGATGATCACGCCCTGCGTGCCGTCGACGATGATCAGTTCGTTTTCGCGGATCAGTTGACGCGCGTGATGCAGTGCGACGATCGACGGAATGTTGAGGCTGCGCGCGACAATCGCGGTGTGCGATGTGGTGCCGCCTAAGTCGGTGATGAAGCTCGCGAACTGGTGCTGCTTGAACTGAATGACGTCGGCGGGCGACAGGTCATGCGCGACCATGATCAGGTTCTGCTCATCGTCGGTGCGCGCCGGCGGCGCGTAGCCGGGCTGGCCGAGCAGTACTTTCATCACGCGGTCGACGACCTGGATGACATCGGCCTTGCGCTCGCGCAGATAACCGTCTTCGATCTGATCGAACTGATCTAGCAACGCATCCATCTGCACCTTGAGCGCCCATTCCGCGTTGCATTGCTCGGCCTCAATGATCTCGCGCGGCGCCGATGACAGCGTCGCGTCGTTGAGTATCATCAGGTGCAGGTTCAGGAACGCATCAAATTCCTGCGGCGCATTCGCCGGAATCTGCGTGCGCAGCGTCTCAAGGTCGGCGCGCACGGTTTTCAACGCACTGTCAAAACGTGCGATTTCGTCGGCAATCTGCCGCTGGGGAACGACGTAGTGCGCGACTTCAAGCCTGGCGTGGGAAACCAGGTGTGCGTGTCCGATGGCGATGCCGCCGGACACCGGAATGCCGTGCATGGTAAAGCTCATGGATTCAGGGTCGAGAATCGAAGACTGAGGATCGAGGACTCAGGATAACAGCCCGCGGTCCCCGCGCGGGCACTCACGCCACAATCCCCGCTCCTCAATCCTGGCTTTACTCACCTTCTCCGAAATAATCCGCAATCAAACCCGTGAGCGCCGTCATCGCAGCCTCTTCGTCCGGGCCTTCGGTCTCGATTTGAACCGTCGAGCCCTTCGCCGCCGCCAGCATCATGACCCCCATGATGCTTTTTGCGTTCACGCGCCTGCCATTGCGGGCGATCCATACGTTGCTGGAAAATTGTCCCGCAAGTTGCGTCAGCTTCGCCGATGCGCGCGCATGCAGCCCGAGCTTGTTGATGATTTCAGCTTCCCGTTGCAGCATTGTGCAGCTTGAACATGGGCACTCGAATCACGCCTTCGCAGCCGCCGCTGATCGCCTTGGTTACGATGGTCTGCAGATCGCGGTCGCGGTAGGTAAGCACGCGAATCAGCATCGGCAGGCTGACGCCGGCGACCGCTTCGATTTTGCCAGGCGCAACGAGCTTGGAAGCGAGATTGCTTGGCGTGCCGCCGTACATATCGGACAGAATCAACACGCCTGCGCCTTCATCGAGTTCTTTGGTCAGCGCGCGCGCTTGCGGCAAGAGCAGCATCGGATCATCTTGCGCCGTGACGCCGAGTTGCTTCAGGCGGGGCGGGCGTTTATTCAGCACATGGCACGCACAATGGATCATGCTTTCGCCGAGGGTGCCGTGGGTGATGAGCAGAATGCCTATCATGCGGAGCGCGAAGTTGTTGCAATGCGCAATTATACTACTTCAGCCGTCGCGACCGGCCGTCGCCCTAGAGCACCGCCGTGCGTTCAGTGTTCGAACGCGCGCTCGAGCGCGTCGAGCATCATGCCAGCGACATTGAAGCCGGTTTGGTCCATGATTTCCTGAAAACAGGTGGGGCTCGTGACATTGACTTCGGTCAGATAGTCGCCGATGACGTCGAGTCCGACCAGCAGCAGGCCCTGCGCATGCAATTGCGGCCCCAGCGTCTCGGCGATCTCACGGTCGCGCGGCGTCAGTTCACGCGCAACGCCGGTGCCACCCGCGGCGAGGTTGCCGCGCGTCTCGCCGGGCTTGGGTATGCGCGCGAGCGCAAAAGGCACCGGCTTGCCGGCGATCAACAACACGCGCTTGTCGCCGTCTACGATCGCCGGAATATAGCGCTGCGCCATGATCGTGCGCAGTCCAAATTGCGTGAGCGTTTCGATGATGACATTGAGGTTCGGATCTTTTGCCTGGACGCGAAACACCGACGCGCCGCCCATGCCGTCGAGCGGTTTCAAAATGATGTCGCCGTGCGTCTGCAGGAAATCATGGATCAGCCGCGCATGGCGGGTGACCAGCGTCGGAGCGGTGAACTGCCCAAAGCGCGCGATCGTGAGCTTCTCGTTGCAATCGCGAATCGCGCGCGGATTATTGAAAACGCGCGCGCCCTGCTCCTGTGCCAGCTCGAGCAAATACGTGCTGTACAAGTACTCCATGTCGAACGGCGGGTCCTTGCGCATCACGACCGCGTCGAAGTCCTTCAAGGCAATCGTTTCGGTTTCCTCGCTGCGATACCAGAGGACCGACTCGCCGGTCAGGTGCAGCTTTTGCGCATAGCCGGTCACGACGCCTGAATTCCACACGACGTCCTGCTGCAGCAGCGTGTACAGCGTATGTCCGCGCGCCGCGGCTTCGCGCATCATCGCAAACGTCGAATCTTTATAAATCTTGAATCCGTCGAGCGCATCGACGACGAAAGCGATCTTCATGAATGCGCGGCGGACTGAATCAGCTACCCGCGCTGCGCGCCGGTGCAATCGACGTCACGTCTGCGGTCGCTACGGTTTGCTCTAATTCGAGTGCCGCGGCAACCAGCGCGAGCCGCGCGATCACGCCATACGCATAAAACCGATTCGGCGGGCAGTCGGGATCGTCGAGGTCGGGCGAATAACACGGCTTCTCGAAGGCGAGCGGCACGAACTGCATGCCCGGCGCGTTGAGGCTCTGGTCCTGGCCGCGGCTCGAATGCACGCGGTAAAAGCCGCCGACGACGAAGTGATCGATCATGTACACCACCGGCTCGGCGACGGCGTCATTCACGTTTTCAAAGCTGTAGACGCCTTCCTGCACCAGCACTTCGTGCACTTCCAAACCCTCTTTGACGACGGCCATCTTGTTGCGCTGTTTGCGGTTGAGACCGCGCACTTCGGACGGGTCTTTGACGGTCATGATGCCCATGCCATAGGTGCCCGCATCGGCTTTAACGATCACGAAGGGTTCCTGCTTGATGCCGTATTCAGCGTATTTAGCCCGGATGTCAGTCAGTATTTCGGAAACGTAGCCTTCGAGGCATTCCTCGCCTTTGCGCTCGTGAAAATTGATCTTGCCGCATTTTTCAAAATACGGATTGATGAACCACGGATCGATGCCGAGCATTTTCGCGAAGTCAGTCGCAACCTGTTTGTAGAACGCAAAGTGATTGGACTTGCGGCGCATGTACCAGCCGGCGTTGAGCGGCGGCAGTACGGTTTGCTCGAGATTTTTGAGGATGTCAGGCAATCCTGCAGACAAGTCGTTGTTCAGCAAGACGACACAGGGATCGAAGCCATCGATGGTCAGACGATTACCGTTGCGCTCCAACGGTTCCAAGGTAATCTTGCTGCCATTCGGCAACTGGATATCCGCGGGCGCCGTGACCTCGGGGAGCAAAGTGCCGATGCGCACGATCATGCCGGCATGGCGCAGGATCGTTTGCAAAGCAGCGACGTTTTGCAAATAGAAAGTGTTGCGCGTGTGGTTCTCCGGGATAAGCAAGACGCCGCGCGCGTCCGGGCAGATTTTCTCGACCGCTGCCATCGTCGCCTGCACGCATAATGCGTCGAATTCCGGATTCAGGTTGTTAAACCCGCCCGGATAAAGATTGGTGTCGACCGGCGCAAGTTTGAAACCGCTGTTGCGTAAATCGACCGACGCATAAAACGGCGCCGCGTGTTCCTGCCATTGGTTGCGAAACCAATGCTCGATGTCGGGCATGCCCTTCAGGATGTTGCGTTCGAGTTCCAGCAGGGGGCCGGTCAGGGCGGTGGTCAGGCGCGGAACGGTAGTCATTTCAGCTCGCATCTTTGCCGGGCGGCTATTGTAACAAACCGGCTTTCAAGCCCTGAGTCCTGCGCCGCAAAAAAATGGGCGCCCGCAGGCGCCCATTCGTTCGACGGACCGGCGTCTTACATGTGGTATGCCGATTCGCCGTGTTCGTTGATGTCCAGACCTTCGCGTTCGACTTCTTCTGTCGTCCGTAGTCCGACAATGATGTCCGCGATCTTGAAGGCGATGAATGCCACGACCGCGGTCCAGACGACCGTGACGCCGACCGCTTTGGCCTGGATCAGCAACTGGTCCATGATCGGGTTGGAGCCGACTTTTGCGGTGACCCAGTCGGTGACCAGGCCCGGCCCGCCCAACTCTTGCGAGTTGAAGACGCCGGTTGCAAGCGCACCGAAGATCCCGCCGAGAGCGTGTACGCCGAAGACATCGAGCGCGTCGTCTGCGCCCAGCATTTTCTTCAGGCCATTGACGCCCCAGAGGCACAGCGGGCCGGCAATGAGGCCGATCGCAAACGCACCGGGAATTCCGACGTTACCGGCAGCTGGCGTAATCGCTACAAGTCCGGCGACTGCACCGGAAGCTGCGCCGAGCATCGAGGGTTTGCCCTTGAACATCCACTCGGCGAACATCCATGACAACACTGCGCAGGCGGTGGCCAGGAAAGTGTTCATGAATGCCAGCGCGGCTGACCCGTTCGCTTCCAGCGCTGAACCGGCGTTGAACCCGAACCAGCCGAACCACAGCATGGCGGCGCCGATCATCGTCATCGTCAGGTTGTGCGGCGACATTGCTTCTTTGCCGTAACCGACGCGCTTGCCGAGCATGTAGGCGCCCACCAGGCCGGCAACACCGGCGTTGATATGGACTACCGTGCCGCCCGCGAAGTCGAGTGCGCCCCATTGCCAGATCAGGCCGGCTTTACTGTTGAGTTCATCGACGACTTTCGGATCGGTGTACGCGTCGGGTCCCATCCAGAACCAGACCATGTGGGCCATCGGCGCATAAGCGAAGGTGAACCACAACACCATGAAAATCAGCACTGCGGAAAACTTCATGCGTTCAGCGATCGAACCCAGGATCAGGCAGCAGGTAATCGCGGCAAAAGTCGCCTGGAACGCGACGAACACGAGTTCATACATCGGCGTGCCTTTGCTGAAAGTCGCGCCCATTGCGAACTCGCCCTTCATCGCATCGAACGTGCCCTTCAGGAACAGCCGGTCGAATCCGCCGAAGAAGGCGTTGCCTTCCGTGAACGCAAGGCTGTAGCCATAGATGCACCAGAGCACGGTGATCAACGAAAACGTGACGAAAACCTGCATCAGTACTGACAGCATATTTTTGCTGCGGACAAGGCCGCCGTAGAAAAGCGCCAGTGCCGGCACGCTCATCAAAAGTACAAGCGCGGTCGAGGTCAACATCCACGCGGTGTCGCCTTTGTTGGGCGTCGGCGCCGGTGTTGCGCTTGCCGCGGCGGGTGCCGCAGCAGCAGCCGGTGCGGCGGCCGGAGCGGCTGCGGCAGGTGCTTCAGCTGCAGGTTTTTCCGCTGCCTTGTCCTGGGCGACGGCGGGCAGTGCGCTGCCTAAACAAAAAGCGCCGGCGAGGGCCAGTACTGATATCAGACGTTTCATTGTTGTGTCTCCCTTATAGCGCGTCCGCGCCGGTTTCGCCGGTGCGAATGCGGTAAACCTGTTCGAGTTCAAATACGAAAATTTTTCCATCACCGATCTTGCCGGTATTGGCCGACTTTTCGATCGCATCGATGACCTGGTCGAGCATGTCAGTTTTAATCGCGGCTTCGATTTTTACTTTCGGCAAAAAGTCGACGACATATTCGGCACCGCGATAAAGTTCGGTATGACCTTTTTGCCGCCCGAAGCCTTTGACTTCGGTGACGGTAATGCCCTGGACGCCGATGGCGGACAGCGCTTCCCTCACCTCGTCAAGCTTGAACGGCTTGATGATTGCAGTAACTAGTTTCATGGTGGTTCCCCGGAAAATGGGGCCGGCGCAGCCGGCCCCGCGTTATCGCGTGACTTAGAAAGTTTTCTGAACGTAGATGGTGCCGGTGCTTTTGCCGATGTCGTTCGGGAACGGTCCGCTGGTGGCGCTCAGACCGGTGACGCCGTCTCCGATGCCGCCGTAACCCGCTTTGTTGTAGTTAAACAACTTGGTCCAGTAGGCACCGACCGTGAAGTCTTTCGGCAATGCATAGCTCGCGCCCAGCTTGACGTCTTTGTATGTGAATAACGAGTCATTACTCGCCAGTCGTCCACCCGGCACGGTGGTTGGGTTGAGTGAACTCGTGCCGCGATACTTCTGCCAGCCCCAGTGCCCGATCAACGTGAAACCGGTGTCGGGTATCGGATAGGCCGCACTCAAGTCGAGGTATGAAGTGCCTTTGCTGTCCTTGACGCCGAACGTGTCGCTCTTGAGGCTGTATGAATATTTGAGCGTCACCCATTTCCAGGACGGCGCGACGTAGAGTTCCCACGTGTCTGCCTTTGGCGTGCCGGTGGGCGCCGCGGTCAGATTGGTGTTGATGCTGCCCGGATACCAGTAGTACAAGGTGCCGAGATCGACAACGAAGTCGTTAGGCAAATTCCATTTGTAGCCGCCGTAGAAATCCATCTCCATGCTGCCGCCTTCACCATACGTACCTTGCACGGTGCCGGGCACTGCATTGGTTGCGTTTTCCTTGAGCCAGCTAATGTTCGACGCCCAGGTGCCGGCGTAAAAACCCGATTCATGGGCGTAGTCAAATCCGCCTTGAACGGCCGGTTTGCGCCCAGTCTGGCTTAAGCCGCGGAATATATACTGGCTGAATAACCCGACGTTGCCTGTCAGCGTATACGGTGGTTTTGCTTCCTCAGGTTTCGCCGCAGGCGCTGCCTGTGCGGCCGCGAGCCCGGGTAGCGCGAGAGCTGCAGCAAACGCGCCAACCTTGAGTGCTTTCTTGAGCATGATCATCCCTTTCGATTGTTAACAAATGTAGGTACTACAGCGAGGTCTCAGCAGGGATCGTGCCAGTACTTAAACGCTTGAAAACACTTGGATTACACTACACATGAGACATTCAAAACGAGAGTACGCGCACCGAAGTGAAGCACACGCCAGTGAGTAGCACCAGCATGGTGCATCAGCGGTATGACGGGCACGCGAAAGAACCCGGCTCCATGGCCCAGCCAATTTCCCATGTCGAGCGGTTAAATTAAAATCGAGGCTTTCCTGACCGACAAGGGCAAGCTCATGCTCAATCAACAATTCGTCGATGACTTAAGCGCAAGAATTAAAGAGATGCTTGCCAAAACCCCGGCACGCGACATCGAGACGAATATGCGCGCTATGTTGGGTTCGATGTTCGAGCGCCTCGAGCTCGTGACAAGGCGCGAGTTCGATATTCAGACTGAAATTCTCGCGCGCACGCGCGAAAAACTTGCCGAGCTCGAAAGCCGGCTCGCAGCGCTCGACAAAGCGAACAAATCGTAACAAGCGGGTTGCGGTTTTTTAAGAGCTTGGCTGCCGAGATGTCGATAGGCCGTAAGACCTAAGCGCTCGCAGCCCGCTCGCGCGTTAAACGGTTTGTCGTCATTTCATACCCGGGTGTTGCGCCGGGCGCTGATGTCGCTTGCCGTGCTGTATAGCCGCTCACTCGCCGGGATGGAAGCATCGCTGGTAACGGTCGAAGCCCATCTCGCCAATGGCCTGCCGAGCTTTACCATCGTTGGCCTGCCCGAAGCCGAAGTGAAGGAAGCAAAGGACCGCGTACGCGCCGCATTGCAGAACGCGCGCTTTGAATTTCCTGCGCGGCGCATCACTGTCAACCTCGCGCCAGCGGATTTGCCGAAAGAGAGCGGTCGGTTCGATCTGCCGATTGCATTGGGCATTCTTGCGGCGTCCGGACAGTTGCCGGGCGAAAGTCTTAGCCAATACGAATTCGCGGGCGAACTTGCATTGACGGGAGAACTGCGGCCGATCCGCGGCACACTGGCCATGATGTACGGCGCCAGCCGGGATCAACGCGCGTTCGTCGTACCTTTCCAAAACGCTCCCGAAGCCGCGCTCGTCGAAGGCGCAAAAGTTTACGCTGCCCGAAATCTGCTTGAGGTGTGCGCGCACTTAGCCGGCCGCGAACTGCTCACACTGTGTCGCGATGTGCCGGCGACATCGTCTGAATCGCTGCCAGATCTGGCTGAAGTCAAAGGACAGGCGCATGCCAAGCGTGCGCTCGAAGTCGCCGCGGCGGGTGAGCACAGTCTCATCATGGTTGGCCCGCCCGGGTCAGGGAAAACGATGCTTGCAACGAGGCTCGCGGGCATTCTGCCGCCGATGACGCAGGACGAAGCATTGCGCGCCGCGGCGATCCAATCTTTGGGCAGCGCGGGCTTCGATCTGCGCAATTGGCGGCGGCGGCCGTTCCGCGCGCCGCACCACACTGCATCGGGTGTGGCGCTGGTCGGTGGCGGCAGCAATCCGCGCCCCGGTGAAATTTCGCTCGCGATGCACGGCGTGTTGTTTCTCGACGAACTACCTGAATTCAGTCGCAGCGTGCTCGAAGTCCTGCGCCAGCCGCTCGAATCCGGGCGCGTGACCGTCTCGCGCGCTGCGCGCCAGGCCGAATTCCCGGCCGAGTTCCAGCTGATTGCCGCCATGAACCCCTGTCCGTGCGGCTACCTCGGCCATTACCTCGCCCGCTGTCGATGTACACCCGATCAGGTGGCGCGTTACCGCGGCCGCATCTCGGGGCCGCTCATTGATCGCATCGATTTGCAGATAGAAGTGCCCGCGGTGGCTGAAAAAGATCTGATGCGCGTGGCCGACGGCGAATCGAGCGATGTGGTGCGCGCACGCGTGGAGACGGCAGCAGCGCGTCAGCGCGCGCGCCAGGGAAAGCCCAATTCAAAACTATCGACGCGTGAAATCGATGAAATCTGTGTGCCGGATGCGGCCGGCGCCGTACTGCTGACGCAGGCAATTAGCAGGCTCGGGCTGACTGCGCGCGCCTATCATCGGGCGCTGAAAGTTGCGCGCACGATTGCAGATCTCGCAGGCCAGCCGTTGATTGCAAGCGCACATATCGCCGAGGCGATTCAATTTCGGCGGTTTGACCGCGGGTAAGGTGCTCGCATTACGCAGACTATAATCGGCGGATGAAACTGCCGCGATTGCCCGCCGCTTCACGTCTGCAATGACCTCACAGCAACAAAAAGATCGCGCAACGCTGGTGCTTGCCGCCATGCTCGCCGGCCTCGCAACGCTGGGCCCATTTGCCATCGATACTTACATGCCCTCGTTTCCTGCGATGGGGCGCGCACTGAATGCGACGACGCTCGAGATGCAGCAGACGCTGTCCGCGTACCTGCTGCCGTTCGCTTGCATGATGTTGTTTCACGGCGCGTTGACCGATTCATTTGGCCGGCGGCCCGTGATACTGGGCGGGCTGTTGGTATTCATCGCCGCCTCGATCGGCTGCGCGCTCGCGCAATCCTTGCCCCAACTGTTGCTCTTTCGCGCGGTGCAGGGCATGTCCGCGGGCACCGGGATGGTGGCGGGCCGCGCGATGATCCGCGACATTTATCCCGGTCACCAGGCACAACGCGTGATGTCGATGGTGACGATGATCTTCGGACTTGCTCCGGCTATCGCGCCGATTCTCGGCGGCTGGCTTGAAGTGTGGTTCGGGTGGCGCGCGATTTTCGTTTTCCTGGCGCTGTTCTCGGGCCTGCTGTTCGCCGGTTGCCATTTTCAGCTCGCCGAGTCATTGCCGCCCGAAAAACGTCATCCCTTTAAATTACGGCCTCTGCTCGCCAATTATGTGAAGCTCTTCGGCAGCGTAAAGTTCGGTTTGCTGTCATCGGCGATTGCATTGAACTTTGCCGGATTTTTCTTATACGTTGCGTCGGCGCCGGCGGTCATCTACGGATTACTCGGCCTTAACGAAAATCAGTTCGCGTATCTGTTCGTGCCGGGAATTGCGGGTGTGGTTGCCGGCGCCTTCGTGTCGGGCCGTTTGGCGGGCAAGCTGTCGCCGCGGCGAACCGTGCTTTACGGATACGCGATCATGGCCGCCGCGGCTGCCTTCAATCTGGTCTATCACGCGCTGTTCGGACCGGCGCTGCCGTGGACGGTGCTACCGGTGATGATTTATGCTGTCGGCATGGCGCTCGCGATGCCAAGTATTACCCTGCTGGTTCTAGACTTGTTTCCGGATAACCGCGGCCTTGCCGCATCGCTACAGGGGGCGCAGCAAAGCTTCTTTTCGGGGCTTGCCGCGGGGCTGTTATCGCCCTACTTGTCCGGCACCGGCCTTGCACTCGCGGGAGGGATGGCAGCGCTCGTCGCATGCGGCTTCGCGTGCTGGTATATTTTTGGCCGAATGTCGGCGATGGAATCCAGAGCGTGAACGAAGTTTCCAGTTGGGTCGAAGAAAAACGCTCCGCGTACCTGTATCGGATTGTCGCCTCATGCGAAGCAGGCACACCGCGCCAGAAATTATTTCTAAATCTTGCGCGGGAAGCCGAAGCGCAGGCGGCAATCTGGGAAAAGAAAGCGCTCCAGGCAGGCGGAACAATCCCGCCGTTTGAACCGGACGTGCGTTCGCGGGTCGTCGCGGGGCTCGTGCGGCGGCATGGTCCCCGCCGGTTGCGTACCGTACTCGCCGCGATGAAAGTGCGCGGCATGTCTGTTTACGCAAGCAATTCCGGCCAGGCCGTGCCGCACCAGATCGACGAAAGCGGCCATCACAGCGGCCTGTCGGGCGGCGGCAATTTGCGCGCCGCGGTGTTCGGCGTGAATGACGGGCTCATATCCAATGCGAGTTTGATCCTTGGCGTCGCCGGAGCGAACGCAGAAACGGCGACAATCCTGTTGACCGGGGCTGCCGGACTTGTCGCGGGCGCGTTTTCGATGGCCGCGGGCGAATACGTCTCGGTGCGCTCGCAACGTGAAATGTACGAATATCAAATCGGCCTCGAACGCGAAGAGTTGGCCCAATATCCCGAGGAAGAAGCGCTGGAGCTCGCGTTGATCTACGAGGCGCGTGGCGTAAACCCGGACGATGCACTGCGCACCGCGAAGCAAATCATTGCCGATCCGGAGCGGGCACTCGACACGCTCGCGCGCGAAGAACTCGGGCTCAATCCCGACGAACTTGGTTCGCCATGGGGGGCGGCGCTGTCTTCTTTTATTTCATTCGGCGTGGGCGGCTTGATCCCATTGCTGCCGTTTCTCTTTGCTCTTGGCAGACATAATTTAGTAGCGGTCATTGCGTTGACAGCCGTTGCGTTGTTTTCAGTGGGTGCGACCTTGTCGCTCTTTACCGGACGCAATGCCATATTAAGCGGCCTTCGCATGCTCGCCATCGGCGCAACCGCGGGCAGCATCACGTACTTTATCGGCGCATGGCTGGGCGTAAACCTCGCCTAATCAGTATTGAGTGTCGCCGTCCCGGAATCAGGGTCTTCGGGTGTGCAGTGTTGAAGTAATCCACATTTACGGCAGCGGCTTGATCTCGAAATCGTGTGTGATCGTTGCGGTTTTGGCCAACATAATCGACGCCGAACAGTATTTTTCCGCTGACAAGTGAATCGCGCGTTCCACCTGCTGGGTTTTCAGATCTGTACCGGTGATGACGAAATGAAAGTGAATCTTCGTGAAGACTTTCGGATCTTCGCTTGCGCGTTCCGAATCAATCTCAACCGTGCAGTCCGCGATCGCCGCGCGCGATTTTTTCAAGATGTGCACGACGTCGTACGCCGTGCACGCGCCGGTGCCGATAAGCACCGTCTCCATGGGCCGCATGCCGATGTTGCGGCCGCCGCCTTCGGGCGCGCCATCCATGACGATCGCATGGCCGCTGCCCGATTCGCCGACGAAACACACGTCTTCAACCCATTTGATTCTGGCTTTCATGTCATTCCTTCAACAATGTTTTTAAACGGTACCAAACCAACCCCAGTCCTTCGTGGCAAAACCGCGCGCTCAGCAGGAAGCCGTCTGCGCTTGGTAGAAAGTCGGACGCGCGTATTGGTCCGGCGGTTGCGAAACGCGTCGGCGCTGCGATCACGGTAAAACCTGCCGCTTCGAATACCCGGCGCGAACGCGGCATGTGAAATGCGTGGGTGATCAGGTAAATCCGCTTAATGCCGGCGCGATTCAGAATCGTATAACTATTGCGCGCGTTTTCAAATGTATTGCCGGACGTCTCCTCGCTCCATCTGACCGGAATTCGCCATTCTTCTTCAAGCACTGCGCGCATCTGCGCCGCTTCCGGCGTCGCATTGCCGAGTGGGTTGCCGCCGGTCACCAGGATAGGTTTGGTGCTGCGTTTATAGATTAGCGCGCCATAGCGCAACCGTTCGAGTGAGGCGCTGTTGACCGTATCGTGACCGTATTCGGGCGCATTCCGATAGCTGCCGCCGCCCAATATTACGATCGCATCGGCCGATTGCTCCAACGGGTCCGCATAAGGCGGTTCGATCCCGGTTAGCAACGCGCCGCCAACGAGCGGCATCGACAGGAGCAATACGACGCCGATCCCGCCCACGATGAGCGCCCGTCCGGTCCGCGGCCGGCGGGTCAGCACGAAGCATCCAGCCAGCGCGACCAACAGCGGTAAAAGTGGCGGCAGGAGCCACGCGGCGAGCATTGAGGCTGTCATGGCGATTCGGGCAGCCAGGTAGTTGTATTCAAGGGTATTGGCGGGGGCGGCGCGGGTTTGACAGCGAAACGATTTTTACCATATAATCCAAAGCTTTCTGCAATTTATAACGAGTTAACAAGGCAGCGAGTTCGGATATGAAAACATTTTCGGCGAAAGCCCACGAAGTCACGCACGACTGGTACGTCGTCGATGCTCAGGATAAGGTGCTCGGACGCCTCGCAGCGACGCTTGCGCATCGTTTGCGCGGCAAGCATAAGCCTGAATTTACGCCGCACGTCGACGTTGGCGATTATATCGTCGTCGTTAACGCCGATAAGCTGCGCGTGACCGGCGACAAGGCGCGCGATAAGCTTTACCACCGGCACAGCACATACCCGGGCGGCATTTACACCACCAACTTCACGAAGTTGCAGGCCAAACATCCGCGTCGCGTTCTCGAGATGGCGGTCAAAGGCATGTTGCCCAAGGGTCCGCTCGGTTACGCAATGCTGAAAAAATTAAAAGTCTATGCGGGCACTGCGCATCCGCACGCGGCGCAATTGCCGAAAACTCTTGAAATAAGGGCCTGATCTCATGGCATCCAAGCAACCGCAATACAACTATGGCACGGGCCGCCGCAAGAGCGCCGTCGCGCGTGTTTTCATGAAGCCGGGCAAAGGCGACATCATCGTCAATGACAAGCCGGTCGATATATTCTTCTCGCGCGAAACCGGCCGCATGGTCGTACGGCAGCCACTGGTACTCACTGATAAGCTCAACGCTTTCGACATCATGGTGAATGTCGATGGCGGCGGCGAATCGGGTCAGGCCGGCGCAGTTCGTCACGGCATTACGCGTGCGTTGATTGAGTTCGACGAAGCGCTCAAGCCAATTTTGAAGAAGGCCGGTCTGGTAACGCGCGATGCGCGCGAAGTCGAGCGCAAGAAAGTCGGCTTGCACAAAGCACGACGTCGTAAACAGTTCTCGAAACGCTAACCTTCGGGTGTTGGCCGTTAAAGCCGCCTGCGGGCGGCTTTTTCATTTGTAACTTACAATAAAGCGAAGCGCTTTTTCGGGTGCAGGTGACTGGAATGGCAGGCAAAAAGCTCAAGATCGGCATTGTCGGCGGTACCGGCTACACCGGTGTCGAGCTGTTGCGCTTGCTCACCCAGCATTCGCATTGCGAGCTCGCCGTTATCACGTCGCGCCAGGAAGCCGGTTCGCCCGTCGCGGCCATGTTTCCGAATTTGCGCGGCCATGTGGACCTCAACTTCACGCCGCCGTCGGATGATGCGCTCAAGCAATGCGACATCGTATTTTTTGCGACACCGAACGGCGTCGCGATGCAGCAGGCGCGCATACTGTTTGACGCCGGCGTAAAAATTATCGACATTGCGGCCGATTTCCGCATTAAGGACATCGCGGTATGGGAGAAGTGGTACGCGACCAAGCACGCGTGCCCTGAACTGGTCGCCCAAGCGGTCTACGGTTTGCCTGAAGTCAACCGTGAAGAGATCAAGCGGGCGCGCATCGTCGCGAATCCCGGCTGTTATCCGACCGCCGTGCAACTGGGTTTTTTACCGCTCGTGAAAAGCGGCAAGGTCGATCTCGACCATTTGATTGCAGACGCGAAGTCGGGCGTCAGCGGCGCCGGGCGCAAGGCCGAAGTGCATACGCTGTTCGCTGAAGCGTCCGACAACTTCAAAGCGTACGGCGTGGGCGGCCACCGCCATCATCCGGAAATTTCGCAGGGACTGGACGCGATGGCGGGCAGTGCGACGCGGCTCGTATTCGTGCCGCATCTGACGCCGATGATACGCGGCATACACGCGACGCTTTATGCGCAATTGAAAACCACGGTCGATCTGCAGCAATTATTCGAGCAGCAATTCGCCGACGAGCCGTTCGTCGATGTGATGCCCAAGGGGGCACATCCTGAAACGCGTTCAGTGCGCGGCTCGAACTTGTGCCGCATCGCCGTGCATCAGCCAGGCGACGGCGACATCGCTGTCGTGTTGTCGGTGATCGACAACCTGACCAAGGGCGCGGCGGGCCAGGCGGTCCAGAACATGAACCTGATGTGTGGCCTGCCGGAAACCACCGGCCTGGAGCAGATAGCATTAATGCCGTAGCCAAAAGGCTCAAGCGCATGTTCGGCATCTCGGCGCCGCAGATGGCCGTGCATGCGACGCTGCCATGGTATTTGCGCGCGCTGGGGTTGATCGGACTTGCCTTGGTTGTGATGTTTTTATCGCGCGCGGCGTACGATTTCGGGAAGAAATTTGCCGGTTTCGATCAAAGCGAAGCCAATGGTGAGGTCGAGCGCCTGACCGACTCGAACGCAAAGATAAGTTTGGAAATCAGCGGTATGCGCAGCGAAATAGCACAAAGCGAGCGCCAACTCCAGATCGAACGCGCGACTTACGTCGATCTGGTCAAGCAGATGAAAACGTTAACCGCGGAAAACGCGGCGCTGAAGGAAGATCTCGCGTTTTTTCAGACGCTGATGCCATCCGGCGGCAAGGAAGGCGGAGTGGCAGTTAACCGCTTCATGGTGCAAAATGACGTTCTGCTCGGCGAATATCGCTATCGCCTGCTGCTGACCCAATCCGGACAGCGCAGCAAGGACTTTCAGGGCACACTGCAGTTCGTCGTTCACTTGCAGCAACAGGACAACAAGAAGTCTGTATTAACGCTGCCCGTCGAAGCTGATAAGTCAGACAAGGCGTACAAGCTGAATTTTCGCTTTTACCAACGCGTCGAAGGCATCTTCAAAGTCGAAGCGGGGGCCGTGGTTACCAGCATGCAAGTAAGGGTATTCGAAAACGGCAGCAATGAGCCCAAGCTCACGCAAGCCGTTAATGCGTCATGACAGGGAGTATGACCATGTTCGGAAACAGCAAAAGCAACAAGCCGCAGAATCGCATCGATTGTCTGATCGGTGCGGGCACGACGATTGACGGCAATATTACGTTTGGCGGCGGCTTGCGCGTCGATGGCCATGTTCGCGGCAACGTGCTCGCGGCCGATGACAAGCCGGGCACGCTCGTGTTGTCAGAGCATGCGCGCATCGAAGGCGAAATCCGCGTGTCGCATGCTGTCGTCAATGGGACCGTAGTCGGGCCCGTTCATGCGAGCGAATACGCGGAACTACAGGCAAAGGCCAATGTCACAGGTGACGTACACTACCGGACGATGGAAATTCAATTAGGCGCAGTGGTCCAGGGACGTCTGGTCTATCAGCCTGAAGGCAAATCCGACAAAGTTGTACAGTTGAAACCGGCGACGGGCGACCGCGAGTAACAGCAGGAAAATTTTAGGAGCACTGAGCATGAATGCGATTACCGAAATGCCCGCACCGCTGGTCTTTACCGACAATGCTGCGGCCAAGGTTAAACAGCTGATCGACGAAGAGGGCAATCTTGAACTCAAACTGCGCGTCTTCGTCACCGGCGGCGGCTGCTCAGGGTTTCAATACGGGTTTACGTTTGATGAAGCCGTCAGCGACGACGATACGTCGATGCAAAAAAACGGCGTGACGTTGTTGATCGATCCGATGAGCCTGCAGTATCTGGGCGGCGCCGAAATCGATTACCAGGAGGGCGTCGAGGGCGCGCAATTCGTGATTAAAAATCCGAATGCGACCAGCACCTGCGGCTGCGGTTCTTCGTTCTCCGCCTGACCCGCGTCAGGCGTTCCGGCAAAGGGCGCCTCGAGCGCCCTTTTTCATTTCAAGGACGGTAAATCGCGCCGAGAATGCGCTCGCCGCGTGCGCCGGTCACTGCAGGCAAATTGCCTGGCTGCGAATTGAGCGTTTGCCGCGCGAGCCAAGCAAACGCGAGCGCTTCGACGTGGTCAACGTTCACGCCAAGCGCATCGGTCAGCCGGACTTGCCGCGGCGCGAGCAACGACGTCAGCAAACTGACGAGTCCAACATTGCGCGCGCCGCCGCCGCACAGGTAAATCGTCGTCACCCCTTTGCAATACCTGACGATGGCGTCCGCTATCGTGCGTGCGCTGAGAGCAAGCAGCGTGGCCTGCACATCCGCGGGCTTCTCATCGCCGTGCAGATGCTGCTCAAGCAACGTGAGATTGAAATGCTCGCGTCCGGTGCTTTTCGGTGGGGACAGTCTGAAGAACTCATCGGCAACAAGGCGCGCGAGCAAGCCTGGAATCTGAACGCCGCTTTGAGCCCATTCTCCGTCGCGATCGAATGGTTGCTTCAGATGGCGTTGCGTCCACGCATCGAGCAGGAGATTGCCGGGGCCGCAGTCGAAGCCGGTCACCGCGTCTGAGCCGGGCAGATCGGTCACGTTCGCAATGCCGCCGATATTCACGATTGCGCGATGCTCGCCTGCCCGAGTGAACATTGCATGATGGAACGCCGGCACCAGCGGCGCACCCTCGCCCCCGGCCGCGATATCGCGGTTGCGAAAATCGCAGATGACGGTCGCGCCGGTCAGTTCTGCCAGCAGCGAACCGTTGATCAGTTGCAGCGTATAACCATCCGCAGGTTGGTGCCGCACGGTTTGTCCGTGGCAACCGATCGCCCGGATATCAGCGGCCGTCAGCGAAGCCTGCGCCAGCAGCGAATTGACGCTCGCCGCATAACAACGCGTGATTTCGTTTGCCGCGATGGCCGCGCGCCGCAATTCATCCCGCCCGCTGTGATTAAGCGCTGCGAGCTCTTCGCGCACTGCCGGTGCGAAGGGCTGGTGGCTATGGGCAGCCAGTTGCAAATTGGGCGCGGAGAAATCCGCGATTACGGCGTCGATGCCGTCGAGGCTGGTGCCGGACATCAGCCCGATATAAAACTCGGGCATGCGAAGCTAGTCGAGGCGCGCCAGGTTGGTGGTGCGCAAGAGATTCAGCCGCTCGACGAAAACCTTGGCAGTCTGGTCGAACTTCGGTTTCAGTTCCGGCGTAATTGGCAGCGCTGCGGGCATCGCAACTTTAAGCGGGTTCTGATGCACGTCGTTGATGCGAAACTCATAGTGCAGATGCGGTCCGGTCGCCAGCCCGGTAGCGCCGACGTAACCAATGACGTCGCCCTGCATCACGCGGTTGCCTTTGCGCAGACCTTTCGCAACCGCGGACAGATGACCGTACCAGGTTGTGTATTTGGTCTGGTGCCGCAATACGACCACATTGCCGTAACCGCCGCTGCGGCCGGTCATTTCGACCACGCCATCGGCGGTTGCTTTGACACGGGTACCGGTCGGCGCGCCGTAGTCGATGCCTTTATGCGCACGCCACGATTGCAGCACCGGATGAAAGCGCGCAGTGCTGAAACCTGAGGTGATCCGCGAAAACTCCAGCGGCGAGCGCAGGAACTGCTTGCGCAGATTTTTTCCGTCGGCCGTGTAATAACCGCCTTCGTTTTCCGCGTAATTAAAGTACACCGCGGTATACGTTTTGCCTTGATTGGTAAATTCCGCCGCCTGCACGCGTCCGGTGCGCACCGGTTCCCCGCGATCGTAAAAAACTTCGTAAACGACGCTGAAGCGGTCGCCTTTGCGCAAGTCGCGATGGAAGTCGATATCGGTCGAGAAGATGTCCGCAATCTGGGTTGCGACGGTATCAGGCAACCCGGCGGCATCCGTGGCGCCGAACAGCGAGTTGCGAATTTCCGCCGATTTCATGAGCACGCGCCGTTCGAGCTGCGCCGCGTCCTGCTTGATGACGAAATCATTGCCGACGCGCTCGACTGCAACCAGATTGGCCCCGTTCAGGTAACGCAGGTTCACCAGTTTGCCGTCCGCAGTCGCGGTCGCCCGTACGACCTTGCCGGGAATCAATTGATAAAGCGCGCGCGCTTGCGGATTGTTACGCAGCGCCTGCGACGCCACGGCGTCTTCAATCTGCAGCCGGGCGAGTAAAGAGGCCACCGTGTCGCCGCGCTGGATGCGTTCTTCCCGCGTGAACGTGAGTGCGCTATCGTCACTCTGCGCTACATCCGGCAATGTCAGTTCCTGAACTACATTATTGAAAGTGACTTTTTCAACGAGGGTGTCAGGCGCAATACCGAACGCAGCGACAACGCTGAAGCAAGGCACCGCGATTACGGCAGCGGCAAGCTTATGGCGAGGTGAAACTTTGCCTATCAGCCGTGCGATTTTATGGGTTAAAATCATGCTTTTAGCATACTATCTTAACGCTCAGAATAGAGCGACGCGGCAAGCTTAGCAGAATTTGAAGGGCATGCAAGCCCGACGTTTCATATCGTGAAAAACAGTCTCATCTATTCAAGGCCGCCATGGCAGCGCTGACCGAACAACTCGACATCATCAAGCGCGGCTGCGATGAGTTATTGGTCGAAGCGGAGCTCGTTGAGAAGCTGAAAGCGGGCCGGCCCCTGCGTGTCAAGGCCGGATTTGATCCGACGGCGCCCGATCTACACATCGGGCACACGGTGCTGATCAACAAGCTGCGCCAGCTGCAGGAGCTCGGTCACCACATCGTGTTTCTGATCGGCGACTTCACCGGCATGATCGGCGACCCGACCGGCAAAAACGCGACACGCCCGCCGCTGACGCGCGAAGCAGTCGCGGCCAATGCCAAAACTTATACCGCGCAGGTTTTCAAGATTCTCGATGCCGCGAAAACCGAAATCGCATTCAATTCGACGTGGATGGACAAGCTAGGTGCCGCCGACGTGATCAAGCTTGCGGCGACGCACACCGTCGCGCGCATGCTCGAACGCGACGACTTCGGCAAGCGCTATAAGTCGAACCAGCCGATTGCGATTCACGAATTCCTGTATCCGCTCGTGCAGGGCTACGACTCGGTGGCGCTCAAGGCCGATCTCGAGCTCGGCGGCACCGATCAAAAATTTAATTTACTGATGGGGCGCGAGCTGCAAAAGCATTACGGCCAGCCGCCGCAGTGCGTGCTGACGATGCCTTTGCTCGAGGGGCTGGACGGCGTCAACAAGATGTCCAAATCGCTCGGCAACTACGTCGGCATCACCGACGCGCCGAACGACATGTTCGGCAAACTGATGTCGGTCTCGGACGAGCTCATGTGGCGCTATATCGAGTTGCTGTCATTCGCGCCGCTCGCGACGATCCGGCAATGGAAAAAAGAAACTGGGGAAGGACGCAACCCGCGCGACATCAAAGTGATATTTGCGCAGGAACTGGTGGCGCGTTTTCACTCGCAGGCCGCCGCGGTCGGTGCGCTTGCCGACTTCGAGGCCCGCTTCAAGCAGGGCGAAATTCCCGCCGACATCGCGGAAGTCGCGCTGGAGGCCGGTGCGGGCGGCATCGGCATCGCGAACCTGCTCAAAGAATCGGCATTGACTGCGAGCACGTCGGAAGCGTTACGCATGATTGCGCAGGGCGGCGTCAAAATAGACGGCGAAAAAGTTACCGACAAGGCGTTGAAGCTTGCGGCCGGCACCCAGGTCGTCGTGCAGGTCGGCAAACGCAAATTCGCGCGTGTCACGCTGCGCTGATCGGATAGCTGACCGGATAGCCGAGCGGCGCAAACTCAGTCGCGATAACGCCGCATGAACTTGCGGTCGATGTAATCCTTCCAGTGCCAGACCCACGCGCCTTCCAGCTTGGCGCGGCCATACGAGGCAACCGCATAGCGGTTGCCTGCGCTGATCAGCGCCAGCGCAGTTGCCTGCGGATGGTAGGGAACGAGCGGTTCGCCCGCCAGTGCATGACGTAGATTTCCCGCCAGCACCGGCCCCTCCCGCACCGCATAGACGCCCGACTTCGGAATGTCGTGACCTTCCATCGTCGCGCAATCGCCGGCGGCAAAAACAGCAGTATCCGAAATAGACGACAAGTGGTTATCGATGCGGATAAACCCGCGCGTGTCGAGCGCGAGCCCTGTCTGCGCCAACCACGACGCTGCGCCGGCACCGGCCGCCCACACAGTCGCATCGCTTGCGATTGCGCTGCCGTCAGCCAGCTCGATTGCGTTCGCTTTTACCCCTGCAACGTTGGCATTCACGTGCACGGCTATTTTGCGTGCCGCCAACAGACGTTCAAGCGCGGTGCGTGCGCGGGCGTGGTGATCTGGCAGTAAACAAGATGCGGCCGTAATTAATTCGAATTGCATGGCAGGCACACGCACTTGTGCAAGCCGGTACTGCATTGCGAGCGCGAGTTCAACGCCCGCCGCGCCGCCGCCGATCATCACTATTTTCCGCGCATGGCCATTCTGCACTTTGGCGATCAACTGCTCCCAGTGCAACGCGAACGCATCGAACGGTTTGACGGAAATCGCGTGCTCGGCGGCGCCGGGTATCTGCGCCGTTGGCGGCGTCGAGCCGACATCGATTGAAACGATGTCGTAATCAAGCCGGGTGCCATCCTCGAGCTTAACGACGCGGATTGCCGGCTCCAGTGCAACGGCGCGCGACTTTTTGAAACGCGCGCCCGCACTGCGGGTTAATTGTTCCAAATTGATGTGACAGTCCGCAAAACCGTAATGGCCTGCGATAAGTCCGGGCAGCATCCCCGAGTAAGTCGCAAACAGGGCGTGATCGACCAATACGATTTCAGTGTCGGCAGCTGGCTGCTCACCGAATCGCCGCAGGACTTCAAGATGACTGTGACCGCCCCCGAGCAGGACTAAACGCTTCACGCGAAGGCGCCTCGCCGTTCGCTAATCGGGCGCCTTGCCCCACAACTCCCTCAACCGGTTATCGCGACCGCAACCACTGCGGTAATACTTATAGCGCAGCGGATTCTTCACATAAAAATCCTGGTGATAATCCTCGGCCGGATAAAATTCGGCCGCGCGAGTGATTTCCGTGACGACCGGTCCTTTGAAAGGCTTGTTGCGCTCAAGCGCCGCTTTGGAAGCCTCGGCCAGTTTGCGCTGTTCCTCGTCGGTGTAAAAAATACCGGTCCGATATTGCGAGCCGTGATCGCAGAATTGTTCATCCTTTACCGTTGGATCGATGTTGTGCCAGAACACGTCGAGCAGTTTTTCGTAACTGACCTTCTTCGGATCGTAGACGACCTGCACGGCTTCGGTATGGCCGGTGCGGCCCGAGGAGACCTCTTCGTAGGTCGGGTTTTTCTTCTGGCCGCCGATGTAGCCGGACGTGGTTGACGCCACGCCGGGCAGAATGTCGAACGGATGTTCCATGCACCAGAAGCAGCCGCCCGCGAAAATCGCTTTGGCGGTTGCCGTCGTCGCCGCGGGCTTGGCCGGAGTTTGCGCATGGGCTTCCGTCACGCCGGCGAGCAGGGTTAAGGCGGCGAGCGCGAGCAGAGTTTTGCGAATGTCGTTCATATTTGATCTCCTGAAAGTCGCGGCAACGGCTATGCGATTCAGCCGGCGCGTGTCGGGTTAGTCGCTGATACGCCGCCAACCTTGCATACCGCATGATACTACCGGCAAATAAGCTAAGCCCCGGTGTCCTGCGGGGTCGGCGACGGGCGTCATGAAGCTGTAACAATCGGCTTCTATCATGCGCGGATTCGTGAAGTCTTAATCGCAAGGTCCAACTGGAGAGCTGGTCATGAAATCCGAAAACTTAAACAAATTCATCGCGTGCGCTGCGTTTTCCCTGGGGCTTGCAGCCACCGCCATGGCTGCCGACATCACAGGGGCAGGCGCCACGTTCCCGTACCCGATTTATTCGAAATGGGCGGAAGCGTACCGCGCAAAAACCGGCGTCGGCCTGAACTATCAATCGATCGGCTCGGGCGGCGGCATTAAGCAGATCCTTGCCAAGACCGTTGATTTCGGCGCATCCGATGCGCCGCTCGAGCCCGCGCAACTCGAGAAGGAAGGCCTCGTGCAGTTTCCGATGGTAATGGGCGGTGTCGTGCCGGTTTTCAACCTGCCTGGCGTCAAGCCGGGCGGTTTGCAATTGACCGGTCCCGTGCTCGCCGATATCTATCTCGGCAAAATCACCAAGTGGAACGCACCGGCGATTGCAGCGCTCAACAAGAACGTCAAGCTGCCGGACCAGGACATCACGGTGGTCGCGCGCTCCGACGGCTCCGGCACTACGTATATCTTCACGCACTACCTGTCGAAAGTCAGCGGCGAATGGAAAGACAAGGCGGGCAACAACACTTCGGTGAAGTGGCCGGCCGGCGTCGCAGGCAAAGGCAATGAAGGCGTCGCCGCCTACGTTCAGCGTCTGCCGGGCTCCATCGGTTACGTCGAATATGCATATGCGCTTCAAAACAAAATGTCGTACGCGTTGCTGCAAAATAAAGACGGCGCGTTCGTCGCGCCCGACGACAAATCGTTCCGCGCCGCTGCAGCGAATGCACAATGGGACAAGGCGCCCGGTTTTTACCTGTTGTTGACCGAACAGCCGGGCAAGGAAAGCTGGCCGATCACCGGCGCGACTTTCATCCTGATGCACAAGAAACAGGACAAGCCCGAGAATGCAACGATCGCGCTCAAGTTTTTCGACTGGGCGTATGAATCCGGCGACAAAATGGCGCTCGACCTCGATTACGTGCCGATGCCCGACAGCGTGGTCAAGCTCGTCAAGGGCGAGTGGAAAAAAATTCAGGATGCGTCAGGCAAACCGGTCGCATTTTAGTTTCGCATCGAATCTGGAAGAGCGAGAGGCGGTTGCCTCTCGCGCTTTTTTTAGAAAACGCCATGCCACCCTCAGAACTTGCGCTCACCGCGCCGACGTCCGAACAAGCCATGCAGTACGCTTATAATCAGGCACCGAAGCCGCCCCAAAGGCTAGTCTGGATGGACGCGTTTTTCAGAAATCTGACGCGGTTCGCCGCATTTTTCGTTTTTTCCATACTCGCGGCGATCCTGATTTCGCTACTCATTCATAGCCAGGCCGCCCTTTCGAAGTACGGTTTCCATTTCCTCGTCGATCCGGAATGGGACCCGGTGGCAGAACAATTCGGCGCGCTGGTGCCGATTTACGGCACGCTCGTGAGTTCCGCGATTGCACTGGCCATAGCGATTCCGGTGAGCTTCGGCATTGCGCTGTTTCTGACCGAGCTGTCGCCGACCTGGCTCAAGCGGCCTCTCGGCACCGCCATCGAAATGCTCGCCGCGATTCCCAGCATCATTTACGGCATGTGGGGATTGTTCGTGTTCGCGCCGTTGTTCGCCGACTACGTCCAGCCCCCGTTGATCCGTACGTTCGGTTCGCTACCCATCTTTGCGCCGTTGTTCAAAGGGCCGGCGATGGGCATCGGCATGTTGACCGCCGGCATCATCCTCGCGGTGATGGTGATTCCTTTTATTACTGCCGTCATGCGCGATGTCTTCGAGCTGGTGCCGCCGATGCTGAAGGAGTCGGCGTACGGGCTCGGCGCGACGACCTGGGAAGTCGTCTGGCGTGTCGTATTGCCCTATACCAAGATCGGCGTCGTCGGCGGCGTGATGCTTGGTCTCGGCCGCGCGCTCGGTGAAACGATGGCGGTCACCTTTGTGATCGGCAATGCGCACCGGCTCAGCACGTCGCTGCTCGCGCCGGGCAACAGCATTGCATCGTCGCTTGCGAATGAATTCACCGAAGCGGTCGGCGAGCTGCATTCGGCTGCGCTGATCGAGCTCGGCTTGATCCTGTTTCTCATCACGACCATCGTGCTGGCGCTCTCGAAGGCGCTGCTGCTCCAACTCGCCAAGCGCGAAGGCACTACAACCTGAACGCCGATGATGAGCGCGATTTCTCCCCAAAATAAAATCTATCACCGTCGCCGCCGTGTGAACGCCGTGATGCTGTGTATTTCCGGTCTTACGATGATATTCGGCCTGTTTTGGCTCGCCTGGATTCTGATTACGCTGCTGGGTGAAGGTTTCAGTGCGTTGACGTTGTCAATGTTTACGCAAATGACGCCGCCGCCCGGCAGCGCAGGCGGACTTCTGAACGCGATCGTCGGCAGCATCCTGATGGCGACGATGGCGACGTTAATCGGCACGCCGATCGGTATACTCGCCGGTACTTACCTGGCCGAATTCGGACGGCGCGGCTGGCTTGCGCCGGCAACGCGTTTCATCAACGACATTCTTCTTTCAGCGCCGTCGATCGTAATCGGTCTCTTCATTTATTCTGTCTACGTCGCGAAGGTCAGGCATTTTGCGGGCTGGGGCGGCGCCTTCGCACTCGCGCTGATCGTGATTCCGGTCGTCGTGCGCACCACCGACGACATGCTGAAGCTCGTGCCCGACAGCCTGCGCGAAGCGGCGGTCGCGCTCGGTGCGCCGGCGTGGAAGATGATCGTGTTTGTGTCGTATCGCGCGGCGAAGGCCGGCATCGTCACCGGCATTTTGCTCGCGGTCGCGCGCATCAGCGGCGAAACGGCGCCGCTGTTGTTCACCGCGTTGAACAATCAGTTCTGGTCGCTCAACATGAACGAGCCGATGGCCAACCTGCCGACGGTAATTTTTCAGTTCGCGATGAGTCCTTATCCCGACTGGCACCGGCTCGCGTGGGGCGGTGCAATCCTGATTACGCTCGGCGTGCTCGGACTCAATATCCTGGCGCGCACGCTCTTTCGACGTTGATTGCAACCGGACTAAATCATGAATGATGAGCTGCAATTCGCGAATCCAAAGCTGAAGGTCAACGACCTCAATTTTTACTATGGCAAGTATCAGGCGATCAAGCAGGTCTCGCTCGATATTCCGGCCAACAAGGTCACCGCTTTCATCGGCCCTTCGGGCTGCGGCAAGTCAACCTTGCTGCGCACCTTCAACCGATTGTATGAGCTGTATCCGGGCCAGCGCGCCGAGGGCGAGATCAGGCTCGACGGTAAGAACATTCTCGATAAATCGCACGACATCACGCTGTTGCGCGCCAAGGTCGGCATGGTGTTTCAGAAGCCGACGCCATTTCCGATGTCGATTTACGACAACATCTCATTCGGCGTGCGGCTGTATGAGAATCTCAGCCGCGGCGAAATGGACGAGCGCATCGAGTGGGCGCTGACCAAGGCTGCGTTGTGGAAAGAAGTGAAAGACAAGCTGAACCAGAGCGGCACCAGCTTGTCGGGCGGCCAGCAGCAGCGCCTGTGCATTGCGCGCGGCATCGCCATCAAACCCGAAGTGCTGCTGCTCGACGAGCCGTGCTCGGCGCTCGACCCGATTTCCACCTCGCGCATCGAGGAACTGGTCGATGAATTGAAAGCTGATTACACGGTCGTCATCGTGACTCACAATATGCAGCAGGCGGCGCGCGTGTCGGATTACACTGCCTATATGTACCTGGGCGAACTGATTGAATACGGCGCCACCGACAAGCTGTTCATCAAACCCCGGCGCAAGGAAACTGAAGATTACATTACCGGACGGTTCGGCTGAACCGCCCCCTGGAGCCATCTCATGACCGATCATTCCTCCAAGCAATACGATATCGAACTCGAAGCCCTGCGCTCGCGCGTGCTGGAAATGGGCGGCCTCGTCGAGTCGCAGATTCTGACAGCGATCGACGGGCTTACCTCGGGCGACCTGCATGCGCTCGATCGCGTGGTAATGGAAGACCATCGCGTCAATGCGCTCGAAGTCAGTATCGACACCGATTGCAGCCAGCTGATTGCACGCCGCCAGCCGGCTGCCGGCGACCTGCGGCTCGTGCTTGCCGTGATCAAGATCGTGACCGATCTCGAGCGCATCGGTGACGAAGCGGCCAAGATCGCGCGCATGGGCAAGCAAAGTTACAGCCGGGCGCGCATGCCGAGCACGCCCGTGGCCGCAGTGAAGCACGTCGGCGACATTGCGATCGGTATGCTGCGCAAAGCGCTCGATGCGCTCGCGCGGCTCGACCCGGTGGCGGCCGCCTCAATCGTGCGCGAAGACATTGCGATCGACGAAGAGTTTCGCGGCATCGTGCGCCAGTTGATCACGTTCATGATGGAAGACCCGCGCACGATTTCGCAGTCACTCGAGATTTTGTGGATCGCCAAAGCGATCGAGCGCATCGGCGATCATTCGAAGAACATGGCCGAGCAGGTGATCTACATCGTGAAGGGCACCGACGTTCGGCATACCTCGGTGGAAGAACTCGAGCGCGAGGCGCTCGGCTGATCGAATGAGCAGCGACATACTCGTAGTCGAAGACGAACCCGCGATCCAGGAATTGATCGCGGTCAATCTCGAACACGCCGGGCATCGCGTCCAGCGCGCGCACACGGCGGCGGAGGCCGATGCGCTGATCCGCGAAGTTCGCCCCGACCTAATAGTGCTGGACTGGATGCTGCCCGACGTCCCCGGTACGGTCCTCGCTCGCAAGTTGAGGGCCGATGCGCGCAATAAGGACATTCCGATCATCATGCTGACCGCGCGCGCGCAGGAGCAGGACAAAATCGAAGGCCTCGATGCCGGCGCCGACGATTACATCACCAAGCCGTTTTCGCCTAAGGAATTGATGGCGCGCATCAAGGCGGTGTTGCGCCGGCGTGCGCCGCAGCTCACGGACGACCTGATCAAGATCAATGGTCTTGAGCTCGATCCGGCGGCGCATCGCGTGAGCGGAGCTGGTACACCGTTGCATTTGGGCCCGACCGAATTCAAGCTGCTGCATTTTTTCATGACTCACCCTGAACGCGTTTACAGCCGCATGCAGCTCCTCGACCAGGTGTGGGGTGACCACGTGTTCGTCGAAGAGCGTACCGTCGACGTCCATATCCGGCGGCTGCGGCAATCGCTCGAGCCCAGCGGCCATGATTGCCTGATCGAGACCGTGCGCGGTGCGGGTTATCGGCTGCATCCCTGAGTGCGCCGGGCGACATGCGATAATCGTCGCGTCCAATCCTTAAGCAACACCTGTGGATAGACTGCTGCCGCGAACCGTAGTGATTGTTGCGACGCTTGCAATCGCTGGATGGATCGTCCATCTCGCTTTCGGCGAGACCGCCGGCTGGGCCGCTTTTTCCGGCGGCGTCGTGCTGCTCCTGCTTCACCACATTCAGCACGCGCAGCGGCTCGCGCGCTGGCTCAAATCGCCGGTTCCCGGCAAAGTGCCGGTCGGCAGCGGCGCCTGGGACTATATCTTTTCGCTGCTCTACCGGTTCGAGCGGCTGGAGTCGCGTCAGCAGCAGCAGCTCGCCAAGACCCTGGTGCGATTCAGGCAGGCGGCGCGCGCGCATCCCGACGGTGTAGTCATACTGAATGCCGACAACCGGATCGAATGGTGCAACGATACCGCCGAAGCGCATTTCGACCTGAACGCGGAAACCGATGCCGGCCAGCCGGTTGTCAACCTGATGCGCCAGCCGGAGTTCGTCGCCTACGTTGAATCCGGCGTTTACGATCATCCGCTTGAATTGCACTCGTTCCGCGTCGGCGGCGCGATTTTTTCGATACAAATCATCGCGTACGGCGACGACCAGAAACTGCTGCTGTCGCGCGACATCACGCGGCTCGACAAACTTGAAACCATGCGCCGCGATTTTGTCGCCAACGTGTCGCACGAGCTGCGCACGCCGCTCACGGTACTGTCCGGATTTCTCGAGACGCTGAAAGAGCTGCAGCTCGATCCGCAGCGTTCGCGCGATTACATAAATCTGATGAGCGAACAGGGCAAGCGCATGGAGCGCATCGTCGATGATTTGCTGACCTTGTCCACGCTCGAGTCCTCGCCGAGTCCGCCGCTCGACGAGCGCGTGCCGGTCATGCCGCTGCTCGAACGCCTGCGCGTCGATGCGCTCGCGTTGAGCGGCGGCAAGCACCGCATCGTGGTCGACGCCGAGCCGGGCTTCGATCTGCTCGGCGCCGAAACTGAAATTGCCAGCGCGTTCGGCAATCTCGTGACCAATGCCGTGCGTTACACGCCGGACGGCGGCGAGGTGCGCATCCGATGGCGCGCCACCGCGCACGAAGCTGAATTTGCGGTCATTGATTCGGGCATCGGCATTGCGTCCGAACATATCGCCCGGCTCACGGAGCGCTTCTATCGCGTCGATCGCAGCCGTTCGCGCGCCACCGGCGGCACAGGGCTTGGCCTTGCGATCGTCAAGCACGTGTTAAACCGGCATCAAGCCGCGCTCGACATCAGGAGCGAGCTTGACAAGGGAAGTTGTTTCGCCGCGCGTTTTTCCGCGCGCCGCGTGGTTGCGGCGATTGCAGCGGCTGCGACTACGGTCGCGGACGGCCGCATGGGATCGCCGCATGCCGTGGCTCGCCCCGGTGCAAGCCAGGACTTAGGCAGCCGGTCGTAAGCGCCCGATTCGCATTTCTGCCGCTGTGTCTGCGATCGCGCCGATACAGCCGATGCGAAACGTTTCGACTTGCATGAGTTTCCCCGGATAGAGCGTGAAGCCGCGCGCGCGTACCCGTTCGTAAAACTCGTTGAAGTTGTAGTTGATATCCGCCGGCGCATGCCAGGTGGTGATGATCGGTGCCTGGAACGGCCTCGGCAGAAATGAGACGAAACCCAGCTTCTCCATGCCATCGATCAGGATGGCGCAATTGCTGCGATAACGGGCGCTGCGGCCGGCAACGCCGCCCTCCGTATGAAATTGCTCGATGGCTTTAGCCAGCGCCGCGACCACGGTTGTTGGCGGCGTAAAGCGCCATTGGTCTGAGCGTTCGTAAGCGGCCCACTGGTCGTAGAGGTCGAGCGCGAGCGAATGACAATTGTTCCTGCATTGCTCGAGTGCCGCCCTGCGCATGATCGCGAAGCCCATGCCAGGCACGCCTTCAAGGCATTTACCCGAAGCGGCGATCACGGCGTCGAAGCGCGTCTTGCGCGCATCAATGGCAAGCGCTCCAAACGAACTCATAGCGTCGACGATGAGCCCGCGTTGATGGCGCGCGACTATTGCCGCGATTTCTTCGAGCGGATTCAAGATGCCGGTGCTTGTTTCGCAATGCACGATGATCACGTGAGTGAGCGAGATGTCTGCGGCCAGCGCTTCTTCGACAAGCGCCGGGGTGATGGGCTGATCTTCGGGCGTCTCCAGCACTGTGCGCCGCCGGCCGATAACGTCGCAGATCGTCGCAATGCGCCTGCCGTATTCGCCGTTGATGCAAACCAGCGCGTGGCCGCTTTTCGGCAGCAGCGTTCCCACGGCTGCTTCCACGGCGAACGTCCCGCTGCCCTGCATCGGCACGCACACATGGGTGTCGCCGCCGTGAACGACGGCGTTGAGTCGAGCGATGATGTCCGCGGTCATGGCCATGAAGGCATGGTCGCGCGAACCGTAGTCGCGCAATTGCGCATCCTTAGTTTTGGCGCTCGTCGTCAATGGCCCAGGCGTCAGCAGGACCGTCTCGCGATTGCGGTAGGCGCGCTTACGCATGCCGGCGTGGTTTCTGACGGTAGTATTCATATCGTTGATGCGCGGATACGCGCCGACAGCACGTCGATCACCGAAACAAATACGATCAGAATCAGCAGTACCGCGCAGGTCTGCGCGTATTGAAAGCTGCGGATCACTTCATACAGCACGACACCGATGCCGCCGGCACCGACCATGCCGACGACGGATGCCGAGCGTACGTTCGATTCAAACCGGTACAGCGAAAACGAAATCCAGAGCGGCAATACCTGAGGTATGACGCCGTAGACGATTTCTTCGAGCGCATGCGCGCCGGTGCCGCGCACGCCTTCGACCGGTCGCGGGTCGATCGCTTCGACGGCTTCGGAATAAAGCTTGGCCAGGGTGCCGGTCGTGTGGATCCACAGCGCGAGTACACCTGCGAACGGGCCAAGACCGACGGCCACGATGAACAGCATCGCGAAAACCATTTCGTTGATCGCGCGGCAGGCGTCCATCATGCGGCGCACCGGCTGGTAAACCCAGCGCGGCACGAGGTTCGACGACGAGAGCAGGCCGCAGGGAATTGCGCACAGAACGCCGAGCACCGTGCCCCAGACCGCGATGTGCAGCGTGATGAGCATCTCGCTCATGTAGATGCGCCAATCGTGGAAATCGGGCGGGAAAAAATCGCGTGCGAACGTTTGCATGTTACCCGCGTGCCGGATGAGATCACCAGGCCGCATTTCGGCGCCTTGCCATGACCATAGCAGAAGGGCCGCGAATGCGGCCCACATGAAGGCGCTGGTCAACGACCGCCTCATTGGCCGCCCGAAATCAGCGGCGGGCAATGCAGCGGCGAGCTTCATGGGTGTGCACTGAACCAAATCAGCGGCGGGCCTGGCGGTCAAGCTCGAGCAGTTTGCCATCAATGTCAGCGAGCTTTTTCTGCTTTTCGTCGGTGTTCATTGCCATGTCGTTCTCGATCTTGACGCGGTCTTTGAAATACTCGAGCTGGCGGATCGGTATCAACTGGGCGTTGCTCGCTTCACGAAAACCGGTGTAGTTGTAGATGTTTTTCAATACCGCCTTCTCAGCCGGATCGGTTTTGCCGTAACTCAGCACGAAATCCTTGATCTTAGCCTTGACCGCAGGGTCGAGGTCCTTGCGCCACACGAGCGGGTCCGAAGGTATCAGCGGCGACTTCCAGATAACGCGCAGTTGCTGCAGCATTTCCGGCTTCGTCATCTCGAGCTTCTCCATCTCTTCCGTGTTGTTGGTCGCGACATCGAGTTGTTTGTTCAGCACCGCCTGGATGTTCGCGCCGTGGCTCGCACTGCGCACCGTCTTGAAGTGGGTCTTGGGGTCGATCTTGTTCAGCGCGAACACATAGTAGGCGGGCACGAGGAAACCAGACGTCGAATTCGGATCGCCATTGCCGAACGTATAGTTCTTGCCGTTTTTAATGATGTCGTCGAGCGACCGAATCGCGCTGTCCTTATGCACGATCAATACCGAGTAGTAACCGAGCGAGCCGCCCGAATACACGATTTGCGCGAAGATTTCGCTGTTGGCGCGATCGACCGCTTCCATTGCGGCCTTGTTGCCGTACCACGCGACCTGCACCTTATTGAAGCGCTGCGCTTCGATCACGCCCGCATAGTCGGGCGCATAGAAGGACTTGATTTTGAGCCCGGTCTTTTTTTCCATGTCACGGAAAAACGGTTCCCAGCGTTCGCGCTGAGTCGATGCGGTATCCGTCGCGATGATGCCAAAGTTGACTTCCTGCGCCTGCGCCGTGCCGGCAATGCCCAGCGCACATGCAATAACGGCAAGCCATAATTTCATGCGGAATCCCTTGAGTTTGATAAGTAGGAAGGCAAATGACGATTTACGCGGCAGCGTGCGCAACCATCGGACGGTGTTCGGTGAGCGGTCGGGCGGCGAGCTCAGGCACCGGCGCCAGCAGTTCTTCAGCTGCGCTTCCGTAAATCCGGCGCAAGGCAGCGGCATCGAGATTTCGCGAGGGACCGTCATAGACGACGCGGCCATGGTGCAACGCGACTGTGCGCAGACAATAGCGCAGCGCGACATCGATTTGATGCAGCGACACGAGAACCGTGAGGCCGCGATCGCGGTTCATTTGCGCAAGAATCTCCATCACCTTGCGCGAAGACTCCGGATCGAGGGACGCGATGGGTTCGTCGGCCAGAACGATGCGGGCCTTTTGCACCAGCGTGCGGGCGAGCGCGGCGCGCTGCTGCTGGCCGCCCGAGAGCTCGCTTGCGCGCTGATACGCCTGCTCGAGAATGCCCACTGCCGCAAGCTCCGTCAGTGCCGATTTGCGTTCGGCGGCACTAAACTGTGAAGGCAGCGAGCGCCATAGCGGCACGCGGTACAGCAAGCCGGTCAGAACATTGGTGAGCACGTTGAGGCGTCCCACCAGGTTGAACTGCTGAAACACAAACCCGATTTCGGCGCGTAGCTGGCGGATATTGTGGGCGACTTGTCCGTCGCATTGCGCCACCCGCCCAAACAGTTCGATACGGCCGCTGTCGGCCGGCACAAAACCGGAAACGTGTCGCAATAATGTCGACTTGCCGGAGCCCGAGGCGCCGATCAAGGCGACCATCTCGCCGGGTTGAATGACGATGTTAATGTCTTGAAGCGCGAAGCGGCCGGGAATGAAACTCTTGTGCAAGCCAGTGATGCGCAGCGCCGGACGGGTGTCGATTGTTTTCATGGTCCGGCCCATGTTAAGGACTGCACATGACAGTTGTGTGAAATCGCAATCGTTGTTACTGAGCGGGCGCTTGACGCGGACCTGCCTCACTCGCCGGCCCGTCATCAAGCTGTCATCTATGCGCGATAAAAGTGGCAATCAATGTCTACATCAAAAGCACCGCTCCTGATTAACGGCCGCACTTGCCAGTGGATGGATCGTCCGCTCGTCGTCGTCTGCCTCGATGGCTGCGAGCCCGACTACATCACGCAGGCAATGCAGGCAGGCGCTGCGCCTTATCTGCGGGAGATGTGCGATAGCGGCGCTTCGTTCCTTGCGGACGGGGTAGTGCCAAGTTTCACCAATCCGAACAACCTGTCGATCGTCACCGGCACTCCGCCCTCGGTGCACGGAATTTGCGGCAATTATTTCTACGATCGCGCGGTAGATCGCGAAGTGATGATGAACGATCCGGAATACTTGCGGGCTGAAACAATTCTCGCGCGCTTTTCCCAGGCAGGCGCCAGGGTCGCCGTCATTACCGCCAAAGACAAGTTGCGCAAATTGCTCGGCCACGGCCTCTTGAACGGCATCTGTTTTTCGGCGGAAAAAGCCGAGCAGGCGACGCTTGCCGATAACGGCATTGCGGCAGCGCTCGAACTCGCCGGCATGCCGCTGCCTTCCGTATACAGCGCCGAACTGTCGGAGTTTGTGTTCGCCGCCGGCGTAAATCTCATGGCGGCCGCGCGGCCTGACCTCATGTATATGTCGACGACCGATTACGTGCAGCACAAGGACGCGCCGGGAACGCCGGGCGCCAACGCTTTCTACGCGATGATCGACCGTTACTTGCGGAAGTTTTCCGCACTCGGTGTCACGCTGGCACTGACCGCCGATCACGGCATGAATGCAAAGACCGATGCCAAGGGCGATCCCAATGTTATTTACCTGCAGGACGTCCTCGATGAATGGCTCGGTCGAGATAAGGCGCGGGTGATCCTGCCGATTACCGATCCTTACGTCGTGCATCACGGCGCACTCGGCTCGTTTGCAACCGCTTATCTGCCATCGGCAACGCCCGCGGATGAAATCGGCGCAGGCATCGCGCAAATGCCGGGCATTGAAGCGGTGTTGAATCGTGACAGCGGCTGCCGTCTGTTCGAATTGCCGCCGGACCGGATGGGCGATCTCATCATCGTGTCCGAGCGCCATGTGGTGTTGGGTACGAGCCGCAAGCGCCATGATCTGTCGGGACTCGACGTACCGTTACGGTCCCATGGCGGCACATCTGAGAAGACGGTGCCGTTGCTCTTCAACCGGCGGGTCAAAAGCATCGATCACAGTCGCCGCCTGCGCAACTTCGATGTATTCGATATCGCGCTTAATAACTTGCAATAAGGACTGGACATGAGCGGCGCCGTGCAGCGTAAAACAGGCTGCGACATCAAACACGAGGGCATGCGCATCGGCGGCGAAACGATAAGGCGCGAGCGCGTGCTCGATGTGCTGAATCCCTATACACAAGAATTAATCGCGACCGTACCGAAGGCGACGGTCGAGGATGTGCGGCGCGCGTTCGACATCGCCCGCAATTACAAGCCGACGCTGTCGCGCTACGAACGGGCGAAGATTTTGAACCGCACGGCCGAGCTCATCCGCGAGCGCGCCGAGCAAATCTCCGATCTCATCACGGCTGAGTGCGGCATCTGCAAGAAGGATTCTCTATACGAAGTCGGCCGGGCCTGCGATGTCATGATTTTTTCCGCCAATCACGCGTTGATCGACGACGGTCAGGTTTTCTCATGCGACCTTACGCCGCATGGCAAGAAGCGGCGGGTTTACACTCAACGCGATCCGCTGCAGGGCGTGATCAGCGCTATCACGCCGTTCAATCATCCGCTGAACCAGGTCGCGCACAAGGTCGCGCCGTCAGTCGCCACGAATAACCGCATGGTATTGAAGCCGACGGAGAAAACTCCATTGTCGGCGCTGGTGCTGGCGGACTTGTTGTATGGGGCAGGGCTGCCGCCTGAGATGTATCAGGTAGTGACCGGCGATCCGCGCGAAATCGCCGATGAAATGCTGACGAACCCCGCTGCTGACCTGATTACCTTTACGGGCGGCGTGCCGGTCGGCAAATACATCGCCGCGACGGCGGGCTACAAGCGCATGGTGCTCGAACTGGGCGGAAACGATCCTTTGATCGTCATGGACGACGCGGATCTCGAGGAAGCGGCAACGCTCGCGGTGGCAGGCTCTTATAAAAATTCGGGTCAGCGTTGCACCGCAGTCAAACGCATGCTTGTGCATGAGAGCGTAGCGGACGACTTTGTCGAGCGGGTGGTTGCCAAGACGCGCGCGTGGACGTACGGCGATCCGATGGACCGCACGCTCGATATGGGTACGGTGATCGACGAACCGGCCGCTCGTTTGTTTGAAGAAAAGGTGAATGACGCCGTCGCCCGCGGAGCGCGGCTGCGTTTCGGCAATATACGTCGCGGAGCGTTTTATTCACCGACCGTGCTCGACCGCGTCACGCCGGACATGCCGCTCGTGCGATTCGAAACGTTCGGCCCGGTGTCGCCGGTCATGCGCTTTCGCGACATTGACGATGCAATCCGGATCGCCAATTCGACGGCTTACGGCCTGTCGTCAGGCGTGTGCACGAACCGTCTGGACTACATCACACGTTTTGTTGCGGAACTCAACGTCGGCAGCGTAAACGTGCGTGAAGTCCCGGGCTATCGCATCGAGCTCGCGCCTTTTGGCGGCATCAAGGATTCGGGCCTTGGTTACAAGGAAGGCGTGCAGGAGGCGATGAAAAGTTTCACTAACGTCAAAACCTACTCGCTGCCGTGGCACTGACACTGCTCATGATCACGTTTCCAGAAATACGGGCGCTATTCGACCTGAACGGCGATCGTCGATACGGCGGCGAACCTGTTTCGCAGCTCGAGCATGCGCTGCAATGCGCGCGACTCGCCGAAGAAGGCGGCGCGAGCGATGAATTGATAACGGCGTGTTTGCTGCACGATTTCGGGCATCTGTTCAATGAGCGCGGCACGACGCCGACCCTTCGCGGTGTCGACGATAAACATCAGTTTTACGCCGCGAGCGCGTTGAAAAACGTCTTTCCGGATGCGGTGCGCGTACCGATTTATCTGCATGTCGAAGCGAAGCGCTACTTGTGCGCAGTGACAGCAGGGTATCGCGATGATTTGTCGGCCGACTCCAGGCGCAGCCTCGAGTTGCAAGGCGGTCCGCTCAATGATGTCGACGCTGGCAAGTTCATCGAGCAGCTGCACGCGTCCGACGCAGTCAGGTTGCGCTTCTGGGATGATCACGCGAAGGTTGCCGGCGCACGCACGCCCGACCTCGATCACTATCTGGGAATTGCGCGGCGCTGCGCCGCTTGATCTTCACTCGAGGCTGCGGGCATGTGGCATTTTCATAATCCAGTTGCCGTCTCCTTTGGTCCCGGCGCATTGAACAAATTGCCATTCGTGCTCGGCGGGCGCAAAGCAGTATTGATCACGTTTCCCGAAGCAGCCGGTCTCGGCCTGGTCAATCGCGTGCGCGAGCTTATCGGCCCCAAACTCGTCGGGATCATCACCGACACCCGGCCCAATCCCGATGTCGCTGATCTCGGTGGCCTTTATAAAGACTTCTGGCAGGAACATCATTGCTGCGATGTCGTGATCGGCCTCGGTGGCGGCAGCACGCTCGACACCGCCAAGGTGCTGATGACGCGCACCACGAGCGGACAATTCGACGACTTGATTTCCACGCTCGCGAGCGGCAGGACGTTCAGTCCGGCCAAGTACAAGAAATTGATCGCGATTCCGACGACCGCAGGCACCGGCAGCGAAGTGACGCCGTTTGCGACGATCTGGGACTCGGCGCCCGAGCGCCGGAAAAAGTATTCGCTGCAATTGCGAGAAACCTGGGCGGAATCAGCACTCGTCGATCCCGAACTCACATTGTCGTTGCCGGCCGCAGTGACTTTGCATAGCGGGCTCGATGCGCTGTCGCACAGTCTGGAGGCGATCTGGAACGTGAATGCGAATCCGGTTTCAGATCAACTGGCGGTCGCGGCCGCACGCGAGGTCATCGCCGCGTTACCTGCACTGATGGCGAGTGCCGGCGATGTCAATTTGCGCACGCGCTTATCGCGCGCCGCGCTCACCGCCGGTCTTGCTTTCTCGAACACTAAAACCGCGCTTGCGCATTCGATCTCCTATGAAATGACCCTCAGATATGGCTTGCCGCATGGGCTCGCCTGCTCATTTACTTTGCCGATGGTCTTCGCGCGCGCGCTCGGCCGAAGTGCAGCACGCGATGCTGTCCTGGCGCGGATATTCGACGACCGTCCGTTGGCGGATGCGCCCGGGACACTTAACGCTTTCCTCGCGAGGCTCGGGGTGAGCACAGGCTTCGGCAGTTACGGGGTCGCAGCGGGCGAAGCGAAAAGAATCGTCGAGGAAGCGTTACAAGGCATCCGGGGCCGAAATTTCATCGGGGCGCCCGCCTGTTAACCATCGATCTCGAATTTCCGGCTCCCCCACGCTGTCACAAAATTGCAACCATCCTGTTATATGGTCGAAACAATCGGCAACGGGTGCTGTCTTAGCGATGGCACAGGGAGAAGCGTTTGCATGGTGACAATCGATTTGTTCCGCAACGAAGACGATACGCGGAGTTTTACCACCGGCCAGAACATTTTCAGCGAGGGCGACGCCGGTGATTTCATGTACGTCGTCATCGAAGGCCGGGTTGATCTGCTGGTCCGGGGCAGGCTCGTCGAACAACTGGAATCCGGCGGCGTGCTTGGGGAGATGGCGCTGCTCGACAAAACACCGCGCAGTGCGACGGCAGTCGCGAAAGCCGACTGCAAACTGGTCGCAATCGACGAACGGCGTTTTAAATTTCTGGTCCAGCAAACCCCGCACTTTTCACTGCAATCGATGCGAATAATTGCGGATCGGTTGCGCCGCATGGACACCTTGCTCTGATCGGGCTTGGATGACGACGGCGGGAGAAAATGAAAATACTAAAAGTCAGCGCCAGCCGTTACCGCGTTCTGCAAAGTCTCACGCGCAAGGAAATCTCCCTGCTGAAGAAGCATCCGAAATTTCTCGCCGAAGGGCGGCACTTATTGCGCGCGTGCAAGAAAATTATCAAGCGGCTAGAAAGCATTTCCGAGTACGCAAGCCGCCGTAAGCGCCAGACCGCGTACAAGCGAATTGCCGCAGTCTGCCAAAAAGCGGTCGACCGCATAGAAAAGTAGCCGCCGCTTCAGGCACAAATATTTCAATTTTTTTCATCCACAAAATCTGTGGATAACCTTGTG
>JAQGMI010000085.1 GCA_028292435.1 Betaproteobacteria bacterium
GGTGATGACATCCTGCATGACGGGCGAAATTTGCGGCGGGGTTTTTGTTTTCATGAGCTCACTTGATGGGCAATGGTCAGACGGTCGGCATGGCGGCGCGGACGATGGCGCCGGCGTCCGGCAATGCTGCGACCGACCAGCACAGCCGGATCAATTCGTTCGTTTGGGAAGCGTCGATTATACCGTCAGTGAGTGCGCGGCATTTGGCCTCGAGATCGGCGTCGCTCATCGGCCGTGCCAGTGTGCCGAGCGCGTTGTCGATTCGCTTCGAAACGACTCGCCCGTCGGTCAACCGGATGGTCACGCGGGCGGCAATCCTGCGCAGTTCCGGATCGGGCGCGGCCGTCACGAGTTTACGCAGCGCTACGACGCGCGGGTCACGCACCGCGGTGTTGCTGAATTCCGCTTCGCCGCCGGCGCCGAATACAATCGCCGCCGCTGCGGCGTGGAAGATGCTGAACTTGCCCTCGAGGCCCGTTTTGGGATCGGTGATCGCGGTGAGTTCCATCACGATCGGGCACACCGTCAGTTCGACTTTGGCGATCGCCACCGGCTGCAACGCGTGTTCGTTGCGCAATTGAATACACGCATCGATGGTCGCGTGCACGACCAGCCCACAGGCGAACGGTTTGTACATATTCGACATCAATTCGTAACGCTCGCCGAACGGCGCGGTGATGACGGCCGGATCGAACTTCGTCGACAGGACGTTGCCCCAGCCGCGCGGCGCTTCGATGGCGCGCTCGGAACTCGTGAAATTTTTCGAGGCGAGCAGCGCCGCGGTCAGGCCGTTGTGCGCGGCGTGGCCCGGATGCAGGCTTTTGCACATCGAGCCGAACATTGCGCGCAGGCCCGATGATTGCGTCGCGGCGATGCCGAGCGCCCAGGTCATTTGCTGTTCATTGAGGCCGAGCAGTTTGCCGGCCGCCGCCGCTGCGCCAAACACGCCCGCGCTGCCCGTAATATGCCAGCCCCGTTCGTAATGCTCAGGAAATACCGAAAGGCCGACGCGGCACTCGGCTTCGACGCCGAGCACGAATGCATGCACGAGTTGCTCGCCGCTGAACTGCCGCCATTCGGCGAGCGCGAGAATAGCCGGCAACACCGGCGCGCTCGGATGGATTGCGCGCGCATGCGTGTCGTCGTAATCGAGCACGTGCGAGCTGATGCCGTTGATAAGCGCCGCATTGAGAATGTCGAGGCGCTCGCGGCGCCCGAGGATGCCGGCTTGCGACCCGCCCGCAAACTCCCCGATCGCGGCAAGCGCGCATTCGACGGTTTCATGCCGTGAACTGCCCACGGCGCAACCCGCCCAGTTCAGCAGCGCGCGCGCTGCTTCCTGCCTGACCGCTTCCGGAATGTCGGCATACGTCGACTCGACAACATAACGCGCGAGCGTGCGCGTCACTTCGCTCATTCGGCTTTGACCCCGGCCGCTTTGATGGTGCGCGTCCACTTGTCGATGTCGCTGGCAATCCGCGCCTGGAATTCTTCGGCCGTGCTGCCGATCGGATCAGCGCCCTGTGCCACAAGTGCGTCGGCAACCGTTTTGTTTTGCACGATTTTCCTGAGCTCAGTCGTCAGCCGCGCCGTGATTTCCTTCGGGGTGCCGCTCGGCGCGAGCATGCCGAACCAGGTGCTCGCTTCGAAGCCCGGCATGCCCGTTTCGGCAATCGTCGGCAGAGACGGCGCTGCGGCGCTGCGTTTCGCACCGCTGATTCCAAGCGCCTTGAGTCGCCCCGAGTTGACGTATGGCAGTACCGACAGCGTATTCGCAAACATCATCGAGACCTGGCCGGCGATCAAATCGGTGACTGCGGGCGGCGTGCCTTTATATGGAATGTGCCCGATGTCGATCTTGGCCTGCATCTTGAACAACTCCATGGCGAGGTGCGGGCTGCCGCCGTTGCCGGTCGACGCGTAAAGCAATTGGCCGGGACGCGCCTTGGCCATCGCAATCAGGTCTTTTACATTTTTCACGGGTAGCGAGGGATGCACGACCAGTACAAAAGGCGCCGACGCGATAATCGAAATCGGTTCGAGATCCTTTTGCAGGTTATAGCCAAGCTTCGTATACAGCGCCTGGCTGCTCGCAACCGACGCCGGCGTGAAAAGCAGCGTGTAGCCGTCGGGCACCGCACGCGCGGCAATTTCCGAGCCGAGATTGCCGGAAGCACCGGCGCGGTTATCGACGATAAATTGCTGGCCGTAAACTTCGGTCAGCCGGGGCGTGATAGTGCGCGCCGTGATGTCCGCGCCGGAGCCCGGCGGAAACGAGACGATGACGCGGACCGGCTTTGTGGGGTAGTTTTGCGCAAGCGCCGCGCCGGCGCACAGCGCGCCTGCGGCGAGCGCTGATTTGAAAAGTGTGTGATGCATAGTGGCCTCCTCGGGGGTCCCGTATTATCCGATAACTTCATCGCGCTCGCTGCAGCCGGCCGGTGGGATGCGTTAAAATATCCATTCTCTTTAGCTGGGGTCCGCAGTGAAAAAAATATTGGTTGGCATCGTCATGGGCAGCACGAGCGACTGGGACGTCATGCAGCACGTCGCGCGGCAATTGAAAGATTTCGACGTCGCTTACGAGGCGCGCGCGTTGTCGGCGCATCGAACGCCGGATGTGCTGATCGAGTGGCTTGAGGGACTCGAAAAGCAGGGAGCGCAGTGTTTTATCGCCGGTGCGGGCGGCGCGGCTCACCTCGCGGGGGTCGTCGCGTCGAAAACGACCTTACCGGTGCTCGGCGTACCGATGCCGTCAAAACATCTGCAGGGCCTCGATTCGCTGCTGTCGATCGTGCAGATGCCGAAAGGCATTCCGGTGGCGACATTCGCTATCGGCGATGCGGGCGCGGCCAATGCCGGCCTGTTTGCCGTCGCCATGCTGGCGCTCAACGATCCGGCGCTCGCTAAAAAGCTCACCGCTTTCCGCGTCAAGCAGGCCGAGGCGGTGAAGTCCGCCAAGCTGCCTGAATTGTCCTGATCAATCGATTTACTCTTCACAAAGCCCATCATGAGCGCTGCAACGCTGTTCGAATCGAACCTCAAAAGCCTGAACTTTTTGCATCGCGGCAAAGTGCGCGATATTTACGCCGTCGGCGATGACAAGCTGCTCGTTATCCAGAGCGATCGCCTGTCCGCGTTCGACGTGATATTGCCCGATCCGATTCCCGGCAAAGGCGAAGTGCTCACGGCGATGTCGAACTGGTGGTTCAAGAAACTCGGCCATGTGATTCCCAACCATCTGACCGGCATCGCACCTGAGACGGTCGTCGCGGCGGACGAACGCGACACGGTCGCGGGGCGCGCGATGGTCGTGCGCAAATTCAAGCCGTTGATGATCGAAGCCGTGGTGCGCGGGTACATCATCGGCTCGGGCTGGAAGGATTATCAGAAGACCGGCATGGTGTGCGGCATCAAGCTGCCGCCGGGACTCAAGGAAGCAGAAAAGCTGCCGGAAGTGATTTTTACGCCCGCAACGAAAGCACCCGCCGGCCAGCACGATGAAAATATTTCGTACGAAGAAGCCGAAAAGATCGTCGGCGCGCAACTCGCCGCGCAAGTGCGCAAGATCGCGGTGCAGCTTTATAGCGAAGCCGCCGAGTACGCGAAAACCAAAGGCATCATCATCGCCGACACCAAGTTCGAATTCGGCGTTGACGACAGCGGCAAGCTTTTCCTGATCGATGAGATCCTGACGCCCGACTCATCGCGTTTCTGGCCGGCGGCCGAATACAAGACCGGCATGAGCCCGCCGTCGTTCGACAAGCAGATCGTGCGCAACTGGCTCGAAACCCAGCCGTGGAACAAAAAACATCCGGCGCCGAATCTGCCGCCCGAAGTGCTGGCGAACACCACCGCGAAATATCGCGAAGTGCTGCGGCTGTTGACCAGCTAAACGCCTGCAGCGCGTGGCGACGGCGCTGCCTTCTCAATGAGTGACGAAGCGATCGATCAGGCTGTCGCGGTATGGAAGCGCGGCGGCCTCGTCGCTTTTCCGACCGAGACCGTCTATGGGCTCGGCGCCGATGCATCAAATGCCGACGCAATTCGCAAGCTCTACGCGGCAAAAGGCCGGCCCAGCGATCATCCCGTCATTGTGCACATTGCCGGCATTGCACAGCTTGTGCTGTGGACGCGCGAAATAACGCCGCTTGCGTCAAAGCTCGCCGCGCGCTTCTGGCCCGGACCGCTGACGCTGATACTGAAGCGGGCATCCGGCGTCAGCGACGGCGTAACCGGCGGCCAGGATACCGTCGGCATTCGCATTCCCTCGCATCCGGTCGCGCATCGGCTTATCGAAAAATTCGGCGGCGGTGTTGCGGCGCCCTCGGCCAATCGTTTCGGCCGGGTCAGCGCGACGCTCGCCGAACATGTGCGGCGCGAGTTTGGCGACGCAATCGATTTTGTTATTGACGGCGGCGAATGCGATGTCGGCATCGAATCGACGATCGTCGATGCGACCGGCCAGGCGCCCGTCCTATTGCGACCCGGTCACATCACCGCGCGCGACATCGAAGCGGCGGCGGGTGTCAGGCTGATCGCACCGACGGTCAATTCGCCGCGCGCGTCAGGCACGCTCGCCGCCCATTACGCGCCGGCGACGCCGCTGCTCGTGATGGAGGCCGACTTGTTGCTTGAGTTTGCGGCGACAGTCACGCGACAGTCACAAAAAGTTGCGGTGCTCGCGCGCAGCGCGCTGCAGCCGGTGTTCGCAGGCGTTACATGGATTGCGGCGCCGCGCGATGCGCAGTCGTATGCCCATGCGCTGTATGCGAACCTGCGGACACTCGATACCGCCGGCTGCGATGTGCTTTTGGTGGAACAACTGCCGCAAAGCCCCGAATGGGCTGCGGTCAATGACCGGCTTGGTCGCGCTGCGGCAGGGTCTCGACCACCTTCAGCGCCGTGACGTTGCTGACGACGACGCGATTGCGGCCGTTGTTCTTTGCTTCGTAAAGCGCGGCGTCGGCAATCTGCAGCAGATGCTCGCGGCGCCGCGCGTGCTCGGGAAAACACGCAACCCCGAGCGAGAGCGTGACCGCGCCAAGCGACTTGCCGTCGTGCACGAGTCGCAGTTCACGCACGGCTTCCCGCAGCATCTCCGCGCGTTGGCGGCCGATGTCGAGCGTCGCTTCAGGCAGTACGATCGTGAACTCCTCGCCGCCGTAACGGCATGCGATATCACCGCCGCGCACATGACGCTGCAGAATGCCGCCCAGGTCGCGCAGCACCGCGTCGCCCGCTTCATGGCCGAAGGTGTCGTTGAAGTGCTTGAAGTTGTCGACGTCGATCATGATCAGAGCGAGCGGCAGGTTCTTGCGCTCGAGGCGCGCGAGTTCGCGGTCGAGCGTTTCTTCGAGAAAGCGCCGGTTGTAAAGGCCGGTCAGCGGATCGCGCACGGATTGCTGGCGCAGCGTCTCGCGCAATCGCAGGTTCGACAGTGCGAGTGCAATTTGTTCGGCGACCGCGGTCGCGAGCTGCTCCTTGGCCGTGCTGAGCGCGGTCACCGCGCCGTCCGCCGAGCGCTGGCCTTTGAGGTACAGCAAGCCGAGCGTTTCGCCCTGCGCCATCATCGGGGCGCAGATATAAGGCCGGATCTCTTCGCCGTGGCGCGACACGTGCGAACAGACGATCGCATTGTCCTGCGTGCCAACCGCGTGCAGCCGCCCGCGCCGCAGCGCCCAGCAGTCATTCGGCTGAAACATTTCTTCGTCGCCGGCCGCACCGCCCCAGCTCGCGGCGATTTCCAGATAGTTGCGCGACGCCTGAAAAATGAAAATGGTGCCGGCTTCGCGCGGAAACAGTTGCGGGCCGAAACGCGCAATCGCCGTGCACGCCTCCGCGGAGCTCGCGCACGTTTGCAGGAAGCTGCTCATCTGCGACAGAAAAATGACTTCCTGGTTGCGCTCGCGCAGTTCGCTCACGCTCGCTGCAAGCTTCGTGGTGATGTCCTTTTCAAGGGTCGCCGCTTTACGGCGCGTTACTGTGCCGCGGATCATCACGAAGCAAATGGCGGCGAGCAGGCAAACGCTCAGGAAAGTCGCCACCGTGAAAGTGATGTAACTGATCGATGCATTGAAATCCGCTTCGGCACTGCGCGTGGCGAGCAGAACTTCTTCGCGGTTTTGAACCTCGCTCATGATGTGGCGAATCCGGTCCATGACCGTTTTACCCTGCACCTCGTTCGCC
>JAQGMI010000099.1 GCA_028292435.1 Betaproteobacteria bacterium
CTGTATCGCCGCGTGATCAACCGCAACAACCGGTTGAAGCGCCTGCTCGAGCTCAAAGCACCCGAGATCATCGTGCGCAACGAAAAGCGCATGCTGCAGGAAGCCGTCGATTCGCTGCTCGACAACGGCCGTCGCGGCAAAGCGATGACCGGTGCCAACAAGCGTCCGTTGAAGTCGCTCGCCGACATGATCAAGGGCAAAGGCGGCCGTTTCCGCCAGAACCTGCTGGGCAAGCGTGTCGACTATTCGGGCCGCTCAGTCATCGTCGTCGGACCGCAACTGAAGCTGCACCAGTGCGGGTTGCCGAAGAAAATGGCGCTCGAGCTCTTTAAGCCGTACATATTCCACAAGCTCGAGGTGCTCGGCCTTGCCACGACGATCAAGGCCGCCAAGCGGCTGGTCGAGCAGGAAGTGCCGGAGGTGTGGGACATTCTCGAAGAGGTTATTCGCGAGCACCCGGTCATGCTGAATCGCGCACCGACGCTGCATCGCCTCGGCATCCAGGCGTTCGAGCCGGTGCTGATCGAAGGCAAGGCAATTCAGTTGCATCCGCTCGTGTGCGCCGCGTTCAACGCGGACTTTGACGGTGACCAGATGGCAGTGCACGTGCCGTTGTCCCTTGAAGCGCAGCTCGAAGCGCGCACCTTGATGCTGTCGTCGAACAACATCCTTTCGCCGGCGAACGGCGAGCCCATCATCGTGCCGTCGCAGGACATCGTGCTGGGGCTTTACTACATTACCCGCGAAAAAATGGGCGCGCGCGGCGAAGGCATGGCATTTTCGAATGTCGCGGAAGTGTCGCGTGCATACGAGTCGCGCCAGGTTGAAGTCAACGCCAAAGTCCAAGTGCGCATCAAAGAAGTCGAGTTCGACGACGCCGGCGGGAAGCGCGACAAGGTCACGCGTTACCAAACCACCGTCGGCCGCGCTCTGCTGTCGGAGATCCTGCCGCCCGGGCTGCCGTTCGAGCTGATCAACAAATCGCTCAAGAAAAAAGAAATTTCCAAGCTTATCAACCACTCGTTCCGCCGTTGCGGATTGCGCGAAACCGTAATTTTCGCGGACAAGCTCATGTATAGCGGCTTCACGATGGCGACGCGTGCAGGCATATCGATTGCGGTCGACGACATGCTGGTGCCGACGCAAAAAGACGCGATCATTTCCGCCGCCGAAAAAGAGGTGCAGGAAATCGAGTCGCAGTACACGTCGGGTTTGGTAACCCAGGGCGAGCGCTACAACAAGGTGGTCGATATCTGGGGCCGTGCGGGCGATGTCGTCGCGAAGGCGATGATGGACCAGCTCGGCACCGAAGACGTGGCGGCCTGGGATTACAGCAAGCAGGACTATCTTCCGCTGAAGGACAAGAAGGGCGCGGCGGTCACGCAGGAGTCGTTCAATTCCATTTACATGATGGCCGATTCCGGTGCGCGCGGTTCTGCCGCGCAGATCCGTCAGCTCGCCGGCATGCGCGGCTTGATGGCGAAGCCGGACGGATCGATCATCGAAACACCGATCACCGCAAACTTCCGCGAAGGCCTCAACGTGCTGCAGTACTTCATTTCGACGCACGGCGCGCGTAAAGGCCTGGCCGATACCGCGTTGAAAACGGCGAACTCGGGGTATTTGACGCGCCGCCTGGTCGACGTGACGCAGGATCTGGTGGTAACCGAAGAAGATTGCGGCACCTCGCAAGGCGTCGCGATGAAAGCGCTGATCGAGGGGGGCGAGGTCGTGGAATCGTTGCGCGAGCGCATCCTGGGCCGCGTCAGCACGACCGAGATCATCAATCCTGAGAGCGGTCAGATCCTGTTCCCGGTCAACAGCCTGCTGGATGAAGACGCAGTCGAGGCGATCGAAGCGGTCGGGCTCGATGAAATCAAAGTGCGCACGCCGCTCACCTGCGAGACGCGTTATGGCTTGTGCGCGAAGTGTTATGGGCGCGATCTGGGCCGCGGGTCAAGCGTGAACGTCGGCGAAGCCGTCGGCGTTATCGCTGCGCAGTCGATCGGCGAACCCGGCACTCAGTTAACGATGCGTACTTTCCACATCGGCGGCGCCGCATCGCGCACCGCGGTGGTGAGCCAGGTCGAGAGCAAATCTGCGGGCGTTGTGCGCTATTCGCCCGGCATGCGTTATGTGACCAACTCGCGCAACGAGTTGATCGCAATCTCGCGCAGCGGTGAAGTGCTCATTCACGATGAGCATGGACGCGAACGCGAACGTCATAAAGTCACCTATGGCGCAACCCTGCTGGCGCGCGATGGCGAGCAGGTCAAGGCCGGCCACGTCTTGGCGATGTGGGATCCGCATACGCGCCCCATCATCACAGAATATGCCGGCAAGGTTCGCTTCGAGAACGTCGAAGAGGGCGTCACGGTTGCGAAGCAGACGGACGAAGTCACGGGCCTCTCGACGCTCGTGGTGGTCGATCCGAAGCGGCGCGGCAGTGCGCAGGTCAAGGGTTTGCGCCCCCAAGTCAAGTTGCTCGATTCGAGCGGCCAGGAAGTCAAACTCGCGGGTTCGGATCAGTCGGTCAACATCACCTTCCAGATCGGTTGCAT
>JAQGMI010000112.1 GCA_028292435.1 Betaproteobacteria bacterium
GTCAGGCCCGATTCGAGCAGGGTCGCCATTTGTCTTGTCAGCAGGCTCAGTTCGGCGGCAGAAATACCACGCGCCCACGCGAGGCGCCGGCGCTCGGGCGCGCGCGCTTGATCGACCACCGAAATAGGCAGCAGGCCCTGTGCGCGCAACTGGGAGCGGGCTTGACGGGGGGTGTCGGCTTGCAGCACGCCCGACACTGTGCGCCCAGCCGCGTCCAACGCCTCGTAGCGAATCGCCGGCATCGGCCCTGCTATTCGCGCGTAACCCGCACGACTTCTTCGAGGCTCGTTACGCCTTGCGACACCCAGCGCATGCCGTCTTCGCGTAATGTGCGCATGCCGGATTTGACGACGCGCGCGCGCAACATTTGCTCTGACGCCCTGTCGTGGATCAAGCGGCGCAATTCGTCGTCCAGCGCGAAGAACTCATAGATTCCGGTGCGGCCGCGGTATCCCGTTAGATTACAGGCGGCGCACGCTTGGGCCGAGTAGAGATGGCCGGCGGTCGACGTAAACCCGAGCGTTTTTAATTGCGCTGCATCGGGCGCAAACGCTTTGCGGCATTCCGCGCAAAGCCGACGCACCAGGCGTTGTGCACCGACGCCGATCAAACTTGAGGCGAGCAAAAAGGGCTCGACGCCCATGTCAACGAGGCGCGTCACTGCGCTTACCGCATCGTTGGTGTGCAACGTTGCAAAGACCAGATGTCCGGTCAGGCTTGCCTGCACGGCGATTTGCGCCGTTTCTAGATCGCGTATTTCGCCGATCATGATGACGTCCGGATCCTGGCGCAGAATGGTGCGCAGCGCGCGCGCAAAGCTCATTTCGATTCGCGTATTGACCTGGGTCTGGCTGATGCCGTCGAGGTCGTACTCAATCGGATCTTCGACGGTCATGATATTGAGCGACGCTGCATCGAGACGCGACAGGGCGGCATAAAGCGTCGTCGTCTTACCTGAGCCGGTCGGGCCCGTGATTAGAACGATACCGTGCGGCTCACGGATGAGTTTATCGATTTGCGCAAGCGTCGAGTCGTCCATGCCAAGCCGCGTTAAGTCGAGGCGGCCGGCCTGCTTGTCGAGCAAGCGAAGCACCACTCGTTCACCGTGGCCGGTTGGAATTGTGGAGACGCGCACATCAATGGGTTTTCCTGCAATGCGCAAAGTGATGCGGCCATCTTGCGGCAGGCGCTTCTCGGCGATATCCAGCTGCGCCATGATTTTTACGCGCGAGATGATCGCTCCATGTAGCGCGCGCGCCGGCTCGAGCAGGTCTCGCAGCGCCCCGTCGATTCGCAAACGCACAACCGAGCGAGCCTCAAATGGCTCAATATGAATATCCGATGCGCCGTCGCGCAGTGCCTGCGTAAAGAGCGCGTTGATCAAGCGTATGACCGGCGCGTCATCCTGGCTTTCGAGCAGGTCTTCTATTTCTGGGATTTCTTGCAACAACCGCGACAAATCTATGTCTTGCGCGAGATCATTGGCAAGCGCGACGGCCCCGTTATTGGCGCCGTTATACATCTGCGCGAGCAACTCATCGAACTGCGCGGCGTCGATGCGACGCGCAGTCAGGGGAACGCCAATCACCCGTCTGAGTTCGGCCAGCGCGCGCGGATGCGCGTCCGCGCGCACGGCGACTTCAGCGCCAGCCTCGTCACGTCTGGTAACGACGATGCCGTTTGACTTCGCGAATGCGTAGGGAACCGCGGCCTGGAATAGAGTGGGCACGGCTCGATTACTTAGGGGCCGTCGGCGCCGCTTCCACTGCGGCTGGAAGTGGTGGCAACAGTGGCGAGCCGACATCGGGCAATACATGGCTTCCCGCGCCGAGCGCCCGGGACTTGTCCTGCTCGCCGCGGATGTAGTCGTAGCGTTCGTTGGCCAGAGAATTTACCTGCTGGCCGTCCCGCAAAACCGTCGGCCGCAGAAACACGAGCAGATTGCTTTTAGTGCGCGAGCGCGACTTATACTGGAACAACCCGCCGAGCAGCGGTAAATCGCCCAACACCGGAACTTTGGAAACGGTATCGCTGACATTGTCCTGAATAAGGCCGCCGATTACCGCGATCTGTCCGTCGTCTACCAATACCAGGGACTCGACTGAACGCTTGTTCGTAGTCGGGCCGGCCGAATTGTTCGCACTAGCAGGGTCCACGCTCGAGACTTCTTGATAAATTTGGAGTCGCACGGTACCCCCCGCGGATATTTGCGGCTTGATACGAAGCTGCACGCCGACATCCTGGCGTTGGATCGTTTGGAACGGCGTAGGTGTCGTGGCCGAACCAGAAAGTGCGTATTGGCCCGTGATGAACGGCAAATTCTGGCCGACTACAATTCGGGCTTCTTCATTGTCGGTGGTCAACAGAGTCGGCGTCGAAAGGATATTCGCGCTGGTGTCCTGCTGCAGAGCGCGCACTAATAAGCCCATGTTTAATATCTGACCGATCCCGGGAATAGTGACCACGCCCTTGATCACTCCGACGTTCAAGCCCTGACCGGCGGACGCCGGGTTTTGCGCAATCCCGAATATGTTCTGGCCGGGGCCGCCAAAATTCGTTCCGCCAAACGCTTGTGTATTGTTCGAGTTAACGCCGCTTAGGTCCTGCCATTGAATGCCAAACTCCGCTGCTTTACTGGCATTGACTTCAACGATGAGCGCTTCGATGTAGACCTGCGCCCGGCGTGAATCGAGCTTCTCAATCACTGCACGAAGGTCGTTGTAAATCGGATCCGGCGCCGTGATGATGATCGAGTTGGTCGCCGCGTCGGCCTGGATTATGCCCGGCGCCGTAGCGGCGGGTGGCGCTTGTCCGGAAAAAGATAGCGGAGTGGACATCTGCGATTGTGACGATGCAGCGCCGGGAACGCCCTGCTGCGATGTCGCTGCGCCAACCGGAGTAGCAAGCGACGCGCCGAGTGATGTTATGGGCGGAGTATTCGGCCGCTGCTGCGATGGAGCGCCGCCGGTCTGGTAGACCGCGCGCAATGTCTCGGCGATTTTGACTGCATCCGCGTTTTTTAAAAAGATGACGTGCATGTTGCCGGCGGCGCTGGTCGGCGTGTCCAGCAGCGCCACGAGGCTGCGCAGCTTGGCGAGACGGGATGGATTGTCCGAGCGCGCGAGCAGGCTGTTCGAGCGCGTGTCAGCCACAATCACAATTTTTTGCATCCCATCGGTAGCGCCCGGAGCGGCCTGTACTTGGGACTGTTCGGCAAACAGCCGGTTGACCGTTTGCGCGATATCGAGGGCGGATGCGTACTTAAGCGGAATCACGATGCCGTCGCTGCCGCTCGGCTGATCGATCGAGTCGATGATTTTTTCGA
>JAQGMI010000006.1 GCA_028292435.1 Betaproteobacteria bacterium
CACGCCGGCCTTCGCGTATTCAAGCTTGTGATAGAGCGCGAGCGCCCAGAAATGCGGCGGCGTCCACGCGAAAATAATGAGGAACAATAAAAGCGCCTGAAACGGGACGTCTCCGGTCACCGCCGCCCAACCCAGCACCGGCGGCATCGCGCCCGATGCGCCGCCGATCACGATGTTTTGCGGCGTCATCGGTTTCAGGATGACGGTGTAAATAATGGCGTAACCGACAAACGTCGCGAGCGTGAGCCACATCGTCAGTTCGTTCACCTTGAAATAAAGGAGCGCGAGCCCGGTGCCGCCGACTGCGAGCGCAAATATGAGCGTCTCGCGCGGCGTAAGTTCGCCGCGCGGTAACGGCCGGCCGCGGGTACGCGCCATCAGCGCATCGATTTTCTGCTCGACGAGGCAATTGATGGCGGCGGCGGCGCCGGCCACCAAGGCGATGCCGATGGTCGCGGCGAACGCCACACCCGCGAAGCGCAGATCGAGTACACCGAATGGAACGGCGAGGAACATGCCGATCACGGCACAGAACACGATCAGCGATACGACCCTGGGCTTGGTCAGCGCGAGGAACTGGGCGAACCGGGATGAGGATTGGGATAAAGCGACGGAAGTCATACGGAATTCGGGCGAGTGCCGCCACGGGAAAGGGCGAAGTTTATCACTACCATAGTGACCAACAAAGCGGCGGCGACCGCATTGTGCGCGACCGCGATGGGCAGCGGCAGTGTCATCAAAACATTCGCAAGGCCGAGGCAGAGTTGTAGCGCAAGTAACATTGCCAATGCAGCACCCATACGTGCGCAACCGCCGGTTCGAATCAGTTCCAAGGCGAAACTGCCGATATAAATAAGCGTCAGGAGCGCGCCGATGCGATGGGTCCAGTGAATAGCCGTCAGCGCCTCGATCGACAGCGGCGCACCGGCCGCCGTCATGCCGAGTTCGCGTGCGAGATGAAAGCCGTGGTCGAAATCCATCGCGGGAAGCCAGGCGCCATGGCAAGTCGGGAAGTCGCGGCAGATGAGCGCAGCGTAATTCGTCGATACCCAGCCGCCGAGTGCGATCTGGCAAATCACGATTACCAGGCCGATCGCCGCCCATGAACGAAGTCGGAGCGCCCCCGGCGACATCGCTGGCCACTCGCGTTGCCGCAGTGCGAGCCACGAGATGAGCGCCAGCGTCGCCATGCCGCCAAGCAAGTGCAAAGTCACGATAACGGGCTTGAGCAACATCGTGACCGTCCACTTGCCAAGTGTTGCCTGAACGCCGACGAGCAACACGATGGCCGTCGGCAGCCATGGTGACTGTTGTAATACACGCCGCTTGCGCCAGGCAATGACCATTATCGTCACCAGCAGCAGGCCGAGCGTGCCTGCGATATAGCGATGGAACATTTCCTTCCACGCTTTGTGTCCTTCGACCGGCCGGTCGGGAAACCCTTGCTCGGCGCGGGCAATCTGATCGGCGCCCTCAGGTACGCCGACGAGGTGGCCATAACAGCCGGGCCAATCGGGGCAGCCCAGCCCCGCGTCCTGCAAGCGCACGTAGGCGCCCACTACCACCACAATGAATGTAAGGCACGCAGCGACGAAGACGAGCGTCTTGTATTTCATCCGATCCTCGAGGTCTTGAGCAAACGTGAGAGATCTTTGATGATTCCGCCCGGTTCCGCATCGCGCGGATAACGCAGCACCACGTTGCCAAGCGGATCGATGAGATAAAGATAATCGTCAACCGCGCGCCCGGCGGGCAAGCGCTTGACTACATCGCCAGCGCCGGCGCGCACGAACCAGGTACCCGGGAAATTTTCCGCAAGCTTGCTGTCAAGCGGCGCATCGTCGCTGATCAGCCACACGCGTTCAATGCGGTCCATCTCCTTGCCCTGGGTCAGGCGCAACTGGCGGATCGTAAACAGCTTGCGCTGGCAAGGCTCAAGGCATTGCGCCGCGTCGGTCATCAGCAAAACCCATTTGCCGCGCAATCGACTCAATGAGAATGGCGAACCATCGACGAGTTTAAGGTTCGCATCGGGCAACGGCGGCGCGTTGAGGAGTTCGCCGTAATTGATGTGCCGCGCGGGCGGCGCAAAGTAATAGGCAATGTACGAGCCGACGACGGGCGCGAGGCACAATGCGCCGATCAGCAACAGGCTGCGTCGGTTCTTAGCCGGCTTTTCTGACATTGAGTGCCACGTAGATGATCAGGATAGCCGCCGCCATAACAAACCACTGGAATGCGTATGCATAGTGCTTGTCGATGCCGAGGTCGGGCGGATTCCACTCACGCACGAGGCCGTCGTCGATTGCATTTTCCTGTTGAATGACGATCGGCTGCAGCGCGATCGGTACTGTCGCGCGATAGCGGTCGAGCGTCAGGTTCTGCCAAACATGCCCCTCGATGGTGTTGGTCGACAGCTCGAGATAGCGCTTGCTCGGCACAGTCGCAAGTCCCGTGATGCGCAAGGTTTCCGCAGGCGTTCTGATCTGCGGCAGCGTCGTGCGCGACTCCGTTGCCGCAATCCACCCGCGATTGACGAGCACGTAGCGGTCGCTGTCGGCGATTTTGAGCGGCATCACCACGAAGTAACCTACCGTGCCGCGCACGATGCGGTTGTCGATCAACACCGCATGTTGAGGCTCGAATCGCCCGCGTACTTCGACGCGTCGCCACACGACGTCATCGGCCCGCACCTCTGCGCCCGATAAACCGATCGGCGCTTCATGGTTCGCCGAGGAGATGCGATCGGCCATGGCTGCCTTTTCGTGGCCGCGCCCAAGCTGCCAGTTGCCCAGCGCGAGCGTCGCGACGATGCCGATAATCGCGGCGAGCGTCGGCCATAGCGAAGGCGTGAATCGATAGCGCGGCATCGCTCTGGTCACTGCCTGCCGGCTGGGCTACACTCGACGAGAGCGAGGTTGCCATTGAAAATTTTCGTAATATTATTCATCTTTCTGATCCTGGCGAGTCTGGGCTCGGCGCTGTATTTCCTTATCAAGGATAAAGGTAATTCCACGCGCACTGCCAGGGCACTGACCTGGCGCGTGGTGTTTTCCATCGCGCTGTTTTCGATCTTAATGCTCGCCTACCATTTCGGCTTTATCAGCGCCAGGTTGTAGAAAAAAAACGCCGCACTTTTGAGTGCGGCGCTGTTCCCCCTTGCGGGAAACCTTCCCCCTTGTGTTCGGTGCCGGTGCGGGTTACAGCCAGTAGACGAGTATGAACAGCAGCAACCATACCACGTCGACGAAGTGCCAGTACCACGCCACGCCCTCAAAGCCGAAATGGTGGTCCGCCGTAAAGTGCCCCGCGATTGAGCGGCCGAGTATGACGATCAGCATCAGTGTGCCGACCGTTACATGGAAGCCGTGGAAACCTGTCAGCATGAAGAAAGTCGAACCATACGCGCCGGTGGTCAGCTTCAGGTTAAGGTCCGAATAAGCTTCGTGATATTCGTACGCCTGCAGGCCAAGAAAGGTGGCGCCCAGCGCGATGGTCAGGAAAAGACCGACGATGAGTTGAGTTCGATTGTTCTTGAGCAAACCCCAATGCGCGATGGTCACCGTGACGCCGGACGTTAACAGGATGAGCGTATTGATTGCGGGCACGCCCCACGCCGCCATGGGAGTGAATTTCTCCGCGATGCCGGGGCCGGCCGTCGGCCATTGCGCCGTGAACTCAGGCCAGATCAGCTTGTGATCGAGATCGCCCAACCACGGCACCGACAGCACGCGCATGTAAAACAGCGCGCCGAAAAACGCGGCAAAGAACATGACTTCCGAGAAGATGAACCAGCTCATGCCCCAGCGGAACGATGCGTCGACCTGCTTGTTGTAGCTGCCGCCCTCGCTCTCGTGGGCGACCGAGCCAAACCAGCCGAACATCATGTAAAAAAGAACGCAGAGGCCGAAAATCAGCACGAACTTGCCCCAGCTCGCGTCATTCATCCACAGCGCCGCGCCGAACGCCATGCTGAGCAGTGCGAGCGAACCAAAAATCGGCCACCGCGACGGGTCCGGAACGAAATAACGGGCTGATTGGTTCATCATGATGCGGTCTCCCTCTATGCCTTAGCTTTAAATTTCCTGCCGATCGTCTGTAATTAGCTGATGATGAAACGCACCAGCGCGACGAGACTCAATACCAAAAGAATTGCACCGATGATGCCGGCGATGATGACCTGGGCGGGCTTCAGCGTAACGGCGTCGTGTTCATACGCGGCACGCCGGCGGATGCCGAGAAAAGACCAGAATACCGCCTTCGCCACCTGCAGCGGCGATGCGCCGGATTTTTTCTCTTCGATTGCCATATCCATCAACTGGCTTTCCTGGCCGTGCCTTCGATCTCAAAGAACGAGTACGACAAGGTGATCGTGTTGATGTCCGCCGGCAGACCGTGCTCGAGCACGAAGACCACCGGCATTTCGCGCGCCTCCCCGGGCTTCAGCGTTTGCTGGGTAAAACAGAAACATTCGAGCTTTTTGAAGTAACGGATCGCAATCTGCGGGCCGTAGCTCGGAATCGCCTGCCCGGTCACCGCGTGGTCAGCGTTGTTGCGAATTTCGTACATGACGGTCGTCAGTTCGCCGGGATGTACACGCACATTGGTCTGCAACGGCCGAAAGCTCCATGGCAGCTTGCCGCTCAGGTTGGAATCGAATTCGATGGTGACCATGCGCGCGGTGTCGATTTGCGTGTTGCCGACGGTGTCGGCCTTCAGCACGTTGTTGACGCCCGTCACTTCGCAGATCTTCTGGTAGAACGGAATCAGCGCGAACCCGAAGCCGAACATGCCGACCGCGACGATCGCAAGCTTGCGCATCGTCAGCAAATTCGATTCAGTCTGGGTCACCATGGCCAATGCCGCACGATAACGGCGATGAAAAACGCGGCAGCGATCGCAGCGAGGACGAGCGCCGTCCGGTATTTGCCGGGATCCTGCTCAGCCATCGCAACGCTCATTTACTTGACGACCGGCGGCGTTTCAAAGCTGTGATACGGCGGCGGCGAGCTCAACGTCCATTCGAGCGTGTCAGCGCCTTCCCACGGCTTGTCCGCCGCCTTCTCGCCACCTCTGGCGCACTTGATGATGCCCCACACGAACAGCAATTGCGACAGGCCGAATCCAAATGCGCCGATCGACGCGAGCATGTTGAAGTCGGCAAACTGCATCGCATAGTCCGGAATCCGGCGCGGCATGCCGGCGAGACCCAGGAAGTGCATCGGGAAGAATGTCACGTTGAAGAAAATCAGCGAAAGCCAGAAATGCCATTTGCCGAGCGCTTCGTCGTACATGTGGCCGGTCCACTTGGGCAGCCAGAAATAGGTGCCCGAGAAAATCGCGAACAGCGAACCTGCCACCAGCACGTAGTGGAAATGCGCGACCACGTAATACGTATCCTGCAACTGAATATCGACCGGCGTGATCGCCAGAATCAATCCGGTAAAACCGCCCATCGAAAACACGAAGATGAAGCCGACTGCAAACAGCATCGGCGTCTCAAACGTCATCGAGCCTTTCCACATCGTCGCAATCCAGTTGAATACCTTAACGCCGGTCGGCACTGCGATCAGCATGGTCGCGAACATGAAAAAGAGCTGTCCGGCCGCCGGCATGCCGGTCGTGAACATGTGGTGCGCCCATACGATGAATGACAGGATTGCGATCGAAGAAGTTGCATAGACCATCGACGCATAGCCGAACAGCGGCTTGCGCGCGAACGCCGGAATCACCTGCGACACGATGCCGAACGCCGGCAAAATCATGATGTAAACCTCGGGGTGACCGAAGAACCAGAAAATGTGCTGGAACATGACCGGGTCGCCGCCACCGGTGGCGTTGAAGAAGTTCGTGCCGAAATGGCGGTCCGTCAGCACCATCGTGATCGCACCCGCAAGCACCGGCATGACAGCGATCAGCAGGTAGGCCGTGATGAGCCACGTCCATACGAACAACGGCATTTTCATGAGCGTCATGCCCGGCGCGCGCATGTTCAGGATCGTGGTGACGATGTTGATAGAACCCATGATCGATGACGCGCCCATGATATGCAGCGCGAAAATGCCCAGATCCATGCCCGGACCCATCTGCGTTGACAGCGGGGCATAAATCGTCCAGCCCGCGGCAGGTGCGCCGCCCGGCACGAAAAACGACGTGACAAGCAGGATCGCGGCCGGCGGCAGCAGCCAGAAGCTCCAGTTATTCATGCGCGCGAACGCCATGTCGGGCGCGCCGATCATCATCGGAATCTGCCAGTTCGCGAAGCCGACGAATGCCGGCATGATCGCGCCGAACACCATGATGAGACCGTGCATCGTGGTCAATTCATTGAAGAATTCAGGACGCCAGAACTGCAGTCCGGGCTGGAACAATTCGGCGCGGATGCCGAACGCAAGCGTGCCGCCGATGAAAAACATCGTCAGGCTGAAGATCAGATAGAGCGTGCCGATGTCCTTGTGGTTGGTCGTCTGGACCCAACGCATGATGCCCGCCGGATGATGCGCGTGCGCGTCGTGACCGTTTGCGTGGCCGTGTGCTGCTTCCATGGGCTCTCCTAAATCCTATTTGCGTAAGTTCTTGACGTCGGCGGGCGAGATCATGTCGCCGGTCTTGTTGTTCCACGAATTGCGTTCGAAGGTGATTACCGCCGCCAGTTCGACATCCGACAATTGTTTGAACGATGCCATCGCGGTGCCGGGCTTGCCGTTGAACACGAGATTGAGGTGCGCGTCTTTCGGACCGCCTGCAATCTTGGATCCCGAAAGCGCTGGAAACGCCGGCGGCGTGCCCATGCCGTTAGGCTGGTGGCAGACCTGGCAATTGGCGGCATACACTTTTTCGCCGCGTGCTTTCAGTTCGTCAAGCGTGAAGACTTTATTCGGATCGTCCTGCTGAGCCGCCATTTTTTTCTTCTGCTCGGCCACCCACTGCGTGTATTTCTCCGGCTCGACCGCTTCGACCACGATCGGCATGAACCCGTGTTCTTTGCCGCACAGTTCGGCGCACTGACCGCGATAGACGCCCGGCTTGTCGACCTTGAACCAGGTGTCGCGCACGAAGCCCGGAATCGCGTCCTGCTTGACGCCGAATGCCGGCACCCACCATGCGTGAATCACGTCGTTAGCGGTGAGAATGATGCGCACTTTCTTGCCGGTCGGCACCACGACCGGATTGTCGACTTCCAGAAGGTAATGCGGATTGGCTTCGCGCGTCTTGCGGCCTTCGGGCGAATTGTCGGTGATGCTGTCGCGCGGCGTGGCGAGGCTGCTATAGAAACTGACGCCCTCCTGCAGGTAATCGTAACCCCACTTCCACTGGTAGCCCGTGACTTTGATCGTCATGTCCGGGCTCGAGGTGTCTTTCATCGCGATGATGGTCTTGGCAGCGGGAATCGCCATGCCGATCAAAATCACGAACGGGATAATCGTCCAGATGATTTCGACGGTCGTGTTCTCATGAAATTGCTCGGCTTTGTGACCGACCGATTTGCGATGCATGATGATCGAGTACGTCATCGCGCCGAACACGACGACGAAAATCACGCAGCAGATGACGAAAATCAAGGTGTGCAGGTCGTAGATCTCACGCGCGATTACCGTTTGCGGTGTTTGCAGGTTGTAATCGCTGGCGATGGCCAGCATGGGCATCAGGTTGCCGACCCCTGCGACAGCGAACCCTATACCCTTTATCCACTTACTGATCATGCTTGGCTCCAACGGTGCGTGAAATTCATTGCGCTTGCTCATTGCGCTTGCTTACTGCGCTTAACAACGTGCGCCAGACCGGACACTCGCCGCGCATTGGTTGCGCACATTGCGGCCGTCGCTTGCAAGCGATCGGTCCATTGCGGTCCAATGCGAAATCGGCCAAAAGATGTCGGCCAAAAGATGTCAGGGTGCGCGTTCAAGGTCGGATAACTTCATCGCTGACCCGCGCCTCCATCACCACACCCCAAGCGAACTCTCCCAATCCAGCTAACGTTCGAAAAACGCATGGAATTTATCACATTAGCGACGGTGTAGGCAAACGCTAGACCGAGCAAAATCGTCAACTTTCGAGTGAGCCGCCGCGACATTTATCCGACTTGCGACGTTCAGCGCAGCGCTGCCAGATTGAGTTGAGACGACAGGCGATGAGCGTCCGGCGCCGGGGAAAATTCGACCGTGCCCAGCAGCGGCGAATCCAACCGTTCGCCAAGCGCCGCGATGTTTTCATCAGCTACCGGCATCGCCGCATCGATTCGGTTAGCGATCCAGCCGGCGAGTTTTAACCCGCGAGCGCGAACTGCCGCCGCGGTCAGGATCGCGTGATTCAGACAACCCAGCCGCACGCCGACCACAAGAATGACGGGCAGGCAAAGCCGCTGCGCAAGATCGGCACTGTCTACCGTGCGATTCAGCGGCACGCAAAAACCGCCGGCGCCCTCGACGATGACGACATCTGCCGTCGCCGCGAGACGCGTATAAGCGACCACGACGCTAGCGAGATCAATGGTGACGCCGGCCAGCCGCGCGGCAATATGCGGCGCAATCGCTGCTTCGAAGCAGTATGGATTGACGAGCGCGCGATCGAATTTCACATTGCCGGCGGCGCACAGCTGGGCGACGTCGTCGTTGAGCCATCCTTCGGCGTCGCGCACTGCGCCTGCAGCGACCGGCTTCATGCCGACGACGCGTTTGCCCATGCGCGCGAACGCATGCAACAACGCGCACGCGACCAGCGTCTTGCCGACGCCCGTGTCGGTTCCGGTAACGAAATAGCCGGATGCCGTCATTGTTTGTCCACGGGCAGCGGTTTGATTTCGATTACCGGCTTGCCCTCGGGCGTCGTGCGCTTTTGCGGCACCCAGGCGTGGCCGTAAATGACTTCGAAAGTCGCAGGCAGGCGGTCGTCCTTGCGGAAGCGCTCGTAATTGCGCTCGACCGCCGCCAGCGTTGCCCGCGCCGTCATGCCGGGCCGCCGGCCGGCGTTTGCGTTATGCGCGCCTATCGCTTTCAAGTCATGCATCAACGCGCGCACGTCGGCGTAAGTGAGCGTGATGTACTCCATGTCCATCACCGGGTCGGCGAAGCCGGCATGCACGAGCATGTCGCCGACGTCATGCATGTCGATGAAGCGATTCACATGCGTATAGCGGTCCGTGTCGGCGTACGCGGCGCGCAACTCCTTCAAGGTATCGGGTCCCAATGTGCTGAACATCAGAAGCCCGCCGGGCGCGAGCGCGCGCCGCAGTTCGATAAACGCATGCGGCGGATCGTTAACCCACTGCAGGGCGAGATTCGACCACACAAGGTCGAACGCGCCCGATTTCAGCGGTAAGTGCTCGATGTCGCCGCAGACAGGCAGCATGCCGCGCCCCAGCACGCGTTTCAACCATGGCGCGTGGCCACGCGCTTCACGCAGCATCGCCGGCGCGATATCGAGCGCGCATAACTGCGCGCGTGGAAATCGGGCATAAAAATCCGGCAGCACGTTGCCGGTGCCGCAGCCGGCATCGAGTATCGCTGCAGGCTGCAATTTAACGAATTCGAGCCGCGACAACATGCGCCGGCACACCTCGTGCTGCAATACGGCAGCTGCGTCGTAGCCGCGCGCCGCTTTGTCGAATGATTCGCGCACGCGGCGCTTGTCGATTGGGACGGCGTTATCCATGACAAAACGCCGCGACAAGGCGCGCGCAGTTATCCGGTTGGGCGATAAACGGTGCGTGTGCAGCCCCCGCAATGGTTTCGAGCCGAGCGTGCGGCAATCGACGCTGCAAGTAATCGCCGGCAGCGGGTGAAACGATGCCGTCATGCTCACCATGCAAGATCAGCATGGACTGAGTGATCGTGGGTAGCTCCGCGCGCAGGTCGGATTTCTGCAGGATTGCTAATCCGCCAGCCAGTGCGGTGACGTCAGACGCGGCAGCCGTGCAAGCGTGCGCGCGCAAATAACGGGCGACGTCGCGCGCCTTTGTGTCGCCATGCACCTGCAACAGCACGAATCGCTGCAAAGCCGCATCGATGTCCTGACCGAAATCGCGCGCAAATGCATTGAATACCGCTGGCTCCATGCCGCAATCCCAATTGTCCTTGCGAACGAAACGCGGTGTCGCCGCAATCAAAATCACGCGCTGAATCTGGTCCGGCTTCAACTGCGCCCACCGCAACGCGACTTGCCCGCCCAATGACCATCCGCAGACCGTCGCGCGTGAAACGCATGCGTTCGCAACCGCCTCGACGACGGCATCGAGATCGCCGGACTTAACGATATGACCAGCGAACAAATCGACGCGATGCACGCGAAACTCGCGCGCGAGCATGGCCGCAAATTCTCCCCACACGCCGGCATTCATGCCCCATCCAGGCAACAGAACGAGATCGGGACCCGCACCTTCGACCATGATTCGCATCACGACGCGCGCTCAACCTGGCGCAGCGCGTCGATCAGGCGTGTCACGTCTTCTTCGTTGTGCGCCGCTGATAACGAGATGCGCAGCCGAGCGGTGCCGGCCGGCACCGTTGGTGGCCGAATCGCCGGCACCAGCACCCCGTGCTCGGCAAGCGCCGCCGATACGCGCATCACGTCAGTGTTGCTGCCGATGACAAGCGGCTGGATGGCAGTGTCCGACGCCATCAACGGCCACCGCATGCCCGCTATGCCGATTTTGAGCCGAGCGATCAGAGAAGCAAGCAGTTGGCGGCGGCCGGTTTCGCGGCCGATGATTTCGAGGCTCGCGAGCAGCGCATGAGCGAGCAGCGGCGGCGACGCCGTGGTGTAAATATATGTGCGTGCGCGCTGGATCAGCATATCAATGACGTCTTCGTCTCCCGCGACAAATGCGCCGGCGACGCCCGCCGCCTTGCCGAGCGTGGCCATGTAGATAATTCGCGGCGACGCGACGCCAAAATGTTCGAGCGCGCCGCCGCCTGTCTGGCCGAGCACGCCGAAGCCATGCGCGTCATCGACGAGCAGCCAGGCGTCGTAACGCTCGCAAAGCCGCAGCAACGCCGGCACCGGTGCGATATCGCCGTCCATGCTGAATACCGCATCGGTAATCACCAGCTTGCGGCGGGCCGACGACGCGGCCAACAGCCGCTCGAGCGCGGCCAGATCGACGTGTGCGTATCGCCTGAAATTTGCGCGCGACAATAAAACGGCATCGTTCAACGACGCATGATTCAGCTTATCGGCGAAGACATCGTCGTGACGCCTGACGAGTGCGGTGACGGCTCCAATGTTGGCCATGTAGCCGGTCGAAAACAGAAGCGCCCGCGGCATGTGGATGAACTGCGCGAGCGCGATCTCGAGCCGATAATGAGCGCTCGTATGCCCGAGGATCAAGTGCGAAGCACCGGCACCGACGCCGCTGGTGCGCGCGCCTTCGCAAGCGGCCTCAATCAACCGCGGATCGGCCGCGAGACCTAAATAGTCGTTGCTGCAAAACGCGACATAATCGCGGCCATCGACGACGACGCGCGCGCTTTGTGCACTTTCAAGCGTTCGGCGCTGCCGAAGCAGATTATCCGCATCGAGCGCCGCGAGATCGGCGGCGAGATCGTCGAAGGACATGCTGCGCGGATTCAGCTTGGAGGTGAGCGCCCGCTCCGGCAGCGTAGAGCAGCCGGCGGGCAATGGGTTACTGTTCGCTGGCCACAGCTTGTACGCCGGCGGTTGCTACGCGCAGCGGATACATGCCGAGCTTGTCCAGCAGCGCGCGATCCCGGGCAGCTTCCGGATTGCCGGTCGTCAGCAATTTGTCCCCGTAGAAAATCGAATTAGCGCCGGCGGCAAAACACAGCGCCTGAATCCCTTCCGACATTTCCTGGCGGCCCGCCGACAGCCGCACCATCGCTTTGGGCATCGTAATGCGCGCAACGGCAATCGTACGCACGAATTCGAATGGATCGAGCGCCGCCGTGCCGTGGAGCGGCGTGCCTTCGACTTGCACCAAATTGTTGATCGGTACGCTTTCGGGGTACGGCGTTAGATTGGCGAGCTGCGCGATCAACGCCGCGCGCGTGCGCCGCGTCTCGCCCATGCCGACGATGCCGCCGCTGCATACGTGCAGGCCCGCGTCTCGCACTTTACCGAGCGTGTCCAGCCGGTCGTCCTGGGTGCGCGTGGACACGATTGAACCGTAAAACTCCGGCGCGGTATCCAGATTGTGGTTATAGTAATCGAGGCCCGCATCCTTCAACTGTTCGGCCTGCCCGGCTTTCAGCATGCCGAGCGTTGCACAAGTTTCCATGCCGAGTCCGCGCACGGCTTTGACCATCTGCAGCACGCGGTCGAGCTCGCGTTGCTTCGGTCCGCGCCATGCGGCGCCCATGCAGAATCGAGTCGCGCCTTGATCGCGTGCCGCTTTCGCGGCCGCAACGACGACATCCACTTCAAGCATCGCTTCGTTGTCGACGTCGGTGTGATAACGCGCGGCCTGCGGACAGTAACCGCAATCTTCGGGACAGCCGCCGGTCTTGATCGACAACAGCGTCGAGAGCTGCACGGCATTGGCGTCAAAATTTTCCCGATGCACAGTTTGCGCGCGAAACAGCAAATCGTTGAATGGCAAATCCAGCAGTGCGGCGACCGCATCGACGCTCCACTGCGGAACCGGTGCGGTGTCGGCTTTGCCGGCTGCCTGCGCGTTGTGGGTAATGGTATCCATGCTGATATGCTCACGGGAGGGTGAATGCTGCCAGGAAAAAGTGCTGTTAGATCATGAGCTTTGAATCTTCAGCGATAGGCCGCCGGTTGTCAAATTTGCGGCGAATATTTTTGAACAATTGCGTGCAAATTGCACATGCGACGCTGCCCGAGCAATGCCTGTTGTGCAACGCCGCTGCTACGACACTCGCCTTATGCGGTCGTTGCCATGACGAATTGCCCTGGCTGCCCCAAGCGCATTGTCCGCAGTGCGCGTTGCCGACAACCAATGGCAATGTTTGCGGCGGCTGTTTGAGTCATCGACCAGGCTTCGATGCGATTACCGCTGCGTTTATTTACGAATGGCCGCTTGCGCCGCTGATTCAGCGATACAAGTACGCTGGCAACCTGGCGCTTGCAGGTGTGTTTGCGCGTGCGCTTGCGAGCCGGATCAATACCGCGGTCGACGTCATCATTCCGATGCCGCTCGCGCCGCGGCGACTGGCGGAGCGCGGGTTCAATCAGGCGCTTGAAATCGCACGGGTCGTGAGCCGCGTGAAACAAACAACGCTGGCACCGACGGCTTGCCGGCGCGTGCTGGAGAGCTTGCCGCAAGCAACGCTGCCGTGGAAAGAACGGGCGCGCAACATTCGCGGCGCATTCGTCTGCGACGCGGATCTGAGCGGTAAACGCGTCGCGGTCATCGACGACGTATTAACGACGGGCGCAACGATCAACGAACTTGCTCGCAACTTGCGCAAAGCCGGCGCGATTGAAATTCAGGGCTGGGTGGTGGCGCGTGCGGTGAAGCAGGACTGAGTTGCCGACGCGAGTTTGCGTTTCGGCCGGGAAAAAACTACTGCAATTGCTTCAATCGCTGATCGACGAAGGCCGTTAGTTCCGGGTTCAGCGTATTAGTGCTGCGGGCGCGCCGAAATGCTTCCTGCGCTTCACTATTGCGCTTCAATGCCTGCAATGAAATGCCGAGCCCCATCAGCCAGATGCCCGACTGTGGCGCCAGGCGCAGCGCCGCCTGATATTGGTCAACCGCTTCTTTGTGCTGCGATGTCCGCTGATATAAAGCAGCCAGAAATGCAAGGTAATCGGGGCTCGACTGTCCCGACGCAATCGGCTTCTGCAAAGTTTCAATGGCGCCGACGGCGTCGCCCCGGTCAACCTGCATGCGTGCCAAAGCCATCGCGAATCCAGCCTGATTTGGATTGATCCGCAGGCCCTCCAGCAGCACCTGTTCCGCTTCGCCGTTCTTCTTGGCCTCGATCAGCAGGCCGAACAAGCCCTGGCGCGCGCCGACGTGCGCAGGATTGGTTTGCAACGCGAGGCGGAACCCTTCCTGCGCCTCAGCAAGCCGGCCCTGGTTCAGCAAGTTGGCCGCTTCGCGGTACTCGTTTTCCGCCATTGATTGCGGTGACAACTGCTGTGAGCGTTTATCGATCTGCGGATTCGCGAGCGCGACGCGAGCTTTGTTGTCCGCCGCTGTATCGGGTGACGCTGTTTTTGCCGCAACGACCGGTACGGCGGATGCAGCTTTCGCATTTTCCGCTGAGGCGCTCGTTGCTGCCATGGGCGGCCTCAGTGTGGAAGAGATTGCTGGCTCAGGAGCGACATTCGCAGGTTTTGCCGACGACATCTGCGGCGCCGGATTCAATGCCGCAAAGGTTTTCGCGTCGGGCGATACTGGTGTGCGCGAACTCGCCGCACTGCTCGCCGACTTGGCAGGCTGCGACTCGCTATCGCCACGTACGGCTTGTCGCGTCAGTGCCGGGGCCCTATCGACCACCGCCGAGGTTGCGACCGGCGGCGATAACTCTTTGTCCTTGGCCACAGTTGCGTTTTTGGCCGGCGCTGGCTTGCGGACCATCGTTGCGTCGTCGCGCGGCGACCCTGGACCTGCAGCCGTATTCAGATCGAGCGCCATACGCGACGCCGGAGAACTGGAGCCTGGCGCGGCGTCGGTCGCAGCGTCGACTTGTTTCGATTGTTCCGTCTGCACGCCAGGCCCGGCGAGTGCCGACCTCTTGGTTTGAAATTGATTGACCTGCCACGCGATGCCCGCGATCACCACGACCGCGAGTGCAACGCCGGCGAGCCATCGCCCTGTGCCGCGGCTATCGGCGCGCGGTAATACGCGCACCTGGTCGGGGAGTTCACCACGCTCAGTACCCGAAGCGCGACGCTTTTCGAGGTCCTGCAACATCTGGTTGATCAGGCTCATGCGCGGCTTTACTTGTAAATAAGCCAGCCGAGGCTGCTGGCGGACACTACAACCATGGCGAAGCCCCACCACCACCAGCGCTTTTGCTGCACTGCCGGCGTGTCGCTGGCGGCCGCTCGCACGTGATGCGGCGCGATCTCGTGCGCGCCCTCGCCGTAGGCGAGCAACAACGTTTTGTGCGCGAGAACGTTGAGCAGGCGCGGAATGCCGCCGCTGGCCCGGTGCAAAGCACGCACTGCGGAGTTTGTAAACAGACGGTTGCCGCGGTATCCGGCGACCCGCAAGCGGTGCGCGAGATAATAATCGACTTCGTCGCGCCCTAATTCGCCAAGGCGATATTGAAACGTGATGCGCTGGCGTAACTGACGGATTGAATCCTGTGCGAGCCTGTCGTCGAGTTCAGGCTGGCCGAACAGCACGACTTGCAGCAACTTGCGCTTTTCCGTTTCGAGATTGCTCAGCAGACGCAGCGCTTCAAGGCTTTCGATCGGCATTGCCTGCACCTCGTCAAGGCACAGCACGACGGACTTGCCGTCGCCCGCGAAACCAAGCAAGGCCTGCGTCAGGCCTTTGATCATATGATATTGATCATCCTCTTTGCCAAGATCGACGCCGAGCTCTTCCGCCAGCGCGAGCAGCAACGTGCGCGGCTCGAGATATGGATTTGGTATGTAAGCGGAAACGTAGCTGTCATCGAGCGTCGCGAGAAATTTGCGGCATAGCAGCGTCTTGCCCGTGCCGACTTCTCCGGTGATCTTGATAAAGCCTTCACCGTTTTTAACCGCGATCAGCAGCGTATTGAGCGCTTCCTGATGGCCGGTGCATGCGTACGCAAAATTCGTGTCGGGTGTAATGCCGAACGGCAGTTCCTGTAATCCAAAATGAGATTGATACATACAGAATCGAGTCCGGTGCGCTTAAATGGCCTTCAGTAAGGTAGAGGCAGCAATCATCGAGCTGGCGTCGCCGGTTTGTCATCCGTTGCCGGCGCCGGGCGCCGCAGGCTCTGCATGCGTTCATTAACTTCCTGCGCCTGCTGCTGCCAAGCGGCGTCGCCCTTGATTACCGTGGTCTTCAGCAAAATAACAAGTTCGCTTTTATTGAGCTGCCGGCTGCGGCTTCCCAGAATACCGCCGAGTATTGAATTGTTCGTTCCCGGCAGGCCGGAGTCCGAGTTGGCCTGCTGCTGTTTCATTAAACCGCCAATCGCGGCGATTGTGCCGTCCTGCACACGGACGATGGTATCGCTTTCATTGATATTGCTTGACGCAAGCGGAAGTGTGATGACACCCAGCGTGCCGAGATTCAGCGTCTTCGTCTTGTCTGTAACCAAACTCACCGATGGATGCACATGCAAGGTAATCTGGTCGTCATCGGAAATCTGCGGCGTCACATCGAGCGCAATGCCCGAAAAGAACGGCGCTACCGTGATGGTCGGCGATACCGTGGTCGACGTGCCGCTGGCCGTAGTGGTAGTCGACACATTGGTTACGAAAAATTCGTCGGTGCCGACTTTGATGACCGCCTTCTGGTTATTAAGAGTGGCAATCCGCGGGCTCGACAACACGTGAACCGTGCCTTGCGATTCGAGAAAACTCAGCAACGCGGCAAAGCTGCTGGTTTGAAATGCAAGGCCGAACACCGACGCAGGCGTCGCTGCACCAGACAGCAGTCTGGCTGTCGCAGAGCCGGCGCTTAGACCACCGAGTGGATCGGGACTAATTGGCAAGGACGAGGCGGGATCGGCGGTGATTGTCGAATTTGCCAACAACGCCCCATCAGGTCCGCGCGCTGTGAACGATTGCAGTATGCCATCAGTCCGCAATATCGTGCCCGGTTGAATCAGCCCTGCGCTAAAGCGGCTGTTCGGCCCCGTGTTGAATCCGGCCCAATTGATACCAGTCGAATACTGATCGCTCAAACTCACTTCGATGATTTTCGCTTCCAGCATGACTTGGCGTTCGACTACGAGCGACATTGCCTTTAGATATTGCTCAACGGACCGCAGCTCATTCGGCAACGCACGTACCAGTATCACGCCGGCGGTTGGATTGACGACCACGCTGCGGCCGCCCTCGGTGCCGACAATCGAGGTAATTGAGTCGTTGATTTCGGCCCAGAAATCATTATTCGAAGTAGTCGTCACGCGACTGCTTTCGAGCGACTGCGCCGAACCGCCGGCACCACCCGCAGGCGCTGGAGTCGGCGGCGCACCGGGCGCGCCGGCAGTGCCTTGTGGCTGCCCCTGCGCCGCAGAAGTCTGTATCGATCCGGACGTGACGCGCACATCGGCCCGGCCGACCCGCCGTCCGGCCAGATAATTCACCTGGAACAAACGCGTCTGGACGGAAACCGGCTGAATATAGATACGAGTACCCTGGACCTTGTACTCGTAACCGTACAATTCGCGAATTGCTTCCAGCGCCTCGGTCATCGTTACCCCCTTGAGATTGACCGAAACCGCATCTTTGATCTCAGGATGTACGAGCATGCTGTAGCGAGTTCCCGATACAAGCGCCATGAACACCTGGTTCGCCGGCGCATTGTTGACGTTAAGATCGAAACGCGGCTCGACCGGCTGGCTCGCTTTCGGCATTTCAACAGTCAGCGGCGGCAACAGCGCCTGGTTCACGGCATCGGGCTGTGCTGGCTTGACCCGCGGCTCGGCGGCCTTGCTAAGATCAGCTTCGATCTGTGTCTGCACGAAGTCTTTTTTAAACAGCTTCGACTCGCAGCCAGTCAGCACAAGGGCTGTCAACAGCACCACTAAAAAAATTTTCATCCCTGTGTCCTTGCCTGAATTATTTGATGTTGTTTTGTTTATGCGCGGACGTCTGCGGTTTAGGCGCAGGCGGTTTTACCGGGGTCATCTCCACACCCGGATACATTCTTAACGTTTCTGTGCCGCTGCTCGATTTCAACACCACTTCGCCTTCGCTGATCTTGATGACGCGTGCTTCCCCGTACTTGCCGTTGAGCTTTACCAGCTCGCCGCCGATCATTGCGGAGCGCGAAGTAGGCGTAATCATTACGCTTTGTAACACTGGGCCCGCGGCTACCCCCGTGTTGGTTTCCGCAGCGTATATACCCACGGGGGGACGCGTCGGATCATTCAGAACTTGTGCACTAAGGCTGCCCGATCGCACGACCAGCGCCGCGCAAGCAAGCGCCATAACAGTGATGGTTCGAGTCATACTTCCAGCCATGCTTTGTCCAGACTCAGCGTGTAGACCGTCACAGTCAACGTCAACCGCGGATAGCCTTCGGCACTCAGGCTAGCGCGCGACCAGAACATACGCGACGGCAGTTTTTCCAGGCGCGCCAGGTAATCGTACAAGTCGGCATAACTGCCCTGCACGGTAATCTGCACACCGTGCTTGAACACGACGCCTTCGCTCACCGTGTTTTTGTCCCGCTTGTCCGGAACTTCCCTTGGCTTGGCAGCCGTCCCCGGCATATCCTGCTTTTCGGATTTTTTCTCGATGAGCGGTGTCAGCGGCAAAGTGCGCATAGAGATAAGTTGTACCCGCGCATCACGCGCCAGCACGTCCCGCAGAAGCGCCTTCATGTTCTGAGCAGGCACGAGCTTGTGTTGCAGGTCTATCAGCGTTTCATCGATTGCACCGATCTGACTCTTCAGTTCGTCACGTCTCACGCGATCGTTTGCATCGGCGCCCGCGCGCTGTTGTTCCATGGACTGGATCTTGAGATTAAAGGCCTGCATCTCCGTCTGCTGCTGTGCCATCCGGGCCGACAGCACCTTCATTTGCGTCGTTCTGGGATCTATAAATAGCGAATTCATGACAAACGCGACGAATGCAATGAGCGCGAGAAAAAACAACACTCGTTCGCGCTGCGCCATGGCGTCGACTTTCGCCGCATACCTGCGCCAACTGCTTTTCATCGCCCACCTGCCTGTTCAACTCGCGCTCTCAATGCGTCCCGTGTTATGGGCGAACTCAGGTTGCCGAGTAACGGCGCTTCCACGGCGGGTGATTTGCTTACCATTCCCGGATTGTCCGGAATATCGGCCGTCGATATCGTGAACTCAAGGAAGCGCGGCAACACCGGCGTCGGTGCTTTGGTATCCTTATCGACCTTTTGCTCTGCCGCGCCTTTTATGGGCTCTGACAGTGGCTGATAAATGCGCATCGCAGCGAACTGTTGGCCTTGCAATGCCGGCTCCTGGTTCAATTGCTTAAGATAGTTCGCCACCAGATCGGTGCTCGTCGTGCGGCCTTGGATTGCGAACTCATTGCCGGCGCGTGCAATATCGAATCCTGTCAGCCATAGACCGCTGACACTTTGACGTGAGAACGCACGCATGTAAGCGGAAAATCCGTCGGTGTTGCCGATTACTCCATTTTGCAATGCGTCGACAATCTCGCGACGCGCTTGTAGTTTCGCATCGAGCGCGGCAAATTCGGCTTCTGCCTGGGTACTCGGCTTCTTGTTCGCGAGCTGAGCGGTCAGCTTTTCGTTCAGAGTGGCGGCTTCTTTATATGCCTGATCGACGGCCGCAGCCTGAGCCTCGAGTGTCCGCAGCTGCTGATTCTGGTAAACCGCAAACAACGCGGCAATTGCAACGACGATGCCGGTTCCGACCGCCATTGCCATCGCTGAAGCGAAAGAAAATCCCTTCTTCCTGAAAAGCGGATTAAAAAGGTTGATCTGCTGGCTCATGTTGCTGCCGCGTTATCGCGGAGAGCCGCGCCGATCGCCTCGAAGCATTGTGATTGGCGTGCCGGATGCTTTAAGTCAGGAATCGCCGGAAAGTCCAAGACCGAAGAAAGGTCGATGCTTTCGACAGGCACCGACAGATTCGGCGCAAGATATTCAAGCAGTCCGCATTCCTGCGGTAGCGGCGCGAGCAGTAGTTTTGAGATCGGGACGTAATGGTAGTTGCGATCAAAGTTGTCGAGAGAGCGCTGAAGCTCGAGCGCGATCCGCTCGAAGGCCTGATTCCGCTGAGCGGCGTCGGTATCGGTATCGGTAATCTGGCTTACTGAAACCTCGATGCGCCGTGCAAGATAGAGCTCGCCGCCGCGCGTGAAAGTGAGCATTCCCTCTTTCTCAAAGAAAGCGAGCATTGCGACGCCCCGGTCCTCTGGCTCGAACAACGCCGCGATGTTGCGTTGAGCAAGATCCGGGATATCGATCGCATCCAGTGGAACGGCGGCGTCGTTGAAAAGATTGACGCAGGCTTCAATGACAGTATTGCGTGCGGTGATTGCATACACTGAATGATTGCGTGCGGGCGCGTTGCCATCGACCGGGATATCGAGCACGTCGACGGTGGCGGCGTCGAGCGGGTAGTCGATGACGTCCTTGACCCGCCAGCGGACGGCGGTTTTCAGCTCCGCGGCCGGTACGTTCGGCGCGTCCAGTTGGTGCACCTGATAATCCTGGCTTTTGAGCAGCGTGGTGCAGCGATATTGGTCGAGGCGTAGTTCCTTGCGCAACCTCGTAAGGGTCTCAGCATAGGAGCCCTCCCGGCGATAGCTTTCGCACAACGTAATCTCGGGTTTGTGATTGACCGTTCGCTTGACGTGAACGAGGTCAACATGATCCGGATGCAGGCCGAGCGCCAGCCATCCTGACCGTTTCCTTCCCTGAGAAAACCAAGCCATTTACTATCCCTTGTTTTCGTTTTGGCTAGAGCTTGTTGAAGCTAATTTAACGTGCAGTCGTTGTCAATTACTTTGCTGCGCAAATGCCCTTCACATCAGTAGTTCTCACGCTGGTAGATAAACTTGTCGGAATTGCGGTAAGTGCCGAAGGTTGCACGCGCGCTGGGATTGTCGGTATAGGTCGCGCCGCTCCAAGCGCCTTGCAAATACGTTTTGGCCGCGCCGGTCAGATCTCCCGTCACATCAACGCTGCCGCGATTGCCGGCCCCGGGCGCGGGCAAGCGCAAACTGCCGATTCCTGCACTGAATGCCCCGCCGACAGTTGGCGCGCCGATTGTGAACGCAGGGGGTTGAGGATTACCCACCGTGACGCTACCCGTTACCGTTGTGCAGTTGTCTGCGCCGTTGGTGACGAAACCGGTTCCATTCCAGTACTGCGTTTGAATCGGGACAGGCATCGAAATCAATTCGGAGCCGTTGGCGTTCTGCAATCTCAGCCGTCCATAGCGGAATTCGTTGCCAGAATCGAATGCAATCGCACTGATGACCAAAGGCGACGCCGTGGTAATAACTTGAGTGGCTCCCTCGGCGTTATCACTCGCCGCGACTGTATTATTGATGCTGGCGGTAAACAGCGCTTGAGGCAACGCGGGGCTGCGTGTGAATGCGAGCAGATCGCTGAGCGTATAGGTCACCGTACCTGTGCCATTGCTGTTGGACACGACACTCGCCGTGGCAGGAGATGCCCCGTTATTGTCCCAGCCCGGCGCCGGTGTGCTCACAGGTAGAAGCGAATATGTATAGGTTTCTGTTACCAAGCCGCCGGTAGCGCCGAACGTTGTCGTCAACACACACGTGTTCGCATCGGGTGCGGTCGTGCAGTTCTTTGCCGCTGCGCTCACGCCGCCGACGCCGATTTTCCATAATGTGCCACGGTAGTTAGCGGTCGTCGTGCCCGCCGCGTTGCGCGCAATTATCGTGAACTGCGGTATCGTTGAATAGCCGAATGGTTGCCCGATATAAGTAAATGTTCGCTTTGGGCCAGTCCCGGTGCATGATGTATCCAAAGCATTGAACGTTTTGAAAGTCGGCGTGACCGCCGCGGTCACATCAAAATGATCCGGCACGAATCGTCCGATTTGCACAGTGGCGGTGGCCGGAATAGTCAATGTCGCCGCTGGCGTGCCGTCCACGGAATCGACACTCGCATAGTTCGAATCCACGAGTTGTAGATTGAATGATCCAACCTCGGAATAATTGGCTGTCGCATTCTCACGCACACCGCTGCCGGCGCTCGTCCACGAAGCGCTCGCAATGCCGAGTATGCCGGGGGACGTACACAGTGCTCCTAAGCCCGTACAACTCGGAAACCCGGCAACCGCCGTTGGGTTTCCGTTGTAGTTCGTTGCGCTCGCCGGAACGGGTGTAGCACGCAAAGTAAACGGACGGGGTGTTGCTGCAGTGGATTCTGACGCCTTGTGCACAATGCCCCCACTTGCAGTGACATTGGCGAGTGCCCGAGCGGTTCCTGCGCTTTGCCAGTCGAGATCCAGCGCCGAGACTGTCAGACTTTGAGGTCGTATTGCGAAACGATCCGTCGAGCAGCCGATTTGCGTGTAAGGACCGCCGACCGGTGAACGGATCTGAAAGCGCACATCGCGATATGAATTGTTGACCGTAACAGCAGGAAGAGTGCCGCGACCGCTCGCCGGAATACTGAAATTGGCTTGCGCCTGAATGAGCGGCCAACCAGCGTTGCAGCCATTCACGTCGAGCACCCCGCCGCTACTGCTGTCCAGCAGGCGCACTTCAACAGTTACCGCCACGGGCGAAACGGCCGTCTTGGTCGCGTTGATGTGCACGACATCAAGGGTGAACCCGACGCCTGCGATCTTCGTCTGAATTTTTCCGAGGATAGATCCCGCCGGTGTCGACGTCTCGAACACGTTGTATAGCCCGGGCACCGCGGTGATCCCGGCGATTGGCTCTCCAATCGCAAAATCGCCATATGCATTGACGACGCCCGTCACAGACGTGCTGCTTGCACCAGCCGCACCCAAGGTTGTCGGATTCCAATTGGTGCCGTTATAGCGTTCGACTATGAAGTTCGATGTGGACGCGCCCGCGTCGAGATCAACCGGAGTGCCCGGAATGAAGTTGAATGTTGCGTTATAAGTAGAGGCCACCGGAAGCCCGGCTGCGGTCAGCGTCCAGAACCGGTTAACGCTTTGAAGCGCGTCGATCCCGGTGCTTGCAATGGGTGCCGTAACCTGTGGATGGTCAGTGCCGGTCGTGCTAATTGTTAGACTGCCGGCCGTGAATCCGGCCGTTCCTTGTATCGTCACCGGCGTGTAATTATTTGCGTCCCCCACCGGAAAGGTAAGTGTTCCAGCCGCTGAGTAATTCTTCTGAACAAAGCCGGCGACGTAACTTGATGCGCCCTGTGTTGGGACCGTCGCCGCAGTTCCCAGGACAACGCGATTTGCGCCTGTGACAATCGTGCCGCTTGTAAGCGTCAATGTCGTGTTAACGGTCGCGGTCGATGAAAGCGTGACGCCATTCACGCTGTTCATGAGGAGGTTACTGAATGCCAACGCCGTGCCCGAGAGTGTTTGCGTTCCTGCAGTAAGCTTGTTACTAGTCACAATACCGGTAGTCAATGTTCGAGTGAACGTACCATTCATCGTCGCGTTTGCCCCGCGAAGATTCAGCCTACCGGCAGCAGAATGAACAAACGTCCCATTGTTCACAAAATCACCGTTCGCATTGATGGTGCCGGTGGTACTGGTTGTGATCAATCCGCTGGTCGAAGCATTTGTGTTGTTTGTTAATGTACCCCCGACCGTAATGGTGCCGACACCGGACAGCAGGATGGAGTCAGTGCCCGTGCCGGCTACGGTGCTTGAATTTGTTAGATTCCCGGCGATGTTGAGCAGGCCGGTGCTCACTGTGGTACTTGCGACAAGTGTCGTGTTGCTATTGCTAAACGTCGCGCCGGGACTGCTGACGGTGAAGGTGCCTGCGCCGACGGTTATAGTGTCCCCGTTGGTCACTCCCGCAACTCCGTTGACGATTATAGTGCCCGTGCCGCTAATCGAAGCCGTCGCCGACCCAGCGGTGCTGGACGGCGCCAGGCGCAAATTTCCGGTGACCGTGATCGCGCCGTTGTTTGTCGTCAGAAGCGCGTCGCGCGTTGCACTGCCATTACCGCCCGTGATCGAGACGTCGCCCGCGACGTTCAGATTTCCCGTCGCGGTTACCGACGCAGTGGCTGCGGTGTTATTGGCTACGTTACTGCCGTTCAGTGCGAGATTTCCGCCTACTGATATCGTGCCTGTATTGGTAACGGTCAGGACAGCCGTGGACTGAACGGCACCGGCGTTAAGTGTGGCATCGCCGGTGACGGTAATCGTCCCGGATGTGGCAGATACAGAGGCGAGGTTGCCGCCACCGCCGCCCGCCGAGCCGCCGTTGATGACGAGGTTTCCCCCGACCGTCAATACGCGGTCGGCGACGGCAATCTGCTTGGTGACAGTCGCTGTCGGCGCATTAATCGTGACATCGTTGGTGACAATGAGACTTGAGCCGCCGGCAAATGTCAGTCCGGTGGCGGTACCGCCGGTCGCGATCGTGACTGATGCAGCGGTCCTTGCGGCGTCGACAGAGATGGTGATGCCATTGCAAATCGTGACATCATCTGCGCTCGTCGGAAATGTAGTCGCCCCCGCGGCCGCGCAACTTGCGGAACTCCAGTTACCATTCGTACCCCAAGTACCCGCTGTCCTCCCAAATTTTGGAGCGGCAACTGAATAGTCACTTGAAAGGCCAGCGCCAATGAACAGAATTATTAACACGACCGTCTTCAGAAGACTTGCGATATCTCCGACCTGTGGTTGCTTGGCTCGAATGTTTTTGATTTGCTGCAAATGAGTGCTCGCTATCGCGCTCGCTGCCCCGCTAGAATCGTGGCTGGTCATGGGCTCACCAAAATGGTGATCTGACGCTCAACGTAATTCGCGTCCGGCGATGCAGGCGGGCATAGTGCGTTGTTGCATGCCGTGGCAACGATAGTGTCCATGTTTACAGTCGCCCCCGCCTCGTTGAACGTGTTGCGTAAACATGTGACGGTTACTGTAAAGCCGCTTAACGTGTTCGCAGGTGTCACGGGCGTGCTCGCGGCGCAGGCATTGTTGCGCAATGAATTGAATGCGCCCCATTCAGCGCCTGAGCGCGCCGCCGCATAAGCACGGGTGCCGAGTGTGTCCAGCGAAGTTCCGGCTTCCTGGTAAACCCGAAAACTGATCATGTATGCACTTAGCAACATTAATATCGTGATCAAAAACACGGCGGTCACAAGCGTGAACCCGCCTTCACGTGAAGCACGACGTCCGAACTGTGATTGCTGGCGTCGCTTCATGGAACGTTGCTCACCTGAACCTGCTGAAACAGGTTCACGGCAGTGGCGCTGGTAGCATCGCTGAAACCAAGCTGGATTGAGACCACGCCGACACGCTGATTGATTACGTTCTGGTCGTAGGTGATTGTGCAGCTGGCGATATCTTGCGCCAGCAGACTCGTCGTGCCGACTGGCGGCGATGGCTGCGCAACCGCGATCGTATAAGCTGAAATCCGGCTCAACGTATGTGCGCCGGGATCGCAGACGTATGAGACAGGACCCGACACGATCTGGAAGCGCTGACTCGGCGACTCGAGCGAGAATTTGTGTGCGGCGAATTGAACGACGTTTTCACCGCCGGCGCCGGCTGAAACTGTCGATATCAGGCTCTTGTTGCCCGTAATTGCGGTGGTTGCCGCATACGCATCGGCATTGCTGAAGCCGCTCCCGAGATTGTAAACAACGAGGTAATCGGTATTCACAATGGCGGCGCGATTTGGCAGACCGCCCAGCGTCGTAAAGCACGTGTCGGACACGCTGGTGACAAAAGCATCCCCTGCTGCGTCGCCGACAACTGCGTCGCAAATATGCGCGGGCGCCGAGGACAATTGCGAACGATAACGTCCGCCAGTACGCGTCTGCAAAAATTCGAGGTAATAAACGGCTCCAACGCTCTTCACACGCACGCTGTTGGGCAATGCGGTTTGCAGGTCGCGCTTGATCTGCATAAAAGCGGTGTTCGCAGCATCCGTAATCGACGCCCGCCGTTGTGCGTCTTGATATTGCTGCAAGGGCACCCGCAGAAAAACGGCGACTGCAGCAGCAATAATGGCCGTGATCGAAATCACCGTGACCATTTCGACGAGCGTAAAGCCGCCTGCGACGCTGCGCGCGAAAACCGCAAGAGGCCTAGGTTTGCGCATGGTGATCATAGAGTCGGCGCATATCTCGTCCGATAGCCGGCGAGCGTAACGGTGACATTGGCAGGACCCGTCACAGTCACCGTGATAAGCAATACATCGCTGGCGTTATCGTTGGCGCCAATTCCGCTGAGTGCCACTCCGGCCACCGCAACCTCGGCGCTGTAGTTTGCAAGGCCGGGAATTAATGTATTCGTGATGTCCCTGATACCGGGTGACGCGTCGGTCTTGGTATTGAAACCGTTGTAGTCGTTTACGTTGTCGAAAGGTTTAAATGTGTCGTAACGCGATTCGCCAGCCTCGGGTCCGATCGCTTCCGGAATAGCGCAGCTCGCTGCACTGGTGGCAGTGGAAACCGCCGGATCATCGGGGTCGCAGTAAGTAAAAGGCATCTGTTGGATTTCTTCGAGCAGCGATTCGGCAATCGCAAGCGCCTGTTTCTTGACGACGGGATCGGCACTGCCGCGCGCGGCAAAATCGAACGCAAGCAAGGTTCCCGCAACGCCGGCGCCCATGATTGCAATAAACAGCACGAGCTCTATCAGAGTGAAGCCGCGTTGCGCCTTCATAATCACTAGCACCCGGGCGCACCGGCGAGGCAGTGGACGTATCCGGTAACTGCATCGACGTAAAAAGTGCGACTGACGTCACCCACGCCCGTGCTGTTGACAGTAATCATTTGCGCCGCGCTTGGACTGCCGTTGCCATCGAAAGTGAAAGTGGTGGCAGCAGCGAAAGCGACACCTGATGGCGTACCAAGTGAGAGTGCCGACCCGGTTGACGGATCTATCACGGCGCCGCCAGTACCATCAGGTTTTTTGCAGCAGACGCTGACCGAGTTCGCGGTTATGGTTACAACGATTGGTTGACCGGACGGCAGGGTTCGGCGCTGTGCAATTGCAATCTTCTGCGCATAGCGCACCATATTTTGCGCCTGATCGTAAAACCCGCGGGATTCAAAACCTGTACGGTCCATGAACCGCGGGGCAGCGAATGCAGCCAGGATACCGATCACGATCAAAGTCGTGATCAGCTCGACAAGCGTAAAACCTCTGAGGTCGGCCTTTTTACTCATCGGGTCGTGTTGCCGCTGAAAAGACACGGGGCGGTATGCCGCATTGCGCGTTGCACCCGCCCCGTTTCGCCGCACTGGATTCCGCCAGAACGGCCGCGACAAAACTATTCGTTCAGCAGCCGCCCGAAACTACCGTGGCAACGCCCGTCGCCTCATTGTAGGTAACGTTACAAGTCGCCACTGCCGTTTGAAAATCCCACGTGCCGGTGCCGGTACCGGGGGTATAGACGAACGTGCCGCCGCTGTTCACCGCAGTCGCAATTCCCGCCGCAGCGTCGGTCGGAATTCCGCCAGCCGCGCCGGTGCTCACTGCAACCGTGGTTGCATCAAGCATCGTAACCGGCGTCGCGTTTGTGCCCAGCGCAATATAGCGACCTTGGACGACGCTAACTGCTGCGCGAGTGGCGCCGGCCAAGCCATTCAATGCCGAAATTCGCGCCTCTTTTGTGTAACTCGCATACTTGGGAATTGCCGTTGCCGCCAGTATGCCAAGGATAACGATTACGACCACCAATTCGACCAACGTAAAACCGTGTTGTAAGCGCTCCATGATCCCCCCGTGAAGTGAAGCTATTAACAGCCGGTGGCCGTAACGGCAGCATCACCCGTCCCGGCCGTGTATGTAACGAAACAATTGGTCACGGCCGTTGCAAAGTTAAATCTCGTTGAGGCCGGCACGTAAATGAATGTACCGCCCGTATTGACCGCGTTGTCGATACCGCCTGCGGCACCCGTCGGAAGGCCACCAGCCGCGCCTGTGCTAACCGCAACAGAGGTACCGTCTAGCATGCCCACCGATGCAGCGCCGGTTCCGAGTGCTATGTACCTGCCTTGCACTACCGTAACCGCAGACCGGATTGAGCCAGCCAATCCGTTCAGTGCCGCCGTCCGCGCCTCAGTCGTATAGCTCGCGTATTTCGGAATAGCTGTTGCCGCAAGAATGCCCAGGATAACAATGACGACTACCAACTCGACCAACGTAAAACCGCTTTGTTGCCTACGCATTAGTAAACTCCCAATAAATTTTCGTTGTAATCCCGCTGCACGGGAACCTGATCTTCCTAATAAACATTCAGCAGGTTTCGTGCCATCGGCAAGGATTAGCTACATCCGGCGGTGTTCGGTGCACTGAATACCGGAGCAGTGATTACACCCGCTGCCAGATTGGCGGAGGTGTACGTAAAACTGCAAGTTGCAGGCGTGGTGCTGCCTAATACTTGAACGGTAAGCGTCGTGTTTCCCGCAGCTCCACCACCGGTCGTGGCAAAGCCTTCAGCTGCGCTAATCGTGACTCCCCCGGCGGAAACGATACCCGCCGCATCGGCGGTAGGATATTGATTGATAAGGGTTACATTAACCCCTTCCATTGGCAGGTTAAATGCGGCTGCAGTGCAGGGAGCCGCGCCTTGGGTCGAAAGACAAGCACCGTGCGCGATCGCCGCCGCCCCCTTCATCGAACCTAGTGCGCCGTTGAGTTTAGCGATTCGTGCCTGCGTCTGGAGAGCCGCGTACCGAGGCAATGCCGTGGCCGCCAAGATGCCTAATATGACGATTACTACGACCAGTTCAATCAACGTAAAGCCGGTTTGCCGTGCGTTCATATGCACCTCGCTAGTGACCGAAGTCACAGAATTTAGTTAAAAAAGTCGCCATAACTGCCGATGTTTCAACAAGTTTTCCGGGCGGGAAGTATATCACTTGCGTGACCCTGGTGCTAAAACCACTTATATCTAGAAACTGGAGCCAGAGTGACGCCTGCCACGGTTTTAGCGGCAAGGCGAGCGTCGACCTCCTGCCGAACAGATACCCGAAATCGCAATTCCTTCTTGCCACCGTCCGTTTCAAGATAAGCGCGATTGTTAAGCACATAAACCAACTCGTGCTCTCCAGTCGAGTAATACCAGCTCCCGCCGGTCAAAGGTGGACCGTAATCGCCCGCATACGTGCTCGGTCGATCCTGCAACCAGCGGATCGGATTCTCGGTCTCTAACTCGCGGACATCCATCCGATTCGTAGCCATCATTTCCGCCATTCGAATCTGGACGCCCATTTTGACGCCGGATAGAACGGATTCCATCGCTGCCTTTTCTGCTCTCTCCTGCCAATACAAAAAACGGTCGCTTGCAAAAACAGACAACGCACTAATGATGCTGATTACCAGGATCAGTTCGATCAATGTAAAACCGAGGAGGTGCTGCGGCCGCGGAATCATCTCGACGCACCGTACATTAATTTGGTTGGGATTAAACTTACCGTCATTGGTGCATCATCGCTTTTCCGAGATCCCAGATCGGCAGAAACACGCCAAGTGCGAGTATCAATACGAGGACCGCCAGACAGATAATGAGGATAGGCTCGATCTGCGAAGACAAAGTCTTTAACTCGTACTCGACCTCACGCTGATACATCTCGGCGATTTCCTGCATCAAGTCGTCCAGCGCGCCCGATTCTTCGCCGACTGCGATCATTTGCAGGACGACAGGCGTGAAAACACCGGCGGCGGACGCCGTACGCAATACAGCTTCTCCGCGTTCAACGCCCTCACGCATTTTTTCGATCTTGGCGGCTATGTAATCGTTGTCTACTGTCTGCGCTACGGTCGTCAACGCCTGCACGACGGGCACGCCGCTGCGGCTTGCCAAGGCGAAACTGCGGGCAAAGCGTGACAGCGTTGCCTTGAGTATGATTTTGCCGGCAATGGGGATTTTTAGTTTAATTTCATCCCATTTAAGCTTGCCGGCGCGCGTTCGCGTCCACCCGCGAAACCCGAAAAATGCACCGATAACTGCGACCAGCATCGCCGGCCACCATGCAACCATGAGGTTCGAGAAGTCGATCAAGATTTGGGTCATCAACGGCAGCTTGGCGTTGAACCCCTTGTAAACCTTTGCGAACGCCGGAATTACAAACAAGTTGATAATCACAATTGCGACCGCCATGGTGGCGATCACGAAGCTTGGATAGCGAATCGCGGACTTGATCTGCTCGCGCATAAACTTTTCAAACTCAAGATGGTGGAACATCCGCAGAAAAATTTCTTCGAGCTGGCCCGTCATTTCGCCGACGCGCACCATGTTGATATAGAATGGCGAGAAAACGTTCGCCTGACGCCCCATCGCTGCTGACAGTTCACGCCCGCCGTCGAGACTCTCGCGCACGTCTTTGATGACCGCACCGAACGTTGGATTGGTGGACGATTCCTGCAGGCCGGCAAGCGCACGCATGATAGGGACACCGGCCTTCAGCAACGTATACATCTGGCGGCTGAACAACATCAGGTCGTCCGGCTTGATTTTTTCCTGCGTAAGACGCGCAAGAATGCCCGCGCCGCCGTTAGCTGGCGCGCTGGTTGGCACGATCTCGACTGGAGTAATGCCAAGCGTGAACAACTGCGAAGCGGCAGCGCCGGTGTCGGCGCTTTCTAGTACGCCTTGAACGAGTTCGCCGCCGGAGTCACGCGCCTTGTAAGCGAAGTGCCCCATCGTCACGCGTCTTCGAACTGATTGCTGATGCGCATTGCCTCTTCAACCGTCGTCCTGCCTTGAACCACCAATTGCGCCGCATGGCCGCGCAGGGTATGTTCGCCGATCTCACGCTGGGCAACATCGATAAAGAGCGCGGGATCTTCCTGGTTGGCCGCCTCCACCACCGACTTGTTCATTTCGAGCATCTCATACACGCCCGTACGACCCAGGTAGCCCGTGCCATTGCAGTGCGAACAACCCTTGCCTTTGGTGTAGCGGTAGTTATCCACTTTGGCGCCCAATTCGTGTGAAAGCCAGGCGTGTTCAGCCGGAAGTAGTGCATGCGTTGCCGCGCAGCTTTCACAAATCACACGCACAAGCCGCTGCGCGAGCACCATCTGCAGCGACAGTGCGACCATATAACGGGGAGCACCCATGTCGATCAACCGAATAGGCGTCGTCACTGCGTCGTTCGTGTGCAGCGTGGAGAGCACGAGGTGGCCGGTCATCGCGGCCCGCAAGCCGGTTTCGACTGTCTCCCGATCGCGCATTTCGCCGACCAAGATGATATCGGGATCCTGCCGCAAGGCTGAACGCAACACGCGGCCGAAGGAAAGTTCGATTTTCTCGTGCACTTGAACCTGGTTAATGCCAGCCAGCCGATATTCGACCGGATCCTCCACCGTGATGATCTTGCGCTCGAGCGTGTTTAACTGAGCGAGCGCAGCATAGAGAGTTGTCGTTTTGCCGCTGCCGGTGGGTCCGGTTACCAGCACCATGCCGCTCGGACGCCGCAGCACAGCTTGTAATCGCTCGAGGATATGTGCGGGCATGCCGAGCTTGTCGAGGGTCAAGATGCCGCCGCTCTGATTCAATAAGCGCATCACAACCGATTCCCCGTATTGCGTTGGCATGGTCGAGATACGAACGTCGACCATGGCATTGCGAATTTTTACGTTGAAACGGCCGTCCTGAGGCAGGCGCTTTTCGGAAATGTCGAGTCCGGACATCAATTTGAGCCGCAAGACGAGCGCCGAGGCAATTTTCGGGTCTGCTTCAGTTTGCAGATGCAGTACGCCGTCGATGCGAAACCGGATAACGAGCTTGCGTTCCTGCGGCTCGATGTGAATGTCCGACGCGCGAACCTGGCTTGCATCTTCGAATACAGATTGAAGAAGTTTGACGACCGGCGCTTCCTCAAGTCCGGGCGTCAGCGCGAGCGCGCCGAAATCGACTGCATCGTCTCCGAGCTCGGCTTTCAGCTCCTGCGCGAGGCCGCTGATTTCGCCGGTACGGCGGTAGACGCGATCGATCGTCTCGAGAAGTTGCGACTCGGTCACGACGACAATTTCTATCTCGCGCTTGAGAATGCGCGAGATCTCATCGTATGCGTTCAAGTCGCTGGGGTCGGCCATGCCGACCTTGAAGGCTTTCGGATTGTCCTCGAGCGCGATGGCACGGAAACGGCGGGCCTGCGTTTCGGGCAGCTTCTGCGTGACTTCGGGCTTCAGGTTGTAATACTTAAGATTGATGTACGGAATCTGCAGCTGTTTCGCCAGGGCTTCGGAGATCTCTTCCTCGGTGACGTAGCCTTGTTCAATGAACACGCGGCCGAGCTTGCGGCCGCTGCGCTTTTGTTCATCGAGTGCAAGCTTCAACTGCTCGGGAGTCAGCAGCTTTTGCTGAACGAGGATTTCGCCGAGGCGAACTTTTTCGGGTCTTGCCATAATCTCCCTGGATCAGCTGGTTTTAAATGAAACTTCCAGCGTTAGCACATTGTGTACCATGCGAGCGGCAAGTTAACGTGTTTCATGCAGCATAACAAGGCAGCGGGCACTCGAATCATGTTTGAAATAATTCTGTACGAGCCGGAGATACCACCCAACGCCGGCAACATTATGCGCTTATGCGCGAATGCCGGCTGCCGGCTGCACCTGGTGCGGCCTTTGGGTTTCTCGCTGTCCGATAAGCAACTCGAGCGCGCCGGCATGGATTACCGCGAACAGCTCGACTATCGTGTGCACGACGATTGGCCGCGCTGCCTGGAAAGCCTTGCCGGCCGTCGAATGTTTGCGGTGACGACGCGAGGCACGCAGCGTTACGACCTGGCGCGCTTCAAACCCGGCGATGCCTTCGTGTTTGGTCCGGAAACCCGCGGCCTACCTCAAACGGTACTCGATACATTTTCCGCCGCCAGCCGTCTGCGAATTCCGATGGCGGCGGAAAGTCGCAGCATCAATCTGGCCAATGCCGTATCGATCGTGTTGTATGAGGCGTGGCGGCAGCTCGATTTTTTACCGCGCGCGTAACCGTCCGGGCGGTGGATTCACCGCCGATACATCGACAGCATGATGAGAGTCCGCCTCAGGTCGTGTAACTCACTGCTCCGACTTGGGGTCACGCTGCAGCAGTTCCTGCACCGCATCGCGGGCCGGTACACGTTGATCCATGACGCGGCAAACCGCGTTCGTAATTGGCATTTCAACCTTTAGATTGCCCGCCAATGCGTTGACGGCGCGCGCGGTATTAACACCTTCCGCGACATGCCCGAGACCATCCAGCACCTGGTCAAGCGAACGACCCTGTGCAAGTTCGAGTCCGACGCGCCGATTGCGCGACAGATCGCCCGTACATGTGAGCACCAGATCGCCTACGCCCGCCAGGCCCATGAAAGTCTCGGGACGTCCGCCAAGCTTCATGCCCATTCGCGTAATTTCGGCGAGTCCGCGCGTAATCAGCGCCGCGCGCGCGTTGTACCCGAGGCTCAAACCGTCGCTGATGCCGGCGGCAATCGCAATGACATTTTTAAGCGCTCCGGCAACTTCGATGCCGATATTGTCGTCGCTCGAATAAATCCGCAGCCGGTCATGATGCAATTCACGAGCGACGCGTTGTGCGAATCCCACGTCGGCCGAAGCAAGCGTGAGCGCAGTCGGCATGCCGCGCGCGACTTCGTGCGCGAAGCTGGGTCCCGATAATGCGCCTCGCGCAACGGTGTGCGGCAACTCCGCCGCTGCGATCTGATGCGGCAACAACGCGGATCCCGTTTCGAATCCTTTGCACAACCAGACAAGGGGCGGCACTTGACCGCGTGCAACAAGCGCACTTAGCGCACCGCGGAACCCGGCCGTGGTCGTCGCCACCAGCACCAGTTCGCATTGTTCGAGTGCTGTCTCGAACTCTGGCGTAATGGTTATCGCGGCGGGAATTTGAAACTCGGCGAGATATCTTAGATTGACGCGGCTCGCTGCCATGTCACGCGCTTGTTCGGCGTCACGCGCCCACAACGTTACCGTATGCCGCGCCGCGAGGCTGATGCTGATCGCCGTGCCCCACGCGCCTGCGCCGAGCACGGCGAGCTTCATACGCCCCAGACTGCGGAGACTTTAATGTAACCGCTCTGACCGTCGCGATGCGTCACGCGCGCCCAACCCGTGCCGGTCAACTCATTCAAATCGAGTAATACGTTTTGCTCGGCCTGAAACGCAAGCGGCGCTTTGTCCTCGGCGGCGGTTCGCACATCCGCGACGTTGACCTTGACCATGACGCTGCGCTTCTCGCTCAGGCTTTTAACCTCGACCCATGCCAATTCGCCGCCCGCGTCGCGGATTTTCGTCCAACCCTCGACCACGACGACGAGTTCGACCGGATAACCTCGCCCGAGAATAAATCTTTTCTTGGCTTTGACCGACGGCGCGTCGTACAGGACCGCTGCGCTATCGGCGATGGTGCGAAAGTCCGCCGCCGATGCGGGGGACGAAGCAAGCATCAGTGCAATTCCAAGAGCACCGCATACGCGTGCGCTGCGAAACAACAACGCCGGGCCCAGCCAACGGGCTGCAAACTGAATTGACCCGCGCGGCGCGAAAAGTTTCACTAGTTGGGTTTGGAACCCTGCTGTGCCTGCAGTTGCTGCATCTGCTGCTGGTAAATGTTTTCGAAGCTCATGGGCGCGAGCAAGACGGGCTGGAAACCGGCGCGCGACGTGACGGTCGAAATCGTTTCGCGAAGGTACGGAAACAGCGTATTGGGACAGGCAATACCAAGCAGCGGACCCATGTCTTCCTGCGGCACATGGCGAATCTGGAACAGGCCGGCCTGCGCAACCTCGACGAGAAATACGGTTTTCTCTTTGACGCGAGCGGTGATCGTCACGCTGAGCACAACCTCAAACATTCCGTCCTGCACACTGCGCCCGGTGCTATTGATATTCACTTCCATGTTCGGCGCTTCGGTTTCGAGAAACACCTCCGGCGCATTGGGCACTTCGACCGACAAATCCTTCAGATAAATTTTTTCGATGGCAAATGTCGGAACCGGCGATTCACTCATTATATTTCCTGCAAACGTGGATTAAACATTGGGCGGCGCTTTGCCGCGATTGACGATTACGCGCTCAGCATAGGATCGAGCTTGCCGGCGCGATCAAGCGCGGCGAGTTCCTCGTAGCCGCCGACATGCGTTTCGCCGATATAAATCTGCGGCACCGTACGGCGGCCGGTACGTTCCATCATTTCAGCGCGCTTCGCGGGCTCGAGATCGACCCTGACCTTTTCGATCGCGTCGACACCTTTGGACGTGAGCAGCCGCTCCGCCATCTGGCAATAAGGGCACATCGCGGTCGTGTACATTTTTACTGCTGACATGCGCGCGTCTCCACTTACTTCTGAATTGGCAGGCTGGCTTCGACCCACGCGTTCAAGCCACCGCGCAGCGCGACCACATCCGTGAATCCAATCTTTTGCAGCGCCGCGCACACCTTTGCGGCCCGCGGTCCGGCTGGCGCACTCACGATAATCGGGCGCGATTTCATTTTCTCGAGTTCGCGCAGCCGGTTCTCGAGTTCGTTAAACGGAATATTGCGGGCATTGGGAATATGGCCCGCAGCAAACTCGGAACTGTCGCGCACGTCCAGCACGACTGCATCGCGCCGGTTCATCAACTGCACGGCTTCCACCGCACCGACTTGCGCCACACCGCCCGCCGAGGCGCGGCTGATCAGCGGCCACAACAGCATGCTGCCGCTGACGGCCGCAGTCCCGAAAAGCATCATGTTCCACGGACTTTTCTGCAGAAACACGAAAAATGAAGTATCCAAAGGATTTCCCTGCGGTGTCGCGCAATTCGCACCGGCTTGCAATCGATTCTCGTCGGTCGCCGGACGTGTTTGCGCGCAAAATGGAATAAAATGTCGCGATATTATATACGAGCGCAGAAAGTATTAGAAATCATGAATGTAACTCCCGTTTTGCTGGTCATCCTCGACGGCTTCGGTTATCGCGAAGAGTGCACTGACAACGCGATTTGCCAGGCGCGCAAGCCGCACTGGAATTTCCTGTGGAAGACTTATCCGCACAGCACGATCGACGCATCTGAAAAATCCGTTGGCCTGCCGAAAGCGCAAATGGGCAATTCCGAAGTCGGACATCTGAACATCGGCGCCGGCCGCGTTATCTACCAGGATTTCACGCGAATCGAAGCGGACATCGAGAGCGGCGAATTTTTCAAGAACCCGGTTTTGACTTCAGCCGTCGATACCGCACTCGCAAACCGCTCGACCCTGCACGTGCTTGGCTTGTTATCGCCGGGCGGCGTGCACAGTCATGAAACGCAGATCGCTGCGATGGTTGAACTCGCAGCGCGCAAAGGATTGAAGGACGTCTGCGTGCATGCGTTTCTCGACGGCCGCGACACGCCGCCGCGCAGCGCGCGAGCCTCGCTCGAATTTATGCGTGACAAATGCCGGCAGTTCGGCACCGGCCGTATCGTTTCGATCGTCGGCCGCTACTATGCGATGGACCGCGACCAACGCTGGGAACGCGTGGAGACGGCGTACAACCTCATCACGCAAGGTGAAGCCGCTCATCGCGCAGACGACCCGGTGGCCGCCCTGGAAATGGCTTACGCGCGCGGCGAAAACGATGAGTTCGTACAGGCGACCGTCGTCGGCAAGCCGTGCCGCATGAATGACGGGGACGTTTGCGTGTTCATGAATTTCCGCGCCGACCGTGCCCGCCAGATGACGCGCGCGCTTACAGACGAAGCGTTCACTGGTTTCAAACGCGGGTACCGGCCGCAACTCAAATATTTTTGCACGCTGACGAGTTATGGCGAAGATTTCAAAATGCCGGCCGCGTATTCACCGCAAAGTATTGGCAACGGTTTCGGCGAATACCTCGCGAAAAACGGGCTCAAACAATTACGGATTGCCGAGACCGAAAAATACGCGCACGTGACGTATTTTTTCAACGGCGGCATCGAAACACCGAACGTCGGCGAAGAACGAATACTCGTGCCGTCGCCGAAGGTCGCGACTTACGATCTGAAACCCGAGATGAGCGCCTTCGAGGTGACCGCTAAGCTCGTTGCTGCAATCGAGTCGCGCAAATTCGATGCGATCGTCTGCAATTACGCGAATGGTGACATGGTCGGCCACACGGGCAACCTGGCGGCGGCGACGCGCGCCATCGAAGTGCTCGACGAGTGTCTCGGCAGCGTGACCGCGGCGATGCAGAAGATCGGCGGCGAAATGCTGATCACCGCCGATCACGGCAATGCCGAAATGATGCACGACGAAACCACGCACCAGGCGCACACGGCGCATACGCTCAACGTGGTGCCATTGCTGTACATCGGGCGTAAGGCAAAAATCGCCGCGGGCGGCGCATTGAAAGACGTTGCCCCCACACTGCTCAAGATGATGGGCCTGCCGCAGCCTGCCGAAATGACCGGCACGCCGCTGATCGATTTTGTTTAAGCGCGTTTTACTCGCCGCCCTTTTTTCCTTGGTGTCCGGCGTCGGCAGTCATGCGGCGCAGCCCTCGAGCACCGCGCAGAAGCATGAATTGAACGCGCTTCGCAACCGCATCGACTCGTTGCAAAAGAATCTCGCCGCCTCGGAAGAAACGAAAAACGAAACGGCTGATGCACTGAAAGAATCCGAGCGCGCGATTTCCGAAAGCAACCGCCTGCTGCGCGGCCTCGCGGAAGATCAACGCGCGATCGGCGCGCGCCTTACGGACTTAAACGACCAAAGCGCCCGCACGAACGGCGAGATCGAAGCGCAGCGCACGCGGCTTGCGCGCCTCCTTTACCAGCAATACACGGGCGCGCAACCGGACGCCCTCAAACTGTTGCTCAATCGGCAGGACCCGAACCAGATCGCGCGCGAATTTCATTACCTGACTTACCTCGCGCGCGCGCGCGCCGACCTGATTGCCAATCTGCGTTCGAGCCTCGGCCGCATTTCGGATCTCACCCAGGAAACCCAGCGCGAAAGTACCGAACTCGCCGCAATCAACGCCGCTCAGCAAGCGCAACGCAAACGGCTCGAAGCGGAAAAAGCCGCGCGCAAGGCAGTGCTCCTCAAGGTCTCGCGCCAGATTGAAAAACAGCGGCGCGAAATTTCCACGTTGAAACGCGATGAAACCCGGCTCGCGAAGCTCGTCGAACAGCTCAGCCAATTGCTCGCGCGCACCAAACCGCCGGGTTTGCGCAACGAGCGCCTGCCCGATGGCGCCCCGGCCGTCGGCGCGTTCGGCCAGCTAAAAGGCCGCTTGTTCCTGCCCGTGAAGGGCGAACTCAAAAACCGCTTCGGCGGCCAGAGAGAAGGCAGCGGCGTGCTGTGGAAAGGCCTGTTCATTGCCGCCCCGCAGGGCCAGGAAGTCAAAGCGGTGGCGGCCGGCCGCGTCGTGTTCGCCGACTGGCTGCGCGGGTTTGGCAACCTCTTGATTATTGACCATGGCGACGGCTACATGAGCCTTTACGGCAACAACGAGTCGCTTTTTAAGCAAGTCGGCGATGCCGCGAAGGCCGGTGAGGCGGTCGCCGCTGTCGGCAACAGCGGCGGTAACATGGATTCGGGTTTATACTTCGAAATCAGGCATCAGGGTATCGCTTTCGATCCGTTAGGCTGGGTCAGTTTACGGTGATCAAACCGGATTGGCGCCGCCGGCGAACGAGTAGCGTCGGTCGGTGTCCATCGGAAATGCCATCGGTTTACACAGGAGTTTGAAATGCGCAGCAAACTGCAACAATTCGGATTGATTGCGCTCGGCGTGTGCCTTGGCGTCATGATCTCGCTTAATTTCTCGGCCGTTGCGCAGCGCGAGGTACTGGGGCCGCTGCCGGTCGAAGAGTTGCGCGCATTCACGGAAGTCTTCGGCCGCATCAAATCCGATTATGTCGAAACCGTCGAAGACAAAAAACTGATTACCGAAGCGATTACCGGCATGCTCGCCGGTCTCGACCCGCATTCGGCGTACCTCGATCAGGACGCGTTCCGCGAACTGCAAGTCGGGACACAGGGCGAATTCGGCGGACTCGGCATTGAAGTCGGCATGGAAGACGGTTTCGTCAAGGTCGTTTCTCCGATCGATGACTCACCGGCGTCGCGCGCGGGCATCAAATCGGGCGACCTCATCGTGAAACTCGATGAGACTTCGGTCAAAGGCCTGACGTTGAACGATGCCGTCAAACGCATGCGCGGCAAACCCAATACGCAGATTGTGCTGACCATCGTGCGCAAGGGCGAAACCAAACCGATCGTGGTTACGCTGACGCGCGCCGTCATCAAGATTCAAAGCGTGAAATCGAAACTACTCGAGCCGGGTTTTGCCTATTTTCGTGTAACCCAGTTTCAGGAGCACACCGGGGAAACGCTCGCTGCTGCGATCCAAAATCTGTACAAGCAGAATCAGGGCTCCATGCGAGGCATTGTGCTCGATCTGCGCAATGACCCGGGCGGTTTGCTCAACGGCGCGGTTGCCGTGTCCGCTGCATTCCTGCCGCAAAATACGCTCGTCGTTTATACCGACGGCCGCACCGAAGACGCCAAGATGCGGCTTACGGCCAGCCCCGAAAATTATGTGCGCGGTCGCATCAAAGACGATTATCTGAGCAAGCTGCCGGCCGAAATCAAAAACGTGCCGATGGTGGTGCTCGTCAACAGCGGCTCTGCATCGGCGTCTGAAATCGTGGCCGGCGCGCTGCAAGACCACAAGCGCGCCGTCATCATGGGCACTCAAACGTTCGGCAAAGGTTCGGTACAAACCATCCTTCCGCTGGGCAACAGCACCGCGATCAAATTGACGACCGCGCGTTACTACACGCCGAACGGCCGTTCGATTCAGGCAAAAGGCATCGTTCCTGACATCATCCTCGACGATGGCAGCGCAGGCCGCGAACCGGCGCTCAAACTGCGCGAATCGGATCTCGACAAGCACTTGAGCAACGGTCTCAAGGATGAAAAGGCGGCAGTGCCCGGCGCCCCGGTACCCAATGCGTTCAACTTCACGCCGACACCGCGCCCGAAAGACGTCGACGAAAAAGATCTGAAACCGGAACCCGGCGAAGTCGTCGCCAAAAGCGATTATGAATTGGCGCAGGCCATCTCGTTCCTGAAGAGCCGCGGTCCAACGCCGACCACGCGTGCCAGCGCGCGTTAAACCGGCGCAATTGCTCCACGACGCCCGGCACCGTCCGGGCGTTTTATTTTCGGCCTCTCGCCATGAATGACGATCAATTGCTGCGTTATAGCCGGCACATACTACTGCCGGAGATCGGCATCGATGGTCAGGAAAAAATAACCCGCTCGCATGTGCTGATCGTCGGCGCCGGCGGCCTCGGTTCGCCGGCCGCGCTGTACCTCGCCTCGGCCGGCGTCGGCACGCTGACGATTTGCGACGGCGACGTCGTTGATCTCACCAACCTGCAGCGCCAGATCGTGCATCGAAGTGAAGCGATCGGCACTCCGAAAGCGGTTTCCGCGCAGCGCACGCTTGCCGGCATCAATCGCGAAGTGACGGTGCGCGCAATCGGCGAACGCTTGAGCGGCGCGCGATTCGACGAACTCGTGTGCGAAGCCGACGTCGTGCTCGACTGCAGCGATAATTTCGCCACGCGCCATGCGCTCAACCGCGCGTGCGTAACCGCTGGCAAGCCGCTGGTATCCGGCGCCGGCGTGCGCTTCGACGGCCAGATCGCGGTGTTCGACCGCCGCCAGCCGGACGCGCCGTGCTATCACTGCCTGTTTCCGGAAACCGGCGATAACGAAGATATGCGCTGTGCGGTGATGGGCGTGTTCGCGCCGCTGGTGGGCATCATCGGTTCGATGCAGGCAGCCGAAGCGCTCAAGCTGATTGCGGAGATCGGCGATTCATTAAACGGCCGCCTGCTGTTGCTTGATGCGCTGGCGATGGATTGGCGCTCCGTGCGCTTGAAGCGCGACCCGGCGTGCCCTGTCTGCGGCAACATTTGACTCATGCGTAGCGCGCCGATACGCCAGTGGCTGCGCCGCTTGTTTCGGCTTGACGAGAGTGATCCGGCCGAGTCGCATCTGGAACGCGGAAAGGCGCTTTGCGCGCGCGGCGATCATGCGCAAGGTGTAGAAGCCTATCAGCGTGCCATCGACGCCGACCCCGACGATGCGGAAGCGCATTACCGGACCGGCATCGCATGGCGCGATCAGGAACAATTTGCATCAGCCGTCGCAAGCTATCATCGCGCGCTTGCGATAAAGCCCGATTACATCGAAGCGCACAACAACCTGGGCGTCGTTTTTCAGTTGCAAAACGACCTGCCAGCAGCGCAGAGCTGCTATCGGCGCGCGGTCGAGCTCAATCCCGATTTCAGCCAGCCTTACATCAATCTCGGCCGCCTCTGTGAAATGATGGGCACGCGGGCCGAAGCCGCGCAATGTTACCGCCAGGCGATCGCCGCCAACGTCGAGCCTGAAACGTTTCGCCATTTTCTCGATGCCGCGGAAGGCGTGATGACCGGTCGCGCGCCGGCCGCTTATGCACGCACCGTCTTCGACAATTTCGCCGAGCAATTCGACCATCGACTGGTCGCCGATCTCGGCTATCGCATTCCGCAGATCCTCGGCGAACGCGTGCTCGAACTCTGCGCCTCACGCCAATTACGCGTGCTCGATCTCGGTTGCGGTACCGGCCTGTGCGCTCAACACCTCAAGCCATCTGCCTCATCGATGATCGGCGTCGATGTGTCGCCCGCGATGCTCGCCAAGGCGGGTACGCTCAAGCTTTACGACGAATTGATCGAGCAAGACATCACCGATTACTTGACGGCGGCGGCGCCGGCCAGTTTCGACCTAGTGCTCGCGGCCGACGTGTTTGTGTATATCGGCGATCTCGCGCAAGTGTTCAACGAAACAGCGCGAGTGTTGGACAACGAAGGATTGTTTGCTTTTTCAGTCGAGCGCACCGAGGAGGCGCGCGACTTCATGCTGCAGCCGAATGGCCGCTACGTCCAATCCGCGGCATACATTCAGCGCATTGCTGCAGAAAGCGGATTCGCCGAACTGGTGTCTTTTGAAGAAACGATCCGCGGCGCTCCCGGCCATGGCGCGCCGGGTCTCGTATTTATTCTGCGCAAAAAACCGCAAAAAAGCAGCACGCTTTAGGTCATATCGAGATCGTTGTCCCCGGCCTTCGGTGCTGCGGCGGCTACTGCTGCGGGCCGCGCGGCAGCCGCTGGCGCTGCAGCAGGCGCCGCAGTCGCAGCGGGCGCCGTAGCCGGGGCAGGTGCTGCAGGCGCAGGCCGCGCTGCAGCAGCGCGTGCGGCGGCCGGCGCCACCGTTGAGGGGGTTGTCACTTTTCCGGATAACAGATCCTCAAGATCTTTCACAACCTGTTCGAGATTAGGACCGGCGCGGCCCTGGCACTGCACGAGCACGCGCGCGGGAAAATCCTGCAAGGTGAGCGCGCGTCCCGTCGAGCGGATTTTGGCGGCACTGTCGAGCGCAGGACTCAGGTGGGTGCTTTTGAAACCGGCTTTCATGCTTTCGACGCCGTCAACGATGGCCTGCTGTGACCGTGCGATTCCGATCAAGAGCTCCGCTAGCTGCTGAGTGGTTACGTTCATGAAACCTCCGTGATTTGGCTTTTGATTTATTCGGCGAGCAGGCCGGGCATTTGCTCGGTCCAGTACTGCATCGGGTCGCGCTTGAATCCGCTTTTCGCGTACTGGTGCCAACGCCCGATGATGAAACTCATGATGAGATTCGCGCGCGCCGAAGGGTCGCCCGTGGCGGCCACTTCATTCTGACCGGCCGCGAAGCGCAACGCCTGCTTGAGCGTCGCTTCAACGCGATCGTGCAGTTGATTGATGCGCTGCTGCAGGCGTTCGTTTTCATGCACGAGCGCATCACCGATCAGCACCCGGGTCATGCCGCGGTTCTTCTGCGCGAAGCCGAGCAGCATCGCGGTGACCGCTTCGATTTGCTTGAGACCGCTTTTTTCCTCGGTGGTGATTTTATTGATCAAGCCGAACAGCGTCTCTTCGATGAATTCGATCAGCCCTTCGAACATCTGCGCCTTGCTCGCGAAATGCCGATAGAGCGCCGCTTCCGAGACGGACAGGTTAGCCGCGAGCGCCGCGGTCGTGATTTTTTCGGCCGCCGGTTGTTCCAGCATGCGCGCGAGCGTTTGCAGAATCTGCAGCTTGCGATCCCCACGTTTGCCCATGATGCTCCTCCCGAGCTTTAATTGAAATGCCACGCAAGGCGTGGCAATTGAAGCAGGTTTTTAATGCTGTAATCGACGTAGGCCGGCGTGCACGATGGACGTGCCCCCCTTGCCCTGGTGACATAAACGGTGGACATGCCGAGCTTCTTCGCCGTCTTCAAATTGGCAAGCGTGTCCTCGACCATGATGCACGCGCGGGCGCGCACGCGGTTGCGCCGGAACAGTTTCAGGAAACCATAACTGTCGGGCTTCGGCCGAAAGCCGGTGTGCTCGATTGAAAACAGATCGTCAAACAAGTCGGCGATACCGAGCACGTTGAGCACCTGGGTCGCATAGTGCACGGGCGCATTCGAGAACACGATCTTGCGGCCGGGCAATCGAGACAAGGTGGCGCGCAGCCCCGGCTCGCGCACGACCATGCGGTCGAGCGCAGGGAAATCGTGCGTTTCTTTCAGAAAATGACGCGGGTCGGTGGCGTGATTGCGAATAAGGCCGGTCAATGTTGCGCCGTAGCGTTGCCAGTAGTGCTGCCGCAGCGCGCCCGCGCCCGCTTCGTCGAGCCCGAGATGCGTCTGCATATAAGTCGTCATCGCGCGGTTTATCTGCGGGAAGATATGCGGGCTTGCATTGTGCAGCGTGTTGTCAAGATCGAATACCCACACCCGGTTAAATTTAATGACCGCCTCCCTTCGGCGGGCCGTTAACGCCGCGTGATCAAGGTGCCTACGCCGTCGCTGGTCAACACTTCAAGCAACACGGCGTGCTCTACACGGCCGTCAATGATGTGGCACGAGTTGACGCCGTTCTTGACCGCTTCAAGCGCCGAACCGATTTTCGGCAACATGCCGCCGGAGATGGTGCCGTCGGCAAACAGGTCGTCAATTTTTTTCGCGGTGAGCCCGGTGAGTAAGTTGCCGTTCTTGTCGAGCACGCCGGGCGTATTGGTCAACACCACCAGTTTTTCGGCTTTGAGAATTTCCGCGAGTTTGCCGGCGACCAGATCCGCGTTGATGTTGTACGACTCGCCGTCCTTACCAACGCCGACGGGCGCAATCACGGGCACGAATTTCTGCGCGGTCAACAACTGCACGATTTCTGGATCGATCGATTCAACTTCGCCGACGCGGCCGATATCGATCATCTGTTTCGGATTGTCCTTGCCCTGCATCATCATTTTGCGCGCGCGGATCAGCGGGCCGTCCGTGCCCGATAGTCCAACCGCGCGGCCGCCGTGCTGATTGATAAGATTGACGATGTCGGTATTGACCTGGCCGCCGAGCACCATCTCAACGACGTCCATGGTCTCCGCGTCAGTCACCCGCATGCCTTGCACGAACTCGCCCTTTTTGCCGATCTTGGTGAGCTGGTCGTTGATCTGCGGACCGCCGCCGTGGACGATCACGATATTGATGCCGACGAGCTTCAACAGCACGATGTCGCTCGCAAAACTGTGTTTCAGCGTCTCGTCGATCATGGCGTTGCCGCCGTACTTGATGACGATCGTCTTGCCGTGGAAGCGCTGGATGTACGGCAATGCCTCGGCGAGGATTTTCGCTTTTAATTCAGCCGCGGTGCCGTTAATCGCCATGGTCGTTATCGCGTGGAGTAAACGCTGACTATTCTACACGACCGTGCCCAACAAAAAAGGCGGCGAGCCTTGCGGCTGGCCGCCTTTCAGAGCGAAGCTTGATATTTACTGAATCGTGATGCGTTTCGCCGCGCTGGTCGCTTTTTTGGCCAGCTTGAGTTCAAGAATGCCGTCGGTGTAACGCGCCTGGGTCTGGGCTTCGTCGATGTCCTGCCCGAGCGCGAACGCGCGGTAGACTTTGCCGAAGTAGCGCTCGGAGCGCAGCACTTTTTCGCCTTCTTTGACCTCTTTTTCGTTTTTCACTTCGGCGCTGATTTCAACCTGGTTGCCGTCGATCGCGACGTTGATGTCTTCCTTGCGAACCCCGGGAATTTCGGCTCGCACTGCATAGCCGCTCTCGTTCTCGCTGACATCAACGCGCAATTGCGCGGGCGCGGCGGCCGGTTCGTAAGTCATCGGGCGCACGAAAAAACCGCGCATCAGTTCATCCAGAGCTGTATCGAGCGTATTGAAACGTGCAACGTTTGCCATAAAAATCTCCTGTTGGTTTTTCGGGCCTCCGCCCTACGAGGCAAATATGGGAATCCGGTGGCGGATTTCAAGGGCCCGCGGACTGCACTTCCGCGACCTTGTGACCGCCAAAAAAACCCCGTAAATTGCGCCATCCCGTCCGAATTCAAGCCCCCTGAACACCCCGAGCCAAGACGATTTGCAGCAGCACCGGCCGTACTTGATGCGCTACGCGCTGCTGCAGCTGCGCAATGCCGACCATGCCGAAGACGTGGTGCAGGAGACTCTGCTCGCCGCGCTCGAAGGGCGCGCGAAATTCGCCGGTAACTCGTCGCTCAAGACGTGGCTCACCGGTATTCTCAAGTACAAGATCCTGGACGTGATCCGGCGCAAATCGCGCGAGCAGCCGTTGGCGCCCGGCAGCGATGACGACGAGTCCGGCACCGTCGACGCGCTGTTCAAGCGCGACGGCCACTGGCAGGAAATGCCCGCAACCTGGGGCAATCCAGACGAGGCGCTCCAGAACAAAAAGTTCTGGGAAATGTTCGAGCTTTGCTCGAAGCTGATGCCCGAGCGCACCGCGCGCGTCTTCATGCTGCGCGAAGTCATGGAAATGTCGACCGAGGAAATCTGTCAGGAACTGGCCATCACGCCGACCAACCTGTGGGTGATATTGCATCGCGCGCGCCTCGCACTGCGCGAGTGTCTTGAAATCAAGTGGTTTGGCGGCGTCAGGAAATGAAGCCGGGCTTTTATGCGCACATGTAGAGAAGTCAGTGAACTGCTTTCGCAATCGCAGGAGCGCCCGCTGGGCGCCTATGACCGCTTCAGCGTGCGGCTGCACCTCCTTGTCTGCAGAGGGTGCACGAACTTTCGCGCGCAGTTGGCGTTTTTGCGCGCCGCAGTGCGACGCTATCGCGATGCGGACGACGTGAATTGACCGGCACCGGAATCGACGCGTGAACCAATCGCGGCGTCGGTAGGCATTAACAGGCGCGTGCAATCCAATCGCGCGCCGGCAATGCGATACCGCTTGCTATAATCATAATTTCCGAAGGCCATGCGCGCACTTCTGTTACTGCTCTCACTCGGCATTTGCACCGCGTCGTACGCCCAGTCTCCCCCGCCAAACAGTCCGCTCGCAGCGCCGGCGCCATCGATTGCAGCGCGCTCGTTTTTGCTGCTCGATTATCGCAGCCAGCAAACGCTAGCCGGCAAGAACGAAAATGAGCGCGTCGAACCCGCTTCGCTCACCAAGCTGATGACGGCCTACCTGACCTTCCAGGCGCTCAAGCAAAAAGTCATTCAGCCCGGGCAGGCGGTGCCAGTATCGGAACGCGCGTCGAAAGCCGAAGGCTCGCGCATGTTCATCGAGCCGCGCAAACCGGTGACGGTTGAAGAGTTAATGCGCGGCATGATCGTGCAGTCCGGCAATGACGCCTGCATCGCGCTCGCCGAATTGATTTCGGGTGGCGAAGACGCGTTCGCACAGGCAATGAACGCTCAGGCGCAAAAGCTCGGCATGAAAAACACGAACTTCATGAATTCCACCGGCCTGTCCAATCCGCAGCACTATTCAACCGCGCGGGACCTGGCGCTGCTCGCCATCGCGATCATTCGCGATTTCCCTGAATATCATCCGCTGTATGCGATGAAGGAGTATCGCTACAACAACATCACGCAGGCCAACCGCAACCGCTTGCTGTGGTCGGACCCCACGGTCGATGGCATGAAAACCGGTTTTACTGAAAACGCCGGCTATTGCCTGATCACTTCAGCCAGGCGCGGCGAGCGCCGCCTGCTGTCGGTCGTGCTCGGCACCGCGTCGGATACGGCGCGCGCGACCGAAAGTCAGAAGCTGCTCAATTATGGTTTCCAATATTATGATAGCGTGAAGCTGTACGAGAAAAGCCAGACGATCGCCAGCCTCCAGGTGTGGAAAGGTGCGGCCAATACGGTCAAAGCGGGATTTCTCGATGATCTTTACGTGAGCCTGCCCAAGGGCCAGGCCGACAAGGTGAAAGCCAGTTTGGAAAGCCGCCAACCGCTGTTGGCGCCGGTCTCCGCCGGCCAGAACATCGGCGTGATGAAACTGACGCTCGACGGCAAGCCGTATGCCGAACTGCCGGTGGTCGCGCTCGAAGATGTTGCGCTGGCTGGCATTCTCGGCCGCGGGTGGGATTCAATTCGACTTTTGTTCAAGTGAGGTAATCATGGCGAGCGACACAATTTATCTGAACGGCGAATTCATGCCGCTCGAAGAAGCGCGCGTACCGGTACTCGATCGCGGGTTTATTTTCGGCGACGGTGTGTACGAGGTAGTACCGGCCTATTCGCGCCACCCGTTTCGCCTCGCCGAGCATTTGAAGCGGCTGCAAAACAGTCTCGATGGCATCCGGCTTGCCAATCCGTTGTCCGACGCGGAATGGACCGCGCTCACGCACGAACTGATCAAGCGCAACGACGGCGACGATCAATCGATCTACTACCAGGTCACGCGCGGGCCGGCCAAGCGCGCGCACGAGTTTCCGCTCGAGGTGAAACAGACCGTCTTCATGATGAGCAACCCGCTGGTGACGCCGCCGCAGGCGCAAATCGACAAGGGCGTGGGCTGCATCACGGCGACCGACTTTCGCTGGCTCAAATGCGACTTGAAATCGGTGTCCCTGCTCGGCAACTGTCTGTTGAAGCAAATGGCGGTCGATGCGGGCGCAGCCGAAGTTGTGATGTTTCGCGACGGCTACCTGACCGAAGCATCGGCAAGCAACGTATTCATCGTGCGCAACGGCGTGCTGCTCGCGCCGCCTAAAAATCATCTGATTCTTCCCGGCATTACGTACGATGTCGTGATCGAAATCGCCAAAGCCAACAAGATGCCGATCGAGCTGCGCGAAATCTCGGAGCACGAAGTGCGCACGGCGGAAGAGATCTGGGTCACCTCGTCGACCAAGGAAGTACTCGCCGTCACGATGCTTGACGATGAACCGGTAGGCGAAGGCAAGCCCGGCGGCACTTTCCGCCGGATGCACGCGCTGTACCAGGATTTCAAACAAACCGTGATGCGGCGTGCCGCCTGATCGATTCGTATGGCCGAGAAGCAGGACCCGTCATTAATCGATTACCCATGCGAGTTTCCGCTCAAGATTATGGGACCGACCCGCGCGGGCTTCGCGCAGGCAGTGCTCGAAATCGTGCGCCGGCACGCGCCTGATTTCGACGGCGCGACGATGGAAATGAAAACCAGCAAGCATGGCAAATACCTGAGCATCACGTGCACAATCAACGCCCGATCTCGCGAGCAGCTCGATGCGCTATATCAGGAGCTTTGCGACCATCCGATGGTCGTGATGGCGCTCTAGCAGGAGCAGGCAATGAGCATCGAGCAAAAAATCCTGGCGTCGGAAGCGATTGTTGAGGCCTCAATCCCCGCGCCTCAATCCGCAATCCTGGCACGGCACCTCGGCTGCGCCGACTATGCTGCCACCGTCCAGGCAATGCGCGACTTCACATTGCAACGCACGGCGCAAACGACCGACGAACTATGGCTGGTCGAACATCCGCCGGTTTACACGCTGGGTGTTGCCGCACGCGCACAACATCTACCGCGCGCCGACAATGGCATTCCCGTCGTCAAAACCGATCGCGGCGGTCAAATCACGTACCACGGCCCCGGCCAAATCGTCATCTATCTGTTGCTCGATTTGCAGCGGCGAAAACTCACCGTGCGCCCACTGGTGAGGCTCATGGAAAACGCCGTGATAGACTTGCTCGCAGGTTTCGGCGTGGTGGCAAGCGGCCGCGTCGATGCGCCCGGCGTCTATGCAGGCGACGCTAAAATTGCGGCCCTGGGCCTGCGCATCCGCAACGGCCGCTGCTATCACGGACTCGCACTCAACGTTGACATGGACTTAAGCCCCTTTCACGCCATCGATCCCTGCGGCTATGCAGGTCTCGCCGTGACGCAGACGCGAGATCTCGGCATTGCGGATAAGGTCGACGCCGTCAGCGCCAAACTGAGCGGGTATCTCGAAACCCGCTTGCGTTCGTATTGACATGCCATGAGCGACCGATGAGCGACGTGAGCGAAAAACAAAAAGGCGCAGCGAAAACATCGCGCGCGCACGGCAGATCGACAATCCAAATCGTGCCGGTCGAGCGGCTGAAGAAGCCGGACTGGATACGTGTGCGAATGGGCAACGGCACGCGCTTCCAGGAGATCAAGGACGTGCTGCGCAGCCACCAGTTGCACACGGTGTGCGAGGAAGCGAGCTGCCCGAATATCGGCGAGTGCTTCGGCAAAGGCACGGCCACTTTCATGATTCTGGGCGACCTGTGCACACGGCGCTGCCCGTTCTGCGACGTCGCGCACGGGAGGCCGAAGCCGCCCGACGCGAACGAACCGGTCAATCTGGCGACGACGATCGCCGCACTCAAGCTGCGCTATGTCGTCATCACAAGCGTTGACCGCGACGATCTGCGCGACGGCGGCGCGCAGCATTTCGCCGATTGCATCAAGGCCGTGCGCGAGCGGTCGCCGGCAACGCGAATCGAAGTGCTGGTGCCGGATTTTCGCGGCCGCCTCGACGTCGCGCTCGGCATCCTGGCGCGTACACCGCCCGATGTGCTCAACCACAATCTGGAAACCGTGCCGCGGCTTTACAAGCAGGCACGCCCGGGCGCGGACTACGCCAATTCGCTGTTGCTGCTGAAGCGCTTTAAGGAACAGTTGCCGCACATTCCGACCAAGTCGGGCCTGATGCTCGGCCTCGGCGAAACCGACGAAGAGATTTCCCAGGTGCTGCTTGACCTGCGCGCCCATGGCGTTGACATGTTGACGCTCGGCCAGTATCTGCAACCGTCTGCGCACCATCTGCCGGTGCTGCGGTATGCCGAGCCGGCGATATTCGAAGCTTTTCAACGCGAGGCAGGCGCACTCGGTTTTGCGCACGCCGCATGCGGGCCAATGGTGCGTTCGAGCTATCATGCCGACCAGCAAGCGCATGAAGCGGGCGTAACTTAAGCCGGGCTTCGCGCCGTTTTGCCACCAGGCGTTTCCACTATAATCGACGACCGAGAGACTGCGGCATGCATTGCCGGCGGCATCAGGCAAAAGTTTTCGCAGCCTGCTCACAAAAACTGAGGCGCAATTAAAATGCCACGCTTTTACATCGGCCTTGAAGACAAGGAAAAAGAACTGTGGAAGGCGGCCAACGTCACGACCGAAGGCAATTACGTGGTGTCGGTCGAATTGTCATTCTCGGGACAGGATGGCAAGCCGCTGGAGCGCTATAAAGCGGCCATGCTCGCGATCAGCCGCGATGCGACCAAGCGCCGCCAACTATCCAAGTACTCGTGGATGTTCGCGCTCGATGCGCGATTGAATGACGTGATGCAGGTGCTGGTCGACCATCTCGGCGTCGAGCATCATTCGTTTACCGTGGCACAACTGAATTCCGGCGAAGGTCTCGCCTACGATGCGGAGAAACGCGTAGTCTGCGAATTTTATTCGAAGAACTGGATGGATTGACGAGCACGCAGTCTGCTGCTTTTCAGTGCGCTTTCTCCCAATTCGGCCCGACCCCGACGTCCACCACCAGCGGCACTGCCAGTTCGGCGACGCCCGCCATTAACAGCGGCAGCCGGGATTTGACCGCATCGATCTCGTCGTCCGGCACCTCGAGCACGAGTTCGTCGTGCACCTGCATGATGAGCATCGACTTCATCTTTTCGTCGGTTAACCAACGTTGCACGGCAATCATCGCGAGCTTGATCAGATCGGCGGCAGTGCCCTGCATCGGCGCATTGATCGCGGCGCGTTCAGCGCCCTGACGCCTCGCGCCATTGCTCGAACGGATTTCCGGCAGCCACAAGCGTCGTCCGAATACCGTTTCGACGTAACCCTGCACCCGCGCTTTTTCCCGCGTCTCGCGCATGTATTCGGCAACGCCCGGATAGCGCGCGAAATAGCGATCCATGTACTGCTGCGCCGCCGCGCGCTCGATCCCAAGCTGGCTCGACAAACCATACACCGACATGCCGTAAATCAACCCGAAGTTGATGACTTTGGCGTAACGCCGCTGCTCGTTGTCGACCGTGTGCGGCTCGAGACTGAAGATTTCCGCCGCGGTCGCGCGATGAATGTCCTCGCCCGCGGCAAACGCCTTGAGCAAACTCGCGTCCTGCGAAATGTGCGCCATGATGCGCAATTCAATCTGCGAATAATCCGCCGACACGATGTGGCTGCCGGCGGGCGCGATGAAAGCTTCGCGAATCCGGCGGCCTTCAGCCGTGCGCACCGGAATGTTCTGCAGATTCGGATCGTTGCTCGACAAGCGGCCGGTGATCGCCACCGCCTGCGCGTAATTGGTGTGCACGCGTCCCGTTTCGGGATTGACCATGCGCGGCAGCTTGTCGGTGTACGTCGATTTCAATTTCGCGATGCCGCGGTATTCGAGCAACAATTTCGGCAGCGGATGATCGAGCGCAAGCTGCGCCAGCGCGTCTTCATCGGTAGAGGGCGTTCCCGACGGCGTTTTTTTAACCGGCTTGATACCCAGTTTGCCGAACAGGATTTCCTGGATTTGCTTCGGCGAATTGAGGTTGAACGGCTGCTCGGCCTGCTTGTGCGCGGCCGCTTCGATTTCCATCATCTTGGCGCCAAGCTCGCGGCTTTGCGCCTCGAGCAACATGCTATCGAGCAGCACGCCGTTGCGCTCCATGCGGTGAAGCACCGGCATCACCGGCATTTCGATTCCGCCGTAGATGTGCGCGAGCTTCTGATCGCTCTCGACTTGCGGATAAAGCGCGCCATGCAGTTGTAGCGTGATGTCCGCATCTTCGGCCGCATAGTCGGTCGCGCGCTCGATTGACACCTGGTCGAAACAAATCTGGCCCGCGCCTTTGCCACACACGTCGACATACGGAATCGTCTGCAGCCCGAGATGACGTTCGGCCATGTTGTCCATGTCGTGCGGCTTATGGCTTTCAACGACATAGGATTGCAATAGCGTGTCGTGCGCAACGCCGGCAAGCGCAACGCCATAGTTGGCGAGAATGTGCATGTCGTACTTGAGGTTTTGGCCGAGTTTCGGCTTCGACGCATCTTCGAGCCATGGTTTCAATTTGGCGAGCACGGCTGAAAGCGCCAGCTGATCAGGCGCGCCGGGATAGATATGCGCGAGCGGCAGATAGGCCGCGCGGCCGGGCTCGATTGAAAACGACATGCCGACGAGTCGCGCCTGCATCGGATTGAGGCTTGTGGTCTCAGTGTCGAGACAAACGAGCTGAGCGCCGAGCATGCGCTGCAGCCACTCGTCGAGTTGCGCATCCGTCAATATCGTTTCGTAATTGCGCTCGATGTTCGCTTTGACGGTCGGTGCGGGTGCGGCGATAGGCGTCGGCGGCGCGGAGGCCTCGGCCGCTGGACTTGCGCCGTTCAGTTCGCGCCGCCACGTTTTAAATTCGAAACGATCGAACAATTCGGCGAGCTTCGCGGCATCCTGCGCCGTGTGCGCGAGGTCTTCCAGTTGTATAGGCAGTTCGACATCGCACTTGATCGTCAGTAACCCGCGCGCCTGCGGCAGCCAGCCGAGTACCTTGCGCAGGTTTTCGCCGACCGCGCCGCCGACGCTTGCCGCATTTGCAATAACGCTATCGAGCGTCCCGTACTGTGCCAGCCATTTGACGGCTGTCTTGGGGCCGACTTTGTCGACACCCGGTACGTTATCGATTGCATCGCCGACAAGCGTCAGGTAATCGACGATGCGCTCGGGTTTGACGCCGAATTTTTTCTCGACGCCGGCTTCATCGAGCGTTTCATTCGACATCGTGTTGACCAGCGTGACATGCGGATTGACGAGTTGCGTCATGTCCTTGTCACCGGTCGACACGACAGTGCGCACGCCTTTCAACGTGGCCTGACACGCGAGCGTGCCGATTACATCGTCGGCTTCGACGCCGTCGATGATCAAGAGCGGCCAGCCCATCGCGCGTATCGTCTCGAGCAGTGGTTCGATCTGCACGCCAAGATCGTCCGGCATCGGGGCGCGCGTCGCCTTGTATTCAGGATAGATGTCGTCGCGAAACGTCTTGCCTTTGGCGTCGAAAATACAGGCGCTATAATCGGCCGGATAATCCTTGTGCAGCTTGCGCAGCATGTTCAGCACGCCGTAAATGGCGTTGGTCGGCTCGCCCCTGCTGTTGCGCAACTCGCCAATGGCATGAAACGCGCGGTACAGGTATGAGGAACCGTCTACAAGCAGCAGTGTTTTTGTCATTGCGCCTTGGCGCCTGAAGTGGCTGAAAAAGAGGAGTGCGACATGAGCCAACCGACCAAAGTTCCGACTCGATTGACCGCCGAATCCAACTGGCCCGCGCGCGAGTCGTGGCGCATGTTCGGCATTATGTCAGAATTTTTCGAGGCAACTGAACGCTTGGGCAACATTCAGCCTGCGGTCAGCATGTTCGGCAGTGCGCGGGTGGCGGTCGATCATCCGTATTTCGCGCTCGGCGAACAGATCGCGCGGCGCCTTTCGGATGCCGGCTTCAGCGTGATTTCCGGCGGCGGTCCCGGCATGATGGAAGCGTTCAACAAAGGCGCGTACTTCGGCAAGTCTGCCGCCGTCGGCCTCAATATCGAATTGCCGCGCGAGCAGTTTGCAAACGCCTATCAGGACATCAGCCTTTCATTCCGCCATTTTTTCGCGCGTAAAGTGACCTTCGTGCGCTTCTCCACTGCCTACGTCGTATTGCCCGGCGGTTTCGGCACGCTCGACGAACTGCTGGAAGCGTTGACGCTCGTGCAGACCGCCAAGATCCGGCAGATGCCGATCATTCTCGTGCATACGCCATTTTGGCAGGGCTTGATCGATTGGCTGCGCGAACGGCTGGTCGCCGAAAACATGATCGCGGCCGGCGACCTCGACCTGTTGCAACTCGTTGACGACCCGCAGCAAGTCGTCGACGCGATATTCGATTATTACGAGAAACGCGGCTTCCCGGCGGCCGAAGCCGAACGCGAAGCGACGCTAACGCTTTGAAGTCGAGGACTGAGAATTCCCGAAGTACGGCTTTGAAGTTTTTGCCTGAAAAGCCGATAATGAGAGGTCGTCACCAAGGAATTCACATGCGGAACCTGTTTGCCCTCTTGCTGCTGTGCGCTGCCCTGCCCGCCATGGGCGCCGACCGGCCAGGCAATCTGCAACCGATTCCCGACCCGCCGCCACCGCCGCCGGGCTTTGAAATTGATCCCGCGCTCGAACCGCAAGTCACGATTCTGAAGCGCGGCACCGACACGGTGGAAGAATATCGTGTCGCCGGCAAGCTCTACATGTTGAAAGTAACGCCCGCCAGCGGCCGTCCGTATTATTTGATCGACGAAAAAGGCGACGGCAAAATGTCGCGCCAGGAGACATTCGACTTCGGCCTGCGCCCACCGATGTGGGTCATCCATTCCTGGTAACGTAGCTGCCGCACGCTCTGCCGAAACCCGCGGTTCGCGCATCGGCAGCTAATCCATGTCCGTCTTCACGACCGTCACGCCGGAACAGCTCGCGGCCTGGCTGCGCAACTACTCGCTCGGCACGCTCGTCAAGCTCGAGGGCATCGCCGCCGGCATCGAAAACACGAACTACTTCGTCACCACGACGCAAGGCCGCTACGTTCTGACGCTGTTCGAAAAGCTGCAGGCGCACGAGTTGCCGTTCTACATGAACCTCATGACGCATCTCGCCCGTCACGGGATACCGTCTCCGCAACCGGTCGCCGACCTGAGCGATGGGGTTTTGAACGAATTGAACGGCAAGCCGGCCGCCATCCTGACCTGCGTGCCGGGCGCCGACCTGAAAGACGTCGACGCCAATCATTGCGAAACCATCGGCGCTCTGCTTGCCCGCATGCATCTGGCCGGCCAGTCATACACAATGCGGATGCAGAACCCGCGCGGGCCTCACTGGTGGCAGGCGGCGCTGCCGCAGGTGACGCCATTTCTCGATGAACACGCGAGCGCGATGTTGAAAGCCGAAGTCAATTTCCAGGTGAACTGCATTCAGCCGGAATTACCGCGCGGCGCGATCCATGCCGATTTGTTTCGCGACAACGTGCTGTGGGATAGCGAGCGGGTCGGCGGCGTGATCGATTTTTACTTTGCCTGCACGGACACTTTTCTCTACGACGTCGCCATCACCGTCAATGACTGGTGCTTTACGCCGGCGCCCGCACTCGATAACGTGCGCGCGAAAGCACTGCTGACCGCCTATCACAGCGTTAGACCGTTCACCGCGGCCGAGCATGCATGCTGGCCGCAGATGCTGCGCGCGGCGGCGCTGCGTTTCTGGCTGTCGCGGCTGTATGATTTTCATCTGCCGCGGCCCGGCGCGCTGGTGCACGCCAAAGACCCCGCGTATTTCCAGCGTATGCTTGAGCAGTATATTGCGCGGGCCGTTGAACTCCGACCGATGCTGGCCTGACGATGCAAATCCGCAGCGTTGACGCGTCGCACGGCTGGCTCTGGCTGACTCAGGGCCTGGCATTATTCCGGCGCAACCCGGCACAGTGGGTGTTCATGATCGGGTTGCTGTTCGTCGGCAGCCGCCTGCTGCTGACCGTGCCGTATCTCGGCTTGATCGTGGTCCTGCTGACGCCCAATTTTCTGGCCGGCCTGACGCACGGTGCGCAGGCGCTGAGCGAAGGCAAGCCTTTGCGTTTCGGCTATCTCGCGAGCGGCTTCCTGAAAAATGCCGGGCGTCTCGTCACCTTGGGCGCCGTCACGCTGATGGGACATTTCGTGATGCTGCTTGCCATGACGACAGTCGCGGGCGCCGCGCTGTCGGATATCGTGCAGACGATGGGCAGCGGCGCGGTGACCGCAGAGACGGTGGCAGCGATGCGCACGGCGGCGCCGCGACTGCTCCTGAGTGTCGCCGTTGGCCTTGGCGTTGCGCTGCCCGTCATGCTCGCTGTCTGGTTCGCGCCAATGCTCGTGTTCTTCGATGACCTTAAACCGGTCCCCGCCATGATTGCGAGCCTATGGGCGTGCCTGCGCAACCTGTTGCCGCTGCTCGTTTACACGGCGGCGGTGATGGTGCCCTTGTTCATCCTGATGCAGATCGGCGTGGCGCTCACGCGCCAGCCTGACATGGGTATCTGGCTGCTGGCGCCGGTGCTTGTGCCGTCGTTATACGTCAGCTATCGCGATTTGTTCGTCGCCGCGCCGGCGGAATAAAAAACTCAAGCGGCGGACAGCTTCGCGAATTCGAGCGCGAGCCACTTGGTGCCGTTGCGGTGAAAGTTGACCTGCACGCGCGCGTCGTTGCCGCGCCCTTCCGCGTTGACGATCACGCCATTGCCGAATTTGGGATGCACGACGTTCTGGCCGATGCGCCACGGTGATGCGGTATCGACGCTCGCGGTCACGTGCTGGGTTGCACTGTACTTGCCGAGCGGTTCGCGCGCGGCCGGCACGAGCGAAGCATAGGCGCCGGCGCGGTTGATGCGTTTTAACAGCGCGTCCGGGATTTCATTGAAGAAACTCGACGCGATGTTGTAACGCGTCTGGCCATGCAGCATGCGGCTCTGCGCAAACGATAGGTACAAGCGGCGGCGCGCGCGCGTCAGCGCCACGTACATGAGCCGCCGTTCTTCTTCTTTGCCGTCGGCTTCGGACATGCTGTTCTCGTGCGGGAAAAGGCCTTCTTCGAGGCCGCTGATGAACACGCTGTGGAATTCGAGGCCTTTCGCCGAATGCACCGTCATTAGTTGCAGCGCATCGGCGCCGGCCTGCGCCTGGTTGTCGCCCGCCTCGAGCGCAGCATGGGCGAGAAAACCCGCGAGGCTGGTGTCATCCTGCGCCCCGTCGGCCACGAAGCCCGCCGCGGCGTTAATCAGTTCGTCGAGGTTCTCGAGGCGATCGGCGCCTTCGCGCTCTTTCGCGTAAAACGCTTTGAGCCCGCTGTGTTCAATCACGTGTTCTATGATTTCGGGCAGCGGCAAGCCGGCGCACGCGGCGCGCATGCTCGCGATCAAAGCAACGAACGCCTCAACGCCTTTCTTGGGCGCAGCCGCATCGCGCGAAGCAGCGACTAGCGCTTTTTCCTTCGCCGCGGTCCACAGGCTGACGCCGCCTGTACGTGCCGCGTCCTGCAATTGCTCGAGCGCGCGATTGCCGATACCGCGTGTTGGAAAATTGATGATGCGCAGCAATGCGCCATCGTCGTCATCGCTCGCGAGCACGCGCAGATATGCCAGCGCATGCTTGATTTCCTGCCGCTCGAAAAAACGCAAACCGCCATAGACGCGGTATGACATCCCGGCGTTGAACAATGCGTGCTCGAGTACGCGTGACTGCGCGTTCGACCGGTATAAGAGCGCAATCTCGGAAAGGCGCAAGCCATCGTGATGCAGCGACTTAACCTCATCGACGATAAAGCTCGCTTCGTCGATGTCGGTGCCGGCTTCATAGACCCGCAATGGTTCGCCCTTGCCTTCGGCGGTCCACAGGTTTTTACCGAGACGCCGGCGGTTGTGGTCGATCAGCGCGTTGGCGGCGTCGAGAATGTGACCGTGCGATCGGTAGTTTTGCTCGAGCTTGATCACCTTCTCGATGCCGAAATCTTTCTGCAGATCGCCCATGTTGGCGGCCGAGGCGCCGCGAAACGCGTAAATCGACTGATCGTCGTCGCCGACCGCGAAGATTGCATTTTCGGCACCGCGCCCGCTCGTCGCGGCGTTCCATCCTGCCAACAGCCGCAGCCATTGATACTGCAGCCGGTTGGTGTCCTGGAATTCATCGACCAGGATGTGACGGAATCTGCCGCGATAGTGATCGCGCAGGATTTCGTTTTTCGACAAAAGATCGTAGCAGCGCAGCAGCAACTCGGCGAAATCGACCACCCCTTCGCGCTGGCACTGCTCGTCGTAGAGCGCGTACAGTTCTTTCAGACGGCGCGTGAATTCGTCATAGTCGTCGGCATCGACGGCACGCTTGCCGGCGTCCTTATGGCTGTTGATGTACCAGCAGATCTGTCGCGCCGGAAATTTTTCATCGTCGACATTGGCCGCCTTCATCATGCGTTTGATGAGCGCCAGCTGGTCCTGGCTGTCGAGAATCTGGAAAAGCTGCGGCAGCCCCGCTTCGCGGTAATGCGCACGCAGCATGCGATTGCACAAGCCGTGAAACGTGCCGACCCACATGCCGCGCGTATTGATCGGCAGCATGGCGGAAATGCGAGTGAGCATTTCCTTGGCCGCCTTGTTGGTAAACGTGACGGCCAGCAAGCCGGCCGGACTCACCTGGCCCGTCTGGATCAGCCACGCGATGCGCGTCGTCAATACCCGGGTTTTGCCGCTGCCGGCGCCGGCGAGAATGAGTGCCGATTGGTGCGGCAGTGTGACGGCTTCGAGTTGTGGCTCGTTGAGGCCTGTCAGGAATGAAGGAGACGACATGGACTGTGAGTAAGCGGGACGGAGCGATTATAAAACAGCACTTCTGGCGTGTCGCCGAAAAGACAACGGCCGGCAGCGCCGGCCGTTGCATAAAAGCATTTCGAGCTACTTGGAGACTTTGGGTTCGGTCACGCCCATCTTGCCTTTGAGTTTCTCGCCGAGCGCCGTTGCTTCTTCGCGCGTCATCAGATTGGAAATACGCACGCGATAGCTGACCGCATCTTCGGCTTTGACCGGCCGGATTTCCGCTGCATAGCCAGCGTTACGCAATTCGTCGTACACCTTGAGCGCCGCCGCCTGATCGCTGGCCTCTGCAAGGTAAACGCGCCACTTGCCGCCCTTGCGTAATGCGCCGCCGCCCGCGGCGATGTCCGTCTCCAGCGACCATTTATCGAGCTGCTCCTTCGATACCGGTGCGACCGGATCGCCGGGCTGGCCCTTCGCCGCTACATAGAAGGACATCGGTTTATCCATCGTGAATGCCTGCTCGCCGCGCGTGACGTCGACCTTGCCTTCGACGAGACAGGCGATATCGCGCGTCGAATCGGCTTTACCCCACAAGTCCGTGCCGCGGATGCCGACCGTAATCGTCACGATGCGCACTTTAACGTCGCGTTCGCCGCGAAATTTGCTCAAGGCCTGGGTCGTGAACCGGAATGCGCCGCTCAGAACATCGAGCGACGCGGTAACGACGTCTTTCAGCTGAAATTTTTTCTGCCCGAGATCATCGAGCGCGAGCAGTCCGTTCTCGCCAAGTTTGATCAGGCTGCCGTCGGACAGCCGCAGCAGCGCGCGCGCGCCGGGCCCGGTGATCACGCGGTCCTTATTCGTGAGCGTCGCCCCGATGCGCAATGCATCGCGCGCGCCGCTCGCATGCTCGACCCAGGCGGGCATCTGCACGCCTTCGACGACGATGGTGGGCGGAGCAACGCGCGCCGCGGCACTCGCACAGGTCGCCGCGAACATCAGCAACAAAAAGAGCGTCTTTATTTTCATTGTCGTCTCCCTGATTTGCCGCCGCCGGCGCGGCAGATTTCGCATGCGGTGCGGGTATAATTCGCGTCTTTTCCGTCTCCGCCGGCCGCTATGCAGAACAAGTACAACCCACATGCAATCGAGCGCGATGCCCAGGCGTTCTGGCGCGATCGGCGCTCGTTCCGGGCCGTTGAAACGCCCGGCAAACCCAAGTACTACTGCCTGTCGATGTTCCCCTATCCGTCAGGCAAATTGCATATGGGGCACGTGCGAAACTATACCATAGGCGATGCACTCTCCCGGTACCACCGCATGCGCGGATGCAACGTGCTGCAGCCGATGGGATGGGATGCATTCGGCTTGCCCGCCGAGAACGCCGCGATGGCCAACCGCGTGCCGCCCGCGCAGTGGACATACGACAACATCGCGTACATGAAAAAGCAGTTGGTCTCGCTCGGTTTTGCGATCGACTGGGAACGCGAGCTCGCAACGTGCAAGCCCGACTATTACCGCTGGAATCAGTGGCTCTTCCTGCGCCTGCTCGAAAAAGGTCTCGTCTACAAAAAAACCGGCACCGTCAATTGGGACCCGGTCGATCAAACCGTGCTTGCGAATGAGCAGGTCATCGACGGCCGCGGCTGGCGCACCGGCGCGCTCGTCGAGAAGCGCGAGATCCCGATGTACTACATGGCGATCACGAAATACGCCGATGAATTGCTCGCGGCGCTCGATACGCTGCCCGGCTGGCCTGAGCGCGTTAAAACGATGCAGGCGAACTGGATCGGCAAAAGTACCGGCGTGAGGTTCGCGTTCCCTTACACGCTCGACGGCAAAGACCAGCAGCTGTGGGTCTTTACCACGCGCGCCGACACTATTATGGGCGTCACGTTTTGCGCGGTCGCCGCCGAGCACCCGCTAGCGACGCATGCTGCGAAATCCAATCCGAAACTCGCGGCGTTCATCGAAGAATTCAAACGCGGCAGCGTGATCGAAGCCGATTTTGCGACGATGGAAAAGAAAGGCCTGCCGACCGGCGTGTTTGTCACGCATCCGCTGACTGGCGAAAAAGTCGAAGTGTGGGTGGGCAATTACGTGCTGATGAGTTACGGCGACGGCGCGGTTATGGGTGTGCCCGCGCACGACGAACGCGACTTCGCATTCGCCAAGAAATACAATCTCAAGATCGAACCGGTCATCAGTGTCGACGGCAAAACGTATTCGACCGACGCCTGGCTGCCGTGGTACGCGGAGCACGGCGCATGCATAAATTCCGGCAAATACGACGGGCTCGACTATGACGCGGCGGTGTCCGCGATCGCGGCCGATCTCGCCGCCAAAAAGCTCGGCGCAAAGCAGATCATGTGGCGGCTGCGCGACTGGGGCATCTCACGCCAGCGCTATTGGGGCACGCCGATTCCCATTATTCACTGCGCGCATTGCGGCGACGTGCCGGTGCCGGATGATCAGCTGCCGGTCGTGTTGCCCGAGGATTGCGTGCCGGACGGCAGCGGCAATCCGCTCAACAAGCGCGCCGACTTCGTGAATTGCGAGTGCCCGAGCTGCGGCAAGCCCGCGCGGCGCGAAACCGACACGATGGACACCTTTGTCGATTCGTCGTGGTACTACCTGCGTTTCGCTTGCGCCGGCCAGGACAAGGCGATGGTCGATGAGCGCGTTAACTACTGGCTGCCGGTCGATCAATACATCGGCGGCATCGAGCACGCGATTCTGCATCTGCTCTACTCGCGATTCTGGACCAAAGCCATGCGCGACCTGGGTCTCGCCAAGCTCGACGAGCCGTTCGCGCGGTTACTCACACAGGGCATGGTGTTGAACGAAATTTTCTACCGCAAGCCCGAGACCGGCCGCGTCACCTACTACAATCCGGCGGAAATCGAGATCGCGGTCGATGCGAACGGCAAGCGCACGAGCGCGACGCTCAAAGCCGACGGTCAGCCGGTCGAATCGGATGGCATCGGCACGATGTCGAAATCGAAAAACAACGGCGTCGACCCGCAGTCGCTGATCGAAGAGTACGGCGCTGACACGGCGCGGCTTTTCATGATGTTCGCGAGTTCGCCAGAAGACACGCTGCTGTGGAACGACGCCGGCGTCGAAGGCGCATCGCGTTTTCTGAAACGCTTGTGGAGCTATTGCGAGAAAGTCGATGCGCGCAAACGCGCGGGCGGCGGCACTGCCATCGATGCGGCGGCAAAAAAAGCCGCCCGCTTTGAAGTTCATTCGGTGCTGAAACAGGCCAATCACGACTTCGAGAAACACCAGTTCAATACGGTGGCATCGGCGGCGATGAAGATGCTGAACGCCCTCGACAAACTGGAGGGCGTCGACCAGGACGTCGAAGATTGCGTGGGCATTCTGCTGCGGCTGTTGGCACCCCTCACGCCGCATATCACGCATCAACTCTGGCGCGACCTGGGGTATGGCGAGGACATCCTCACCGCGCCGTGGCCGGCTGTCGATGAAAGCGCTCTGGTACAGGACGAAATCGAGCTCGTGCTGCAGGTCAACGGCAAGCTGCGCGGCAACATGCGCGTTGCCCGGGACGCCGACCGCGCGCAGATCGAGCGTCTCGCGTTGGAAAACCCCAACGTGCAGAAACACATCGACGGCCAGCCGGTTAAAAAAGTCGTCGTCGTGCCCGGCCGTTTGGTAAACGTGGTAGTGTGACCGTCGAGACCTTAAGCATGAATAAATCAACGTCATTGCCGCTACGCGTCTATGCCCTATTGATGGCGACGCTGCTCCTCGCGTCGTGCGGATTCCACCTGCGCGGCAAGGCCGACCTGCCGTTCGACTCGATGTACATAGTCGGCTCGCCCGGATTTACGACGCCGCTCGCGCGCGCTGTCAGGTCGGGCAGCAAAACGCGCGTCACTGAAAATTCAAAAGAAGCGGACGTGACCCTGCAAATTCTAAGTGAAACGCGCGAACGCTCGATCCTTTCGTTGTCGTCAGCCGGCCGCGTGCTGGAATTGCAGTTGCGCTATCGCGTGAACTTTCGTTTGACCGACAAAGCGGGCAAGGAATTGATTGCGCCCGATCAGATCCTGCTCAAACGCGATCTGCTTTACAGCGACTCCGATGTGCTCGGTAAAGAGCAGGAAGAGGCGCTGCTCTATCGCGACATGCAAAGCGACGCTGTCAACCAAGTCGTGCGCCGCTTGCAGGTGGCGCAACTCAATGCCGATGCGAAAGACCTGCGCTAAAGCAGGATTGCGCGCTTCACGCCTTAGCGTTGCATCGTGCGTATAACCACCGAACAACTCGCGCAACAACTCAAGCGCACGCTCGCGCCGCTCTACATCGTTTATGGCGATGAGCCGCTGTTAGCGCTCGAGGCTGCCGATCGCATTCGCGCACGCGCGCGTGAAGACGGCCATGCCGAACGCGAAGTGCTGACCGCCGAACAGCATTTTGACTGGTCGCAGTTGAAAGTCAGCCGGCAATCGCAATCATTATTCGCGAGCCGGCGTATCGTCGAAATCCGCATTCCCAGCGGCAAGCCGGGCAACGAAGGCAGCCAGGCGCTGCAGGATTACGCCGCCGATTTGCCACCCGACACGATCACGCTGATTGCGCTGCCCGACGTTGACTGGCGCGCGCAAAAAGGCGCGTGGTTCGGCGCACTCGATGCAGCCGGCGTGATGGTTGAAGCCGTGCAGGTCAAGCGCGACAAGCTGCCGGCATGGCTCGCCAGCCGCTTAAAAGCGCAGGACCAGACAGCCGACACCGAAACGCTCGAGTTCATCGCCGACAAGGTCGAAGGCAATCTGCTCGCCGCGTATCAGGAAGTGCAGAAGCTGGCGCTGCTGTTTCCGCTCGGCGCACTGTCGTTCGACCAAATCAAGGCATCGGTGCTCGACGTTGCGCGGTTCGACGTGTTCGATCTGGGCGGCATCGTGCTCTCGGGCGACGCCACGCATCTCGTGCGCGTGCTCGACGGGCTCAAAGGCGAAGGTGCGGCAGCGCCGCTCATTCTGTGGTCGATGACGGAAGAGATTCGCGCCATCGGCCGCGTGCTCGCAGGCATGGCGGGCGGGCGACCGCTGCAGCAGGCGATGCGCGACGCGCGCGTCTGGGGACCGCGCCAGCAACTGGTCGAGCGCAACGTCGGCCGCTTCAACACGACGCAGATCGAGGCCGCGCTCGTGCACGCTGCCAGAATCGATCGCACGATCAAAGGGCTTGCGCGCGGCGACGTTTGGGATGAGCTGTTACAGCTGGGCCTGCGTTTCTCGCGCCGGCACGTCAAAGCCGCCTAGCTGCGCGCGAACGCCTCTGGCCGCACGCGGCTGATAGAATCTGGCTGTGGACATTCAGACTTACATGACCAATGTCGGTAAACGCGCACGCGCTGCGGCACGGCTCGTCGCCAAAGCCGACGCCGCGACCAAAAACCGCGCACTCGTATTGACCGCCGAAGCGATCGAGCGCGATGTCGCGCGCCTGCTTGCCGCCAATGCGCTTGACCTTGACGCGGCGCGCGCCAAAAAACTCGATGCGCCGTTGATCGATCGTCTGACGCTGAGCAAAAAAAGCATCGCCGAAATGGCCGATGGCCTGCGCCAGATCGCGCGTCTGCCCGATCCGATCGGTGAGATCAGCGAACTTGCCGAACAACCGTCTGGCATTAAAGTCGGGCGCATGCGCGTGCCGCTCGGCGTGATCGCGATCATTTATGAATCGCGGCCGAACGTAACGGCCGACGCCGCCGGCCTGTGCCTGAAAGCCGGCAATGCATGCATCCTGCGCGGCGGTTCCGAAGCGCTGCACTCGAATCAGGCGATCGCCGCGTGCGTGCACGCAGGCCTCACAGCCGCCGGCCTGCCGGAGGACGCAGTGCAGGTCGTCGAAACCACCGATCGCGCCGCGGTCGGCGAACTGCTGCGTATGAATGAATATGTCGACATCGTGGTGCCGCGCGGTGGCAAGGGATTGATCGAACGCGTGATGCAGGAATCGCGGATTCCGATGATCAAGCATCTCGACGGCGTGTGCCACGTTTACATTGACGACAAAGCGGACATCGACAAAGCGATCCGCATTGCCGACAACGCGAAGACGCAGCGCCTCGGCACCTGCAACACGATGGAGACGCTGCTCGTCGCGCGCGGTATTGCCGAACGCGTCTTGCCGTCGCTTGCGAAAATCTACAAAGACAAAGGCATCGAGCTGCGCGGCGACGACGCGACGCGCAAGCTCGTGCCCGGCATCAACAGCGCGACGGAAGAAGACTGGTACACCGAATACCTGGCGCCGATTCTCGCGGTGCGCGTCGTCGACGATATCGATGCGGCGATGGACCACATAGCGCGCTACGGCTCTCAGCACACTGACGCCATCGTGACCGAAGACAAAGCGCGCGCCGACCGTTTCATTCGCGAGGTCGATTCGAGTTCAGTCGTCGTCAATGCATCGACGCGCTTCGCCGATGGTTATGAGTACGGGCTCGGCGCGGAGATCGGCATTTCCACCGACAAACTGCACGCGCGCGGGCCGGTCGGCCTCGAAGGACTGACGTCGCGCAAATGGGTCGTCTTCGGTGAAGGCCAGATCAGGACTTAGCCGGCCGCCAATCGCGCAGCATTCACGGGCGCGGCGTTCACGGCGACTACGCCATTCTTTTCTCACGTTTCTCCCGTCTGCGGCCTAAAGGATTTCTGCAATGTCCAAGATCGTTGAAGTTAAAGTCCCCGACATTGGCGATTTTAAAAATATTCCCATCATCGAAATCCTGGTGAAACCGGGCGACCGCGTTGAGGCCGAAGAGCCGCTGATCGCGCTCGAATCCGATAAGGCGACCATGGAAGTACCGTCACCGTCGGCGGGTATCGTCAAAGAACTCAAAGTCAAAGTCGGCGACAAGGTTTCGCAAGGCACGCTCGTGTTGATGCTCGAAGCCGGAGAGGCAAGTGCGGGAGCGTCCGCCGCTGCCGAGGCGCCTGCAAAATCTGCGGCGCCTGCACCGGTTCCTGCAGCCGCGACGCCGGCGCCAACCGCGGCATCGTTCGCCGGCGGCGCCGATATCGAATGCGATGTAGTCGTGCTCGGCGCCGGGCCGGGCGGTTATTCGGCGGCGTTTCGTGCCGCCGATCTCGGCTTGAAAACCGTGATCGTCGAACGTTATGCGTCGCTGGGCGGCGTGTGCCTCAACGTCGGGTGCATTCCCTCGAAGGCGCTGCTGCACGTCGCCGCGGTGATGGATGAAGCCGCGCATTTCGCCGACCTTGGCGTGAGCTTCGGCAAGCCGGCGGTCGATCTATCAAAGCTGCGCGCGCACAAATCGAAAGTCGTCGGCAAGTTGACGGGTGGGCTGGCGGCAATGGCCAAAGCGCGCAAAGTGACCGTAGTGCGCGGCTACGGGCAGTTTCTCGATCCGCAGCATCTTGAAGTCGAAGCGACGCAGGGCGACGGCCAGGACAAAAGCGGCAAAAAAAGCGTCGTCAAATTCAAGCACGCGATCATTGCGGCCGGTTCGATGCCGGTCAAACTGCCGTTCGTGCCCGACGACCCACGGATTGTCGATTCGACCGGCGCGCTGACGCTGCCATCGATTCCAAAGCGCATGCTGGTCATTGGCGGCGGCATCATCGGGCTCGAGATGGCAACCGTCTATTCAACGCTCGGTAGCCGGATTGACGTGGTCGAAATGCTCGACGGCCTCATGCAGGGCGCCGACCGCGACCTCGTCAATGTCTGGCGTAAATTCAATACGGCGCGTTTCGATAAAGTCATGCTTAAAACCAAAACGGTCGCCGCCGAAGCAACGTCGGACGGCATCAAAGTTAAATTCGAAGGCGAGCAGGCACCCGCAGAACCGCAGGTTTATGACTTCGTACTGGTCGGCGTCGGCCGCAGCCCCAACGGCAACAAGATCGGCGCCGACAAGGCCGGCATCGCTGTCGATCAGCGCGGCTATATTGCGGTCGACAAGCAGATGCGTACCAACGTTGCGCACATTTTCGCGATCGGCGATGTTATCGGGCAGCCGATGCTTGCGCACAAGGCGGTGCACGAAGGGCACGTCGCGGCCGAGGCTGCTGCGGGGCAAAAATCTTTTTTCGATGCGCGAGTGATTCCATCGGTTGCCTATACCGACCCGGAAGTCGCGTGGGTCGGCCTGACCGAAGACGAGGCCAAGAAACAAGGTATCAAAGTCGGTGTCGGTAAATTTCCGTGGGCCGCGAGCGGCCGCGCAATCGCCAATGGACGCGATGAGGGCTTCACTAAATTGATTGTCGACGAAGCAACGCATCGTGTTGTCGGGGGCGGCATAGTCGGCACGCATGCCGGCGATCTAATCGGAGAGATAGCACTTGCGGTCGAGATGGGCGCCGATGCGGGCGACATCGGCCAGACCATACATCCGCATCCGACGCTCGGCGAATCGATCGGCATGGCGGCCGAAGTATTCGAAGGCGTGTGCACGGACCTCATGCCGGCGAAGAAGTAATTTAACCACGGCACTTTCGCTAACAAGTTCGCGGCGGCCGGTTGTCTGCGATAATCGGCGCATGCTTCTTCAAGCGAAGCACTACATGTCAGCGCCATGCTGGCGGCGGCTCAAGTGCCGGAAATAAATGCCATGCGAATTTGGGTCGATGCGGATGCATGCCCGAATCCGATCAAGGAAATCCTGTTCCGGGCTGCGGAACGCACCAAGATCGAATTGACGCTGGTCGCCAACAAACCGCTGCGCACGCCACCTTCCGCCTACATTAATACCATCCAGGTAGAGGCCGGGTTTGACGTGGCGGACGACAAGATTGCCAAGGAAATTCGTGCCGGCGATCTCGTGATTACGGCCGATATTCCGCTCGCCGCAGCCGCCATCGTCAAAGGCGGATATGTGCTCGACCCGCGCGGCGAGCGTTACACCTCAGACAATATTGAAGCGCGGCTTTCCATGCGGCGTTTCATGGATGAACTGCGTTCGAGCGGCGTGGACACCGGCGGTCCGCCGCCATTCAGCCAGGCAGACCGCCAGGCATTCGCGCGGCAATTGGAACAGTTTCTCGCGCAATTTGCTCCCAAACCGCCGCCGGGGGGCGCATAATCTATACTTATCCTCTCATCCAAGGACATGCCATTGGCTAAACCTAATTATCAGTTTGAAAAGCGCCAGAAAGAGTTGGCGAAAAAGAAAAAGAAAGAAGAGAAACGCCTGCGAAAACTCGCCGAGCATGGGCCCGAGCCCGAAGCGAACGAGCAGAGTCCCGTCACCCCGCCGCCCGAAGGCGAAAAGCCCTAATTACACGCAGACCGTTGCGTTAGCTCATGGCAGTTACCAAAACCAAGCTGGCAAAGTGCATCCATCATCGGGTCCGGTTGCGGCCGCCCGCGCGGCGCTTCCGCGGCGTGACCGAGCTGCGCATCATGGACGATGACTGGCTGGTGCAGGAAACCGAAGACGAGCAAGTGCGTATTCGCAATATCCGCACCGATCATGTGGCGGTGCTCGCGTTCAATCAGATTCGCGAATATGTAACCGACCCCAAGCGCGAATTCGATGGTTTGCGCCATGGATTTCTTGAACTCAAAGTTCAGGTGTTTTTACGCGGGCCGGAACTCGTGATCGAACCACGCCCGTCTGCCGCAAAAGTTCCAGCGCCCAAAAAGACCGGTGCGGCGCGCAAGCGCAAGACCAGCTGAACCGTTGCAAATAACGCAACCGAGCGATGCGCTCAGCTGCGAACGCGCTTCACTAACTTGTAAAATCCCTCGACGTCGCGCGTTTGCCGAAGCTTGTCAGCGCGCAATTCGAGCCTGATCTTCAGCAAGTCGGCGCACAACGCCCACCCCTCGGGCGTCGCAAGCGGTTCGAACAAGGTTGCAATCCCATCCGAATGAGCATCCGCCGGTCCTTCGCCGACGAGATAGCCGATCGCGCTTGCGACATGCGTTTCCGGCACCGCAAACGCGAGCTGGATGCCGCGTTGCAGATCGTCGTAATCGTTGGCCGCCGGACTCATGCCGGATGCGACGGCATTTCGACGGCTCGTCCACCCGGCGTCGAAATCTTGACGAGACTTCGTGGTAATTGGCATTAGAAACCTCCCATGACGCCAACAAGTGCAAATCCCATGCCCGTGACAAGCGCGGTGCATGGAAATTGCTGCTGCGTATGGGAGGATCAGCGCGTCGAATTGCATGGTGCAATAGGCGCGCGAGCGGCGTCATCTTAAGCGGTGCATGACGCCGTACTATGCCGGCGGACTACATACCGCCGTAAATTACATGCCTTTGGCGAGTGCGACCACGAGATTGCCCTCGCGACTTTCAACTTCTATTTCGTACTGGCGCTTGGGGTCCGCGTCTTCGACGCCGCGGTGGCCTTGCGCCGTCTGCTCTTTCTTGGGCCACACGAGAAAACCTTTGACGGGAACACCGCGCTCGATCGCTTCGCTCACGTTGGCGTGATGGCGCGCGCCGGTCGAACGCTCGAGATCTTTGTCCTCGCACAACGTATAGCGATAGACGCCGCTGCTAACGCGTTTCAGCTGGTCCGACCATAAGGTGACCCATAACGTCGAGCGATCCTCAGTCCATTTCGATGAGTCGTACCGCGTGCCGCCCACGGTGCCCAGATGCTCCCATGCGACGGTGATTTTTGGTTTCATGCTTTGACCTTGTAATAGTGGCAGGCTGGTAGTGCAACCGTGTATTTTAACCCGTATCGCGAAACAGAGCGTAGTACGTGCGCTTTTTCACAGGTGAATTAAGCATTTACCCGGAAAATGGCGCTCGTTTTTTGGCACTGGCAGCAGAATTCCGCCGCCCACCCCACCACAGTAACCCTGACAGCGTCACTAGTACTTGAAATTGAAGGCCTTTTCAGGGGCAATCCACAAGCGTAAACTATTGGCCACCCAACAGTCGCTATTGCACCGTTTTACGGCTCAAGCGTTATGCGTCTTACACCATGGCTGAGCACTGCAGAACGATAAGGCATAACGAGGAGAAGATTTGAAGCCGACCGATATTCACCAGCCCGATTATTTCCACAAAGTCGTTGATTGCCAGTGGGCCTGCCCCGCCCACACTCCCGTTCCCGAATACATCCGCCTGATCGCCGCCGGCCGCTACAGCGATGCCTACATGGTCAATTGGGAATCCAATGTGTTTCCCGGCGTGCTTGGCCGCACCTGCGACCGTCCCTGCGAACCGGCTTGCCGCCGCGGTCGCGTTGAAGAAAATAATGGTGAGAAACCTGAACCCGTTGCGATCTGCCGCTTAAAGCGCGTCGCCGCCGATTACAAAGACGACATCACTGAGCGACTGCCGAAAGCGCCCGCCCAGAAAAACGGCAAGCGCGTCGCATTAATCGGCGCCGGGCCCGCCTCGCTCACCGTCGCGCGCGATCTTGCGCCGCTTGGTTACGACGTCACCGTGTTCGATGGCGACAAACAGGCCGGCGGCATGATCCGCACGCAGATTCCGAAATTTCGCTTGCCCGAATCGGTGATCGACGAGGAAGTCAATTACATCCTGAACATCGGCGTTAATTTCCGCGGTGGCCAACACATCGACAGCCTGAAGCAGGTAGTGTCTGAAAAATACGACGCAGTCTTCGTCGGCACCGGCGCTCCGCGCGGCCGCGATCTTGAGCTCCCGGGACGCAAAGAAGCAGCGAAAAACATTCACATCGGTATCGACTGGCTGAACAGCGTGTCGTTCGGGCACATTGAGAAAATCGGCAAGCGCGTCATCGTGCTTGGCGGCGGCAACACCGCGATGGACTGCTGCCGTTCATCGAAGCGGCTCGGCGGCGACGATGTCAAAGTGATCGTGCGCTCGGGCTTCGAAGAAATGAAAGCGAGCCCGTGGGAAAAAGAAGACGCTCAGCATGAAGGCATTCCGATCCTGAACTTCCTCGTGCCCAAATCATTTACGCACGATCAGGGCAAGCTCACCGGCATGCTGTTCGAAAAAGTGAAGGCCGAGTACGACGCCAAAGGGCGCCGCAATCTCGTGCCGACGGGCGAACCGGACCAGCATTTCGAATGCGACGACGTGCTGGTTGCCGTCGGCCAGGAAAATGCATTCCCCTGGATTGAACGCGACATTGGCATTGAGTTCGACAAGTGGGGCATGCCGGTCGTCGACAAAGTCACGATGCAATCGACGATCCCGAATGTGTTCTTCGGCGGCGATTCGGCGTTCGGTCCCAAAAACATTATCTGGGCCGTCGCGCACGGCCATGAAGCAGCGATTTCAATCGACAAGCTGTGCAATGGCGAAGATGTCAAAGATCGTCCGGCGCCGATGGTCAATCTCCAGTCCCAGAAGATGGGCATACACGAGTGGAGCTACGACAACGCGATCTCGAACGATCAGCGCTACAAGGTCCCGCTTAAAGACCAGAAAATCGCGCTGAAGAACATCAAGGTCGAAGTCGAACTCGGGTTCGATCCGAAGCTTGCGCTTGCCGAAGCCGAGCGCTGCTTAAATTGCGACGCCCAGACGGTATTCAGCGAGAAGCTGTGCATCGAATGCGACGCCTGTGTCGACATCTGCCCGATGGACTGCATCACCTTCACCGATAACGGCGACGAAAAAGAGCTGCGCACACGATTGAAGGCACCGGCCGACAATCTGACGCAAGACGTCTACGTCTCCACCACGCTCAAGACCGGCCGGATCATGGCCAAGGACGAGGACGTGTGCCTGCATTGCGGATTGTGCGCCGAACGCTGCCCGACAGGTGCGTGGGACATGCAGAAATTCCTGCTGCAGATGACGTACGCCGGTCCGGGCTGCCGTAACAAGCCGCAACGCAAAGCCGCCTGAGGACGGAATGAAACAAATTACATCGACCAACGATTTCGTCGTCAAATTCGCCAACGTCAACGGCTCGGGCTCGGCGTCGGCCAACGAGCTTTTCGCGCGCTCGATTCTGCGCATGGGCGTACCGGTAGCGCCCCGCAACATCTTTCCGTCGAACATCCAGGGCCTGCCGACGTGGTACGAAGTGCGCGTCACTGAAACCGGCTACCAGGGCCGCCGCGGCGGCGTCGATCTGATGGTCGCGATGAATCCGCAAACGTGGGATGCCGACATCAAGGAAATTGAAGAAGGCGGTTACCTGTTTTACGACAATACCAAGTCGCTGCCGCAATCGAAATTCCGCACCGACATCAACGTGATCGGCATGCCGCTCACTGAAATCTGCAACGCCACTTACACCGACCCGCGCCAGCGCCAACTCTTCAAAAATATTGTATATGTCGGCGCGCTGTCCGCGCTGCTCGACATCGATCCGACCGAGATCGAGCGTCTGTTCTCGGAACAATACAAAGGCAAGGAAGCGCTGCTGCAGTCAAACGTGAAGGCGCTGCGGCTCGGCCGCGATTACGCGCAGCAGCATCTCGGCGGACCGATCGGGCTCAAGATCAAGCGCGCGGACAATGTCGGAAACAAGATTTTTATCGACGGCAACAGCGCGGCGGCGCTCGGTGCGGTTTACGGCGGTGCCACGGTGTGCGCGTGGTATCCGATCACGCCGTCGTCGTCGCTCGCCGAAGGGTTTATCAAGTACTGCCAGAAACACCGTGTCGATCCTGCGACCGGCCAGAACAAATTCGCAATCGTGCAGGCCGAAGACGAGCTCGCGTCGATTGGCATGGTCATCGGTGCCAGCTGGAACGGCGCACGCGCATTCACGGCGACGTCGGGCCCCGGGATTTCACTGATGACCGAGTTCATCGGTCTCGCCTACTTCGCAGAAATCCCGGCGGTCATCGTTAACGTGCAGCGCGGCGGCCCTTCGACCGGCATGCCAACGCGCACCCAGCAGTCGGATGTGATCGCCTGCGCGTACGCTTCGCATGGTGACACCAAGCACGTGCTGCTGTTCCCCGAAGACCCGACCGAATGTTTTGAGTTCACAGCCAAGTCGTTCGACCTGGCTGAGCGCCTGCAGACGCCGATTTTCATGATGACCGATCTCGATATCGGCATGAACACGCGTTTATGCGCGCCGTTCCAGTGGGACGATAAGCAAGCTTACGACCGCGGCAAGATCATGACCTCGGCGATGCTCGATTCCGGGCGCGACTTCGGCCGCTATCTCGACGTCGACGGCGACGGCATCGCGTACCGCACCTATCCGGGCACCCACGCCACGCGCGGTGGTTATTTCACGCGCGGCACGACCAAGAACCGTTACGCGGGCTATAGCGAAACCGGGCCCGATTACATCGATAACGTGCAGCGCCTGCTGCGCAAGTTCGATACGGCCAAGAAACTGGTGCCCGCACCGTTGCTTTATCCGGCGGAAAAGCCGGCGCGGTTCGGCGCGATTTTTTACGGCTCGACAAGCCCCGCCATGCAGGAAGCACTCGACGTGCTCGCCACGCGCGGCATTCATGTGAACGCGCTGCGCGTGCGTGCCTTTCCGTTCCAGGACGAGATCAACGATTTCGTCGCTTCGCACCCGTGGGTGTTCGTGATCGAGCAAAACCGCGATGCGCAATTGAAAACACTGCTCGTCAACGAAGCTAAGATCAACCCGTCGCGGCTCTTGTCCGTGCTGCATTACGACGGCACGCCGATTACCGCCCGTTTCATCGTCGACCAGATCTCGCAGCATGCTGCTGCACGCACCGTCGTCCCGCTCAAGAAAGTGGTGTCATGACTTATCTCGCCAAACCGAAGCTCCATCATCCCGACCTGCCGAAAAACGCAGTCGGTCATACGCGCCGCGATTACGAAGGCCGGATTTCGACGCTGTGCGCGGGTTGCGGGCACGACTCGATTTCCGCCGCGATCATTCAGGCCTGCTGGGAAACCAATATCGAGCCGCACAAGGTCGCCAAGCTGTCGGGCATCGGTTGCTCCTCGAAGACGCCCGATTACTTTCTCGGCAACTCGCACGGCTTTAATAGCGTGCACGGCCGCATGCCGTCGGTAGCGACAGGCGCCAACCTCGCCAACCGTGAATTACTTTACCTGGGCGTCTCGGGCGACGGCGATTCCGCCTCAATCGGCATCGGCCAGTTTGCGCATTGCATGCGCCGCGGCGTCAACATGGTTTACATCGTCGAGAACAACGGCGTCTACGGTCTTACCAAAGGCCAGTTTTCCGCGACCGCCGACAAGGGTTCGAAATCCAAGCGCGGCATCGCCAACAACGATGAGCCGATCGACATGGTCGGTCTGGCCTTGCAATTAGGCGCGAGCTTCGTCGGGCGCAGTTTTTCGGGCGATAAGGATCAACTGGTGCCGCTGATCAAAGCGGCGATCGAGCATAAAGGTGCCGCCTTCATCGACGTCGTGTCGCCGTGCGTCGCGTTCAACAACCATTCGGGTTCGACCAAGAGTTACGACTACGTGCGCGAGCACAACGAAGCGGTGAACCGGCTGGATTTCATTAGCAGCCGCGAAGAAATTACCGCCGACTACCCACCGGGCACCGTCACGATGGTCACGCAGCACGACGGCAGTGTCCTGCAATTACGCAAGCTCGCGCCGGATTACGATGCGACCGACCGCCTGAAAGCCATGGACTATATCCAGCAGCGCCACGCGCGCGGCGAAGTGGTCACGGGCCTGCTTTACGTCGACCCGAATTCGGCCGATCTGCACATGCATCTGAATACCGTTGAAGCGCCGCTGAACCGTCTTGGCGAGCGCGAGTTGTGCCCGGGCTCAGCCGCCCTCGAAAAAATCAACGCGTCCCTGCGCTAGCCCGCCGGCAGTAATCAGCGCCGCACGCCCGGCGTCTCGACCGGCAAACCGCCTTCGCGCCACGCGAGATACAGCTCGAGATCGAGAAACTCGGTCGATCCCTGCGGCAGCAGTTCAGCGCGCACGCCCGACAAACAACTCCGGAACCGTCGATGCAGCGAACCCATCGTCTGCCATTCGAGCCGATAGATCGGATAAGCCACACCGTGTCCCTGGCTGATCGTTTCGGGCCCGAGCTTCTTGCCCCAGTTGTCCTGATGACATTGCGCGCACGATAGATTCATCTGGCCGATGCGCCGGTAGTACATCGCGCGCCCGGCTTCGTAGTTCTTGCGGTTCTGCCAGTCGATCGTCACATTCATCGGCATGCCGCGCGATTGCTGGCCGATGTAAGCCGTCAGCCCGAGCAATTCCGCCGACTCGTATTTGAACGGTTCCGTCTGCTGGCGGCGCGCCTGGCATTGCTGAATGCGGCCTTCGACGTTGATCAGACGCGCGGTGCCGCGATCGATCTGCGGATACTTCGCCGCAACGCCTTTCATGCTTGTCTTCGCGTCGCCGTGGCAGGACGCGCACGACTTGCCCTCTTTGCCGGCGGCCTGTTGCCACAAGGACTCGCCGCGCGAAAGCCACAACATGCCGGGATTCGAAAAATCGTCGTGCTGAAGGTCACGCACCTCCGGGCCAGTAAAATCGAGGCCCGACTTGAGCGGCTGCGGCTTTACGGCTTGCTGCGCACCCAATGTGCCGCCCGCGAGCGCGAGGCTTGCAAACAACAAGCCCGCGCGCAGCCGGCGACCCAACGTCATCCGTTCACCGTGAGCTGGACGCGCTCCGTGCCGGTCTCGCCTTTGTCGTCGATCCAGTCGAATACCAGATCGCCGCTGTCCTGCGCGATGGTAAAAAAACTGATCGACGGATTCGCCGCAATACCCGATCCCATCTCGGCACGAAATATTTCCGCGCCGTTATAGCGGCACACGAGTTTATTCACGACGTTCTTCGGCGCGGGCTTGCCGCTGTCGTCGAAACGAAATCCGGTTTCCATTGGATGCTGGATCGCGATGCGGATCTCGATCACGTCGCCGCGTTTGGCGCTTTTCGGAACTTGAATGCGTGCAGTCATGATTTCACGTTGCGTCGTAACACGCCGAAAGCGTGACGACGACGTCGGCGCTCGCGGACCAGAACGAGCCGTCCGACAGCGCGGCGATTACGAGCACACGTTGCGTGCCGCCGAGCCTGACGCGCGTGCTGACCTGCGCGCGCCCGGCGCGCGGCCCGAAATAAAAGTTCGCGATGTTCGGGCGCGGATTGCGCGGGCCGTATAGATGAATGCTTTTAACGTAGTCGCTGGCCGTCATCGGGCTGTCGACGCTGACTTTCAGGCTCACTGAATTGCCGTTATCGGCAAATTCCGGCACCTCGAGCTTAACGCGGCCGGTTTGGACGATGGCGCCGCCTGTCACTTTGTGCACCATGACTTCAACCGAATCGCTCTGGTCGTCCGCCGCGCGTGCAGGCAGCATCGGCCATGCGCAGAATGCGAGCAGGCGTGCAATGAAACCCCGGCGGCTGAAACGATTCAACATGTTCAGTCCTGCAAAGTCAGCAAATAGGCGATGACATCCTCGACTTGTTGCGCGGTCAGCAGTGGCTTGCCGACGTAAGTGGACGCCACGCGTTGCAGCCCTTCCGTACGGTAATACGCCGGCATCACGCTCAGGCTGTTGATCCGCGTTGAATCGACGAGCCGCAGGCGCAACTGCGGCGCCGTCACGCGCTTGCCGACGCCCGCGAGCGGTGGTCCGATGTTGCCGAGCGGTGTGTCGCCCGCATCCGGGAAGGTGTGGCACAAAAAGCAATTGCCGCCTTCGCGGCTCAATGCCGCGCTTTTACCGCGCGCGGGATCGCCGGGCAGGCTGGTAAGCGGTGCGGATATCTGCCCGTCAGCGACGCGATATGCAACGAGCGCTTCGGCCGCATGCGCCAACGAAATCGACGCGCCGGCGAACGCCAACATCGCTGCAATCGATAATTTTCGCCGGGTTCTCACGCGCGCTCATCCTGTCCGGCGCCAACATCAATGCCTGACGCGGCGCTCAAGGCGCGCCAGCTCACTGATCGGGATTCACTCACAACAAGTCCTCTCATTACTGCCTGGCGCGCCTCGCAAGCCGGGCGCGCAGCAGGCAGATGAGGTTATGCCGGCCGCCAGCCTCGGTCAAGTCGGCACCCGCGCCGCCGCAGTACGCACGCTAAAATCGCAGCTTCCACTTGAAGAAAGAACGCACATGCAAATGACCGGCATCCCGTTTGGCGTCATCGACTGGTCAACCGTCGACGCAGTTGACTATCCGGGCATCGGCGGCAAGGCGACGTGGCGCACGCGCGAATTCGGCGGCATTCGCGTGCGCATGGTCGAATACTCGCCCGGTTATCTCGCCGACCACTGGTGCAGCAAAGGTCATGTCGTGTTCGTCATCGAAGGCGAATTCGAATCCGAACTCGCGGACGGCCGCAAATATCGGCTGACTGCCGGCATGAGTTATCAAGTTGCTGACAATGCGGAACCGCATCGCTCGTTCACCACGACCGGCGTCAAACTTTTTATCGTCGATTAAACGACTAGCCTCAGGTACCCGCTCAAGGTACCGCCGCCGAGTTCATGCGCGACAGAATGATTTCCTTGCGCTTCAAAAGATACGGCGTTTCGCTGCCGCGCGCGTAGCGGCGCGGGCTCGGCACCATAGCCGCGAGCTGCGCCGATTGCTCGCTCGAAAGGTTGGCCGCGGTCGTCTCGAAGTGATGATGCGCGGCCGCCTGCGCGCCGAAAACGCCGTTGCCCCATTCGATCACGTTCAGGTATATCTCGAGTATGCGGCGCTTGGTCATGATGGTTTCGATCATGACCGTGATGACCGCCTCCTGCGCTTTGCGCCACCACGTTCGTTCGCCCGACAGGAACAGGTTTTTCGCGAGCTGCTGGCTGATCGTCGAGCCGCCCGACACCACCTTGCCTTTTTTCTGGTTGCGCTCGTACGCTTTCTGGATGCCTTCCCAGTCAAAGCCGTCATGATCGAGAAACTTGGCGTCCTCGGCCGCTACTATGGAGCGCTTGAGGCTGGTGGCAATCCGGTTATAAGGCACCCACTGATGCTGAAGCAAGGCGCCCGGGGTCTTCTCGCGAATGCGCTCCACGCGTGCGCGCATGAACGCTGTCGTCCCCGGGTCGTGATCGACCCAATACCAGATGTGAATCAGAAACCAGAATTGCACGAGTGCAAGTGCGGTCACTGCGAGCAGCAGCGGATACCAGATGCAGCGCCAGAGAAATTTCATGCTGATCGGCTGCCGCTTTTTAGCGTCCGGCACGCAACTTGGTAATCACCGGCCGGGTTTGCGGCTCGACGCCGCGCCAAATCTTGAACGCCGCAGCCGCCTGCTCGACCAGCATGCCGAGTCCGTCAGCGGTGCGCGCGCCGTGCGCTTGGGCAAACGTCAAAAACGGTGTCTGTCGGCCGTAAACCATGTCATAAGCGAGCGCGTCCGGGCCAAACACGGCCTGAGGTAATGGCGGCATTTCATCGCGCAAACCGGCTGAGGTTGCATTGATGATCAGGTCGAATTGGGCCGTGGCGAGATCGGGATAACCGACAGCGGTGACTTGAGTCGCTTTTGACGACAACGTGTACCGCGCGACGAGTTCGGTCGCCTTGTGCACGGTCCGATTCGCGATCACCAGCGATTGCGGACAAGCATCCAGAATCGGCTGCACGACGCCATACGTTGCGCCGCCCGCGCCCATCACGAGCACGCGTTTGTCGCGGAGCGAAAACCCGAGATTGCGTTCAAGATCGGCGATCAAGCCAATCCCGTCCGTGTTGAAGCCCTCTACTTTGTCGCCGCGAAAGTCGAGTGTATTGACTGCGCCCGCCGCGACCGCCGACGGTGCGGGTTCGCACATGCGAAATGCGTCAAACTTGAACGGCACCGTCACGTTGATGCCCTTGCCGCCGTCGCTGCGAAATTTGTTTACGACCGCGGTGAATGCATCGAGCGGCGCGAGCAATTTTACGTACTCGATGTCCTGCCCGGTCTGGCGCGCGAATGCAGCGTGAATTTCAGGGGACAGGCTGTGACCGACCGGATTGCCCACGACAGCGTAGCAGTCACTCATCGGCCGCCGTTACTCGGTCGAAAGCTGATCGGCGCGAGTAAATGTCCAGGTGCGGGTGATACTGAGAATGTCCGTATCCTTGGCGATGTCGGCGGGAAAAGCCGCGTAAGGCGCGCCGAGCAGCACGATGCGGCGGGCGGCATCATCGAGCACCTTTTGTCCGGACGAACGATTGATCTCGATGTTGTCGACGGTACCGTCCGGCTTGATTGAAACGGTGAGCTGCAGGCTGCCGTACATTTTCTGGTTCCTGGCAGCCTCGGGATAGTTGAGCGTGCCGACGCGCTCGATCTTCTGGCGCCAGTCTTCTATATAACGCGCGAAGCGGAATTCCTGCGCGCGCGCGCCAAGAAAGCGCCGTCGCGGCCGCTTTTGATAAGCATCCCAGTCTTTGGAAATCTGCGCTTCAAGCCGCGCGATCTCGAGACTCTTGCTCATGATGTCGGCTGCGTTCGGCGCGGTCCTGGGCTCGGCTTGGGGATCCGGCTGAGGCACGGCGGATTCGACCTTGGCCTGGGATTGCATCTGCGTCATCAGTTTTTGCGCTTCGACTTCAAGCTGCTTGACGCGCCTGGACTCCATCGTGAGTTCGGTGGTCTGCTTGTCGTTTCGCGTCACCGGCAGCGGGCTTGATGCACGACGGTCGAGATCGGTATTGCCGCCGCCGTCGAGGTTATGCTGCGCGACTGCGTCGGCGTTCAGCGGTTTGGTGTTCGACCGCGAATTGACGAGAATCACTTCGAGCGCCGGCGCGACGCTGTCGAGCTTCGACAGATCGGGTGGCCGGAAGGTCACGCCGAACAATACGATGGCATGCACCAACAGCGATGCGCCTACGGCGTATTGGAAGCGTGAGAGATCGTCCATCTCAAGCAGGGTGCGCTTAAAAGCAGAAAATTGGGCCGTGAACGGCAGATCCAGTGGGATCAAGCTTCTCCCATAAGGCATCAATCGATTCGAGCTGGTCAGGCTCATAGCGGCTATTCTACTTAAAAATGACTATGGTGTGTACAAATACGTTATTTGACAGGTATTTGCAAGCTATTTTTAAGGTCGTTTAGAGATAATGGCCGGACTATGCGGACACGTTAGCGGGCGCTAACGAAGGCGCGATGTAATCGGCGTGGATGGCCAAATCCCACGGATCCACCTTCAGCACCGCCAGTTTTGCCGCATCCCCCGCGCGAACGTCATGCAAAGACGGCACACGAATTACCAGCGGCAGGCGATCGCAGCGGACGAGATTCTCGCGCAACACGGTCGCGTCGAGCATGCTGACGTTTTCCTGCTCGAGCCACCGCAGGCACCAGTAGCGCTCCATGTTGCGCTGAAATTCGGCGTAAGCCTCGTAAGCGAGCTCGAATTCGCGCAGCGCCGCCAGCAGGGCTTCGTCGCCAGCCTGATACGGCGGCGGTTTGCCTGCGAACAATGCAAGCAACTGGCGCTGATTGACGAGATCGATGTAGCGGCGAAGCGGCGAACTTGCCCACGCATACTGCTCGACGCCAAGCCCGTCGTGACGCGAGGCAACCGTCGTCATGCGCGCGACGCCGCCGCTTTGCGCCCGGTAAATCGCGACATAGCCGGCGCGCGCGAGCTGCCCGCCCCATTCGGCGTTCGCATAAATCATGAGTTCCGAAACGACTTTGTCGATCGGCGAACCGCGTTTGCGCTCGACGATGCGCACGCGCTCGTCTTCGACATAAAAATTGTATTCCGTGCGCTGCATTTCCGGGTTGTCGGCCTTGCCGCGCGCGGCCTGCAAGTGCCGGGCGAACTGCCACAGAAACTGGAGATCGGTGCCGAACTCGTGGGCGATCGTACCTGCGGCCAGGGTATCGGCATTGAATACGGATTCGAGTTCGCCGATGCGCAGGTTCGCTTCGATCGGCACGAGCTCGCACCGGCTGCGCGTGCCGGTGATCGCGCCTTGCGCGTTCACTTCGGCGTATAGCGACAACACGCTGCGCGCCGCGCCTTCGGCCAGCGTAAATGCGTCGATCGCGGCATCCGGCAGCATGGTGATTTTGCGGCCGGGAAAATACACCGTCGACAGCCGCTCGCGCGCAACGGCCTCGAAGGCCGACCCGGGAACGATGCCGAGCGCGGGCACGGCGATATGTATGCCGACTTCCGTATTGCCGTTCGCGAGCGACGTCACCGAGAACGCGTCGTCGATTTCAGTCGTCGTCTCATCGTCGATACTGAAGGCGCGCACGTCCGCGAGCGGCAGATCGGCGGGCACACCGAGTGGCGCGGCGTCATCGAATGCCGTGCCGCGCGGAAAGTACTCGAATAGAAACTTATTCAAATGATAGTCGTGGGGTGTGGCGAGCGCGCCGCAATGCGCCATCACGCGCGCCGGCGGCAGCTTCAGCGTTTCGCATGCGGCTTCAAACGCTTTCCATTCGAGCGCATTTTTGTCGGGCGCATAAAGCAGCTTCGAAACCAGCGGCGTGAATTCGGGTGGCAGGCGGCCCGCGACGATCTCTTCGGCCCAGCGCTGTTTCTGCTCGGCCTGCAGGCGCTTTTTCTCGACGCTCGCGAGGGCGGATTTCAGGGATTCGGCGGGCGCAGCTCTGTAGCGCCCCCGGCCTTTCTTGTAGAAATACATCGGTGCGCCGTGCAACGTGTAGAGCAGCGCCGCGGACTCGACAGCGCTTGGCGCATGGCCGAAATACTCCTTGCCAAGCGTGTCGAATGAAAACTCGTCGGCGCCGCAGCATTCCCACAGAAAGTCGACGTCGACGGCGGCCGCAACCTGCTGGGCCGCATCGACAAACGCAGCCAACGCAGGCTGATCGAAACGCAGCAACACCGCGGCTGATTTTATTTTGCTGCGCTTGCCGTGCGCCGCTTCAATCTGCAGCGACGTGTCGTTGTCGGCCAGAATCGCGCCGACTTTGAAAGCGCCTTCTTCTTCGTAAAAAACGTTCATGCGGGATACCGGAGACGAGCGCGCCGGCGTGCGGAATTGAGCGAGGCGCGGATTATAACTGAAGGTCTGGCGCGCCTTGCGTCATAGCAGAAATTCGAGTGCCGCATCGGCGTGGTCGGCGAAATCGCTGAAGCCGTGATCGCCGCCTTCGATGACGAGCTGCCGCGCGCCGGCGTATTTTCTGACTGCATCGTGATAATCGAGCACCTCGTCGCCGGTCTCCACCATCAGCAGGTAACGCTGCGGATCGAGAGCCGGCACTTCGAGCGCGCGCAACTCGGCCACATGTACGAGCGTGAAATCGTATTCCTCGCCGTTGTGAAAATTTTTCTGGCGGCCGACGTGCCCGGCAAGCAGCTCATACGGGCGCACGGCCGGATTCACGAGCACCGCACGAAATCCATGCCGCTCGGCAAGCCAGGTCGCGTAAAACCCGCCGAGCGAACTGCCGACGAGTACCGAATGAGGGTGCCGCACGGCAAGCGCATCGAGCGCGGCCGCGGCGGCGGCGGGGGAATGCGGCAATGCCGTCGCGATAAATTCATCGCGACGACCGCGCGCCGCAAGGCGTTCATGCAGCACGCGCGCCTTGAACGACGCGGGAGAACTATTGAAGCCGTGAATGTAAATCAGCATGCATCACGCCGCGAGACGGGACGCGATGTCGAGCAATAGCATGTCATTGCCGCGTGCGGCGACGAGCGAGATGCCGAGCGGGCAGCCGTCGAACCTGGCGAGCGGCAAGCTGATTTGCGGGAGCCGCGCCAAGCCGGCAATGCAAAGCAGACTCATCGCACGACCGCGAAAATCGTCGAGGTCCGCGGCCGGCGTGTTTCGCATCGACGCGATGGTGTGCACGGTCGGCAGCACGAGCAGCGCGTTATCGCGCAGCAACTCATCCATGCGCGACGCAATGACCTCCCGTTGTACTTTCAATGGCGCGACATCAGCCGGAGAGACCGTCGCCGCCCATTCAAAACGTTCGCGCACGCCGGGACCAAACTGCGGCTTGGCCCGCTGGATCCATTCAGCGTGCTGTGTCCAGGCTTCCGCGGCCTGTAGTTTGCGGAACACCTGGAACCACTGCGGCAAACCTTCACTAGACACAATCACCTTGCGCGGAGCGCCGAGCAGCGCCGTCAGCGAGGCGAGCGCCGGTTCGAATTGCGTTTGGACCTGGCCATCGACGAGCGCGAAAGCGTCGTCGGCGTAGAGCAATGCGCCAGGCGTCGGCGCCGGCTTGTCGTCTTCGAGCAACACTCGGCTCACGCGTTCGAGCAGACGTGCATCGCGTGCAAACCAACCCGCGACATCGAAACTCGCCGCCAGCGCGCACGCGCCTTCCATCGGCAGGCGTCCGTGCGTCGGGCGCAGACCGTAAATTCCGCAGAAGCTCGCGGGTGCGCGCACCGAGCCGCCGGTGTCGGAGCCCAATGCAAAATCAACGAGACCTGCCGCCACCGCTGCGGCCGATCCGCTCGACGAGCCGCCGGGAATGCGGCCCGGTGCATTGACGTTGACTGGCGTGCCGTAATGCGGATTCTCGCCGTTCAGGCTGTACGCCATTTCGTCGGTGTGTGTCTTACCGACAATCTGTGCGCCAGCGTCGATGAGTCGTTGCACGACCGGCGCGGTCGCAGTGGCGGCAGCATGGGTTTCGAGCCAGGCCGGGCTGCCGAACCCGGTTTTATGCCCGGCAATGTCGTACAGGTCTTTGATGCCACAGCTGAGGCCCGCGAGCGGACCGCCGCCAATAGCCGCGACTTCCGCGTGCGTGTGCCGGCAAAAAGCGCCGATCGCGTCGCGTTTAAGAACGTCATTCATGCGCGCATTGTAACGTGCGGGTAACGGCACCAAACGCTGTGATAACATTTCTCTCTCCGCGCAATCGCTTGCACGCATGAAAAACGAAACCGAACAATTGCTGAGTTACATCGAGAGCAATATCGCGCGCACGCTTGCCGACTGTACGACCTGCGGCAAGTGTTTCGACGCGTGTCCGATGACACAGTACTCGGACAAGCTCACGGGCAAAACAGGCGGTCAAGTCGTTACGGGCATCCGCGCCCTGCTCGCCGGCGAAACGGCGACAACCGAAGCGCTCGAATGGACGCGTCTTTGCACGCAATCCGCGCGCTGCGTTCCGGCTTGCCCCGAGAAAGTCAACCCGATGCTGATGATGCGGCTTGCGCGGATCACAGCGCTCGGCTCGACCGGCGGACCTGCGTTGATGGCCGACGGCAAACGCGACCCGAATTTTTTCCGGCGCATCAATGCATTTTCGGCCCTGCAATTTTCCGACGCCGAAGTTGCGGCGTGGCAGCGCTAGTGGCAGCCATGCGCGAACGCGTCGTTTTCTGGTATGGCTGCAATGCGGTTCGCCACGGCGACATTATCCACGGCGCGATTGAGTTGCTGCGCGCGGTCGGCATCGACTCAGACCCGGCGGGCGGCCCCGCCTATTGCTGCGGCACGTCGAAAGACGGCAACCTTGCGGCAGCAGCCGGCATGGCGTCGCGCACCGTCGATAAATTTAACGAATCGGGTCACGACAAGGTCGTGACGTGGTGCCCGTCGTGCCATCGTCATGCGGGCACTTTCATGGAAGGTGTTAATCCGGCCCGATTCGAGGTTTCGCACATCACGCAGATGCTGCACGAGCGTCGCCATCTGCTTGCGCCGCTGCTCACGCACGCGATCGAGCGCCGCGTCGTACTGCATACGCACAGCGGCTTTCATGAAGTCGATGCATATCCGCTGATTGCCGACCTGCTGCGCCTGATTCCGGGGCTCGAGCTGGTGATCACTGATTACGCAGCGCCCGGCCACATGTGCTCGGCGGTTTCGGCAGTGCCGGCGGCATTGAAGGACGTCATGCGCCAATCGGTCGCCCTTTGCAATGAAAACGGCAGCGACACGCTCGTCACCGCGTTTCACGCGTGCCAGCGCATCCTGTGCGGGCTGGCGACCACCGACGGCATCAAAGCCGTCAACTACGTCAATCTGCTGATTGAAGCGATGGGGCTGACACCGCCGCCCGACGAATACGCCGAATGGAAGAATGCGGGTTCGGAAGCCGCGCTCAGGGAAAAAATTGGCGCCGAGCGCATTGCCAAAATCGGCCCCGACTTCTTCGCGAAGCACGTGATGCCGGAGCTGCGCAAGCTGCCCGAAAAGTAACGCGCCGTCGTTCCCGCCGACATGAACATGAATTCTTCCTGGGCCGCGCGCGGCATGGTCGTCGCGCCGCATTCGCTTTCGGCGCAGTCGGGTCTTGCGGTATTGCGCGACGGCGGCAACGCACTCGAAGCGATGGTCGCTGCAGCGGCCGCCATTTCGGTCGTCTATCCGCACATGAACGGCATCGGCGGCGACAGCTTCTGGCTCATTCACGAACCGGGCAAAGAGGTCGTCACGATCGACGCGTGCGGACGCGCCGCGGGCCGTGCAAGCATGGACTTTTATCGCACGCATCAAGTCGATTCGATTCCGATGCGCGGCCCGCTCGCGGCGAACACGGTCGCCGGCACGATCTCCGGCTGGGCGCTCGCGCTCGACTACAGCACGAAGCAATGGGCGGGACGCGTGCCGCTCACGCGCCTGCTCGACGATGCGACGCACTACGCCGCGGACGGCATCGTCGTCACCCAAAGCCAGGCGACCAACACCGCGAATAAGCTCGCGGAACTGAAAGACATACCGGGATTCGGCGAACGATTTCTCGATAACGGCAAAGTACCCGCGGCAGGCGCCCTGCTGCGTCAACCGGTCATTGCGGCGACGCTGCAGCATCTCGCCAAATACGGTCTCGCCGATTTTTACGAAGGCGAACTCGCGCGCTCGATGGCCGGTGACCTCGCCACACTCGGCAGCCCGCTTATGCTCGCGGATTTCGAAGGCCACGCCGCGGAACTGCGTGCGCCGGTCATGCTGGAGCACAGCCGGGGAAACCTCTACAACATGGCGCCGCCGACGCAAGGCGCGGTGTCGCTCATGATTCTCGGCATTCTCGATCGCCTGCACATCGGGCGAGTCGCGCCGGACAGTGCCGACTTCGTCCACCTGTGCGTCGAAGCAACCAAGCAGGCGTTCATGGTGCGCGATCGCCATATCACCGATCCGGCTTTTATGAGCGTCGATCCGCAGCAATTGCTCGCCGCCGACGCGCTCGACAAGCTCGCTGCAGCGATCAAGCGTGATACCGCATTGCCGTGGGGCGCGCAATCGATACGCGGCGACACGGTCTGGATGGGTGCGATCGACAGTAAAGGTCGCGCGGTCAGTTTCATTCAAAGCATTTATCACGAGTTCGGCAGCGGCGTCGTGTTGAAAGGCAGCGGCGTCAACTGGCAAAACCGCGGCTGCAGTTTTTCGCTCGACGCGCGCGCGCTCAACGCTTTGCAGCCGCGGCGCAAACCATTTCACACCCTGAATCCGGCGCTCGCACGGCTGAACGACGGGCGCACGATTGTGTACGGCACGATGGGCGGCGACGGCCAGCCGCAGACGCAGGCAGCGGTCTTCACGCGCTACGCGACGTTCGGTCACGGCATGCAACAGTCGATCTTCGCGCCTCGCTGGCTGCTTGGCCGCACCTGGGGCAATGCCACCGATACACTGAAACTCGAAGCGCGTTTCGAGCTCGCGCTCGTCGCCGAACTCAAACGCCGCGGCCATGACGCCGAAGTCGTTGGCGAGTGGGATGAAACCGTTGGCCACGCCGGCGGCATCGCGCGCCACGCGAACGGCGCGCTCGAAGCAGGTTTCGATCCGCGCAGCGACGGTGCCGCCGCCGGTTATTGACTCTGCAGCGATGACTCGAAGGTCGACATGAATACGGATGTGTTGATCGTGGGCGGCGGCCCGACCGGGCTGATGCTCGCCAACCAGCTCGCGCGGCGCGGCTTGCACTGCATGATCGTCGACCGGCATTCGGGTCCGGCGCAGCAGACGCGGGCGATGGCCGTGCATGCGCGCACGCTCGAGATCTATTCCAGGCTTGGGATCGCGGAACGCGCGCTCGAGCTGGGCCGCCGCGGCAACGGCGCCAATTTGTGGGCGCGGGGAAAACGCACGGCGCGCGTACCGCTTGGCGATATCGGTAAAAGCATGAGCCCATATCCGTTCGTGCTGATGCTGGGACAGGACGACAACGAACGCATCATGGGCGAACACCTGCGCACGTTCGGTGTGGACGTCCAGTGGAACACCGAACTGACCGCGCTCCGCCAGGAACCCGGCCACGTTACCGCGACGCTTAAACAACCTGACGGTTCGTCGCGTGAGGTTACAGCCGCCTATGTCGCTGGCTGCGACGGCGGGCATAGCGCCGTGCGCACGCTGTCCGGCATCACTTTTCCAGGTGCGCCTTACGAGCATGTGTTCTTCGTCGCCGACACCGAGGCGACCGGCCCGATGATCGTGGACGAACTGAATGTCTATCTGTGGCGCGACGGTTTTCATCTGTTTTTCCCGATGCGCGGCGAGGACCGCTGGCGAGTCATCGGCATACTGCCGAAAAAATTTCGGGCGCGAGACGATGTAACGTTCGACGAGTTAAAAGACGATATACGCCGCGAGGCCGGCGCCGACCTGAATTTCAAGGCGTGCAACTGGTTCTCGACATATCGCATCCATCATCGCGCCGCGGAAAAATTCCGGGACCGGCGTTGCTTTCTGCTCGGCGACGCCGCGCACGTCCACAGCCCGATGGGTGGCCAAGGCATGAACACCGGCTTGCAGGATGCCTACAACCTCGCGTGGAAACTGGCGCTGGTCGTCACTGGCCGCGCGAACGCAGGCCTGCTCGACTCCTACGAAGCGGAGCGCATGCCGGTGGCGCAGCAGTTGCTACGTACCACCGATCGCGCCTTCACGCTGCTGGTTTCGGAAAACTGGGTAGCAGCGCTTTTACGCACGCGCATCCTCGCGCGCGTAGCAGCTTTTGCCATGACTTTTGAGCGGGCCCAACAGATCGCGTTCCTGACCATCTCGCAGACCGGCATCGGCTACCGCGCGAGTCCGCTGTCGCAAACGCTCGAAGGGCTGCCCGACGGTGCGCCGCGCGCGGGCGACCGTTTCCCGTGGCTGCGGCTCAAGCTCAAGGTCAACGGTTCGGTCGAAGATTTATATCAGCAACTCGACGATACGCGCTATACGTTAATCATTACCGGACAGCCGCTGCCGCCGACAGCATTCGATTCCGCCGATCTGCTGCACGTCCTCCACATTCCCGACGACGTGCACAACGTCCGTGAACTTGCTGACCACCGCATCGCGGGGCCGGCTTTTTATTTGCTGCGTCCCGACGGCCATATCGGACTCGCCGGCACGCGAATTGAACCTGCTGCGGTCACACGCTATCTCGCCGCAACCGGAATACTGTCTCTGAAAACGGAAGGTGCGGCTGCGACGGCACTTGCATAGCGTGACGGAGGCTTTGTGCCTCGTGCGGGCGCGCATAGTTCACTTTAGGTCAGGAGTCTGATGATGATGATGGACGCGAATGAATGGCAAAAACTGGCGAAGGCGCTGCGCGACCTGCACCGCACGCTGGTCGAGATCGCGCGCGAAGAATACGACCGCTCGCATCTGACGCAGGTATCGCCGGGCGAGCTGCTGCAACTGCTGACGACCAACCCCGAATTCGAATGGCTGCGCGGCTTGTCCGAGCTGATGGTCGACCTCGATGTGCTGCACGATGCCGCCGCGGCCGAGCGGGCAGAGGTCGCGACCGCGATTCGCGGCGCGGTCGAACATCTGCTGTCGAATGCGCAGGCGCCGGCCGGCCTCTTCGCCGAACGCTATTGGCCTTACGTGCAAAACAATCCGCGCCTTGCTATGGCGCACGGCGCACTCAAACAGGCGCTCGGCACGTGGCCGCCCGCGCAAATCGACACCACCACTTTGCTGCACGAGCGTCATCGGCTCGCCGAGAAAGCGCGTCATCTCACCAAACGCAAGTAGTTCGTTTGCCGCGCAATTCCCCGTGTGCTACGGTGCGCCTACATCGTAGTGCCAAGGGAGAACAATAATGAAAACACGTCATGCGTGCGCGGTCGTCGGATTTCTGTTCGTAACGAATGCAGGCGGCGCCGAACTCGCGGTGCCGCCAGAACCCTGGCGCGGCGCGGGCCCGATCCCCTGCGTCGGCTCGGACGGCGGCGTGACGCAATGCGTGTCTGCGCCCAAGGTGACCGCGGTGAAAGCCGGACATCTGTTCGACAGCAAGACTGGCAAGCTGCTTGCGAAGCAGGTAGTGCTGCTTGAGGGTGAACGCATCGCCGCAGTCGGTGCCGAAGGCAAAATTAAAATTCCTGCCGGCGCGCGCGTCATCGATCTAAGCAAAGCAACGGTGCTGCCCGGCCTCATCGACGCGCACACTCACATGTTCAACAATCCGAAACCCGGCATGTCGCGCGAGGCGTCGACGCTGATTGCCGTGCAGAACCTGCAAGCTGATTTACGCGCCGGATTTACCTCGGCGCGCGACATGACTTCGCACGGCAACGGTTATGCCGACGTCGATATGCGCAATGCGGTCAATGAAGGCCGTCTCGACGGGCCGCGCTTCCAGGTCGCAGGGCGCGGCATCGGCTGGAGCAGCTCGCCACCGCCGGCCGCACCCGAAGACAAGCTCGGCAGGCAGGTCGTGCGCTCGGCGGACGAAGCGCGCGCTGCAGTGCGCGAGCAGGTCGAACATGGCGTCGATCTCATCAAACTGTATCCGACGGGCGCCTATTCGTTCAACCCCGCTGGTGAAGCCCAATACGTCCTCACTTATCCGATGCCGGTACTGCAGGCGCTGATCGACGAGGCGCACCGCCTTGGCAAGAAGACCGGCTGCCATGTATATGGCGGCGAAGGCCAGAAAAATGCAATCATCGCCGGCTGCGACACCATCGAGCATGCGTTCGGATTAAACCAGGAGCAGGCCGACATGATCGTGCAAAAAGGCCTGTACTACGATCCGACGATCGTGCGCTACACCGAGCCCTATATGGACGACGACGACAGCAAGAAAACCGGCGGCAAGTACCGGATCATCCCGATCTTCGAAAAAGCGGTGACGCTCGCCGCGGCAACCAGGGGAATGAAAGTCATGGTCGGCAGCGGCGCCGACGGTTCGACCTTCGCCCACGGCTCGCAGGCCATCGAATTCGAGTGGCTCGTCAAGCGCGCGGCGATGACGCCGGCGAGCGTGATTCGATCGGGCACCATCATCAACGCCGAAGCGATGGGCTGGGGCGACCGCGTCGGCTCGATCGACAAAGGCAAGTACGCCGACATCATCGCCGTGTCCGGCGACCCGACCGTGGACATCACCGAACTGCAGCGCGTGAAGTTCGTGATGAAAGGCGGCAAGGTCATCAGGAACGAATTGCCGCAGTCCGCGCGCAAATAGTTTTACTACCAGTTTTACTACCATTCACATCAGCGGCCGCGCGCGGAGCAATCATCCGCGCTGACGCTAGGAACAGGCAATGCTCACTCGCATCGGCAAGTACGAAATCAAGCGCCTGCTCGGCAAAGGCGCTTCGGCGTCGGTCTATCTTGCTACTGACACGTTTACGAATCTTGAAGTCGCGCTCAAGGTCATCGACCCCGAAGCGCTGAAGGACCTTCAGCAGGGCAGAATTCTGCGCTCGCAGTTTTTGAACGAAGCATCGCTCGCCGGCAAGCTCAACCATCCGCACATCGCGGCAATTCTCGATGCAGTGGTCACCGAAGACAGCGGCCACATCGCGATCGAATACGTGCCGGGGGGCGATCTCTCGCAGCGCATCAAGGCGAACGCGCTGTTCTCGGTCGTCGATGCGATCCAGGTTGCGTTCAAGTGCTGCGGCGCGCTCGACTATGCATTTCGCCAGGGCGTCGTGCATCGCGATATCAAGCCGGCGAACATCATGATCGTCAAAGACAACGACGTGAAGATCACGGATTTCGGCGCGGCGCTGCTGCGCCGGAGCGATATCACGAGCCTGCTGCACGTCGGTTCACCCGCATACATGTCGCCTGAGCAGATCGCCGGCGAAACGCTGACCGAACAAAGCGACATGTTTTCGCTCGGCATCGTGCTCTATGAAATGCTCACCGCGCACCGCCCGTTCGCCGCACCGACGGTGCATGCGATGCTCGAACGCGTGACTAGCGGCGAATTGCCCGTGGCGCCGAGCAAGTTGCAGAACGGCATACCCCAGGAACTCGACGCAATTGTGCTGACCGCGCTCGCGCGAGCGCCGTCCGCGCGCTTCGGGACGTGGGCTGACTTTGCGCTCGAGATGGTGAAAGTCGGCAGGTTGAGCGTCTATCAGCAGACGATCAGCGATATCGAGCGCTTCGATGCACTGCGCCGCGTGGCGATGCTCAACAAGCTCGACGACGGGCAAACCTGGGAACTCGCGCGCGCCGGACGCTGGACGCGCCTGCCGCCGCACAGCCAGATCATTCGCGAGGACGAGCCCGGCACGAGTCTCTTCTTTCTCGCCAAGGGCCAGGCCAAAGCGAGCCGGCATGGCCAGCCGCTGAACGTGATCGGCGCCGGCGAATGCTTCGGCGAGATGAGCTATATACGCGACGCGCAAAATCGGCAGGCGACGGTCGAATCGCTGACCGAAGTCGTGATCGCCGAGTTTGAAAGCTCGCAGCTCGAATTGACGAGCCCCGGCTGCCAGCTGCATTTCACGCGCGCAATCGTGCGCACGCTGGTCGAGCGCCTTGAAATGGCGAATGCCCGACTCGCGAACGCCGCGAAAGCATAATCAACGGAGGAACCGCATGTCCCGCATTAAATTTGGCGCGTCTTTAGCCATCGCAATTTCGCTCGCGCTGCTGGCATTGAGCGCGCCGTCGCACGCGCGCATCACCAAAATCGTGATCGACGAAAAAATTTCGCCCGCGTTTTGCAAGGGCGGCACCTGCCCTTCCTTCGGCGGCGCCGGCCAATACGAGCAGATCTCGGGCCGTGCATTTGGCGAACTCGATCCCGGCGATCCGCTCAATTCCATCATTCAGGATATTGCGCTCGGTAAAGACGCCGACGGCAAGGTGCGCTATGTCACGAGCTTCGTGATCACCAAGCCGGTCGACATGACAAAAGCGAGCGGCCTGCTCTGGCATGACGTGCCCAATCGCGGTCGCCCCCTGTTGCTCGCGCCGATGGAACGCGGTTTCGGCGATGTCGGTCTCACGAGCGGCTGGCAAGGCGACAACGCGAGCATGCGGCCCGGTCTGGGCACCGCCGTGCGCCCGACGATGACGGCGAACGGGAATCACTGGCTGCAGCTGCCGGTCGCAAAAAATCCGGATGGCTCGCCGGTGACCGGCCAAATCATGGGCCGCATCATCAATCGCGCGGGCATCGCGGCGCAGCCGTTGATTGTGCAAACCAATCCGCTGCCGTACCTGCCGGCGAGCCTCGACACTGCGCAGGCGAAACTCGTGTCGCGCGATCACGAATCTATGGAAGGGGTGGTGACCGGCGAAACACCGATCGCTGCTTCCGACTGGAAATTTTGCGGCGGCGGCACTTTCGACTCGCCGCAAGCGCTCACGCAGTTGCCGGTGCACATCTGTCTCAAAGGCGGCTTCAATCCGGCGAAGCTTTATCAGGTCGTGTATACCGCGAAGGACGCTTACCTGCTCGGCGTCGGTTTTGCGGCGTGGCGCGATCTCGCGTCCTTCGTGAAGTACGCGGACAAAGACGATGCGGGCACCGCGAATCCGCTCGCCGGCCGCATCAAGCACAGCATCACGCGCGGCCGCTCGCAGGCCGGCAATTATCTGCGCGGCTGGCTGCATCTCGGTTTCAATCAGGACGAAGCGAAGCGCATCGTGCATGACGGCATGTGGCCGATCATCGCCGGCCGCCGCATCGCGCTCAACATCCGCTGGGCGCAGCCCGACGGCGTCATGGAACTGTATCAACCGGGCAGCGAAGGGCCGCAATGGTGGGTGCGCTATCCGGATGAAGCGCGCGGCCTGCCCTTGCGCAGCATCCTCGACCGCTGCGAAGCGTCCAAAACCTGCCCGAAGATCATCGAGCACTTTGGCGGCACTGAAATCTGGGATCTCAAGCTCGGGCCCGAATGGGTCGGCACCAGTGCGAAAGAAGACATCGCGCTGCCCGCCAACGTGCGCCGCTATTACGTCGGCGGCTCCTCTCACGGTGGCGGCGTCGGCGGTTTCGATACGAGCCTTCCGAGCGTGGGCCTTTCCACCAAGCCGGTCGAGTGTCCGGGCAACAACTCGGGCGTCGGTGTGCTGCCCGCCAATCCCATGCCGCACGGCGAAATCGTCAACGCGCTGACGGTGCATTTTCGCGATTGGGTGATGCGCAATACGACGCCGCCCGCGAGCCGCTATCCGACATTGCGCGAGGGCCAGCTCGTCGAGGCCAATAAAACGGCGATGAAATTTCCGACCATTCCGGGGCTGCGCGCGAGCGCGCCCGAAGCGGGCTTCATCAATCCGGTGCTCGACTACGACTGGGGCAATAACTTTGACCCCAACGACGGCACTGGCGTGCTCGGCAATCCGGTGCCGCCGATCAAACGCGTGATCAAAACGCTCGTGCCCAGGGTCGATGCGGACGGCAACGAACTCGGCGGCGTGCCGGTAGTTCTGCGCGAGGCGCCGCTCGGCACGTATCTCGGCTGGAACATTACCGCCGGCGGCGCAATGCCATTTCATAAGGATAAGCTGTGCACGTATGCAGGCGGCATGGTTCCATTCGCGAAGACCAAAGCCGAACGCGCCGCCAGCAACGATCCGCGCCCCTCGCTTGAAGAACGCTATACCGACCATGCGGGTTACGTTGCCGCGGTCAAAAAGGCGGCTGCCGGCGCGGTCGCGCAAAAATTTCTGCTGCCCGAAGATGCCGCCGCTTTGATCGCCGCCGCCGAAGCGAGCGCGGTGCTGAAGTAATTTCAAACATCGAGAAAGACAAAACAATGAAAAAACTCGCTGGCATTTTGATCATCGTCGCATCGACCGCTGCAGTCACCTGGTCCGTCGCGGCAGGCTTTCCGAAGCGCGTGCATTACATCAATCACGACAAAGTCACGGCTGCGTTCGTCAAGGGCGGCCGCCTGATCGAGGAGGAAGGGCTCACCGTGATTGCGAATCGCGGCGTGCAGCGCGGCTCTGAAATCCACGGCAAGACCAATCATGTCTTCATCATCGTCGACGGCGAAGCGGACTTCGTCACCGGCGGCAAGATGCTCGATGCCAAGGAAACCGCGCCGGACCAGATCCGCGGTTCAGGCATCGAAGGCGGGACGGTTCATCATCTGACCAAAGGCGACGTCATCACCATTCCGGCGAATACGCCGCACCAGTGGAAAGACACGTCGAAGACCGGTTCGGTCGGTTACTACGCGGTGAACATCGAAATGTAATGGCGGTTGAACAACGGTTGTCGCAAAGGCACGGAGTGTAGGCCATGACAAAAATTCTCGGCATATCCGGCAGCCTGCGCAAAGCATCGTTCAATACAATGCTTTTGAACCAGGCGGCAAAGCTGACGCCCGAGGGCGTGCAATTCGAAATCGGCACGATCAAAGGCATTCCGCTTTACGACGGCGATGTCGAAGATGCGGACGGCATCCCGTCGGCAGTGCAGGCACTCAAAACGCGAATCATGGATTGCGACGGCCTGCTCATCGTGACGCCGGAATACAACAACAGCCTGCCCGGCGTGCTCAAGAACGCCGTGGACTGGCTCACGCGCCCGCCCGCAGATTCGCCGCGGGTGTTCGGCCAGCGCCCGATCGCCATCATCGGCGCAACACCCGGCAACTTTGGCACGACGCTTGCGCAGACCGCCTGGCTACCGGTATTGCGCACGCTCGGCACTCGTCCGTACTTTGGCGGCCGCCTGATGGTTTCGCGCGCGGAAAGCGTGTTCACCGTGGCCGGCGACATCACCGACGAAGCAGTCACCGCGCAAGTGCGAAAATTCATGCATGGCTTTGTGGAATTTGTGCAGTCGTGCCGCTGACTCGCCGGCCGCGATGGAACCAAACGCGCGGATTCAAATCTCACTGGCTTGATCAATCAGGGCGCGGCGAACGAAGCGCCGGCGAATCATGAGCGAAACCAATCCGTACGACGAATTCATGCTCGACCACATTCGCAATGCGCGCAATTATCTTGCGCTGCCGGACGCGAGCCATCACGCAGCCGGCATCAATCCATTGTGCGGCGACGAAATGAACGTGTATGCGAACGTGGTTGACGGCCGCATCAGCGCCGTCGGTTTTCAATGCTCATGCTGCGGCATTTCGATGGCATCGGCATCGGTCATGACCGAACTCATGAAATCGGCAACCATAAGCGACGTAAAGCCGCTCTTGCGCGCGTTCATCCAGGCCGTCAGCAGCGACGATCAATCGACCGCGCACGCGCTCGATCCCGGGCAACTCGAACTTCTGCAGGCGGTGCGCGCATTGCCAAGCCGCCGCAAATGCGCGGCGCTGCCATGGTTAACGCTCGAGGCCGCGCTCGACGGCCGTGCCCAAGCCGTCTCAGTCGATTAGATCAGCGCGCCTGCGTCTTTACCGACGGCCGCCTCTGCCGCCGCCGGTACCGGACATTGAGCCGCGCTGCCGGTTGGCAGCTGTTGTAGATCCGCCGATATCGCCCGTCGTCGTCACCGCGCCGGCGTCAACCGACTGAGGCGCCGCGCTCGTCCGGTCCGATCGCCTGAAGCCGTCGACGGTTGTTCCGGTCGCGGTTCCAGTCAGTCCATTGACCGCCGGAATTCCCCTCAGCGTCGCAGCACCGGTGGTGGCCGTCGGGCCGGCACCCGCAATCACTCGCGGTCCGACAATTTCACTCCTGAGCACGCAATGCGGACCGTTGCGGTCCATACACGCCGGATTTTCATCAAAAACGCTTTGCGACACGGCCGGCGCACTCGCGGCGAGTAACGTAAGCAGCAACGGGATTTGTTTCATTGCGGACTCCTTCGTTTTTCAACAGCAACCCGGACCGGGCGAGATCGTGCACGGGACTCGGCAATCTGCATCAAGCAGCGGATCCCGTTTATGCATGTCACCAAGCCCCATCGGGTAGGACCCCGGCGTTGACTGACCGCTGCTCGCGCATCCTGCGATAAGCGCGGCGAAGATGACTGACAAGACCGTCAGACGAACACTCATGACGCCGCCTTTCTTTCTGGACACGATTTCAATTCGACCACGCAGCGCGCCTTCCCGTTCAATGCCCGTTCAATGCCCGTTCAATGCCCGTTCAATCGTCGAGAGCACGAGGCTGCGCGGCGGAAAATATGTACGGTCGCGCACAGACCTGTGTGCGGTATCAAACACAATGAACGGCACGGCGGAAATTTATCGTCAGCCGCCGCACACGCTGAATTTTTTCCATGCCAACCGAAAGGTGAAAACATGAATCCCGGATTTGCAGCGACACTCGCAGTCGTCGCTTTTTTGCTTGCTCCTGCGTCGGCGTACAGCGCCGATAAGAGCACGACTGAAACTATAAAAGATGCCGTTGCCGACTCTTCGGTCACGGCAAAGATCAAAGCCGAATTTGCCAAGGACAAGACCGTCAGCGCGACCAGCATCAAGGTCGACACCGACGACAGCGGCATCGTGACATTGTCGGGCACGGCGAAAAGCAAGGCGGAAGCCGACCAGGCGGTAAAAATCGCGCGCGATACCAACGGCGTCGTTTCGGTAAAAAACAACATCGCCATCAACGACGGCGGCGCGCGTTCGAAGGACAGCACGAGCGACACCGGCAAGACCGCGAGCGCAAAAGAAAGCGTAAAAGAAGCGGTCGGCGAGGCGACGGTCACAGCCAAGATCAAGGCTGCGTTCGTCAAGGACAAAACCGTCAGCGCGACCAGCATCAAGGTCGATACCGAAGACAATGGTGTCGTGACGCTGGGCGGTCATGCCAAAAGCAAAGAAGAAGCCGATCAGGCGATCAAGCTCGCGCGCGATACCAACGGCGTCATTTCAGTCAAGAACAACATCGTCATCGGCGACAGCCGCTCGAAGTAATTTCCGCGCGGACGTGGCGCTCTCCTCCGGCTTGCCGAACGAAAGCAGCGCTGCGGCCGCGTGTGAGCGAGCGTTGCTCGCTATACTACGGGCCTCACTCGAGGAACCCGTCATGGAATTGCGTCTCGAAAAGATAGAAATTAAATTGAGTCTTGCTGAAGACATGCTCGAAGAACTCAATAAGACCGTATACCGGCAGCAACGCCGCATCGAGCAACTCGAGCAGGCAATGGAAATGTTGCGTCAGCAAGTGCAGACCGCCATGCCGGCGGAGCAGCGGACACTCAACGAGGAAGTGCCGCCCCACTATTAGAAGTAATTACCTCACGTGGGTAACGTCCGCTTCGCATTCCAGCGCACGGGCGTCGATCGGCGCGCCGGCGACGCCGGTATCGCGGGCCAGTTGTTTATTGAAGCGCTCGAGTACCCCCGCGGTTTGCGCGTGTACGGTTTGATTGGTTGCCGCATCGAGCTGCCGGATTTCCTGCCAACGGTTTTCGGCGACGAGATTGCTGCGCAATTCGCTGTCGTGTTTACGCTGCAGCATGCCGGCGACGCTGTTTGCGCCCGAAATCTCATCGGTCGCCTGCGCCGGGATCGTGAAGGTCAACGCGAGTAAGGCAGTCAGAGTTGCAAGGGTCGATTTCATTTTTTCCTCATACCAAATGATGCTGCGGCGATTGACGTTCAGGCTGTAGCGATTCGAGGATTGTCGGCTCGATCTACGGCCAGGTCTGTCTGCCAACGCGCTTAGAGGCCTTTTTATCGACGAAGCGGTTGCCGCGGCAGGCTTAAGACGCTTGCCGGCGATGTCACCACGCCGTGAGCAGGGTCATCGGCGGGAACGTAGCGCCTGCCTTCTTCATCCAATGCCACACGAACCATATGAAATGAGGCAGCACGCATGAAGACGGCATCTTCAACATCACCCGGCTCGGCATCGTCAGATCTTGCGCTGGTCCGACAGACCCTGCAGGGCGACGACAAGGCATTCGAACTCATCATGCGCCGGAACAATCGCACGCTCTATCGCGCGGCGCGTGCGATTCTGCTTGACGATGCGGATGCCGAGGACGCCGTTCAGGAGGCGTATCTGCGCGCGTACCGCGCACTCGGCGGCTTTGAGGGCGAGGCGCGGCTCACGACGTGGCTCACGCGCATCGTCATCAACGAAGCGCTCGAACGGTTGCGCAAGCGCAAGCGGGAGGCCGGCACCGTTTCCCTCGAGAACGTAGTGGACCTGGAAATGCACATGAACGACACGAGCAATGGAAACGCCGGCGGCAGGCGTGCCGAGGGGCCGGAATCGGCCGCCATGCGCGCGCAAACGCGGCGCCTGCTTGAGCAGAAGATCGATCAGTTGCCGTCAGCATTCCGCACGGTATTCATATTGCGCGCGCTGGAAGAGATGTCGGTCGAAGAGACCGCGGCCTGCCTCGACCTCAACGGAGCGACCGTACGCACGCGCTACTTTCGCGCCAAAAGCCTGCTGCGCGAATCGCTGGCAAAGGAGATCGATCTGGTGTTCGAAGATGCGTTCGCTTTTGCGGGCGACCGCTGCGACCGCATCGTGAATACGGTCCTCGAACGAGTCAGGCTTTTGCGCGCAAAGCGCTGAAGCCCGCCGTCATCGTCACAATAATTTAACTCGGCATTTCAACTCACAAAAAAGGAACACGACAATGCAACTCATCCAGTTGATGCAGGATCCCCTCTTTGCAGCCGGCCGCCGGGCGTTCATCGGCAAGTCAGGTGTTTTGCTGTCTGCCACTGCCGTTGCATTGCTCGCCGGACGCGACGTATTGGCCGCCGATTCAAAAGAAGCTTCTTCGCGGGCCGGTGACGACGTGCGCATTCTCAATACGGCGCTCGGCGCCGAACACCAGGCGGTGGCTGCCTACCAGGTCGGCGCCGAGAGCAAATTGCTCGATAAGCCGGTGCTTGCCCTCGCAGTACAGTTCCAGGGCCATCACAAAGAGCATATCGACGTTCTGTCGAAGACCATCAGCAAGCTCGGCGGCAAGCCGGTCAGCGCGCTGGCGAAATATACTTTTCCGACCGATAAGCTAAAAACGCAAGCCGACGTGCTGCGTTTCGCTGCGGGACTTGAGCAGGGTGCGGTGAGCGCATACCTCGGCGCGGTGCCCGCATTTCAAAACCGCGATCTGTCGAAGGCCGCGGCGAGCATACTCGGCGACGAAGCGATGCACTGGGCAATCCTGCGCAATGCGCTGGGCGAAGTTCCCGTACCGTCGGCATTCGTGTCCTGAGCGTTCAGACGGGCAGCGCAGGTTACAGATTCGGCCAATGATGAAAGTCTGCCGCCACGCCTCTGTGATCTGCGCACTGCTGCTGCAAATAAGCATTGCGGCCGCAGCGAATCAACCGGCGCCCAGCGCCGGAAATGCTGTCCGCGGCGAAGAAGTCTACGCACGGTGCATGGCCTGTCATGCATTGACTGAAAACCGGATCGGCCCCAAACACTGCGGCGTGTTTGGCCGCCGCGCCGGCACTGCGCCGGGGTTTGATTACTCGCCGGCGATGCGGCGTGCCGGCATTACCTGGGATGCAAAGTCTCTGAACGCATTTCTCAGCGACCCGATGAAATATCTGCCGGGTACATCGATGGTGTTCGCAGGCGTGCCCGATTCGCAGGAGCGCGCGGATGTCATCGCCTGGCTCAATGCGGCGCGCGAAAAATCGCCAGTTTGTTCAGTGAAAAGGTAACGGCCGCAAGTATCCCGACAGGGCCGTTGATTTACTTGCTTGACTGCGCCACCTCACCGGTGGAAGCTCCTGCCGCATGTCACCTTTTTTCACGCTGGCGTTGCAGGTTTTCGTGTCCGCGACCTGCACCGCGCTTTTCTCTCTGTGCGCGTACGCGCAAGCCGACTATCCCGCCAAACCGATTCGCATCGTGATCGGCACGCCCGCAGGCGGCGGCAGCGATCTGATGGCACGCCTCGTCAGCCAGCGTCTCACGCAGGCGTGGAATGCGATCGTCGTCGTCGAGCCGCGGCCCGGCGTTGCCGGCAATCTCGCCGGTGAGTACATCGCAAAATCGGCGCCCGACGGTTACACGCTGTACGTGTGCTACGGCACCCACACCGTGAACCCGAGCCTGTATGCAAAATTGCCGTACGACGCAATCCGCGACTTCACGCCGATTACCCTGATCGCGCGCCAATACAATGCGCTGGTCGTGCATCCGTCGGTGCCCGCCCGTTCCGTCAACGAACTGATCGCGCTTGCAAAGAAGCAGCCGGGCAAACTGAGCTACGGCTCATCCGGCAACGGCAGCCCCAATCATCTGGGCATGGAGCTCTTCAAAATCAACGCGCAGATCGATCTCGTGCACATCCCGTACAAAGGCGCTGCACCATCGCGCATCGACTTGCTCGGCGGGCACACGGATCTCATGTTCGATGTACTGCGCACCGCATTGCCGTATCGCGACGCCGGACGCATGCGCATGCTGGCGCTTGGCAGCCCGCAGCGCTCGTCGCTCGCGCCCGACCTGCCGACCATGGCGGAAGCCGGGTGGAAAGGCATCGAAGTGCTGACATGGCACGCGCTGATCGCGCCCGCCGGCACACCGGCTGCGATCGTCGAGCGATTGCAAACTGAAATTCAGCGCGGACTCGCCGGTTCGAAAGAAAAACTCGCGGGCGATGGAATTGAAATCGTTGCCGGTTCGCCTGCCGACCTCGATGCATTCATGCGCGCCGACATGGCGAAATGGGCCGGCGTCATCAAGACCGCGAAGATTCGACCCGATTAGCCGCCTCGGGGCTGCCGTCGTGATTTTTACTGCGCGAGTTTAAAGCCGCGCTCGGGCGGCGTCCCGGCTTCGAAGTGCACCGGCGTCAACGCCGGTACGACGACTTGGTCGCAGGTCTTCTGCACGTGGAACGCTTCGATCGGCGGCACCCACTTCTCTTTCGCCTCGCACGTCACTTGCACGCAGCTGATGCTTTTCAGCCACGCGCACACTTTGAGGTCTGAGCCGTCGGCGCGCGTCAGCACCGTCAAAAACGGCGAGCCTGCGTAATGCGGGCTGCTCCCGCCCGCTTCTCTGCTGACGTCCGAGAGCACTGTAAAAAAACTGCCGTTCACTTCGAGCAGCGACAACACCCGTTCGACGAAAAGCGACAGCGTCGTGGTATACGAAAAACCGCCGACGACGTCGGTGATGAGCTTGAAGCGGCCGAGTTCATCCGGCTTGTATTCGCGCAGCCGGCGCCCAAATAAATACACAATTTTGTCCGGCGGCAGCGTCGCTGCTTTCGCCTGCCAATCTTCGGTGCGGCGGTCTTCGATCGAGATCGCGACGGCCTGCGCTTTGCCGCCGCGCTCCTCGCGCCCCTCGAAATGCAGCATGTCGAACTTCGGCGTGTAGTAATCGAGAATCGCCTGGCCGCGGCCCGCGCCGATATCGAGCCAGCGATCATCGGGCCGCAACACGCCGAGCGCGCGATCGAATTCTTCGGGGAGCGCCTTCGTGTATGAAAGCAGCGAGCGGTCGATCGTGTAGCCGGCGGGCACTTCGGCGCCGCGGCTTTGGTAGATGGCTTCCTGGCGCGCCAGTTCTTCGATAAGCGCGACGTCACCGCTTTCGGCGGCGTGCGCAAGACTCGCAGCCAGGCCGATCAGCAGCGCGAACGCGCGCCGCCGAAATTTGATGCCGCCGACGGCCACCCGGCTTGCGTTAGCGCGCGCTTGCTGCGGGCGCTTTTTTCTGGTCCGGGTGATCGGCGCTCATGACGGCGCGGAACACGAGCACGGGAATCGACACGCGATGCAGCACGCGCGTCGCTTCGCTGCCCATCAGCACCGACACGAGCCCCTTGCGCGAGCGCGACGTCATGACGATGAGATCGCATTTGCGTTCGTTGGCGGTGTTGATGATCGCGTCGAACGGCTGCGAGTTGGTGGCGATTTCGGTATCGCATTCGACACCCTGCGCGGCCGCCGTTTTCTTGACGAACGCGAGAAAACTTTCGGCGCGCGTGCGGGCCTCTTCTGCCATCTTGCCGGGCAGCGTCGGATCGTAGGAGCTGTCTTCGGCCATCGTCATGCGGTAATCCGGCACGACGTGGATGCCGGTGACGCGGGCGCCGCATAGTTTCGCGAGTTCGATACCACGCTCGATGGCGCGTTCGGAGTGGCCTGACCCGTCGGTCGGCATCAAGATATGTTTAAACATCGCTCCTCCTCGTCCTTTTTTAAGCGGTTCCCATTAGACGCTATTTTGGCAGATTCGTGCCAGAGGTTTCGTACGTACGGCTGAGCGCGCCGCCGGTGCCCAGCATTAACCCGTTGACCCAGAAAACCGCTGGCAGCCCGAAGGCCGAACCGACAAACCCGAAAATGACCGGCCCGACGACCCGGGTGAGGTGGTTCACCGCCATGCGCAGACCAAGCGCCTCTCCGGAGCGGCCCGCTACTGAGTTGCTGAACATCTGCATGGTCACGATCGGCTGGCCGCAGCCCATGCCGAGACCGAAGGCGAACGCCACGATGGCGAGCGCCGTGGCCCCCGAAAACATGGGCAGCACCGCAAAACTCACGGCGCCGACAAAAAATGCCCACGCCAGCACGCGATCTTCCTTATAGCGCGCAATCAGGCGCACGAGCACCAGCCGCACCACGAACGCCGCGGCGGAATTCATTGCAAGCACGACGCCGATCGCCGACGCGGACAAGCCCACGCCGTGCGCGTAAACGGGCAGGTAAAATTGGAACAGGTCTTGGCCAGTTTGCAGCAGGCTGCTGGTCGCGAGCGTGCGGCTCACGCCCTTGGCGGCGAGCATTTCGCGGATGCCGCCGCCCGCGTCCTTGGTGCGCCCCGTGCCGCGCGGCAGCGAGGCACCCCAGATTGCCAGCATGCCCAGCGGCACGAGCGCCAGCAGCGCGAGCGGCAGGCACGATGCGTTGTAGTCGAGGTGCTCGATGGAAAAGCCGGCGATCAGCGGGCCGGCGAGACTGCCGACCGAATTGGTCAGGCTGTAATTACTGAAGCTTTGCGTCCGGTTCTGCGGCGTGCTGAGCAGGCCGACCACATTTTGCAGCGACACGTTGTAAATCGACAGCGAAATGCCGTTGGCCGCGGCGGCGATGAAAATCGACGTAATGCCGGGATAAAAATAGGGAATGAGAATGCCAAGCCCGCCGCCGAGCGCGCCGATCACCAACAGCCAGCGCGAGCCAAACCGGTCGGCGAGCTTGCCGGCGTGCCATGACAGCAGCGCCGGAAATGCGGAGAACGTCGCGGCGAGCAGGCCCACGGTCGCCGGCGCGGCGCCGAGATTCAGCGCATACAGCACGAGCAAAACGCGGCCGGCGCGCATGCTGCTCATGTTGAACAATGCGAGCGCGAGGGCGAAATTGAGCGACATCGCCCGAGTCTAACCAATAAACGAACGCGATGTAAAAATGACGGCTGCTTTTCGGCATCCCGCGCAATACGGTGCGCTCGCTCCATCAACTTACCTTGACGCGGCTTGCGCACTGCCTGAAGCTTTGGTTCTCAACCGTGTTGTCATTCTCAGGAGCCGTTCATGCAGCATTGCTCGCTTTGGTGTGCCCGTGCATTATTTTTAATCTTGCTTCCACTCTATGCGCACGCAGCGGCGCCGGAAGTGGCGATCGAGTCGCGTGAGGCCGAAGGTTTGCATTACCTGACCGCGGGCAAGGGCGACGCGGTGATTCTGCTGCATGGCTACACGCAAACCTCACGCATGTGGCGGCCCCTCATTCCGCTGCTCGCCGCGAATTTCAAAGTGATCGCGCCTGACCTGCCCGGCATCGGCCTGTCGCAGATACCCGCCAAGGGTCTCGACATGAAAAACGCCGCGATCCGCATCCACGCGCTCGTTAAAGCGCTGGGCATCACCAAGGCACGCGTCGTCGGTCATGACATCGGGCTCATGGTTGCGTACGCGTATGCGGCGCAGTTTCCCGCGGAAACCGAAAAACTCGTGGTGATGGATGCATTCCTGCCGGGTGTTGCCGGCTGGGAGGCCGTCTACAACCATCCGGCCATCTGGCATTTCCGCTTCAATGGCGAAACGCCCGAAGCGCTGGTCAAAGGACGCGAGCGGATTTACTTCGAACACTATTGGAACAATTTTGCCGCCGATCCCAAGCAGTCCATTTCGGAAATCGATCGCAAAGCGTATACGACGGCGTATGCCCAGCCGGGCCGCATGCGCGCGGGCTGGGCTTACTTCGTGTCATTTCCGCAGGCGGCGAAAGATTTCGAACAACTCGCGAAAACGAAACTGACGATGCCGGTGCTTGCGATCGGCGGCGAAAAAGCGAACGGGACCTTGCTCGGCGAACAGATGAAGCTCGTCGCCACCAATGCCAAAATGATCGTACTCAAAGGCAGCGGCCACTGGGTCATGGAAGAACGGCCGAAGGAAACGATCGACGCGTTGCTGAATTTTCTTTAGTTCTTCTTGTCGTCGCCGCCCGTCACCGCCCTGACACCGGCGCGCGCGACATCCACCGTTGCGCCTACGACGCTCGCGCCCGCTTTGACGACGGTGGCGCCGACCGTCACCGCTGCATCGGTAACGGCGACGACGGCGCATCCGCTCAGGCTGCCGACGAGCAGGGCGAGCAACCCGGCCCGGATGCCCGCCCTGTTCTTCATTCCGCTATCTCCTGCGGCTTAGCGAAAGCCGCGATGAGACTGGTGGTGCCTGTGGTGCCGCTGATGGCGCACTTTATGAAAATCGCCATGGCGGACCTGGTGGAAGCCGGCGTCGCGATGCTCGAAGGATTTCGCCTCGACGGCGGATACGGACAAGCCCAGCGCGGAAACCAGTGCAAGTGCAAACAGTTTTTTCGTTAACATTTGAGTCTCCTCGGTAAGTGGTGAGGCAGATGCCGTCACCTGACGATTCAGAGACTACGCGCCCCGCTGGCGCGCACCACGACTCTTACAGTGACTTACGCCGCTTACAAATCAGTTACGTTTATGTCACGCGCCTAAGCCTCGCTTGACGCGCGCGCCGCCGTGACCGAAGCTTCGGCGTTCCACCCATCCGGCATGTTTTTCCACAGGAGTATATTTTGTACGAAGGCTTCAAGAAGTTCGACGTCCAGACCAGCGATCCGCAAGTCAAAATTCACGGCGTTATCGGCGGCAACGGCCCGCCTTTGCTGCTGTTGCACGGCAACCCGCTCACGCACGTGCACTGGCACTTGGTCGCGCCCCGTCTCGCCAAGAACTACACCGTGGTGGCCGCCGACCTCCGCGGCTACGGCGACAGCGGCAAGCCGCGCGGCCTGCCCGACCACAGCAATTACACCTACCGGCGCATGGCGCTCGACCAGGTCGAAGTCATGCAGCATTTCGGCTTCGAGAAATTCTTCCTCGGCGGCCACGACCGCGGCGGGCGCACCGCATTCCGCATGGCGCTCGATCATCCCGAGCGCATCCTCAAGTTCGCGAGTTTCGACGTCATCCCGACGCACCATGTGCTGACGCATATCACGCGCGAATGGGCGTTGAATTCGTACCACTGGTTCTTCATGGCGCAGCCGTACGATATTCCCGAGAAATTGCTTGCCGGCAACGAGCGCTATTACATCGACCAGAAGCTCACGAAAATGGGCATCGGCAAAGGCGGCTTCACCGAAGAGACGCTCGCCGAGTACCGCCGCTGCTGCACGGCGGAGAACCTGCACGGCGTGTGCGAAGACTATCGCGCCGGCGCGACGCTCGACTTCGACATGGACAAAGCCGATTTCGAAGCCGGCCGCAAAGTAAGCTGCCCGTCGATTATTTTCTGGGGCGAGAAAAGCCATACCGAGAAAATGTTCGACGCGCGTGCCGCATGGCCACAGTACGCCGCCGATATTTACAAGCTTTGCCCGCTGCCGTGCGGCCACTATCCGGCCGAGCAGGTGCCCGACCTCGTGTACGACGAGTTGAGCGCATTTTTGAAGGCGTGATGCCGCAAAGCGCCTGAGCGCGCGTGCGGTATGATGCAAGAAAACTTTCGATTGGAGGAGATCTTCATGTCATACGCACGCTCGCTGGTATCCGCGCTCATGGTCGTCGTCGCAGCACTCACCGTGCTGCCGACAGAAAACGTTTACGCGCAACCCAATCCATATAAGGCCGTTGATGGTTGGCCGAAGCTGCCCGCCGGGCGCTCGTGGGGCGCGGTCGGCGCCGTTGACGTCGATCGCAACGGCACGCTGTGGGTATTCGAGCGCTGCGGCGGCATTCGCTGCGACGATTCGAAGCTCGATCCGATCATGGCGTTCGACCGCTCGGGCAACCTGATCAGAAGCTTTGGCGCGGGCATGTTCGTGTTCCCGCACGGCCTCGGCCTCGATCGCGACGGCAATGTGTATGTGACCGACGCCGAGGGCAAAGACGGCAAAGGCCACGTGATGGTGAAGTTCAGCCCCGAAGGCAAAGTGTTGCTGACGCTGGGCAAACCGGGCACGCCCGGCGCCGGCACCGATCAATTCAATCGTCCGACCGACGTCGCGATTGCCGCCAACGGCGATATCTTCGTTTCCGACGGCCACGGCGGCGATTCGAACGCCCGCGTGATGAAATTTTCGAAAGACGGCAAGTTCATCAAGACCTGGGGCAAGAAAGGTTCCGCGCCGGGAGATCTTTCCGAACCGCATTCGATCACCATTGACCAGCAAGGCCGCGTGATCGTCGCCGACCGCGGCGACAACAATCGCATCCAGATTTTCGACGCGGATGGCAATTTCATCGCTGAATGGAAACACCTCGGCCGGCCGAGCGGCGTATACGTCGATGTGAACGACAACCTGTACGTCGGCGACACACTGCCGCAGGGCAAGCGCACGCCAGGCAAGAAAGACGGCATCTGGGTCGCGAGCGCCAAAGACGGCAAGGTGATCGCTTTCATTCCGGATCTCGGCGCCACCAAAGAGTCGTCAGACGCGCCTGAAGGCGTCGCCGCTGACGCCGCCGGCAATGTGTATGCCGCGCAGACCACTTCGCGCAACGTACGGAAATACTCGAAGTAATTCTAACGGCGTCGCCGAGCGCAGCGTGAAATTTAGCGTCGATTCGTTGTTTCACGCATGCGCGTTCGCCGGCGCAATGCTTCTATCGCTGGCGGCGCTCGCCGCTTATCCCGACAAGCCGGTGCGCGTGATCGTCGCGCAGCCCGCCGGCGGCAATGCGGATCTCGTGTCGCGCTCGTTCGCGCAAAAGCTGACCGACAGATTCGGCGTGCAGTTCGTCGTCGACAATCGCGGCGGCGGTGGCGGCATCATCGGCACCGAGCTCGTGATCCGCGCCGTGCCCGACGGCTATACGCTGCTGATCGTGCCGACGGCGCTGGGCACCAATCCTGCGCTCGTCAAAAATCTGCCGTTCGACGCGCGCCGCGATCTCGCGCCGATTTCACAACTGACCGCGGGCCCGAACATCATCGTCGTGCCGGTCAACAGTTCGTTCAAGAATCTTGGCGACATCATCGCCGCCGCGCGTGCGCAGCCCGGCAAATTAAGCTTCGCATCGTCAGGACTCGCCAATGCAACGCATATGGCCGGCGAGCTTTTTAAATACATGGCGAAGGTCAACATCCTGCACGTGCCGTATAAGGGCTCGCCCGCGGCTATGGTCGCCGTATCGGCCGGCGAAACGGAACTTGCCGTCGCCGGTATTGCCGGCTCGATGCCGCTGATCCGCAGCGGCCGCATACGCCCGATTGCGACGACGGGTGCAAAACGCTGGCAGACGCTGCCCGACGTGCCGACGATTGCCGAATCGGGCGTGCCCGGCTATGAAAGTTCAAATTGGTACGCAATGTTCGCGCCGTTAAAGATGCCGTCGAAAATGATTAATCAGATCTACAGCGAGATTTCAACGATCGCGAAAAGCGCCGACATGCGCAGCCGCCTCATTCCGGATGGCCAGGAGCCGCTCGGCACGACGCCGAAGGAATTAGAAGTGCATCTTGCGAATGAGATTGCGAAGTGGACGGAGCTGGGGAAGGCGGCGGGGTTGACGGCGAATTAAATTCCTTATAACAGCGCAGCGCTATATTCACCTTTCCGTTAAGGGGAAGACCCCGGATGGAATAGATTTGATGGATTTCAGGGCCCCCTCCCCGGGAGGAGCTTGCTGCGCCAGGGTGGCGAAAGAACGTAGTCGAAGTGACGGGTACGGCTCGGGCCCGCATCGCGTGAAGCACGCATAAATTGATTATTTGCGGTAATGCTTAATTCATTCCGACCCCATTTGTTCTGAATTCTTCGAGTCTGAAGTCGCCGATCGGCCGGAAACCAAAAGCCCTCGAGAACCTAAAAATTTTGCCCAAGATGTCGCGCAATTTTCTGCCAACTCAATAAGTCCAAATTGATGAACTTCGCTCAGTCCATCCGCGAAAATCGTCCACACGTATTTTGTGTCCCTTTCCACTTGAGTCATCGCTAGCAAGATAACCAAAGGCAAACGTTCCGGTGAACACTGGTCGGTTGTCAATTCGAAAGTGTTTCGATCCATTGCAAATGCTTCGGCAAAGATAAAGGGAGGTATCACTGTCAAACAGCGCCTGAAGATCGCTCGAGGTTACAACCCCGGAATTTTCCAGCCAATCGCGAAGGTGGTAGCAATTCTGGAAAAATGCGAGCACCAAATCAATATGCTCGTTGTGCGGTTCGCTTGCGTTGATTTTACGAATTCGCTCACGCCAACGAAGTAAGCGATCATATTGACTCTCCCAACCCTGCGCGCTCCGCAATTCCATTCAAATCTCACGCTAAAGACCAATTTGACGAGAAACCGATAATTTCTAAACACTGAATAAGGTCTGGTTAAGCCTTGTAGCATACGTTTTCGATATTTCTCCTCGATCTACGAAACTAGATATGAACCTGTTGTTCACATTTTTAGGAAAAGACAATCGATACGATGTCTTCTATGAAGCTAGAAACTTTTTTGACGCCAGGGCGATATTTTCCCGGGTGTCCGGACCGGTTCCGAAGGTTCAACGCCTCTTCTAGAGTGTCTTTCTCGTTCTTGTCTAGGATTCCAATATCTTTTGCCGCGAGCAACACAATAGAATCCTTAATGTACGCGAAGTCCTCAATCCGGCCTACGTGCCTAGCCTTCTGATCGTGTTTTTGTATTGCAGTATTTAATCTGGGTATACCACCGTTCAGAATCCGGTTTTGGATGGTGCGGATTGCGCCGCTCCATGCGAAGACTACGCACGCACGCAGAGCCCCCACCTGCAGACATTTCACAGATTCTTCGAGATAATTTCTTATCTCTGGATCGGAAATATCGTTCAGCAGTCCTTCGAGCGTACCGATGCCGTGTTCGACCTCGACATCTTGCGCAGGCAAGTTCAATAAACTGCGAATTTCCTGACGTCCAGACTCCGTTAGTGACCACAATCGCAACTTTCCCTGAACGCCGGGCGTATCCACAAAATGGCCGGCCTTGCCTATCACGTCGGCCACATTTAGCTTTGCCGAACGAGGCACGCGAGCAGATATAAGAGCGGTTCGAATTTGGTCAGTCGTCAGCGCGGCTGCGCTGTCGTATCGTTCCTTGAAATATAAAACTGCGAGAACACGGGCTTGATGGGTTCTTTTCAATAGCGGAGCTAGAAACTCAACAAGTGTCATTTAACGTCCGGCTCTCGCTTTTTAGTGCCCTTCTTTACGGAATAAGTTGTTTTAACAAAAGCCTCCCCATGTACTGTCGGTCGATATTGACCGCGGCCGGCTCTTGTAAATAGCTTTTTACCGTCCTCGAGCGCATTTATGAATGTCATATCCGGGCGCTCCGGGATGGTAAGTCCCACGTCCTCGGCGAGTTGTCGTATTTCGTCAATAGAGAAAGGTTCTGCACCGTACTCGCTGAATAAGTATGCCGCGATAGATTTGAGATTGTCCGCGGGCTTTTCGTGGGAATATTTTGCAAAAAATACCCCTCTATCAATAGCGGCATCCGTGTTTCCAGGGTTGACTAGTTCGGCGGGCGGCTTGCCTCCAGCGTGTAAATGTCCAACTACGTAGTCTTGGAGCAATGTGAATGCGGTAGCTCGAATTTCGGAAGGCAATTTTTCCAAAATTTTTCCGATTTCCTCTAATCTAGATACACGTTCACGGTATGTTTTATCGTCCATGGATGGCCTTTTTGGTGTGCTCGACTTTTTTGCCCGGGGTGATAAGGGCTAGGCGGAATAAAACCTCATTACGTTAGCATAAATCTGCCGGTTGGCTCGAAAGCAACAAATAGCGAAAAAGTCAAAAGCCACGCTCGATTATTGTTTTTCTCTGAAGAACGTCCGCGCTGGATCGTGAACAACGGTGCGTCGTGTGTCTTGATAATGCGGATCGCACGCAGCCGCTATAACGCCAGTCGCATTTCATCACGGTCGCGCGGAGTTCCCTCCGCCCTTCTTACCGCATCGCCTAATAACTTCCGCCGCATGCGTGGAAGCTAGGCATTGCGACGACACTTACGGTTCGTCGCCACGATAAAATAAGCAAGATTGTTGACCTTATCTATCTGCAAGGAAATATGAATGCGCATCTCAACCGCTGCAATCGGCGTCGCAATGTTGGGCGCAGCCGGAAGCGTAATTGCGGCTGCGCCGGCTGACGCACACTATCCCTCCCGCCCCATCCGCTGGATCGTGCCCGTACCCGCCGGCAGCAGCGGCGACTTCGTAACCCGCATCGTCACTCAGAAAATCGGTGAGAAATGGGGCCAGCAAATCATCATCGACAACCGGGCCGGCGGTTCGGCGATCATCGGCAGCGACATTATCGCAAAGGCATCGCCGGATGGTTATACGTTCGGCACTTTATTGACCTCATGTAGTCAATCCGGCTGTTATCAAGAACCTGCCCTATGACACGCAGCGCGACTTCACCCCGATTACGCTCATGGTGACGGTACCCAACGTGATTACCATGTATGCCGGCGTGCCGGCCACCACGCTGAAGGACATTATCGCGCTGGTGAAGGCGAACCCCGGCAAGTACAACTATGGAACGCCCGGCGACGTTCAGTCGGAACAGCGGCAGACGTCTGCGTGGTACGTTCAAACTCTCTCTGGTTGAGCGCACGCGAACCTGCGCAACTTGTCGAGCAGAGTGCCGTCGAACACTGGCATCCAGTCGTCGCTCGGCGCAACTTCTTCGACGACGCTGCCTTCGCCCATATGATCGGCGTGCAATGCAAACTCAAGCGTGCGCATGCGCGGGGTGATGCAATCAAATTCGCTTTGTGCGCGGGACGACAGATGGGATACGCCGTAGGGCGAAAATCGCGGCGCTTTGAGGTCGATCAGATCGTGCATGCGCGCGATGTCGCCCTCGCGCGAGATACTGGCTGAGTTGGCATACGCGATGTAGTCGTCATGGTCATTGACGACGATCCAGGTGTCCGCGACGGCGTTACCGGTCAGCGCCAGCAACAAAAAAACACAACTCAACCGGTTCACGCGCCGCCCCTCGGTATATTTTTTGTAGTGTGCTCCCAAGGTCATGCTCCGAGAGTCACGGTCTGGCAAAGTTGCATCTAACTGCGCAAGCGCATTCATTGTCTTTGTTCGATCGCTGCCGGCAATCGTTTCTTGCGACAACTATTGCCCGCTGCGGGGGATGCGCCGAGCGGAACGATGCTGATGTTCGGCAGCTTGCTCCAGTCCGGTTAACATCCCGTCTGTGATGTCCGTACGATTTCGTATTCCTACGTCTGCACTTTAAGCTTACACGGCTTAACCAACAAGATTTACAAGCGTGAAAGAATTTGTGCATCGATTCTCCGTTCTATTCCTAATCGCATCGGCCACTGCCTCCGCCGCCGCGCAGCCCGAAAACTATCCCTCGCACCCGATCCGCTGGATCGTTCCCGTACCCGCGGGCAGCAGCGGCGACTTCGTAACGCGCATCGTCACCCAGAAAATCGGCGAGAGTTGGGGCCAGCAAATCATCATCGACAACCGCGCCGGCGGTTCGGCGATCATCGGCAGCGACATCATCGCCAAGGCATCGCCGGACGGTTATACGTTCGGCACTCTATTGACGCCTCACGTGGTCAATCCGGCCGTTATCAAGAACCTGCCCTATGACACGCAGCGCGACTTCACACCGATCACGCTAATGGTGACGGTGCCCAACGTGATGACCATGTATGCCGGCGTGCCGGCCACCACGCTTAAGGACGTTATCGCGCTCGTGAAGGCAAATCCCGGCAAGTACAACTATGGAACGCCCGGCACGCTGACCTCCGGACACCTGACGATGGAGATGCTGAAGCTCGCCGCGGGCATCGACATCGCGTACGTTCCCTACAAAGGCGGCGCGCCGGCCATTACGGATTTGATCGGCGGGCAGATTCAGTTCCTGATCAGCGGCCCGCCGGGCGTGCTGCCGCATATCAAGAGCGGGCGCCTGAAAGCCGTGGGGACGACGGCATTGCAGCGCCTGCCGTGGCTGCCCGACACGCCGACCTTCGCCGAATCGGGACTGCCGGGCTTCGATACTTATGGCTGGTACGGCATCTTCGCGCCGGCAAAGCTGCCGCGCGAAATCGTCAACAGACTGAATGCGGATATAGCGCGCGTCCTCAAACTGCCCGACATTCGGGAAAAATTTGCGACGCAAGGCGCGATACCCGTCGGCAATACGCCGGAAGAATTTGCCGCCTGGCTCAAGCGCGAGACCGACGTGTGGGGCAAGATCGCGCGCGAGGTCGGGCTGAAGGCAGATTGAAGCGCGTGTTTGTTTGACCGCATCGCCTTAATAACTTTCATCGCTTGCATCGACGCGAGGCATTTCAACAACGCTTTCGGTTCGTCGCCGCGATAAAATAAGCAACATCATCGAACTTAATCAACTGCAAGGAACTTGAATGCGCATCTTCACCGCTGCAATCGGCGTCGTCATGTTCGGCGCAACCGGCAGCGTAATTGCGGCTGACGCACACTATCCGTCCCGGCCGGTGCGTGTGATCGTTCCCTACCCCGCCGGCGGCAGCCTCGATCTTATCGGTCGCATTTACGCGAAAGCGCTCGGCGACACTTTCGGCCAACCCTTCATCGTCGACAATCGTGGTGGCGCCAATGGCAATGTCGGCACGGAGGCTGTCGCCAACGCCGCGCCGGATGGCTATACGCTGGTGGTGACCTCGAGCTCCAATCTCACCATCAATCCGAACATTTATCGCCGCATGGCATTTGATGTGCAGCGCGATCTTGCGCCTGTCAGCCTGGTCGCGGTTCAACGCAACGTATTGGTGGTGTATCCCTCGCTGCCGGTGAAATCAGTGAAGGAACTGGTCGCGCTGGCGAAGGCCAAGCCCGGCAGCATTAATTATGGATCCTCCGGCGTCGGATCGTCGGCGCATATGTCGGCGGAATTATTTCGCCTCGTCACTGGCGCGGAAATGACTCACGTGCCCTACAAGGGCGTGGGCCCCGCCACCAATGATCTGATCGCGGGGCAGATTCCGTTGATGTTCAACAATCTCGCCGTCTCCACGCCGTTCGTAAAAAGCGGCCGTCTGCGCGCGCTGGCTGTCACCGGCAGCGGACGGCATCCTGCGTTGCCGCAAGTGCCGTCGATGGCGGAAGCCGGTTTTCCCGGCGTGGATGTTTCCCTGTGGGAGGCACTGTTGGCGCCGGCAGCGACGCCGCCCGACATCATCGCGAGGCTCAATGCTGAAACCGTCAAGGCCGCGCAACTTCCCGAAGTGAAAGAACGGCTGGCGAGTGCCGGCGCAGACGCTTCAGCCGGCACGCCGCAGCATCTCGCGCAAATGATCCGCGGCGAAACGGCGAAGTGGGCGAAGGTCGTTCGGGACGCGAAGATTCCACAGGAGTAAGAATACAAAATGCGTAACATCGCCCGGCCGGTTCATCGCAAGATATGAACGTCGCTATCGTTGGCGGCGGTATCGGCGGACTCGCCACTGCTTTGGCCATGATTCAGGCCGGCTTTAAGGTCACAGTGTACGAACGCTCGGCGAAACTCGTCGATCTCGGCGCGGGAATCACGCTAGCGCCCAATGCGACGCGCGTGCTTTATCACCTCGGTCTGGGGCCCACGCTGGAAGAAACCGCGGTCACGCCACCGCAGACGGAGTACCGGCATTACCGGACCGGCGCCGTGATCATGCGCCTGATGACGAAGGACTTTCGCGCGCTCTATGGCGCGCCCTACTTGCGGCTGCACCGCTGGGATTTGCAGCACGCAATGATCACGCGCCTCGCCGCGGTTGCACCGGGGGCGCTGCGGCTTGGATTTAGCGTTGACCGGCTCGAGTCGAGCGGTGAACACGTAACATTACGGTTCGCCAATGGTCAGGTTGAAACAGCGGATATCGTGATTGCAGCCGACGGCATCCGCTCCGCTATTCGCGAGACGTTGTTCAATCCGGCGCCGCCGGGGTTTGCCGGCTTCGTGGCATGGCGCGGTCTGGTTGATACGTCTCAACTGCCGCCCCATCTGCAGGAATCAGCTGTCGCGTTCGGACACGGGCGGCACATTAACCGCTACCTGGTTCGCCGCGGCGAGTTGCTGAACTTCATTGCGGTTGCGCGCCGTGACAAGTGGGAGGCCGAGGGCTGGACTATCCCCGCGCCACTGGACGAATTCCTGGCGGAGTTTTCCAGCTTTGACGAAGGCACTCGCACGATCATTTCGAAGCCCGTACTCGGACAGGTTTTCAAATGGGGATTATTCGGCCGCCCGTGGCTCGAACAATGGTCGGCGGGCCGGGTCGTTTTATTGGGCGACGCGGCGCATCCGATGCTGCCATTCCTGGGTCAGGGTGCGGCCAACGCGCTGGAGGATGCGATGATACTCACGCGCTGCCTCGCATCCGAATCCAATCCTGAGCGCGCGTTCGCGCTGTATCAAAAGACCCGTGCCTCGCGCGTTCGCGCCGCGACCGAACAGGCAGCGCGGCGCGGCGAGCGTTATCTCGGCGAACCCAACGCAGACAGTCTGAAAGGCAACGAGCCTGGCGAGGAATATGCCTACGATGCAGTGGGCGGGCCTTTGGGTGGTTGAGTGGGTCTCAAGCTTCCCCGTGGCAGACGGGGTGCTGATTTTAGATCTCCGGGGATACCCCGGTTTAAATCTCCGGGTGGCAGACCCGGGGCTGGTCACTTTCTCTTGAGTCGCCAAGAGAAAGTAACCCAAGAGAAGGCGACCCCAGCGAGACGCGCTGCGCGTTCCCTGTGCTGCTCGACGTGAAAAGCGGCTCAAAAAACTCGCTCGCAGAATGAGAAGACACGTAAGGGTTGCGAGCTCAAACAGTTTCTCGCCGACGTCCCTTTTCACGTCTGCGACTGCTCGGCGTCTCAGAAGGGGTAGTTTGCGGATGGAGTCGTAATGAGAACGACCGAGAGATTCTTAAGTGGGTAAGTTTTAGCCCAAAACACTCAATCCTCACACTTCATCGCGCGTCTCGATGGTGCTCGCCGATTAATCCCCTCGTGAGACGCCGAGCAGTCGCAGGCGGAAAAAGGGCCGTCGGCGAGGACTGTCTGAGCTCTCGCACCTTCAATGTGTTTTCTCAAACATCGAGAGCGAGTTCCACAGCCGCTTTTTCCGACGAGCAGCACAGGGAACGCGAAGCGCGTCTCGCTGGGGCGGCCTTTTCTTCCGTTAGCTTCTTTTGGCCGTGCAAAAGAAGGTAACCAGCGCCGGGTCTGCCACCCGGAAAGATTGAGACCAGCCCCCCCGTCTGCCACGGGGCGATTGAAACCAGCCCCGGGTCTGCCACCCGGAAAAAGCTAATACCGCGGGTCGTACATCGACGCATGCGCCTGCGCGAGCAAATCTTCCGGCAGTTTTTCCTGGGCGAGGCCGTGCTTGTGCGCGGTCTTCGCCAATCCGGCCGCGATATGCGCCGACACTTCGCGCACGCGGCTTAACGACGGATACAGGCTGCCCTGCGCGAGATCGGATTCGGTGGTCAGGCTCGCCAGCGTGTGCGCGGAGCCCATGAACATCTCGTCGGTGATGGTGCGCGAGCGACTCATGATTGCGCCGAGCCCGATGCCGGGGAAAATATACGAGTTGTTGCCCTGCCGCGGCACGAAGGTCTTGCCGTTCAGCGTCACCGGATCGAACGGGCTGCCGCACGCGAACAACGCGCGCCCGGCGGTGTAGCGGTAAGCCTCTTCCGCCGTGCACTCGGCTTGCGAAGTCGGGTTCGACAATGCAAACACGATCGGCCGCTCGTTCAGTTTCGCCATCTCTTCCAGCACTTCTTTCGTGAACGTGCCGCCTACCGCCGACACGCCGATGATCGCGGTCGGCTTCAGCGCGCGGATCGCATCGAGCAATCCAACGACCTCTTTGTGCTCGTGCGCATAGGCGAGCTTGTGATGCGCGAGATCTTTGCGCGCCTTGACCACCAGCCCTCTGCTGTCGACGAGCCAGTTACGGTTGCGCGCAGCCTTTTGGTCCAGCCCCTGCGCCATCATCGCGGTGGTGACGAGATCGGCGATGCCGGTCGCCGCTTCGCCCGCGCCGAGAAACAGCACTCTTTGCTCGGCGATGCTCTGACCGGTGATGCGCAGCGCGGAAAACATGCCGGCCAGCGCGACGGCCGCGGTGCCCTGGATATCGTCGTTGAAGACGCAGGCGCGGCCGCGATATTTTTCGAGCAGGCGGAAGGCGTTCTGATTGGCGAAGTCTTCGAACTGGATCACAACGCCGGGAAACACTTCTTCGGCGGCAACCATAAATTCTTCCACCAGGTCGTCGTAGGCCTGTCCGCGCAGGCGGCGCTGACGCAGGCCCATGTAAAACGGATCGACGAGCAGCTCGCCGTTGTCGGTGCCCGTATCTATCATTACCGGCAGGCACTGCGCCGGATGCACGCCGGCGCACGCCGAGTAAAGCGCAAGCTTGCCGACCGGGATGCCCATGCCGTTGGCGCCCAGATCGCCCAGGCCCAGGATGCGCTCGCCGTCGGTGACGACGATGAGGCCGGCGCGATGCGGCCAGTTACGCAGCATCGAAGCGATGTGCCCGCGATCGTTCGGTGTGATGAAAATACCGCGCGGGCGCTGGAAAATCATGCCGAACTTCTGGCACGCGAGGCCGACGCCTGGCGTATAGATGATGGGCTGCATCTCGTCGATGTGATCGACGATTACACGGAAAAACAGCGCCTCGTTGCGATCGTGCAGCGCATTCAGCGCGATATATTTCTCAAGCGAGTCGGGCAGTCGCTGCAGCGAGCGCATGAAACGCGCGACCTGCTCCTCCTGCGTCGAGATATGCGGCGGAAATAAACCGCGCAGACCCAGCGCTTCGCGCTCCTCTGCCGTAAACGCGCTGCCTTTGTTCAGCAGCGGATCGTGCAGAAGATCGACGCCGCGACGCGACGGATTTCGGGGTTCGAGATTTTTTTTGATTGGGGCATTCATGATTCTTCCTCCTGAAGGGCCTATTATTCCACAGCGGGCACCCCGCGGGAGTAGCATCACTGCATCGGCACGCTTAATTATTGATGCCCGGGGGAGTCTCTCATGCAATTCAAAAATTTTTTGCTGATGGCACTGTTGCTCGCGCTTTCAATCGAGGGCGCAGCGCAGAGTTATCCAACCAAACCTGTGCGCATCGTTGTCGGCTTCGCCGCCGGCGGCGCGACCGACATCGCGGGCCGGCTCATCGCGCAAAAACTTTCCGAGGCGACGGGCCAGTCGTACTTCGTCGACAACCGTCCGGGCGCGAGCGCCACGATCGGTTCGGAATTTGTCGCACGTTCGGCACCCGACGGCTACACGCTGCTGATCGCGGCGACGACTTCACATTCGATTTTGCCGAGCCTGATGACGAAGCTCTCGTACGATCCGCTGCGCGACTACGCGCCGGTGAGTTTGCTCGCGACGTCACCGCTGCTGCTCGCGCTGCATCCCTCGCTGCCGATCCGCTCCGTCACCGACATGATCAAGCTCGCGCGCGCGAAGCCGGGCCAGTTGAGCTTCGGCGCCGGCGGCACCGGCACGCCGCCGCATATGGCGGGAGAACTCTTCAAGCAGATGGCGGGCGTGCAGATGCTCTACGTGCCGTACAAAGGCGAAGCGCCGGCAATCTCCGATCTCATCGGTGGCCAAATCTCTCTTATCTTCTCGAACGTCGTCGCCGTGCTGCCGCAAGTGCAGGCCGGACGTTTGCGCGGCATCGCGGTAACCGCCGAGAATCGCCTGCCCACGCTGCCGGAATATCCGACCGTCGGTGAATCCGGCGTGCCGGGCTTCGCGGTGGATTCGTGGTTCGGTCTCGTCGCGCCGGCAGGCACGTCGAGCGATGTGATCGCCAAGCTCAATGCCGACACCGGGCGCGGCATGAATCAACCCGACGTTCGCGATCGCCTCGCCAGCCAGGGACTATTCGTAAAGACCGGCACGCCGGCGGAACTCACTTCGTTAATGCAAAGCGAAATCGCGAAGTGGAAAAAGGTGGTGACAGCAGCAGGCCTGAAGTTTGACTGAACTTGGCAGTTTTCTTTTTCCGGGGCTACCCCCCGGACGATTGAACGCGGTCACCGGGACAAAACCCCCTCCTTGAACTTCACCCCGACCCTCAAGTCATATTTCAATCCCGTAGGAACGAACAACTACGCTCGCCCGCGCGGTAATTTTTACCGCGCCGGTTTATCGAAGAGGAAGCGAATGCCCAAAGTGTTTTGGTGGCTGGTTGCGATTGGAGTAGTCGCGGTCATCGGGCGCGCCGTATATGTCGCGGTCGCGCCGGCGCCCGATTTGCATCTCCCGCCGGTCGCCGAGCGGCCCGCCGAACCGTCGCCCGAAACGAAGTCGCCGGAAACGGAAACGCCGTCGCAGGCTGCCGCCGAAAACGAAGTGCATTATCCGATTGAACCTCCTGCGCAGGAGAAGCCGCTGCCCGCACTCGATAAAAGCGACGCAACGCTGAGAGCCGCGCTCAACGATCTGGTGCGCGACACATCGCTCGTCAATCTTTTTCAGCCGAACGAATTCGTGCGCCGCGTCGCCGCCACCGTCGACAATATTCCGCGCCAGAAAATTGCGCAGCGGATCATTGCGACTAAGCCCGCGCCTGGCACGTTCGCCGTCACCGGCAAGGGCGACAATCTCGAGATCGCCCCGCATAACGCCGCGCGCTATGCGCCCTTTATCCGGCTGATGAACGCGGTCGATACGGAAAAATCGGTCGGCGTGTACATTCATTTTTATCCGCTGTTCCAGCGCGCATATGAAGAGCTTGGGTATCCGAAGAGCTATTTCAACGACCGCCTGATCGCGGCGATCGACCATCTGCTCGCAACGCCCGACGTCAAGGGACCGATCAAGCTCGTGCGGCCGAAGGTTTTTTATCTCTACGCGGATCCGAATCTCGAAGCGCTTTCCGCCGGACAGAAGACGTTGATTCGCACGGGGAATGAAAATGCTGTGAAGATAAAAGCGAAGCTGCGCGATTTGCGGGCAGAGTTGGTGAAGCAGGGGAAGCCACAGGCGCAGCCAGCGAATAAGAAATAAGCGTCGACGCTGTCGTCTTCATCCCGGGGGGGTAGCCCCGGTGCTAGTCTCAATCTTCCAGGTGGCAGACCCGGAGATTGAAACGTCTTCCTAAAAAACGAGGCCTGCCCTCGTTCTCGCTAAGTCGCTACCCCAATCGAATACTGGAAATTCACATTCTGAATTTCCGTCAGCGACCACTTGCCGCCTTTGAGGTCGTACTTCAACCGCAATCGCCCCGACACCTGCACGCTGTACTCTTCGGGCTTCGGATTGTTGCGCGTCGTCATATGGACTTCGATGGTGAGCTGGTTGCCGGTGCGGGTGCTCTCGATGATTTCGACCTGCTTGTCTTCAGATGCTTCGAATGTCCATTCGTCCGCCGGGCCTTTGCCGGCGACATCTGAAATTGCCAGCACTTTGCCGACAACGTCTTTCTTGATCTGCTCGGCGCTGACTTCGGATTTGTCTGCGACGGCGACGGTCGGCGTGGACGTCGCGGTTTCCGGCAGCTTGTTGCAGCCGGCCGCGAGCACCGCAGTGAAAATCAGGATGAATCGCAACATAGGATGGCTAGTATAGCCGCCGCTTCTCTGCCCGGCTAAAAATGCTCAATTCTGCTTTGCCGGGAACGTCATCTTCTTGGTGACCGGATTGACGTAGCCGCCCCACAGCACCATCACGCGATTGCGATGCGGATCGCCGCAAACCATGATGTGGATCATGTCGGGGCTCGGCAGGATGCGCACGAAATCGTCCGGACCGACGAGATACTCGGGCGGATAAATGCCGCGATCAACGGCGTCCTTGATGGTGAACGCTTCGGAGTGCCCGTACTTGAGCACGAACTCGAGTTCGCGGAAGGTGACGCGCGCGTGCTCATAGATGTATTCGCGGATTTTCTGCTTGGTGTAACCCGCGTCGGCGAGCGACTTCGCGACCGGCGGCGCAATCAAAATGCTCACCATGTTGCGAAAGCCTCTGGGGCCGCGCTCGGCAAGCCGCGCGAGGCAGGGCTTCTTCGTCAATTCGAGACTCAGGAAATCAAGCGCGGTCTGCGCGGCCGTCTGGTCGGGTGTGCCGTAAATCGCCGGCGCCCAGCCCCAGGTCACGCTCGCGCAGGCCGTCACCGTGCTGTCCTCGCGCGTGAAACCATGCTCGACGTGAAACGGCTGCCATGGATTGTCGGTATCGTTTTCGGCGAGCGTAAAACATTGCGGATAGCCGAACGTGCCCATGTAATTGCGGCCCGGCTTGTAACCGGCAATGTTCCTGACGATCATGCCGAGCGCGCGCCCGATCGACGGATTGTTGCCCTTTGAAATCAGATGAGCGCCGCTCTCGATGCCCATCTTTTTCACCGCCGGCCCGTTGACGAGCAGATAAGGGAACACACCCCACGTCGTGCCGATGTTCGCGAGGTTGTAGTCGTTGTCGGCAATCGCTTCGACCAGCGCGATCAAGAGCGGCATCGATTCGGGACCGCAGCCTGCCATGATGGCGTTCGCCGCAATGTTGGTCGGCGTCGCTTCGAGATTCGCCTGCGCCAACACCGCGATGCGCTCATTCGGCTTGCGGTCCGTGTACTTTAGAAATTCCTGCACGCGCTCGAGCGTCGGCGGAATGATCGGCAGCTCATCGGTCCAGCCCTGGTTGCGGAAATACTCGTTGACGTCTTCGAACGTGCCTTCGTAAATGATTTCATCCGCGCCGCGTGAGGTCTTCGCCACCGTGCCGCTGCCGCCATCGCGCGGCTTGGTCAGGTGATCGACGATGCGATCGAACAGAACCGTCTCCACGTTCTTGACCACGACTTCTTCCGGGTGCACGCCGACCGCGCCCGGATATTCGCCGATGCGTAAATCGGCCATCCCTTCGGCCTTCGCCACTGCTTTCGCGATTGTCGTGAATCCCGTGGTCGTGATGACGACGCTCGGGATGCCCGCCTTTTCTGCTTCTACCGCCGGCCTCACCGAGGACGGAGTGCAGGTCCCTCAACCACCGTTGCCGGTGATGATCGCATCGACGCCTTTCTCTTTCGCGATCGCTGCGATTTCTTTGGCAATGCGTTTCTGCGTTTCCGGATCGCCGCCGACATAGACAATCGGAAATTCATCGTATGGAATGATTTTGATGTTCTTGTATTTTTCCCTGAACAACCGGCGATAGGTCTGAAACATCAGCTCGCCTTTGAAGTGGTTGTTGTACACCTCGCCGATGGTTTTACCGTCGAGCGTGTCGAGGTGGCGGCTGATGTTTGTGGTCGTGCCGAGCGGGCGGCCTTCGGGGCTGATGACGCTGAGATTTTCTTTCACGGAATAATCCTTGAAGGTTTGCGCCCTGCAACCTGAGCGCTGGTTGCTTTCATTCTCCCATTCCCATCGCAGATTGCGCAAATCGCCCTTCCGGTCAGTCGCCCGCGTTCGACCCGACGTGCAACGCTTGCTAAACTACGGCCTCCCTTGCCGCTTCTCCACGTTTCCTTTCCTCAAAAACCGGATGAAATTCACTCGCACGGTCTTACGCTGTTCGACGCTTGCACTGATCGCCGCATCGCCCGCGCTGTTCGCGCAGGATTATCCGAATAAGCCGGTGCGCCTCATCGTCGGCTTTGCGCCCGGCGGCGGCACCGATGTGTTCGCGCGAATCATCGGCAACGAGATGACCCGCGCGTTCGGCCAGCAAATCATTGTCGACAATCGTTCCGGCGCCAACGGCGTGGTCGCCGCAAACCTCGTATCCCGCGCCACACCTGACGGCTACACCGTGATGATCATTCTTTCGTCGCACGTGATCAACGCGCTCTCGTACAAAGACCTGCAGTTCGATGCGATCAACGACTTCACGCCGGTGACCGCACTGGCGACCACACCTTATGTGCTGACCGTTCATCCGTCGCTGCCCGTGAACTCCGTGCAGGAGCTGATCGCGCTCGCCAAAGCGAAGCCCGGCTCGATCAATTACGCGTCGGCCGGCAACGGTTCGATTCCGCATTTGTTTCAGGAACTCATGGATAGTAAAGTCGGCATCAAGCTGACGCACGTGCCGTTCAACGGATCGGCGCCGGCGCTGACCGACCAGCTCGCGGGCCGCGTGCCGCTGCTGATGCAGAGCGTGCTGCAGTGCATGCCGCATCTGAAATCGAACCGCCTGAAAGCGCTCGCGATCACTGCCGGCAAGCGCAATGCCGCGCTGCCCGACGTGCCGACGCTCGCGGAGAGCGGCGTGCCCGGATACGACGCCGATCAATGGTGGGCGATGGTGACGCCGCGCGGCTTGCCGAAACCCATCCAGACCAGGCTGCACGGCGAACTCGTCAAGATAGTGCTCGCGCCGAAGACAAAAGAATATCTAGCGTCGCAGGGTTTGGAAGCGATGGGCACCACGCCCGAGCAGCTCTCGACCATCATGAAAAACGAATACGCCAAATGGGCGCCGCTGTTCAAGCAGGGCCTGGTGAAACCGGAGTGAAGATGAAACGCATCGATTGCGAAATGCACATCGGCAAATTTACCGGTGATTTATACGCGTGGCTCGATCACCCGATCGGCCCCGAGGAACTCGAAAGCGTGCTCGACGAGCATAACTTCGACATGACGCTCGTGATGCCGCCGATCACGCAGAAGCCGGACAATGCGTCGGTCGGCAAGGCGCTGCGCGGTCATCCGCGGCTCGCGGGTTTTGCGGTCATCAATCCGTGGGAGCCCGATGGCGGCGTCGCCGAGCTCGAGCGCGCGGTCGGCGAATGGGACATGAAAGGCCTGAAGCTCGTGCCTTTGCGCCACGGCTACGACATCGACACCGAAACGCCGATTCGCGTCATGCAATGCGCCGAGCGTCTCAAGCTGCCGGTGTCGATTCATTCAGGTTCGCACTACTGCCTGCCGTGGCAAATCGCCGATCTCGCCAAAAAATTTCCCACGGTGCCGATCATCATGGACCACATGGGCTGGCGCTACTACGTCGATGGCGCGATCAACGTTGCGATGACGACGCCGAATATTTATCTCGAGACCGCGATGGTGAGCCAGCCCGGCTACATCAAACTGGCTGTTAATAAGATCGGCGCCGAGCGCGTCATTTACGGCTCCGACTATCCGACCGGCGATCCGGGCTCGATGCTCGCGACCGTTAAGGCCGCGCGCCTGAAACCCGACGAAGAGGCGCTTGTCCTGGGCGGCAGCCTCGCGAAGCTGCTGGGCATCCAATGAAAAACGAATCCGCGAGCGCGCCGCCTGCGCCGCTGCTCTTCAAGCCGTTGACCATGCGCGGCATCACGGCGCGCAATCGCGTCGTCGTCTCGCCGATGTGCCAGTACGCATCCGATCCGACGGGCGCGCCGACCGACTACCATCTCGTGCATCTCGGCCAGTTCGCGCTCGGCGGCGCGGGCATCGTGTTCTGCGAGGAAACCTCGGTCGACGAACGCGGCCGCAAAACGCATCACTGCGCGGGCATCTATCGCGACGAGCATATTCCCGTCTACCGCCGCATCAACGATTTCATTCGCGAAGCCGGCGCGATTCCCGCGATGCAGCTGGGTCATGCCGGCCGCAAAGGCTCGGGCTGCACGCCATGGGAAGGTTATCGCCAGTTGACCGCCGAAGACGCGGCGCGCGGCAGTCCGCCGTGGCAGACCGTCTCGGCATCCGAATTGGCGCTAAACGAAACGGCCGCGCCGCCGCACGCGCTCGATCGTAACGAAATCCGCGCGCACGTCGAAGATTGGCGCGTCGCGGCGCTGCGCACCGCCGAAGCGGGCTACGACATCGTCGAAGTACATTGCGCGCACGGCTATCTGCTCCATCAATTCCTGTCGCCGCTCTCCAATCTTCGCACCGACGCTTATGGCGGCGATCTCGAAGGCCGTATGCGCCTGATTCTCGAAATCGTCGAGGCGGTGCGCGGTGCATGGCCGCAGGACCGGCCGGTGTTCATGCGGGTTTCCGCGGTCGACGGGGACAACAGCCAATGGAGCATGGACGATACCGTCGCGCTCGCGCGCGCGGCGCAACAACGCGGCGTCGAGGTGATCACCACGTCGTCCGGCGGCATCAACGGCGCGATGTCGGCGAGCATCGTGCCGCGCCGTCCCGGGTATCACGTTGAATACGCCGAGCGTGTGCGGCGCGAAACCGGCTTGCTCGCCATCGCCGTTGGCCTCATCACTGAAGCGCGGCAGGCCGAAAACATCCTGCAAAACGGTCAGGCCGATTTGATCGCGCTCGCGCGCGAGCTGCTGTGGAACCCGCACTGGCCCGTGCATGCGGCCAAAGAGCTTGGCGTACCAAACTATCTTGACCTGCTGCCGAGAGGTTACGGCTGGTGGCTGCGCAGGCGCGAGGAGATTCGCAGAATCACGCTCGAAGATATGGCCAGGAGTCCGTAACCTAGTGAAACACGTGTGCGTTGCACTAGGTTACGGACTCCACGTAACCTGATGCGCATTGCGCTGCCGGGCAATGCCGCGTTCACCGGCTATTGGGTCGCCGAAACGCTGCTCGCCCTCGGCCAGGAAATCTTTCTGGTCGCCGTCGGCTGGCAAATTTACGATCTCACCGACAGCGCATTGAGTCTGGGCCTAATCGGGCTCGCGCAGTTCCTGCCCCAGTTTCTGCTCGCGCTGCCCGCCGGCCACGTTGCCGACAATTTCGATCGGCGGCGCATCACTGCGTTATGCCAGATCATCAAGTTCGTTGCCGTCGCTGCCATCGCTGCTGAAAGCTTTGCCGGCGCGATTTCGATTCCGATGCTCTATGCGTGCACGTTTGTCTTTGGCGTGTCGCATGCCTTTCAACAACCGGCGTTGCGCGCATTGATGCCGACGCTCGTCGCCCGCAATGAGCTGGCGCAGTGCATCGCGTGGACTGCCGGCGCCAAGAAAGCGGCGATCATCGCCGGGCCGGCGCTCGGCGGGCTCATTTATTTGCTCGGCCCCGTCGCCGCGTACGCCGCGGGCGCCGTGTGCTTTCTCGCCGCAGGCGTGCTGTTGGCGCGCATTCGCCTGCAAGGCGAAGCGCCCGCGCGCGAACCGATGACCATGGTTTCGTTGTTCGGCGGCATTTCATTTATCCGGCGGCGCCCCGTCATCCTGGGCGCGATGTCGCTCGACTTGTTCGCGGTGCTGCTCGGCGGTGCGACCGCACTGTTGCCTGTTTATGCGCGCGACATTCTCGAAGTGGGTCCGGGCGGTTTGGGCCTGCTGCGCGCCGCGCCCGCGATCGGCGCCGTGCTGGTCTCGCTGCTGCTCATACGCATGCGGCTCGAGCGTGGCGTCGGCCGCACGCTGTTTGCATCCATTGCCGTCTTCGGGCTTGCAACGGTCGTGTTCGGATTTTCGCGTTCGTTCGAGCTGTCCTTTGCCGCGCTCGTCGTTCTCGGCGCGTCGGACATGGTCAGCATGGTGATTCGCCAGTCGCTGGTCCAGTTGCAGACCCCCGACGGCATGCGCGGCCGGGTCGGTTCGGTGCACTCGATTTTTACCGGCACGTCGAATCAACTCGGACAGTTCGAGTCCGGCGTCGTCGCGGCCTGGCTCGGCAGCGTCGCCTCCGTTGTCATCGGCGGCGTGGGCACGCTGCTCGTTTGTGTTTTGTGGATTTACTGGTTTCCAGCATTGTGGAAAGTGGATCGGCTGGTCGCGGACGAGGCTCTTCCGGGAATCACGCCGGATGCAAAGGCGACGGGTTCGTCGTGATTCGTTCAAGCTTCCGGGTCTGCCACCCGGAAGCTTGAGAAGCAAACCCATAACAAAAAAACTAAAGCGTCGGTCCCGGCTTTCCTAACGCATGTTCGGCGAGTTCCTTCACGATGTAATCGTACGCCTCGTCGATCGAATCGGTAAACCGCATCAATTTCAAATCGGCGGCGTTGATCGTGCCGTGGCGCACGAGCGCGTCGAAGTCGATGACCTTGCGCCAGTACTCGGCGCCGAACACAACGATCGGCATGTGCTTGCGCATCTTGCGCGTCTGCACGAGTGTGAGCAGTTCGAATAGCTCGTCGAGGGTGCCGAATCCGCCGGGGAATACGATCACCGCTTTCGCGAGATAGGCGAACCAGAACTTGCGCATGAAGAAGTAATGGAAATGGAACGCCAGCGCTGGCGTCACATACTTGTTGTCGAACTCTTCGATCGGAATCGAAATCGTGAGCCCGACGTTCGGACCGCCGGCTTCGGCCGCGCCGCGATTGGCCGCTTCCATGATGCCGGGGCCGCCGCCGGTACATACGACGAAGCGCCGTTCATGGTGGTCGATTTCCTTTGACCAATTCGTCAGGCGAAACGCAAGCTCGCGCGCCGCTTCGTAGTACACAGACATGTCCAACGCCGTTTGCGCTGGTTCGAGATCGATGCCGCTTTGCCTGGCTTTCTTCAAGTCGTCCTCGGCCTGCTCGCGCGAGTGAATCCGTGCCGAGCCCATGAACACGATCGTGTCGTCGACCTTCTCGCGTTCGAAGCGGCTTTTCGGCTCGAGGTATTCCGCGAGGATACGCAGCGTGCGGCCGTCCTTGCTGTTGATGAACGCCTCGTTGGCGTAGGCCTTGATCGATCCCTTCCCGCGTTCGCTCATAAAGGGATTCTAAGGGAACGCCGACGCGTCGTCGCGGCAAAAACGCAGTCTGAAACCGCCGCTATCGAGCGCTGCTGCGGCGGCGGCGCGCGACGATCATCAGGAACAGGCCGCCCGCTGGCAAAAGCGCATAGACGCCTGGCTCCGGCACTGCAAATGCAGAAATGCGCCAGATGGTGCCGTCGCCATAGTCGGCGACCAACAGGTTGCCGAAACCGTCTTCCAGCACGTCGATCGGATTAGCGAAGCCGAGCGCAATGCGCCGGGCGATGCCGGTCACCGGGTCCACTGCGATGATGTCCGCGTAATCGATCAAGTTACCTTCTGCGTCCATCACGGACGGCGACCACCGTGCGATGAACGCTTTGCCGCGGTACTCGGCCGGAAAGGCGTCCGCGGTATAAAAGGCGAAGCCGTCTGACGAGCTGCTCGGGCCCAAGCCGAGGATATGGTTGATGTCCGATTGATCGTACAGCGCGAACCCGCCCGGCGGCCTCGATAGATTGTCGAACGTCGTCGACCGAACAAGTTTCGCGGGACTGAAGAAGCCGGCGTCCACGGCGGCGCGCGTTTTAACCTCGGTGTTGGTGTGTGCAGCATCGTCGCGCCAGTTGATATTGTTGTAGCCGTAGTCGCCTTTGACGATTGCCCTGAAGAACTGGTCGTAGACGTTGTTACGAAGATTGGGACCGGGCGCCGGATCGCCGATGGTGAAGCCCTTGAGCACCTTGGTCGCGGGGTCGATCGTCCCGTCGAACGTGCCGTTGGATTGCGAGCGGTTGAAGTTGTTGGTAAACCAGATGTTTCCCGTCGCATCGAGGCCGATCCCAAACGGGTTGCGCGTGCCCGACGACTGCACGACGAGTTTGTTTTGCGCCGTCGAAGTGTAAGGGCCGCTGTTCGAAAAATCAGGCTGATTGTTCGTGGATGCGTTGCCCGTCATGCCAAAGCCCGCAGAGTCCGCCACGGCTCCATTAACCTGTCTCAAGTCCCTTATCGTTGAAATCGTGCCGCCGTAAGCGGTGTCCCGGCCGTTGCCGGCGTTGGGATAACCTGAAACGCCATCAGGGGTGCGTACGCCGATACCCACGTACAGCGATGAACTGCCATCACTGTTGCCAGTCACGACCAGCTGATTTGCCTGGTGGTAGCCGGCCGCGATATTAGTGACGATGGGCGTGTTGACACTCCCGGCGCCGCCGTAGAATCCGGCCGAATCGGGGGTCAGGACGCGAAGATTGGAAACGCCGTTGCGGGCAGTGTCGGTGAGATACATCGCAGTCGTCGTCGCGACGCCGGGATCACCGGCCACACCGGTACTGACCGGCCCGAACGCGATGCCGAGCGCGCCGCCTGTCGTGGCTGCAACGCGTTCGTTCGAAAGCGCGGCGATTGGATTGTATGCAAAGCTCACCGCACTGGCGGCGTCGGCATTGAAATTCGCAAGGGAAACGTACAGCCTGCCGTCAGGGCCGAACACCATTTGAGCCGGCGGTCCTTCCGGTATTTGTCCGATCTTTTCGATGGCCAGATCGGGCTGCAACATTGTCGCCGAGTGCGCCAGCTCGACGCCGATTGCCATGCCTCCCGCCAGCGCAATCAGGGTCGCAAGAATGCGTGTCCGTTGAGAGGCCGCATGCGGAGGCTTTTCCGGCGAGGCGGCGATTTCGATTGCTGCAATCGGCGGCTGAGTTACCACGGCTTATCCTCCAACGACAGTCGGGCATCCGGTGACACCGGAAAATATGCCTAATCGTAGTAAGGGACACCCGAATCGTATATAGGCGCACGCCACGAGTGGGCGTAGGAGAAACTTGCATGCAAATACCGCGGGCCTTCACCCGGCTGTCATAGGTTTCTTGGTCTGACAATGCGGGTTTGAATTTGCAAGTACCGCGGTGTCACAGGTTTTTTGGCGATCTGTATAGACCGGCCAGGAACAGTAACCAGCCCCCATCTGCCACGTGGAGAATTAAAACGAGGCCCTGATCGAACGGCTTTTGGATTCGCTCATGGCAGGCGTGGCGGGCGGGGACGAAGCCTACTTTATGCGAATGTCAGAGCGGGCTCTGTGCACGCACGCACATAGAGTTGCAGGCGCGCTGCTGCCCGCATTACTCGATCGTTTTATCTGCTCGCAACAATATCGAATTTGGAAACTTGATTCCCAACGTGCGGGCGGTCTTCACGTTGATCACGAACTCGAACTGCGTCGGCAGTTCCACCGGCAGATCCTCGGGCTTCGCGCCGCGCAAAATCTTGTCCACATAGCCGGCCGCATGGCTGATGAAATCCGTCATGTTCACTGAATATCCCATCAGTCCGCCCGCCTCGACATTCTCTCTGAAGCTGAACATCGTAGGCAACCGTGCCTTCAGTGCGTACTCTGCGACTTTTTCCCGATGCGCCAGAAACGTCGAATCGCGGGAAACGACCAGCGCTTCGGCACGCTCTTTCGCGATTGCCGCAAACGCCTTTGCTAAATCCCCGGGGCCGCGCGCGTCTACCCGCAGCAACTGCATGTTGAGCGCGCGGGCGGCCGCCTCGACTTCTTTCATCTGCAATGTTGAGCCGAATTCGGTTGGATTGCTCATAAACGCGACGCGCGTTGTCTGCGGCAGCGCTTCCTTCAGGATTTGCAACTGCTTGCCAAAGATCTCGCTACCGGGAGCGAAGCTCGTGCCTGTGACGTTTCCGCCGGGCCGCCTGAGACTCGCGACGAGCCCCGTCGCAACCGGATCGCTCGGAAATATCATGACAACAGGTATGGTTTTCGTCGCGTCTCTGGCAGCCAGCGCGGCCGAACCTGCCGGCGCCACAATCAATTCGACTTTCTGGCGGACGAGTTCGGCTGCAAGACCGGGCAGGCGCTCGACCTGGCCGTCCGCCCAGCGATATTCGACGACGAGATTTTTGCCGACGACCCAGCCGCGATCCCTCAACACACGCATAAATTCGTCATGCGCGCGTTCGACCGAAGCGCGCGTGGGCGCGCTCAAATATCCGATGCGCCGGACTTTGCCTTGCGGTTGCGCAAAGGCATCGAACCGCGCAACGAGCGCACCTGCTCCAAGCAGTGCGATGAGTTTACGACGATCCATTTTTTTTCCTGCCGATTGAACTTACATTATGCATCAGAGCCCCGCGGCCGATGTCATTGCGATGGTTTCATTCCCCATTGCCGTGCCAAACTGCGCCCGCTATTCTTCCCTCGCTGAAAACAAATAGTTACAAAGGAGGATCCGATGCGTTCCACGTTCATCGCAGCCGCATTGCTTGCAATCATCATTGCGCCGTTAACCGCTCACGGCCAGAGGAGCGACTATCCAACCAAAAGCATCCGCTTCATCGTGCCCGTGACCACCGGCGGCCCGAGCGATCTGGTGGCGCGGCTGCTGGCGGAAAAACTTTCCACCGCCTTCGGCAAGCAAGTGATCGTCGACAACCGGCCTGGCGCCTCGAACACCGTCGGCGCGGCGATGGTCGCCAAAGCGGAGCCTGACGGCTACACGCTGCTTGAAGCGGCGGCGAACATGGCGACGAATCCGATCCTGATGAACGATTTGCCGTTCGATGTCGTCAAGGACTTTACCCCGATCTCGCTCACGCATCTCACGCCGTACGTGATCGTCGTGAGTTCGCAATCGCCGGTGAAATCGGTGCCCGAGCTTTTGAAATTCATCAAGGACAATCAGGGCAAGGTCAACTACGGCACCACCGGCGTCGGCAGCCCGCAGCAGCTCGCGACGCTGCTCTTCTCGCAAGTCGCCGGCGGACTCGGCACGATGGCGGAGATTTCATACAAAGGCAGTTCCGCCGCGCATCCCGACCTCATCGCGAACCGCATTTCGTTCATGATCGATCCGCTCGCCGCCGCCGGTCCGCACATCAAGGCGGGTTTCCTGCGCGGGCTTGCCGTCACCACGTCGCAGCGCAATCCGGCATTCCCCGATGTGCCGACGGCGATCGAAGCCGGTGTCGCGGGTTACGATTTCTCGAGCTGGGGCGGCGTGTTCGCGCCCGCCGGCACGCCGCGCGCAGTCGTGCAAAAACTCAATAAGGAAATTGTTGCGGCGCTTGGGAGTCAGGATTTAACAAAGCGGTTCGGCGACATGGGGTTGATTGCGAAATCGAGCACGCCGGAGGAGTTCGCGAAGTTCCTGCAAGCTGAGATTGAGAGATGGGGCGCGGTGCTGAAGAAAAAACCATAGTGGTTTTTTTTGGGATTTCCCGAGTGCGGTTTCAATCTTCCGGGTGGCAGACCCGGTGCTGGTCACTTTCTCTTGAGTCGCCAAGAGAAAGTAACCCAAGAGAAGGCGACTGTATGGTTCACACTCATAGGTAACAAAGGAGTTCAAACACATAGGTAACACTTTT
>JAQGMI010000031.1 GCA_028292435.1 Betaproteobacteria bacterium
ATTTCGTCGTGCTGCCATTCAAGGCCCAGCTTGTAGAGCGAGTCGGCGCGCTTGAGTACGGTGAGCGTCGCCGCGCTGATTTCAGGGCCGATACCGTCGCCCGGTAGAACGAGAATCCTCAATGCAATCTCCTGTTGATGGGTGCTCCGGAATGTCGCGCGAGTGTAACATGCCGGTCGTACCGGCCACGGGCCCTCGCCCGGTTGGCCGGGCGAGGGCTGACCGGCGCATCGCGTCCATTTACAATCATCCGCATGACCGTCGCGGAATTTTCCGGCCCGACGTAGAATGCAAGTCGCCGCATATCGAATGGCGGCGCCCGAGGCGGGTCGATTTAAAAACGGACATCAGGGGCTTTGCAATGGACGCCAGAGACATACTGATCGAACCTTCCGAACTGGACGCGGCGATGGCAACCGGCGCCGTGTTGATTGACGCGCGCAAAGCCGGCGAATTTAAAAAGGGACATATCCCAGGGGCGATGCCATTGTCGACCTACGATTCGCTCGTCGACGACAGCTCGCTTGAAAACATGCGCAAATTCGCGCAATCGATGGCCGATCGCTATAGCTCGGTCGGCGTGCGCCTCGAGCGTCCGGTCATTGTCTATGACGAGAACACCGGTATGCGCGCCGCGCGCGAATTATGGATGCTCGAATTTATCGGCCATCGCAAGGCCCGCATGCTGCATGGCGGCCTGACGCAGTGGGTCGCGGAGGGCGGCCCCGTACTCGTCGACACTGAGCTGAACACGGTGCGGCCGACGAAGATTCCGTTGTCAATTGCGTCCGGCTGCAACATTCCGATGGATGAACTCGCGCGGCGATCGAATTCGCCGAGCCTGTCAATCATCGATGTGCGCGACGATCTGGAATGGGCCGGCAAAGACAATACGCCGTGCTGCAAGCGCCGCGGGCATATTCCGCGTGCTATTCACATCGAATGGAAAAAATTTCTGAACAACGGCCGTATTCGCCCGCAGCAGGAAATTATTGCGCTACTCGAGGCGAACGGCGTCAACCCGCACAATGAAATCGCTGTTTACTGCCATCGCGGCGCGCGCTCGGCCAATACGTACTATGCGCTGAAGTCTGCGGGCATCAGCGGCGCGCGCAATTTCATCGGGTCATGGCACGAATGGTCCGCGCGCGAGGACCTGCCGGTCGAATAGCCGTCTCACTCCGGCTTGATGCCGGCCTGCTTGATTATCGGGGTCCATTTGCGATCCTCACCGCGAATGAACGCCGCGAATTCGGCCGGCGAGTCGGGCGTCGCATCGATACCGCGCGAGCGCAGGCCTTCCGCGACATCGGGTACCCGTAATGCCGCCGTCATCTCCCGGTTCAAACGATCGATAATCGGCTTCGGCGTTTTTGGCGGCGCCAGCAGACCATACCAGTTGGTCGCTTCGTAGCCCGGCACGCCGGCTTCGGCCACCGTCGGTACATCCGTCACGGCAGCGGCGCGTTTGCTGCCGGTTACCGCCAGCGCCCGCGCCTTGCCCGACTGCACATGCGGCACGCCGGTGGATATGACCGCAAAGAAAACGGGCACGTGACCCGCAAGCAGATCGGTAATCGCAGGCCCGCCGCCCTTATAGGGGATGTGCGTAAGCTTCATGTCGGCCATGGATTCGAGCAGCACGGCGGCCAGGTGGCCGGGGCTGCCGATGCCCGAAGTTGCGTAGTTGACGCCGCCCGCTTTGGACTTGGCGAGTGCAATCAATTCCTTTAGCGATTTCGCCGGCATCGTCGGATGCGTGATGATGATGTTCTGCAGCGAAACCGTCAGACCGATTGGGGCGAAGTCTTTGAACGGGTCGTATGGCACTTTCTGAATCGCCGGACTGATGATCAGCATGCCGATGTGGCCCATCAATATGGTGTGACCGTCCGGGTCGCCGCGCGCCGTCAGTTCGCCGGCGATAATGCCGTTGGCACCCGGACGATTGTCGATGATGACCTGCTGGCCAAGCGCTGCTGACATTCGCGGCTGGATCATTCGCGCCACGAGGTCGGTTGCGCCGCCGGGCGGAAACCCGACGATCATGCGCACGGGCTTCGTCGGAAAATCTGCCGCGGCCACGGTCAGGCAAACGGCAGCGAGCGCACTCAACGCACATGCCAGAACGGTTCGCATCATTCTGCTTTCGCGCCGGAGGCTTTGACGACCTTTGCCCATTTGGCCATTTCCGATCTGATGTATGCGCCGAATTCTTTGGGCGTGCTCGGCGAAGCGTCGAGCCCCGAGCGGAACAGTTGGTCCTTGACGGAAGGCGTGTTGAGGACTTTGACAATCTCGCGGTTCAAGCGCTCGATGATCGCATGCGGCGTTTTCGCCGGTGCAAGCAGTCCATACCAGTTGTTCGCTTCGTAGCCGGGCAATCCGCTTTCCGCAATCGTCGGCAAATCCGGCAGCAGCGCGCTGCGTTTGGCCGTGGTGACCCCGAGCGCACGTATCTTGCCTGACTTGACCTGCGGCACCGCGGTTTCGGCGGTCGAAAACACGAGGTTCACTTCGCCGCTCACCAGCGCGATCATCGCGGGTGCGCCGCCTTTGTATGGCACGTGAGTCATCTGGGTGCCGGCAAGCTGATCGAAGAGCACGCCGGCGAGGTGACCGGCTCCGCCGATGCCCGACGAGCCGTATGACAGCTTGTTCGGCTGCGCCTTCGCCAGCGCGATCAGTTCGCGCACGTTTTTCACTGCAACGGATGGATGAACCACGAGCACGTTCATCGAAGACACGGCAAGTGAAATTGGCTCGAAGTCCTTCAACGGATCGAACGGCAGTTTTGCATACAGGCTGGGGTTGATCGCCAGCGCGGCAATCGTCCCCATCAAGATCGTGTAGCCGTCGGGCACAGCATGCGCCGTGAGGTCGGCGGCAATATTGCCGGCCGCCCCCGGGCGGTTGTCGACGATGACCTGTTGGCCGAGCGCCTCTGACAGCGGCATGCCGATTGTGCGCGCAGTCGTGTCGGTGCCGCCGCCCGCAGCGAAACCGACCAGCATGCGAATGGGCTTCTCGGGATAAGCCGCCGCGTTTGCCGCGCCGGCCATGGTGAGCGACAGCGCGATGATGCTGCCTTTGACGGCGGAAAATTTCATGTCTCGTTCCTCGGTGGTTATTGGTTTCGACTATTATACCGTTCGTGTTTGCAGCGCCGCCGGTGCTGAAGCTAATTGATATGGAGTGTCTGGTATGGAGCGTGCATTAAAGATTGGAATTCTCGAGGGCGATGACATCGGACTGGAAGTCGTGCCTGAAACGATCAAGGTGATGAAGGCAGCAGCAGCTAAGACGGGGCTCGCAATTGAATGGTTCCCGATGCCAATCGGCAAGACGGCGCTCGACAAGCTCGGCTTTACGCTGCCGCCGGGCACGCTCGACAAGCTGTTTAGCCTGGACGGCTGGGTGCTGGGACCGATCGGTCATCAGGCGTATCCGAAGGACAATCCGAACGCCATCAATCCGCATCCGATCCTGCGCAAGAATTACGATTTGTTCGCGAACATTCGTCCCTCGAAATCGCTGCCTGGCGTTCCTGCGCTGTATCCCGACGTGGATCTCATCATCGTGCGCGAGAACAACGAAGGTTTTCCGCCCGATCGCAACGTATTCGAAGGCTCGGGCGAATTCCGCCCGTCGCCCGATATGACAATCTCGGTTCGCGTGATTACGCGGCAGGCTTCGCGCAAAGTCGCGATTGCTTCATTCGAGCTCGCGCGTACGCGTCCGCGCAAACTGGTGACCGCAGTGCATAAAAATACCGTGTTCAAACTCGGCTGCGGCATGTTCGCGGAAGAGTGCCGCAAAGTTGCCAAAGAATTCCCCGATGTCGCCTACAACGAAGTGCTGGTCGACACTTTTGCGACCAAGCTTGTCATGCGGCCGCAGGATTTCGACGTGGTCGTCACGACCAACACCTTCGGCGATATCCTGTCGGACGCAGCGGCAGGGCTGACCGGCGGACTTGGACTTGCCGCGGGCTTGTCGGCGGGACCCGACCGTGCAATGGCGCAGGCAACCCACGGCTCCGCGCCCGACATCGCCGGTAAAAATATCGCAAACCCCTACGCGATGATCGTGTCCGGTCAAATGCTGATGGAATGGCTCGGCCGCAAGCACGGCGAGCCGAAAGCAATAGAAGCAGCGAAGCTCATGGACAAGGCGATCGACAAAGTCATACGCGAGCGCAAATCGCTGACGGGCGATCTCGGCGGAAAAGCGACGACGAGCCAGATGGGTGATGCGATTGCGGCGTTAGTTTAATGAACGCGCGCGTCGATTGGAGCGGTTACCCGCACGCCTGCGCGCGCGAATAACGCTGTTATCAGGCGGCGGCGAGTTTCGCCGCCGCCATTTTCGTTGCGATGCGAAGCGCCTGTTCAAGCGCGCCGGTATCTGCCTTGCCCTGACCGACGATATCGAACGCAGTGCCGTGCGCCGGTGTTGTGAATACGGTTTTTAGACCTGCGGTTACGGTCACGCCCTTGTTAAATCCCAATAGCTTGGTCGCGATCTGTCCCTGGTCGTGATACATCATTACGACGCCGTCGTATTCGCCTTTCAGCGCTTTCAGGAAAATTACGTCGGACGACACCGGGCCGACGCAGTTAATGCCGCTGGCTCGCGCTATGTCGACCGTCGGCCGGATGATGCGGATCTCTTCATCGCCGAATAAACCGTTTTCACCGCCATGCGGATTTAAAGCGGCGACGGCGATGCGCGGCGCTGGATAACCGGTCGCGCGCAAGGTCGCATTGGCGAGTTTGATGGCAGACGTGATGCGTTCGGGCGAGATCATGTTGATCGCTTCGCGTAACGCGACATGCGACGTCACGCGAAATGTCGAGAATTCCTTGATGACGTTCATCTCGCCGAAAAAGCCGGCATGCTGCGTCAAAGCGGCGAACATCTGGTGCTCGTCGTGATACTTCCAGCCGCCTTTGTGCAGCGCGCCCTTGTTGAGCGGCGCAAAGCTGATGCCGTCGAGCTTGCCGGCAAGCGCGAGATCGATCATGTACTTCAGCGTATCGCCGGTAAGCTTGCCCGATTCAGGCGAGAGTTCACCGCGCTTGATCGTCGCCGGATCGACATTGTGCAGATCGATCAGCGGAACTTCGTCGCACGACCAGTCGATTGCATCGACATCCGGATACGTTTTCCATTTGAGATCGACCTGCGCATCCTTGATGCCGAGCGCGAGTACGCGGGCGTCGCCAATCACGACGATGCGGGCGAGCGGTTTAAATGTGCCGGCGGCGAGAATCCTGGCGCTGATTTCAGGGCCGATGCCGGTCATGTCGCCGAGCATCAGGCCGATACGGGGAAGATTTGTCATGGCTATTTCCTGGCGGCGACGCGACGCGTTTTCTTCGGCGCGCGCGCGGTGGTTTGTAGAAGTTTCGTCAGTTCGCGAATGTTCTTAACTTTCTCGAGACTGAACACGAGGTCGACGATTTTTTCGGCGCTTGCGCGAGGCAGCTTGCCCCATGCGGCGCATTCATGAAATTTATTCGCCAGCTCGTCGTCGGTCATCGGGTTTGTCGGACTGCCTTTGCCGAAGTCGGCGCGGCCGTTAATGGTGCGGCCGTCGTGCAGTTCGATATCGATGATCGTCGTCATCTTTTCGTAGCCGGCGGCTTCCGCGACTGGATGCACGCGGTATTCGATTTTCTCGATCATCGCTTTGACGTCAGACCGGTTGACCACGTCGTCGGTGAATTCCGCAAGACCCGCTTTGCGCCGCAGCAGCAAAATCGCCATGCAGAACTGCATGCTGAATTTCGCCTGCAACTCGTTGGTCGGCCGGTTATGAATGAGTGCATTGACGTTCTGTCGATTGACACCGACAGACGCTTTTTTGACATCTGCCGGCTTGATGTCATTCTGAGTGATGAGATCGAGCATGAGTCCCATGCCGGGGTGCGTGAGGGAGCCGCTCGGATGCGGTTTAATCGAAACACCCGGGAACGCGAACGACCACGGCTTGCCCAGCTTGCCTTCGATTGAGGCCGCATCGTAGCCGCCGCCCGCCGCTTTGAAGAAGCCGCGGCCCGCTTCGAGAATGATCGGCGTCGCCGTAAATCCAAGTTCTGCGAATTCGGCAGCGACGACGCCGCTTTCGCATGCGCGACCGGCGTGAAACGGTTTCATCATGGTACCGAAATTTTCGCGAAGCCCCGCGGCCTGACTGGCGGCGATGCTCAGCGTGCGGCGCGTTTGCTCGACGTTGAAGCCGAGCAACTGCGCGGCGCCGGCGCCCGCAGCGATCGTGCCGACCGTTGCCGTGCTGTGAAAACCGTCCTGGTAATGGCGGGGGTTCATCGCTTCCGACAATTTCGTTTCGACTTCGACCGCGATCTGATACGCAGTCAACACGTCGCGCCCCGAGCGCCCGTCGCGTTCGCCGATCGCGAGCACAGGCGGCAGCGCCGGCGCGGTCGGATGCGTGAGCAATCCATAAACGCGGTCTTTGGCCACCGCGAGCTGAGTATCGTCGTAGTCGTCAGCATGGATTGCGACGCCGTTGGCGAACGCCGCGAAGCGCGCTGGCATTTTCATGTTCGAGCCGATGAGCGTGCAACCGCCGCGTTGCGATTGGCAGCCGAGCGACTTCAGATGCTTGCGCACGATATGGCCCGATTCGGCGACGCTCCCGGCGAGTGCCAGGCCAATGCCGTCGAGGATCGAACGCTTGCCGAGATGCATGACGTCGGCGGGAATATCTTTGGTGCGCGTGCGCGTGATGAATTCCGCGACGTAGGCGGTGAGTGATTGGGGTTCTGACATGGGATTCTCGTGAAGTGCGGGAGTGGATGGGCGTTAATAGCACAATCCGAATCGCATCGCCACCGTTTCTCCCGCGATCGAAGCGCGGGATTGCCGCAGTATTAATCGAGCTTGATGCCCGCCTGCTTGATTACGCGTCCCCACATCGCGGCTTCGTCGCGAATTTCTTGCGCGAACTGCTCGGGTGAGTTGCCGGAGACGATGGCGCCGTCGGCGGTGAGGCGTGCTGCGATATCCGACATGTTCAATATTTTCACCGTTGTCGCGTGTATGGTCTTGATGATTGCCGGGGGCGTGCCCGCCGGCGCGACGAGGCCGTACCAGGAACCGGTTTGCATGCCTGCCAGGCCGGATTCGTTCAGCGTCGGCACTTCCGGCAGGATTGGAATGCGTTGCAGGCTGCCGATCGCGAGCGCGCGCACGCGGCCCGCCTTTAGATGCGGCATGAAGACGCCGGGTCCACCGAACATAAGTTGCGCGTCGCCGCCGATGACGGCGATCAGCGCAGGCCCCGCGCCTTTGTAGACGATGTGTAAAACCTTGATTCCGGTTTTGATCTGCACCAGTTCAATCGCGAGATGTCCGCCCGAGCCGATGCCGGACGAGGCCCAGTTCACTTTGCCCGGATTGGATTTTGCGTAGTCGATCAATTCCGGCAGCGTGCGCGACGGCAGGGACGGATTCGCGATCAGCAGATTGGGCACGTTCGCAAATTTTGCGATGGCGACAAAGTCACGCAGCGGATCGAACGGCATCTTGGCATAAAGGTGCTGGTTGGCAGTCATGATGGCGGGACTGCCGACCAGCAGCGTATAGCCGTCGGGTGCTGCCCGCGCGACGATCTCGCCGGCGATCAAGCCGTTGCCGCCGCCGCGGTTGTCGTATGCAACCGGCTGGCCCATGGCTTCGCCCATGGCGAGCGCGATCGGACGCGCCACGACGTCGGTGCCGCCGCCCGCGGCAAACGGCACGACCCAGCGGACGACCTTGGTGGGATAGCGGCCGGCCTGCGCGAATGCAGCCGCGGTCGCAACCTGCAGGGCCAACAACGCGATGGATAAAACAGCGCGTGCTTTCAAGATCGGATTCTCCTCACAGCGTGCGGCAATGTTTCATTTGCCGAGCAATCTATGCCAACGGGCAACGCGCGGCAAGCGCCTTGCGGTTCCGGGGCGCTGTGGGGCTAATGCAGCTAGCTTGAACTGCTCTGACTGCGCGCTCCGAATCGGATGAGGTTGGCGACGGCAGTTCCCGCCTTGCGCAGGGCGCGCCACAGATACTCTCTGCGTGCAGCACATTCGTCGCACGAACGCCGGCTCCGCGTGACTGATCGGGTAATCTGAGGTGAATTCATGATTTCTCCGCGTAGAAAATGATTGCTATTACTTTCATGCCTGCGTCGATTATGGTGACGCGCCGGCGCGAAGAAAATATCTCTGCGGGCATAGTGCGGAAGTTGTAAGTGCCGCAATATGCAACAATGTGAACATTCAAAATTAACTGGTAGCCCATGTTTATCGAGAATCGGATTCGCAAGCTTTTAAGCGACGGTAAAACCGTCACCGGCATGTTGCTGTTCACCGGCAGTCCAATGGTCGTTGAGATGATGGCCGCAACCGGGCTCGATTTCGTCATCATCGACATGGAGCACAGCGCGCTCGACCTCGATCGCGCCGCTCATTTAATTCGCACGGCGGACGCCGCCGGCATCACACCGTTCGTGCGCGTGCCCGACGTCGACGCGCCGCTGATCAAGAAACTGTTGAATCTCGGCGCCGCCGGCATCGTGCTGCCGCATGCGAATCGCGAAAATTGCGCGGCATTGCTTAACGCAATGAAATTTGCGCCCGCCGGCGAGCGCGGTGCATGCCAGATCACGCGAGCGGCCGGTTACGTCCGCGGCGGCTGGGATGCTTACGCCGAGCGCGCGAATCGTGAAGTGATGGCGATTCCGCTGCTGGAAGAGAGCGACAGCATCGCGGATTTCGAGGCTCTCGCGGCGATGCCGGGGCTCGACGTATTTTTTGTAGGACCGACCGACCTGTCGATTTCGCTCGGCGTGCCCGGCGCGACGTTTGACGATCCGAAGATGAGCGAGGCCCTCGATACAGTTGTCGCGACCGCCCGCCGTCACGGCAAATACGCCATGACGCTGATCGGCAATAATCTCGAGGTCGAGTACGGCCGTCGCGTCGCCAAGCGCGGCGTGCAGGTCATTGTGCTTGGCACCGACGGCGATTTGTTCGTCGATGCGATCAAACGCATGGCCGGTGTCAAGCAGCCGTGATGCCCGGATGACGCTTTAATTCCCTGCTAAAATTCGCGCTTCTCACGCTCGCCGGAAGTCAGGCGGAGCGACCAGCAAGCAATACCCGGAGGACAAATGGGTTACACGATCGCCGAGAAAATACTCGCGGCGCACGCCGGTGGCGCTCCGGTGAGCGCGGGCGATGTCGTCGTGGCGAATGTCGATTTCGCGATGCTGCACGATGCGCGCGCATCGAACGCGCTCCGAATGATCGAGAAAATCGGTGCTGGCAACGATAAATTCGCGCTGCCTTTCGCCGCAAAAACGGCCATCGTGCTCGACCATTATTCGCCGCCGCCGAATATCGAAGCGGCCAACGTGCATCGCGATATGCGCGCATTCGCCGACAAGCATGGCGCGGTGCTTTACGACGTCGGCGACGGCATCTGCCACCAGGTCATGCCTGAAGGCGGCCATCTAACTTGCG
>JAQGMI010000070.1 GCA_028292435.1 Betaproteobacteria bacterium
GCTCGGTGTACGCGCCAACGGACCTGAAGAATCCCTATTCGACGTTGTCGGGCGCAACGCCGGTGATGAAGACGTCCGATCACTATTTCTTCAGGCTGTCAGACGAAAAATGCACTCAGTACCTGAAAGACTGGCTCGATAAACCCGGCCGGCTGCAGCCGCAAGTTGCCAACAAGGCGCGCGAATGGCTGGAAGGCGAAGGCCAGGATGGACAAAAAGCAGCTTTGGGCGACTGGGACATCTCGCGCGACGCGCCCTACTTCGGCATCGCGATACCGGATGCGCCCGGAAAATATTTCTACGTCTGGCTTGATGCGCCGGTCGAGTACCTCGCGAGCTTCAAGAATTATCTCGAAAGCGATAAGTACAAGAAAAATGCGAAAGCCCGCGGCTATGAACGCCTGTACAAGTTCGAGGAATTTCTAAGCGATCCGTCGGCCGAGCAGATCCACTTCATCGGCAAAGACATCATTTATTTCCACACGCTGTTCTGGCCGGCGATGCTGCATTTCGCCGGCAAGCCGTACAAGGTGCCCGACCAGATCAACGTGCACGGCTTCATTACCGTATCCGGCGAGAAGATGTCGAAAAGCCGCGGCACCGGCATCAGCCCATTGCGCTATCTCGACGTCGGCATGAATCCGGAGTGGCTGCGTTATTACATCGCGGCCAAGTTGAACGCGAGCGTCGAGGATATCGACTTCAATCCTGATGATTTCATGGCGCGGGTCAATAGCGACCTCGTCGGCAAATACATCAATATTGCGAGCCGGTGCGCGGGCTTTTTAAAGCGATTCGACGGCAAGCTGACCAGCGGAACGAGCGCGCCATGTGTCGCGAATCTGCAACAGAGCGCCGATCAAATTCGTGACGCTTACGAAGCGCGTGAACTGGGTCTCGTGCTGCGCACGATCATGTCGCTCGCGGATCAGGTCAACCAGTTCGTCAACGACGCCAAGCCGTGGGAGATCGCCAAGGACCCGGCGCAGGCGGAAAACCTGCACTCGATTTGCTCGCAGGCAATCAATGCGTTCCGGTTGTTGACGCTTTACCTGAAGCCCGTGCTGCCGCAGCTGGCGACGAGCGTTGAAAACTTTTTGAATATCGCCCCACTGCAGTGGAGCGATGCAGGTGCATTGCTTGCCGACGGACATCGTATTAACGATTACAAACACCTCATGACCCGCGTCGAAGAAAAGCAGCTCGACGCGCTGCTCGACATCGAAAAGGAAACCACCAAAGTGACCACAGCGCCCGCACCCCAACCCTCCCCCGCGGTCGCGGACGATGGAGTCATCAAGATCGACGACTTCACGAAGATCGACCTGCGCATTGCCAAAATTTCGAACGCGGAACACGTCGAAGGCGCCGACAAATTGCTCAAAATCACGCTCGACGTCGGCGCGCTCGGCACTCGCCAGGTGTTCGCCGGCATCAAATCCGCATACGACCCTGCATCACTGGTCGGCAAGCTGACCGTCGTCGTCGCCAATCTTGCGCCGCGCAAAATGAAATTCGGCGTGTCCGAAGGCATGATCCTGGCGGCGTCCGGCGAGAGTCCCGGCATTTTCCTGCTGTCGCCCGACGCGGGCGCGCAACCCGGCATGAAAGTGAAATGACGCAATGCGCATAGACAAGATCGAAGCAATCGCGATTTCGATTCCGCTGAATAAAAATTTCGGCGGCAGCACCTATGACGTGAAAAAGCGCTGCACGATCGTCACGCGCATTCATGCCGGCGGTCTGGTGAGCGAAGTCTACAACGGCGACAACCGCGCGCACGGCGCCGAAATCGTGCGCATCATCGACGAAATGCTCGCCCCGCTCGCGATCGGTGAAGACATATTTGCGATCGAGCGGCTGTGGGAAAAAATGTTCGCGCTGTCGCACGCGTACGGCGACCGCAAGAACCTGCTGGAGGCGATTTCCTGCATCGACTGCGCGGTGTGGGATTTGCATGGCAAGGCGCTCGGCAAGAGCATTCGCCAGTTGCTCGGCGGATATCGCAATCAACTGCCGATCATTTCGATCGGCGGTTATTACGTCGATGGCAAGACGCTCGCCGATTACGGGCGCGAAATCGAAAGCTATCGTAATGCGGGCATGGCGGGCTGCAAGTTTAAGGTCGGCGGCCTCGCGCCCGAAGAAGACTTCAAGCGCGTGCAAGCCGCGCGCAAGGCGGCCGGCGACGACTTCATCATCGTCGTCGACGCCAACCGCGGCTGGAACGTGCACGACGCAATTCGTTTCTCGCGCCTGATCGAGCCGCTCAATATCACGTGGTTCGAAGAACCGTGCCACTGGCACGATGACGTCGCGCTGATGGCGCGCGTTCGGCAGTCAACACGTATTCCGGTCAACGCCGGCCAATGCGAAATAACGAGCCAGGGCGTACGCCGGCTGGTCGACGGCGGCGCGGTCGATTTCGTCAACTTCGACGTATCGGAAGGCGGCGGCATCACCGAGTGGAAGCGCGCCGCATCGCTTTGCTATACCGCGAGCGTGCGCATGGCGCATCACGAGGAAGCGCAGGTCGCACAGCATCTCTTAAGCGCAGTGCCACACGGCACTTATCTCGAATGCTTCGCCGATCCCGATCGCGATCCGGTGTGGCAGAAAATGTGGCTCAATCGTCCGCCGATCGAGAACGGCATTGCGACGATCGCCGACGAACCTGGCCTCGGCATCGTGCTCGACCAGAAAATGATCGCCCAGTACCGCGTTGCATGAAGCGGGTCCGGGTGCCCTACGCGTGGCTCGGCAGTTTGATCCAAATTAACGCGCGCTCGGCAACCTCCCCGCATGATTGCGGCCGATGATCACCTTGTCGCATCATTTCCGCTTTCGTCCCAAACTACTCGAATGCCTGAAGGGCTATAACCGCGATACCTTCGTCGCCGACGGGCTCGCCGGCATTACGGTCGGCATCGTCGCGCTGCCGCTCGCGATGGCGTTTGCGATTGCGAGCGGCGTCCGGCCCGAAGCAGGTATTTTCACGGCTATCATCGCCGGCTTCATCATCTCGGCGCTCGGCGGCTCGCGCGTGCAGATCGGCGGACCGACCGGCGCGTATGTTGTCATCATCTATGGAATCGTCGCCCAGTACGGGCTCGCCAACCTGCTGATCTGCACACTGATGGCGGGCTGCATACTGCTTGCCATGGGCATGTTGCGCCTCGGCGTGATGATCAAATTCATTCCACTGCCGGTCATCATAGGTTTCACCAACGGTATCGCGGTGCTGATCTTCCTGTCGCAGATCAAGGATTTTCTCGGTCTCGAAACAGGGCCTCTGCCCGCCGAATTTTTTTCGCAACTGCGCGCGCTCAGCGCGGTGCTGCATACAGTGAACTGGACGACGCTTGCGGTCGCGTCCGCTTCGTTGCTGCTGCTTGCAGCGTGGCCTGCGAACTGGGGAAAACGCTTGCCCGGCGCCGTCGTCGTTTTGGTGCTCGGCGGCATTGCAACCGCAGTATTCCATCTGCAGATCGAAACCATCGGCAGCCGGTTCGGCGGCATTCCGCAAACGCTGCCGCAATTCAGCGCGCCGGAGGTGAGTCTCGATCAATTGCGCAATCTGATCGTGCCGGCAATTACGATCGCGCTGCTGGGCGCGATCGAATCGCTGCTGTGCGCGGTCGTCGCCGACGGCATGATCAAGGACAAGCACGACGCAAACCAGGAATTAATCGCGCAGGGCATCGCCAACATCGTCGTGCCCTTCTTCGGCGGCATCCCGGCGACCGGCGCGATCGCGCGCACCAGCACTAATATTCGCAACGGCGGGCGCACGCCTGTAGCGGGCATTGTGCATGCTATGACGCTTCTCGCAATAATTCTGGCGGCGGCGCCGCTCGCCCGGCACCTGCCGCTCGCATGCATGTCGGCGATTCTCATCATGGTCGCCGTGCAGATGGGCGAATGGCGGGCGTTCATCGCAATGCCCCGCTACTCGCACGGCCGCACGGGAACCCTGTTGTCGACCTTTATCCTGACGGTGGTGTTCGATCTCACGATTGCCGTGCAGGTCGGCATTCTGTGGGCATCGCTGCTGTTGATCCGGCGGATGGCGCAGATTACTGTCGTCGCGCGCGCACCCCAGTCAGAGGAGCATCCAGACGGCGTTGCCGTGTACGCTGCGCGCGGCGTGCTCTTTTTCGGCGCGGCCGATACGCTCGAAGTGCTTACGCGCGACCACGAGCGTGGATTACGCGTGCTCATTCTGGATCTCGACCATGCGCTGTACATCGATTCGACTGCAACGCACGCGCTGGAAATGGCGCACCTGGTGCTGTCCTCGCGCGGCGTTACGCTGCTCGTGTGCGGCGCCAGCCAGCAACCGGCGACGTTAATCCGGCAATCGGGTTTGAGTGAAATGTTAAGTCAGGACGGACTGCTTGCCGACCGCGCAGCGGCAATTGCGCGCGCGCGAAACATTTTGCAGGCTGGCTGAGTACTATTTGCGCCGGTTCGTGCCGGTCAAAATTCCGAGCGGCGCCGGCGATCGGGCCTGTCGCGTTTCGGAGCACTCCGTTTGTCATTTCCGCTGTCGCGCCTGCCGGCGCGGCGATCCGATTTCCGGCGATCGGCGAAAGCCGCTTTATGGCCGGCTTTGGCTGCGGCGAGCCAGCGTATGCCCTCGTTGTCGATGTAATAGCAATCCGAGAAGTCGAGTATCACGCTGCCCTCGCGCTCGATCACGCGGTGATAGACGGACTCGATGACCGGCAGCGAGCCGTAATAAATATTGCCGCGAATCTTGAGCACGTTGCCGCGAACGCTGAAACTCGGGTGCGCCTGTTCCCATTTTGAGTATGCGATGGCGAGCACGGAGCCGACGATAACCGCACCGAACAGATCGAGGAACAGCACCGACAGAAACGACGCCATGAAGACGATGGTCTCCCGGCGGTCGTTGAGATGAGGCCTGATGTCTTCCCAATTGATCATATTCGCGCCGAGCAGCATGATGACGGCCGCCATCGCTGGCATGGGAATGATTGCAATCAGGCCGGCCGAAAACAGCACCATGCCAAGCAGAATCAGCGCGGAAATCGCCGAACTGATACGGCCATCACCGCCGAGGCGATACACGAGCCACATACGGTTGAAAGAAGCGCAGGTCGGCAGCGACGACAGAAATGGCAGCACGCAGTTCGACACCGCATCGGCGAAAATTCCCTTGCGGCTATCCGTGTAAGCGCCAATCTTGCGGTTCATTCGCCGCATGGCCGCAACGGTCTGAAACAGACCAAGCAGCGCCAGCGTCACCGCGCCGGGCAGGATCGAAATGATGTCCGACATCGTCTCCTGCGTGAACAGCGGCAGTGACGGATAGACGAAGCCGACGGACGACAGATTGGCGATCTGTTCGATCATCGTGTTCGGCAGGCCGATCGTGGCATTCAGGTATTCCGAGTACGCAGTCCCGGCGGCCACGCCGATCAGGATGCCCCAGTTGCGCAAAATCCCGAACTGGCGCACCACGACGCTCGTGATCAGCGTGATGAGTCCGATCTGAATTGCATAAAGATTGCCGATCTCGAGGACTGCCATGAAAGACTGCCACGCGATCCATAGCGGCCATTCGACCTCTGTATTGGTCGGCAAACCGGCGAAGCCCGTCAGCGACTTGAATATAAGGAACAGCCCGATGCCGCAAATCAGGCCGTTGATGATCGGCTCGTTGATGAGATCGAGCATCCGGCCGAGCGGGCGGATAAGCAGGAACAGCATCTGAATCAGGCCTGCGAGCAGGATCAACGTGAGTGCGACACCGATGTAGTCGGAGCCGAACGGCGGCGCGACTGGCAGCAACGTGACGCCGATCGCCGCCGACATCGTCGTATTCGGGCCGCCGCTGAAAACGCGGGATGGATTCAGCAAAGCGGTGAACAGCACACCCCAGATGGCAGCGTAAATGCCGAAGTGAGGCGGCAGGCCGGCGAGTGTCGTCGAGAATGCAATTGCCTGGGGCAGCGTTACCACGGCGAGCGTCAGGCCGACGAGCAGATTGCTGCGCAGCATGAAAACAAATCGCGGCCAAAGGCTGGTGACGACACTGTTCATCGTCTAATTGGCCGCTCGGGTTGCGTCGTGGTGTCCGATGGTCTCTGCGTATTTGGTCAGCGGCGGCATGACCGTCATCATGAGTTGCTGCCACGCAGCCGCGAGCGGGCCTTGCAGGTCGCCGGCGGGCCGCGGCAGCGTGCTCAGGTAATAGGCGATGTCGCGGCACTGCTGGTTTTCGAGCGTGCCTTCCTGCCCGAGCGGCATGTTGCGGCAGATAAAGCCGGACATCACGGTATTGACCTTCTGAAAATTCATGCGCGAGTCGAGACTGAAAGCGTTGGGTCCGGCCAGCGCGGGATAAACCACCCGGCCGTCGACGACGGTGCCAAAGCCCTGCGGACCATGACATGCCGCGCATTTTTGCCGATAGACGTGCGCGCCGCGCACATAATCGTCGCCGCGCCTCAGAGTGGCCGACGCGGGGATTTCATCCATGCCTTGTTCCGGATAGCGATTGCCGATTTTCAGATCGAGCGCCGCCGCGAGAAATCGGCTGTAGGCGGTGACGTCGCGAACCACGTCATCGACTGAATTCGGCTTGAAGCCGTTCGACGAGTTGATGTAGCACTGCATCTGGCGAAATTCATGCGGCAGCAGCATGCCCGTGAAGCGATCGTACATGTCTGCCATCACCCACGATGCGCCGAGGCCGTTCGAACCGACCAACCGGTTGCCCGCCGCGTCCTGCTTGTCGCCCACGCGCTGGTGGCAGTGCACGCAGGTAGTTTGCGAGCCCCTGACGTAGCGATTCGCATACCAGCGCTCGCGCGCACCGCTCTTCGCCGCATATCCCTGCAGGTCGTCGAAAATATTACAGCCGCGCTCGATGGAACGCACGTCCTCCTGACTATATCCGCGCAGCGTCTGCGCGCTGCCAGTCCTTTTTAGTGCATAAGGGGAACGGTATTCAGCGCCAAATTGCAAGCCATAGGCCTGCAGCTTGTCCCTGCACGCCGGCGTAAGCTCCATCGACGTCCGGCGAAGCGCATCGCGCTCGTCGTGCTTGGCCACCGCCACGAAATACAGGCCACCAAGTGCCGTCACGATCAAAGCAACCTGCAGAACGCTCGCGTACCGGTTTCGCATCGTCTAGCTTTTACCTCTTTGCGCGCCTTCGCTCAGCCGAAGATGATGCGCGATCGTGCGCGCAAAAATTCGCAAATCGCGCACCGTTGGATCGTACAGCGTCGGAATGAACCCGTTCATCGGTCCGGCGAAGCACCGCATCACGCGCTCTTCAAACGAGAGCCTGCGGCCAAGCGCGGTGTCGAAGCGGTCCGAGTTCACGAACGAGTACGCCATGTCTTCAGCGGTGTGGCAGCTCGCGCAGGCGTTGATCGGCTCTGCGCCGGTCTTGCGTGTAAACCGTCCCGCATACCGGCTGGTAAAGAAAAACACGTTGTAGCCGTTTTGCGCGGCGCGCACAAAGTAGCCGTCTTCGCCGAAGTCGTTGACGTCGTTACGGGCCCGGAATTCGTCCCAACCCTTTTCAAGCGTCACATGAGAACGAAACACCGGCAAGTCGGAACCGAAATGCGCCCAGAATGCAAACCCCGCCATCAACGCGGCGCAAAGCAAAGAATCGCGCCACGACACGAGTGAAGCGACGAAGCCTTGCGCGCGAGCGGCGTCGCCGCCCGTGGGCGGCTTCACAGCCTGCGGCGTTTCGTCTTGCCGCGTCACAACTGCCCCGCAACCGCGCGTACCATCTTGCGGTGCGGGTCGTAGTCTTTGTCCTCGGCTTTGCCGATGCCGGTAAACAAGGCGGCTTTGAGCACCTTCTTACCCTCGTCGTTGTTTTCGAGTTCAACCAGCGCCGTCTGGATCGCGATGCGTAGTTTCGCGGGCATCGTGCGCTTGACCGCCCACGGCAGATGAAGCAGCTCCTCCGACGTAGCGAGCACCGTCAGTTCGTCGGTGTTGATGACGTTCTTCAGGAGCGGCTGCTCAAGCACGCGGTCACCCGAACCAGCGGCATCGGCGGTCTTACGATATACGCCGATCACGGAATTGATCGGATTGACTGCGAAAGTCGATGTGAACTCGCTCTTCTTCAAGCCGGCCTGCAGCAGCATATATACCGGCGCAATGTAACCGATCATCGCGTCCTCGCCGCCGCCGAACAGCACCGTGCGGCCGCGAAGCTGTTTGAGTGAAGTAATACCGCTGTCTTTGCGCACGTAAAGCACGCCCGCAAGCGTGCTCTTGCCGAACTCCTTGTTGTGTGCGATGACCTGGTAGGACTTGGCCGAACGGATGTAGTGAAACTGGTTGTACTGAACGATGTCGTAATGTTTTTTCTCGATGCCCTGCCAGAACGACGGAAAGTCGCGCGATGTGACGAGTTGCACGTCGCGGCCAAGTTCCTTGCTTAGATATTCGGCCAGCGCCGAATAACGCGTCGTGGTTTCGCTCGCGCTCAACCGCGGAAATACGCCGATGATCAGGGGCGGCTCCGCTGCCTGGACGGCGGCGGCAAACATCACCGTCGCTGCCAGCGAAAAAGCGCGGAGTATTGTTTGCAATAGACCGGTGCGGCCGCTTGACCAAAGCGCGCACGCCGCAACGCGAACGACAGGATTCGTTTTCATCGCGCAGCAGCCAGTGACCGCGGTTGTACGCCGGGTTTCAGATTTTTAATGAAGTTCACATACGCCTCTTCATCCATGGGCTTGGCCAGCAGATAGCCTTGCGTCAAGTCGCAGCCGTGAGCCGTAACGAAATCAAGTTGACTCCGGGTTTCGACGCCTTCCGCAACGACCTTAAGGTCAAGTCCCTTTGCCATCGCCAATATCGCTTTGACGAGCAGAACATCGTCGGCGCTGTCCGGCAGGCCGGTGATAAAGCTGCGATCGATCTTGAGTACATCGAACTGAAACCGCTTCAAGTAACTCAACGACGAATAGCCGGTGCCGAAATCGTCGAGCGACAAATTAACGCCCACCGCGCGCAGGCTGCTCAATTCTTCCGCCACCTGATGGTGATCGTCGAGCAGCACGCTTTCGGTGATTTCAAGTTCCAGCGCATGCGGCGGGATCGCGTACGTGGACATCAGTTCCGCAAGCCGTTTGGAAAACCGCTTCCTGAACTGGATGCGCGAAATATTGACCGCGAGAAACCCGGCGTCGATCCCGGCGGCGTGCCACTTGTACCAGTTACTGCATGCCTGCTCGAGCACCCAATCACCGATGCTGACGATTTGACCGGTCGACTCGGCAAGCGGAATGAAGTCCACCGGGCTGATATTGCCGCGCTCGGGGTGACGCCAGCGCAGCAGTACTTCCGCGCCGCGGTGCCGCTGGCCCCCGCTGTCGAAAATCGGCTGAAAATGAAGCGCCAATTGGCCTAGTTCGATCGCGACATTGAGGTCCTGCTCCATCTGCATGCGCTCGCGCAGCCGCGTGTTCATCTCTTCCGTGAAGAAAATCGCAGACCCCTGGCCGGCCGCCTTGGCCTGGTACATCGCGTTATCCGCGTTTGCCATCAGCGTTTCGACCGTCTCGCCGTTCTCGGGGAATAGCGCGATGCCGACACTGCAGCGGGCGACGACTTTCCGGCCGTTCAAGTCCTGCGGCTCGGAAATCGTCCTGATGAGCCGTTCGGCAATTTCTTCGACCTGCACTTCACCGGCGACATCGGGCGCCAGCACGAGGAATTCATCGCCGCCAAGGCGCGCGACCGTATCGGCGTCGCGCAAGGTGGCGAGCACGCGAGCGCCGGTCGCCACCAGCAACTCATCGCCGACGGCATGGCCAAGGGAATCATTTACGTCTTTGAAATTGTCGAGATCGATGAAGAACATCGCGAAACGCTCACCCGAGCGCTTCGCGCGGCTGATCTCGTGCGCGATGCGGTCGAGCGCCATCATCCGGTTGGGAAGTCCGGTCAAAATGTCGAAATTGGCCTGGCGGTGCAATTTCGCCTGTTCTTCCCGCACCGCTTCGACCATCGCGTTGAACGCGCGCGCAAGCAGGCCGAGTTCATCCGCCGACTTAACCTCGACCGGCGCGTACTGGCCGCGACCGAGCTTTTGCGAAGCTGCGATCAGCTGCTGAATCGGATAGAGCACGTTAAACCGGAACACGATGTGAATCGCGGCACTCAGAAAAAGCACGAGTGTGGTCAGCACCAGCATCTGAATGATCAATTGCCGGCGAAACTCGCTTTGCAGCGACTCTCGGCTGATGCCGACCAGAAAGCGCCCGAGCACCACGTCGTTGTGGGAAATCGGAAACACGAGCTGGATCAGATCCGATTCGCCTTCGAGGCGTTTCAACAGGGTAGATATGTCCTTCTGCTTGCCCGGTCCAAGACGCTTCTGGATTAAAGGATCCGAATCGTTGACATAGGAACTGATGGGGTCGCCCTTGGGACTCAGGATCACGCCATAGACGACATCGCGCTGGGACGACACTTCACGCGTGTAGTCGTTGAGCAGCAAAAAGTCGAAACCCAATATTGCATCAGGGCTGATCAGCGAAATCAGGCGCCCGAGCGCGCGCCCCCGCTCAACCAGTTGCTTTTCGTGGAATTCAGTGGCGGTGTTGAGAAAATAAAGCGTATTGGCAGCCATGGTGCCGGCCAGAATGGTCAGCACGGTCAGCGTAAATTTTGCGCCGAGGCCAAGACGCATTATGTATCCCGCCGATACTCGGTCCGGCCCTCATTGGCTGGCAAGGTCATGCCGGGATTCTTTCTGCTCGTCCCAATCGCTATCCCTTGTTATATTTATTTGTTCCCAAACGGATAGTTTACAGCAAGCTCCGGCAGTGTCACATCCGGGCAACTGTTTTCTGAACGGCAATCGATTAAATCGAGACCTGAAGGGTGATTACACAACACTTACTGGTGCGCGGCCGGGTGCAGGGCGTCGGTTATCGCCAGTTTTTGCATCAGACGGCGCTTGTGCTTGGCTGCGCCGGCTGGGTACGCAACCGCGTGGACGGCACGGTCGAAGCGGTGATCCACGGCGCCGAAGACGCCGTCGAGCGGCTGCTCGCCGCGGCGCGATGCGGTCCCCGGCACTCGCGGGTTGACTCAGTGGAAGTCACCGCCGCTCAAGATAATTACACTCGATTCGAAATCCGGCCGACCGCTTGACCGGCGCGGCGCAATGCTAGACTTGACGTCGCGCGCAAATTCGCACCACTTTCCACTGTCCAACAAACCGATGGAGACAAACCGATGAAGCTTTTTTTTAACAATGCGTCGCCTTTTGTGCGCAAAGTGCGGGTGTTTGCGCGCGAAACGGGCCTGGACAAGAATATCGAGGAAACGACGACCGCGGTTTCACCGGTGCAAGACAACGCTAGTCTCGGGCAGGCCAACCCGCTCCAGAAAATTCCCGCGTTATTGCTCGACGACGGCTCGGCGCTATTCGATTCACCGGTGATTTGCGAATACCTGGACAGCCTGCACGCGGGGCGCAAGCTCTTTCCGGCCGCGGGTCCCGCACGCTGGACGGCACTGAAACTGCAGGCGACCGGCGACGGCATCCTCGACGCAGGCGTGCTGTGCCGCTATGAGATGGCGTTTCGGCCCAAAGAATTCCAGTGGTCAGGTTGGCTCGACGGCCAGAAAAAGAAATGGCATGGCGGCCTCGATTATCTCGAACGCGAAGCCGGTGCACTCGACGGCGAACCGACCATCGGCGGCATTACGGTTGCCTGCGCGTTGGGATGGCTCGATTTTCGTTACGGCGACGACAACTGGCGTAACGGCCGGCCGAAGCTCGCCGCGTGGTTTGAAAAGTTTGCCGCGCGGCCCTCGATGAAGGCGACTATGCCGAGCGCGTAACGCTCACGATTGCGGTTCGAGGATTGAGTGTTGAAGCCGGAAACCGCGATCTCCGAACGTGACTCCGCAATCCTAGCTATATAGCACCGTTACGTTTGGCTCGCTGAGCCAGGCAGACAGGGACTGCAGCAGATTCTCATTAACATTGATCCGCCAGTCGTCGCCAAGTTCGATTTCGCAGACGGCCGCGCGGTTGTGATAGACGATCGACACCGGGCACGGGCCGTTGCGGTACGGCGCCAGCAAATCCTTCAATTTCTGCGCCGATGATTGCCCGTTACAGGTCAGACGCACGCCGCGCGCGAACCGGTTGCGCGCCGCGTTGAGATCGTAAATCTTATCGGCATTAATGCGCATGACGACGGTCTCCGCCTCGTCGCCGCCGCCGCGCCGCACGTTACGCACTTTCGCTTCCATGACGAGCACGGCGTCTTCGACAATCATCTGCCGGTGCTGCTCGAAAATTTCGCCGTAAACGGTAACTTCCTGCGTGGCCGTGCCATCGGACAGGTTGATGATCAACATGCGCGAAGTCTGGGTTTTCTGAAACCGCATTGACTCGACGACACCCGCGATCAGCACGGTCTGCGCGCCCTGCCCGTATTCGCCTCCGGACGGCGTCAGGCGGTCGAGCGATGTGCGCACGAACCGGCCGATCTCCTCGCGGTAGGCCGTGTACGGATGACCTGAAAGGTAAAAGCCGAGCGCGGTTTTCTCCTCGCGCAGGAAAATGCGCTGGTCCCAGCGCGGCGCATCCACGAATGCGGGCCGCGAGTGCTCTTCGGCGTCGGCGCCGCCAAACAAACTCACCTGCTGCGCATTGCGCTCCGCCTGCTCGGCCGCAGCGATTGCAATGCCGACCGATGCCAGCAAACGCGCGCGATGGTCATCGATGGCATCGAACGCGCCGCCGCGAATCAGCGCTTCAATCACGCGCCGGTTGACGATGCGTTTATCGACGCGCTCGCACAGGTCGAACAAATCCTTGAACGGTCCACCGGCTTTGCCGTCCTTGCCCTCGCGCGCGGCGACGATGGCGGCGATAGCCGATTCACCCGTGCCCTTGATCGAGCCCAGGCCGTAAATAATCGTTTTAGTGTCGACCGGTACAAAGCGGTATTCGCCGCGATTGATGTCGGGCGGCAGCACCGTGAGCCCGCTCGTGCGCGCGTCTTCGTAGAACTGCTTGACCTTGTCGGTGTCGTCGGCAGCCGCGGACAAGTTCGCCGCCATGAAAGCGGCCGGGTGGTGCGCTTTGAAGTACGCGGTCTGATAAGCAACAAGCGCATACGCCGCGGCGTGCGATTTATTGAAGCCGTAGCCCGCGAACTTTTCCATCAAGTCGAAAAGCTCGTCCGCCTTGTGCTCGGTCAGGCCGTTCTGGCTTGCGCCGTCGCGGAAAATACTGCGCTGCTGCGCCATTTCTTCGGGCTTCTTTTTGCCCATCGCGCGACGCAGCAGATCGGCGCCGCCCAAGCTGTAGCCGCCGATGATCTGCGCCATCTGCATCACCTGCTCCTGGTACACCATGATGCCGTACGTTTCGGCGAGCACGGTCGCCACGCGCGGCTCGGGATAGTCGAACGGCTTGCCGTGTTTGCGCGCGATGAAATCCGGAATCAGGTCCATCGGACCCGGACGGTACAGCGCGACCAGCGCGATGATGTCCTCGAAACGATCGGGCCGCGCCTGCTTCAGCATGTCGCGCATGCCGCGCGATTCAAACTGGAACACGGCAGTCGTCTTGGCCGTCGCAAACATGCGGTACGCGTCGACGTCGTCGAGCGGAATCGATTCCAGCGCAATCGTCGATGACGGGTCGAGCCGCTTGATGTAGCGCAGCGTCCAGTCGAGGATGGTCAGCGTGGTCAGGCCGAGGAAGTCGAATTTGACGAGGCCGACCGCCTCGACGTCCTTCATGTCGAACTGCGACACGACGCTGGTCGAGCCTTCGGCCGCATACAACGGACAAAAATCGGTGAGCTTGCCGGGCGCTATCAAGACGCCGCCCGCGTGCATGCCGACGTTGCGCGTGAGTCCCTCGAGACGCTCGGCGAGTTCGAGCAGCTCGCGGACTTCCTCTTCCTGCGCTTCGCGCTGGTTGATGAGCGGCTCGACCTCGCGCGCGTAAATCGTCTGGTCGTCGTTGCGGTCGGTGCGCCGGCGCAGCGTGATATGGCGGCCGGGCTGGAACGGCACGAGCTTCGCGAGTTGATCGCAGAAGTTGTAGCCGAGATCGAGCACGCGCCCGACATCGCGCACGACCGCTTTCGCCGCCATGGTGCCGAAAGTAACGATTTGCGAGACGCTGTCGGCGCTGTACTTGTCGCGCACATATTCGATCACGCGGTCGCGCCCGTCCTGGCAAAAGTCGATATCGAAGTCGGGCATCGACACGCGTTCCGGATTCAGGAAGCGCTCGAACAAGAGGTTGTAGCGCAATGGATCGAGGTCGGTGATGCCGAGCGAGTACGCGACGAGCGAACCTGCGCCCGAGCCGCGGCCCGGCCCGACCGGCACGCCGTTGTTCTTCGCCCAGTTGATGAAGTCAGCGACGATCAAAAAGTAACCGGCGAATCCCATTTGCAGGATCGTCTTGATTTCAAACTCGAGCCGCTGCTGATAACCGGGCAATTTTTCCGCGCGCTGCGCCACGTCGGGATACAGGGTGCCCAGCCGCAGTTCGAGGCCCTGCTGCGCGCGGTCGCGCAAATAATCGTCGAGGCTCTCGCTGTTCGGCGTCGGGAATGGCGGCAATTTCGATACGCCAAGCTCGAGCGTAAGATTGCAGCGTTTCGCGATTTCAATGCTGTTGGCGAGCGCCTGCGGAATATCGGCGAACAATTCCGCCATCTCGGCCTGGCTTTTGAAATAAAGGTCCGGACCAAAATGCCGCGGACGCCGCTTGTCGGCGAGCACATAGCCTTCGGCGATGCAGACGCGCGCTTCATGTGCGCGGAAATCGTCCGCATGCAGAAACTGCACCGGATGCGTCGCAACCACCGGCAGCTTTAGCTCCGAGGCGAGCTGCAATGATTGCTCGACGCACCTTTCCGCGTGCGGCGCGGCGCTCGCCTGCGGTCGCTGAAGTTCAAGGTAATAGCGCTGCGGGAATAGTTTGGCCCACGCGCGTGCCGCCGCTGCGGCCTGCTTGTAATTGCCGGCAATGATCGCGGCACCGACGTCGCCATGGTGAGCGCCTGACAATGCAATCAAACCATCGCCGGCCGGCGCGCCAAACCATTCCTTTTTGAACTCGGCCCGCCCTCGATATTGATTGGTCCGATAGGCGCGCGTCAGCAATTCACTCAAATTGCGGTAACCGATGCGCGACTGGCATAACAAAAGCAGCCGGTGCGGTTTGTCACGATCGATTTCATTTTCGATCCAGATGTCGCAGCCTATGACCGGCTTCAGACCCTTGCCGCGCGCTTCCTGATAAAACTTGACCATGCCGAACATATTGGCGAGATCGGTCAGCGCCAGCGCGGGCATGCCGTCCTTGATCGCCGCGGCCACCGCGTCGTCGACACGCACGATGCCGTCACTCACCGAGTACTCGCTGTGCAGGCGCAGGTGAACGAAAGACGGGGTCGGCATGGCAGCTATTTTAGCCTCATCGCAATCACGCGGGCGCGCCAAACTATTACCTTGACACCATCGCGAATCGCCCCCAAATTGCAAACGCTCCGCAACATGTCGAACGAGGTGAACTCATGCAAACTTCGCTGAAATCAATGCGTAACATCGTGCTCACGCTGAGCTTCCTGCTCGCCTCTGCTTGCGCTTATGCGCAGCCCATGTTTCGCTCGGTCATGCCTGACGGCAAAATCGTTTACGGCGACAAGCCGGCGCCGGGCGCCAAGGAATCGAAACAGGTCAATCTCGCGCCGCTCAACATCGCGACCCCGAGCCAGCCAACGGCAAATAACAATGAACCGGCTGCCGGTGCAGCCGGCGATCCCAATGCGGCCGCGGAGATTGCCGGGGCTCGCCAGACTCTGGAAGCGGCCAAGGCTACGCTCGAGGAAGGCCGCGTGGAACGCGAAGGCGACCGCACCGGCACCGTCGGCGGCAAAGCTCGCTTAAGTGAATCCTACGTTGAACGGGTCACGGCACTTGAAAGTGCGGTCGCGGACGCGCAAAAGCAACTCGACGCCTTGCTGCGGAACGGCGGCCGCTAAGAGGTCGCGCGCAGCAATCGTCAGTAAACGCGGGTGATGCGATAGCCGTCGCGCGCAAGCAAAGCGAGCAGCCCGCGCTCGCCGTATATATGCAGCGCGCCCACTGCGATAAACGCCGAACCGGTTTTCAACAGCGGTTGCATGCGCTCAGCCATGCGGACATTGCGGTCGTACAAAAGGCGCTGATCGAAAAGCTGCTTTAACGGCCGCAATTCCGGGCGCTGCGCCAATTCGGCCTCGCCGATCTGCCACAGCCGACCAAGGTCGCGCTGCAGATATGCTTCGAGCAGATGCTCGCGTTGAGCCTCCAGCTCATGGTGTGTTTCAACGACGTGGCGCAACAGCGCCAACTGCTCCTTCTCAGGCATCTTTTCAAACGCGGCGACCTGCTCGTCGATGGTCTCGAGCGAAAAAAGTGCTTTACCCTGTTCGGTCGCCAGCCGCTGCAGTATGAAGTCGAGCACGTCCGCCGGATCCTGCTGCGGCATCTGCAACAGCAGCACCATTGCCCATGGCTTGAAGAGGCGCGCCATGTCCGGCGGCAAGCCGAGGTCGGAGGTCAGCGGCACGATTTTTCGGAACAGCGGATCGCCTGCGACAACCGCGAGATTGCGCCCGTCCGTGTACATCATGCGCGTAGCCAAAACAGCGACGTTCCCGTGATCGAGCGCCACTTCCAGCGCGAACGAGCTCGCCGCGTCGAATTCCTTGCGCACGGCGTCGGACAGCGTCGTGACGCGCTTGTCGGCAAGATGAATGGTGCCGAACAAATGGCTCGCCGGCGCGCCCGCTTTCTCGATGCGCCATAACAAACCCTTGTCGTATGGTGACTGCGCATGAATGAGTGCCGCAACCGGCATCAACTGCGCAAGCACCAACGCGCATGCGCCGATCAAAAACCGCGTCGCCGCCGGCCGGTCAAAATGTCGCAATGAAAATTGCCGCATAATCCACGCTCTTTGGCTCAAGTGGCCGATAACTTAACCAAATCCATGCCGGATTGCCACCGCCTGCCCGAACCGGCAGAAAACGAAGGCTTATGAAACCGAGCCAGTCGCATATTCATACCATCCGGGGGCTGCGCTATCACGTGCGGACCTGGGGCGATGCGCGCGCGCCGAAAATCTTTTTGCTGCACGGGTGGATGGATGTCTCCGCGTCGTTTCAGTTTCTCGTCGATTGTTTTCAGCGCGACTGGTATGTGATCGCGCCCGACTGGCGTGGCTTCGGCTTGACCGCGTGGGCATCCGGCGGCTACTGGTTTCCGGATTACTATGCCGACCTCGATGCGCTGCTCGAGATTTACCAGCCCGACGCGCCTGCCCACCTCGTCGCGCACAGCATGGGCGGTAACGTCGCGACGACTTACGCGGGCATGCGGCCGCACCGCGTGGCGAAGGTCGTGTCGATGGAAGGCTTTGGCGCATCGCGCACTTCGCCTGAGGATGCGCCGAAGCGCTACACGCGCTGGCTTGACCAGTTGCGCAACCCGCCGTTGTTCAAAACATATACATCGTTCGGCGAAGTGGCCGCGCGACTGCAGAAAAACAATCCGCGCCTGACCGCCGACAAGGCGCAGTTTCTCGCCCAGCACTGGGCCAAGGAAACCGTGCCGGGCAACGTCGTACTGCACAGCGATCCCCGGCATAAACTCGTCAATCCGGTGCTCAATCGGCTCGACGAGATTCTCGCGTGCTGGCGACGGATCACGGCGTCGGTGCTATGGGTGTCGGGTGCTCAATCGGGCGCGCCCGGCTGGCGCGCCGATTCGGCGGCGCAATTAGCTGAACGCAAAACGGCAATCACTCAGTTCGAGGAGATCATGCTCGAGGACTGCGGCCACATGCTGCATCACGACCAACCTGCGCAGCTCGCCGTTGTCATAGAGCGGTTTTTGGCGCCGCAGGCATAAACTGACCCGCTCGCCGGTGGATTCCCGGGGATTGCGCGCGCACATGACCGGCGTATAGTTCGACCAACAATAACGGGGGAGGGTCTATGTTCAATCGGACATGGGTATTGGCTTGCGCGCTGGCGGTGGTGCCTGCGTTGGTGGGCGCGCAGGATTTTCCAAACAAACAGATTGTCATCGTCGTGCCGTTCGCGGCCGGGGGACCAACCGACACGCTCGCGCGCAATCTTGGCGCGACGCTCACCGGAATTCTGAAACAGCAGGTCATCATCGACAATGCCGGCGGCGCCGGCGGCACTATCGGCATCAACAAAGTTGCGAAAGCCAGAAACGACGGCTACACGCTGCTCTTGATGCACATCGGGATGTCGACCTCACCCGCGCTTTATCGCAAGTTGCCGTATGACACGCTCAACGATTTCGAGTACATCGGCCAGGTCGCCGATGTGCCGATGACGATGCTCGGCAAAAAAGCGCTGCCGCCGAACAATCTGAAGGAATTGATTCCTTACCTGAAAGCGAACAAGGAGAAGCTCACCTACGCCAACGCCGGTCTCGGCGCGGCCTCGCATTTATGCGGCCTCTTGTTTATGAGCCAGAATGAAATCGACATCACGACCGTTCCGTACAAGGGCACAGCGCCCGCGATGACCGATCTGCTCGGCGGGCAGGTCGATCTGATGTGCGACCAGACGACCAACACGACGCAGCAGATCAAGGCAGGCACCGTCAAAGTGTATGGCGTGACATCGGCGCAGCGCATTCCATCGTTGAAGGACGTGCCGACGCTGGCCGAACAGGGCATGAAAGGATTCGAGGTCGTGGTATGGCATGGCTTTTATGCGCCGAAAGGCACGCCCAAGCCGATTCTCGACAAGCTCGTCGCCGCGCTGCAAACTGTCGTGCAGGACGCCGGTTTCAAGTCGCGCCTGGCTGAACTCGGCGCCGAGCCCGTTCCCGTAGCGAAAGCGAATCCGGAGTCGCTGCGCAATCATTTGCAGGCGGAAATCAAGAAGTGGGACCCGATCATCAAGAAAGCCGGGCAGTACGCAGATTAAACCGTTCAACTACCGCAACGAAGGAAAGCCTATGTTTGCCAACATCAAACCTGGATTCAAACTACTGACCGCCGGCATGACGGCGATGGTACTCGGCGCCTGCGCCACCCCGAATGAACTGCCGTCGATGGGCAATGCGTTTGCGCTCACGTCGTCGACGTTCCGGGACGGCGCCCCGCTCGCGGTCAAGAACGCGGGCAATATCAAGGGCAATCCGAATTGCATCGGCGAGAACGTATCACCGCCGCTCGCCTGGTCGAACGTGCCCGCGGGCACCAAGAGCTTTGCGCTGATCATGTACGATCCTGAAGGGCGCGGCGGCCTGGGGGTCGATCACTGGACAGCGTACGGCATCCCCGCTTCGACGACCGGCTTTGCGGAAGGCGAAACGAGTCAGCTGTCGAACAAGTACGTGCCGGGCAAAGGCACCGCGGGACTCGGCCACTACCTCGGTCCATGCACGCCGCCGGGGACCGGCTGGCATCATTACACGTTCACACTGATCGCGACCGATCTTGAGCCAAACGCGCTGCCCGCCGGACTGACGCGCGCGGAGCTGTTCGCGAAACTGGCCGGTCACACCAAGGGTTCAGCAGGTCTCGTCGGACTGTTTGGGCGCGCCGCCAACTGACCAAAGCACCGAAGTCAAACGGGCCGCGGCAACAATGCCGCGGCCCGTTTTATTTGAACCGCAGGATTTAAATCACGTCGTTTTCTAGCATCGACGCTGTCATGGTTTAGTCTCGATCAGCTCGGTATCGCCGTGCGAGTAAGCCGGCGCGCATGCGCACAGGATTTTGAGCGGCGCATCACCGGCGTTTTCAATGCAATGCGGCGTGCCGGGCGCAATACAGATCGTGTCGCCGACAGCGACGGCAAACCGTTCATCACCGAGCGTCATCGTGCCCACGCCCTGCGTCACATGATAAATTTCTTCGGTTAGCTTGTGCGCATGTAACGCCGTTCGCGCATGCGGCGGCACCGTTGCTTCGGCGAAACTCTGGTTACGGTTCCCGTGCACTGCCGGATGTATGAGTTCCCGGATCTGCGAGCCATCCTTCGTGATGTACGATTCGATCGCCTGATAGTGCGTGCGCATGCCGACTTTTCCGCCGTTGATCTTCACAGCGCACAGTGTATAGCCAGCCGGCACTGGCTGCAGTCGCGGCAATTCGCTATGCTGCGGCCTTTTCTCAGTGGACTGCGTGATCATGAAGAAAGTTTTAGGTGTCCTTGGCGGCATGGGCCCGCTCGCAACCGTCGATTTTCTGCACAAGCTCATCGACGAAACGCCGGCGCAGCGCGACGATCAGCATCTGCCGGTCATTGCGTGGTCGGTGCCGCAGATTCCGGACCGGCCGGCGGCCATTACCGGCAACGGCGAATCGCCTCTGCCTGCATTGCTCGCGGGAATACGCACGCTGAAAGATGCAGGCGCGATCGCCATCGCGATTCCGTGCAACACCGCGCATTACTGGTACGACGAGCTGGTGCGCGAAGGCGGATTGCCGATCATCCACATCGCCGATGCCGCACTCGATGAGCTGCGGGCGCACAAGATGACCGGCAAGACGGTCGGCCTGATTGCGACGCGCGGCACGCTCGCCGCCGGATTTTTTCAGCAGCGGCTCGCTGCGGCAGGATTCGAGTGCATTACCAATAGCGATGCCGAAATGGACGAAGTCGAGCTGCCCGCCATCCTGCACGTTAAACGCAACGAACTCGATGCCGCGGGCGCATTGCTGACGATCGCCGTAGAGAAACTGATAGCGCGCGGCGCGGGCGGCGTCATACTCGGCTGCACTGAAACGCCTGTCGTGCTCGACCGCATGCCCGCGGGACTCTCAGCGCGCTGCGTCGATGCCACGCGCGCATTGGCGAAGGCCAGCGTGAAATGGTGGAAGCAGCACGGATGAAAATTGAAAATTGAGTTCTGAGGCGCCTCAAGCTCAATCTTAATCTTTCACCCGCACCTGCTCGCGCGGCATGGTCAGATTTTCCGGGCGCAGCAGATCGTCGAGCTGCGCCTTGGTCAGTAATTTTTTCTCGAGCACGAGCGCATAGACGCTTTTGCCGCTGGCGAGCGCTTCCTGCGCAATGGCCGTCGCATTCGCATAGCCGATATGCGGATTGAGTGCCGTCACGATGCCAATCGAATGCTCGACGGACTGGCGCAAATGAGCAGTGTTTGCCGTGATGCCGCGCACGCAGCGTTGGGCGAGCGTGATGCAGCCGTTGCGCAGATGCTTGAGACTCTTGAACAGCGAGTGCGCGATGATCGGCTCGAATGCATTGAGCTGGAGCTGGCCGGCTTCGGCCGCGAAGCTCACCGTAACGTCGTTGCCGATCACTTCAAACGCGATTTGATTGACGACCTCGGGAATTACCGGGTTGACCTTGCCCGGCATGATGCTCGACCCCGCCTGCATCGCGGGCAGATTGATTTCGCCAAGCCCGGCACGCGGCCCCGATGACAATAGGCGTAAATCGTTGCAACTTTTCGATAGCTTCACCGCCACCCGTTTCAACACGCCCGACACCTGCACAAAGGCGCCGCAGTCCTGGGTCGCTTCAATGAGATTGCCTGCCGTCATCAAATTGATACCCGTGATTTCCGACAGCTTCGCGCACACGACGCGCGCGTAGTCCGGATGCGCGGTGATCCCGGTGCCGATCGCAGTGGCGCCGAGATTGATTTCGTGGATCAATAGACAT
>JAQGMI010000131.1 GCA_028292435.1 Betaproteobacteria bacterium
GGTGGATTTGCCCGCGCCCGACGGCCCCACCAGCGCAACACGCTCGCCCGGACTGATCGTGAAAGTGACCGGTCCCAACGCGGTGGTTTCCGCCCGCGTCGGATAGGCGAACATGACTTCATCAAACCGGATTTCGCCGGTGATGGTCGCGGGCAAAGCAAGCTCCGGCTGCTTGACGATCAACGCAGAGTTCACATCGAGCAACTCCATCAGGCGCTCGGTCGCACCGGCCGCACGCTGGATCTCACCCCACACTTCGGAGACGACGCCGGCGCTGGCCGCGACGATCGCCGCATAGAACACAAACGCCGACAACTGGCCGGCCGTCAATCGTCCGGCAAATACATCATGGCCGCCGACCCACAGAATTACGCCGACGGCGCAAAAGCCGATCAGCATGACGAGTGAAATCAACCATGCTTTGACGCGGATGCGATCGACTCCCGCTGCGTACGCGGCCTCGGTCGCCGCCGCGAACCGCTCGTTGGTGCGCGCCTCGTGCCGGTACGCCTGCACTGTGCGAATCTCATGCAGCGATTCGTCGATGTGGGAGGACACGTCGGCGACGCGGTCCTGGTTTACACGCGACAGACCGCGCACGCGCCGCCCCATGATCAGAATGGGAATCAGCGTCGCCGGCACGCCGAGCACGATGAAGGCGGCGAGCTTCGCGCTCGTCGCGAACAACATTACGAGCGAGCCGACCATCATCAAGCCGTTGCGCAGGAACATCGACACGCCGAAGCCGATGACCTGGCGCATCTGTTCGCTGTCGTTGGTGAGCCGCGAGGAAATCTCGCCGGTACGCGACGCATCGAAGAATGCGGGCGACAACGTCAACACATGACTGAATGCGGCCTGGCGCACATCCGCGATGACCCGCTCGCCGACGCTCATCATCAGGTAGAAGCGCGTCCATGTCGCTACTGCCAGCAGTATCGATACTGCGACGACGGCGCCGAGCGCCACGTTCAGAAGATGCGGGTCTTGGCTGCCGAAGCCCGCGTCGATCACATGGCGCAGGCCCTGTCCCAGCGCGAGTACGCATCCCGCGGCGACCACCAGCGCGGCGAACGCAATAATGATGCGTCCCTTGTATGGCGCGAGAAAACGCCATAAGTGCAACAAATGAACGAGTTCGCCCTTCGGCGGCGGTGCGACTAAAGCCATCGTGCGCTCAACGCAGTCGGCGGTTCGCGCTGATCAGCGCCGCCGTCCATTCGCGATCCGCCTTGAGAAATGCCGCATACGCGTCCGGCGTGCTGATCGCAGTTTCGACCGCCTGGCTTTCGAGAAACCCGGCGAAGCGCGGCTCGTTGAAAAGTTGCGCGAACTCCGTATGCAGGCGCGCGACGATTGCTTTGGGCGTTCCGGCCGGCGCAGCCAGCCCCCACCAAAGGTTGCCGGCGAAACCGCTGAGGCCTGCTTCGGCGAACGTCGGCACGCGCGGAAACAGCGGCGAGCGCCTGGTTCCCGATACGGCGAGCGCCCTCACTTGTCCGCCCTGCACCTGGCCTATCATGTTGCCGAGACCGACGGCGCTGGCCTGAATCTCGTTGGACATCAGCGCGACCGTGATCGGACCGCCGCCTTTGTACGGGACCGCCGGCATCTCGGTGCGCCATTGCCGGTTCAACCAGGTGAGAAAGACTTCGGGATAAGAGCCGGCCCCGATCGTGCCGAAGCTCACTGCACGCGGTTTGGTCGTCACCAGCGTTTTCAATTCATCGACCGTGTTCACCGGCAGCGACGCCGGCACTACCAGTACGCCGGTCACAAAGTACAGATTGGTGATCGGCGCAAAATCCCGCGCCGGGTCATACGGCAATTTGTCGAACACGAGCGGATTCACCGAGGTGGTCGCGGTGTAAATAGCGCAGATCGTATAGCCGTCGGGCGGCGCTTTGGCGCACGCTTCCGCGCCGATGATGCCGCTGGCACCGGTGCGGTTGTCGATGACGAGTGGCTGCTTCAGGCGCGACGTCAATTCCTGTCCCGCCGCGCGCATGATCACGTCGGTCACGCTGCCTGCTGCGATCGGCACGATCACGCGAATGGGTTTGACCGGATAAGGTGGATCAGCGGAGATCGACGGTGCAGCGCATAGCAGCAGCGCGGTCGTGAGCAGAATACGCATCGGCTCGGCTACGCTCACAAGCCGAGGTCCGACAAGCCGCGATGGTCGTCGGGCCGGCGGCCTAATGGCCAATGGTAGATGCGGTCGGCTTCTTTTATCGGCAAGTCGTTGATGCTCGCAATACGCTGCTGCATGAGGCCGTGCGCGTCGAACTCCCAGTTTTCGTTGCCATACGAGCGGAACCAGCTGCCCGAATCGTCGCGCCATTCATACGCGAAGCGCACCGCGATGCGCGCTTCATCAAACGCCCACAGTTCCTTGATGAGCCGGTACTCGAGTTCACGCGCCCACTTGCGCTGCAGGAACTGCACGATCGCCGGCCTGCCGGTCAGGAACTCGGCGCGGTTTCGCCACGTGCTGTCGACGGTATACGCGAGCGAGACGCGCTCCGGGTTGCGCGAATTCCAGCCATCTTCGGCCATGCGCACCTTCTGCGCCGCAGTCTCGCGGCTAAATGGCGGCAAGGGCGGACGGGCCGGTTGATCGGTCATGGCCTTCTTTCAATGAAAAATGAATCAATCAACGACGAAAAACATCGCGCCGGCGCGCGAGAAATTACGATGGCGCTCGGCGTTGTCCGCCACCTGAAAGCTCTTTCCTGGCGTAAGCGTGAATTTGCGGCCATCTTCAAGTTCGATGTCGAGTTCGCCTTCGACGCAAAAAAACACATGGCCTTTCGCGCACCAGTAACCCGTCAGATAGCCGGCGGTGTATTCGATCATGCGCACGCGCACCTCGCCGCACTGGACGGTGCGCCAGTATGAGGTGCCGGTCGCACCGGTGTGTTCGGTGCGCTCGAGCGTCGACCAGTCGGTCACGGCGAACGGAAAGCCTGCAAGATGCATAGTGAGCGGTCTAAGAAAAGTCCGGCGCCCGATTATGACATCGCAACACGCCGAAAAAAATGGTTAAGTCAGAGTTGTCTCGACCGGCCTGCGCTTCTTTGCGATACTTGCGTTCGTCTTTTTCATATGCACGGAGGAGCTTCAATGAATATCGGGCATCGTCTCGCGGCCGTCATCGCTGCCGCGCTCGTTTCGGGCGCGTCGCTGGCACAGCCTTTTGCCTATGTGCCGAATGAAAAAACCGGCACTGTTTCGATTATCGACACGGCGACCGACCGCGTCACCGGCGAAATCAAAGCGGGCGAAAAGCCGCGCGGCATCGCGGTGAGCCCGGACGGGAGATTTCTGTACGTGAGCGACCAGCCGCAGCGCGCGCTGAACGTGATCGACATCGCGAAAAAAGCAATCGTCTCGAAAATCGAGCTGGGCGAATCGCCGGAAGGCGTGGGTATTTCGTCCGACGGCAAATGGGTTGTAGTGGCAGTCGAGGAAAGCAACAGCATTGCCTTCATCGATACCGCGACCCACAAGCTCGTGTTGAACCTCAAAGTCAAGGGCAAGAATCCCGAGCACGCGGTGTTCAGTCCGGACGTCAAATGGCTATACGTGAGCGCCGAAGACAGCGATGTCGTCGATGTGATCGACGCGCGCACGCAGAAGCAGGTCGGCTCGATCAAGACCGGCCAGCGTCCGCGCGGCATCGGCTTTCTGCCGGACTCGAGCCGCGCCTATGTCGCCGCCGAGGAAGCGCACCTGGTGTATTCGATTGACACCGCCAAACAAACGGTATTGAAGACGATCAAGGCGGGGCAGCGCGCGAATGGCGTAACCGTGCGGCCGGACGGCAAGCGGGTATTTATTTCCAACGGGACCGATGGCACGGTGTCCGTCATCGACACGGCGAACGATACGGTCATTGCAACGATTCCGGTCGGCCGCCGGCCCTGGAACATGGCGATCACGCCCGACGGCAAAAAACTCTACGTCGCCAATGGCCGCTCGAATTCTGTGTCGGTGATCGACACTGAGACCAATCAGAAGCTTACCGATATCACGGTCGGCGAATTGCCCTGGGGTGTGGTGATTCGTTAACGGCTCGCCACGCGCGGAGTTGCCCGATAAAATCCGCCCGCCGCTCCTTGCTCACTGCGGTCAGGGCAATCCCCGCAATGATTGTCGATAGCACCGCGGCCCGGCAATGTCATCCGCGATGCGAACATCAAACCGGAGCAGTGACGTTCAGGTTTGCAATGACCCGCTGACGGATCGCGGGGGCGAACTACCGAGTCACGGTCGTTCAAGCGCCTGAATACGGGGCGGCGCCGGCTCAATCGAAGCACTCGCCGCTTGCGGTGGCGCAAACCACATGCGCTGGACGACGCCATCGCGGTCGATCAGCCAGTGCTTGATCGCCGCCGCAATGTGAATCGCAATCAACGCGATGAGAATGACCGCGGCCGTCAGGTGCACCTGGCTGCAAAGGTCCTTCAGCACCGGCGAATCCCAGCCCCATTGCGGCAGCTTCATACCGAAATAGAGTATTGGATACTTGGTAAACGACGAGCCGAGGTAACCCGATACCGGCATCACGATCATGCAGGTGTAAAGCAATCTATGGTTGGCTTGCGCCGCCCTTTTTTCCCATGCAGGCATCGTCGCCGGCAGCGGTGGCGGACGGTGGAACAAGCGCCATGCGAGGCGCAGCAGAATCAGCACGCCAAGCGTGATGCCAATCGACTTGTGAACATTGAACCAGCTCGCGCGCACACCCGGCGGGATTTTCGGGATGGTGATCATCCACAGGCCGAGCGCGATCTGTGCGAGCACGCAGACGCCGATCAACCAATGCAGAATCACGGCGGTCCGTGTGTAGATCGTCGTAGAGACACTCATGTTGTCGACTCGCTATTTTTTTTCGCCGGCCACGACGTAAGCCCACAGCGCTTCGATGTCGTCGGCGCTAAAGAGCCCGCCCCATGGCGGCATGCTGTTTTTACCATGGGTGACTGAATTCATGAAGCGGCTTTTCTGGTCGGGCGGAAACGTGCGCAAATCGAATGCGCCCTGCGGGTCTGCCATGCGCGGCCCGTGGCAGGGCGCGCAGTTCTGCGCGTAGTTGGACGCGCCCTGCTGGATGCGTTCAGGCGCGAATGTTTCCTGCGCGCCCGCGCCCGCCGATGCCAGTGTCAACAGGCAGCCGATGAGCAGTTTGCGGTTCCCCATTCGCCGCGTCTATGCCTATTCCGGCAATGCAAACGTGAAGAGCGTGCCGCCGAGCGGAATGTCCGGCAGTCCGCGCCGCTGCGAGGTCGTGCCGCCGGAGCCCGACAGGATCGTCACGTACTGGCGACCGTTGCGCGTCCACGTCACGGGCTGTGCGTTGACGCCCGACGGTGTTTTGAAACTCCACAGCTGTTCGCCATTATCAGCGTCGACGGCGATAACTTCTCCGGTGTGCAGCCCTGTAAACAGCAGACCGCCGCCGGTTACGAGCACTGCGGAGCCGGGCAGTTGCCCCATGATCGGCACTTTCCATTTCGGTTTCGCGGTCATCGGGTCGATCGCCTGGATGTAGCCGCCGACCGTGGTGGGCGTAACCGGCGAGTAGGTAGCCTCGACGCCCTGATAGCGGAAGCCCGGCTTGAACGGCCCCACCGGAATCAGTTTGTAATTCGAGAAGCCCTCGTTGGTGCTCGCGTAGAGCAGTCCGGTATTCGGATTGAACGCGGCATGCATCCAGTTTTTGCCCCCGCGGATACTCGGGTAAAGCTGGATCTGCTCGCCGGCGCGCAGGCGTTTCGACACTTCCGATTCAACCGGACGGCCGGTCTTCATATCGACGTGCGTCGCCCAGTTGACCTGCGTGAACGGCTTGGCGGACAACAGTTCACCGGTGGCGCGGTCGAGCACGTAGAGAAAACCGTTGCGGTTCATCTGCATTGCGACCTTGCGCATCTTGCCGTCGACATTGATGTCCGCGAGAATGACTTCCCACACCGTGTCCCAGTCGTAGATATCGTTGGGCACAGTCTGGTAATGCCAGACGATTTCACCGGTCTTCGGGCGCAGCGCGACGATCGAAGCCGCATAGAGATTGTCGCCCTTGCGATTTTCGGGGTTATACGGCGCCGCGTTGCCGGTGCCCCAATACATGAGATCGAGCTCCGGATCATAGGAACCCGTGATCCAGGTGCTGGCGCCGCCGTTCAGATGCGATTCCGGCGGTATCCAGGTCTCGTGGCCTTTCTCGCCCGGCCCCGGCACCATGTAACGCCGCCACAAATGCGCGCCGGAGTCGGGGTCCCAGCCGTCGATGAAACAGCGTGCGCCGAACTCAGCACCCGAGCAGCCGGTGACGGCGACGCCGTTCGCGATCAATGGCGCCACGGTGAGCGAATAGCCCTGCGTCCAGTCGGCGACTTTTTGTTTCCACAACAACTGGCCGTTTTTCTGGTCGAGCGCAATCACATGCGCGTCTATCGTCGTGCGAATTACTTTGCCGTGATAGAGCGCCACGCCCTTGTTCGAAACGCCGCAGCACACGATGCGCGGGGTGCCGGGATCGAAATCGACCGCCGTGCGCCACAGGCGCTTGCCGCTCACTGCGTCGATTGCGATCGTCCACTTGGCATCGCTCACGTACATCACGCCGTCCTGGAGCATCGGCTGCGCCTGCTCGCCGAAATCGTTCTCCATCGACAGGCTCCAGACAGGCGCCAGCCGTTTTACGTTCGTCTTGTTGATCTGCGCAAGCGGGCTGTAGCGGTTTTGCGCGTAACCCATGCCGTACGTCAACACATTGTCGGTATTCTTGCCGTCGTTGACGAGGTCGTAATTGCCGGGCGAAAGAGCGCAGCCTGCGAGCGCCAGCATTGCGGTCATGCCCATCAAAGTCTTGTTCATCATTGTCTCCCTGTGCGGCTGCGCCTGGATACCGGCTTACTGATCCATCACTGCAAACACCCACATCGAACCGCCGCGCGGCACGTTCTTCAACTGCTCGCCCATGCGCACGACGTTGACGCCGCCCAGACCGGATTGAATCGCGACGTACTGTTTGCCTTTGTGCGTGAATGTAATCGGTTGTGCATTGATGCCGGAACTCGTTTGAAACTGCCAGAGCGTTTTGCCGGTATCGATATCGAGCGCAATGAACTCGCCGGTTTCCTTGCCGGTAAACAGCAGGCCGCCCGCGGTCGCCAGCACTGCGGAATAGTGCGGGATGTCCATGATGGGCACGCGCCACTTGTGCTTGGCGGTCAGCGGCTCGATCGCGTCGACGTGCGCGATCGGCGAGCCCGGTTCGCGCGGCGCCGGCAGATTTTGCAGGCCGACGTAACGCTGGCCGACTTTGTATTCGACCGGCTCGAACTTTGCGAGCCGTGAGTTGTGCATGGTATTTGCGTACAGCAGTCCCGTTTCAGGATTGAAAGCCGCATGCGCCCAGTTCTTGCCGCCCCACTGTCCGGGCCACAATTCAATTTGCTCGCCGGCACGAACCTTTTTGGCGACATCCGACTCGACCGGCCGGCCCGTCTTCATGTCCACATGAGTCGCCCAGTTCACTTTTTCGAACGGCTCGGCCGACAGCAGTTCGCCGTTGGTGCGGTCGATTACGTAGAGGAAGCCGCCGCGCGAGAAATGCATCGTGACTTTGCGCTTCACGCCTTTGACATCGATGTCGGCGAGTATCCATTCCCATGTCGCATCCAGATCGAACATTTCATTCGGCACGAGCTGCCGGTGCCAGACGATTTCGCCGGTTTTCGGCCTGATGGCCAGCACTGAAGCCGTATATAAATTGTCGCCCGGACGGCCGTGCGGCACCCAGGGTCCCGCATTGCCGATGCCCCAGT
>JAQGMI010000084.1 GCA_028292435.1 Betaproteobacteria bacterium
ATGTCGTTTGAGTCCCTCGGCTTATTGCCCGAGTTGTTGCGCGCAATCGCAGAAGAAGGCTATACAGAGCCGTCTCCCATCCAAGTCAAAGCAATTCCACCGGTCCTCGCACACCATGACATCATGGGTTGCGCGCAAACCGGCACCGGCAAAACCGCCGGCTTCGCGCTGCCGATTTTGCAGATGCTGGCACCGCATCAGAACACGAGTCCATCGCCGGCCCGTCATTCAATCCGCGCGCTCATCCTGACGCCAACACGTGAACTCGCGGCCCAGGTCGAGGAAAGCGTTCGCAACTACGGTAAATATCTGTCGCTGCGTTCGACCGTCGTCTATGGCGGCGTCGATATCAATCCGCAGATCAAAGCGCTGCGCGCTGGCGTCGAGATTCTGGTCGCCACGCCGGGACGGCTGCTCGACCACGTGCAGCAAAAGACCGTGAATTTGACGCGCGTTGAAATACTCGTGCTCGATGAAGCAGACCGCATGCTCGACATGGGCTTCATGCCCGACATCAAGCGCATCATTGCCCTGCTGCCGGCGCAACGGCAAAACCTGATGTTTTCGGCGACCTTTTCCGAAGAGATCAAGCGCCTGGCGAACCAGATCCTGCGTTCGCCGATTTCCGTTGAAGTCGCGCGGCGCAATGCTCCCGCCGATCTCGTCACGCATCAGATGTATGAAGTCGATGCCGATCGCAAACCCGCACTGCTTGCGCATCTGATCAAGTCGCGCGACATGAAACAAGTGCTCGTGTTCGTGCGCACCAAGCGCGACGCCAACCGCCTGATGCGGGAACTCGTGCGTGACGGCGTCGCCGCCTCCGCGATCCACAGCGATCGCACCCAAGGCGAGCGCACCCAGGCGCTCGACGATTTCAAGCAAGGCACTGTTAACGTGCTGGTCGCCACCGACATCGCAGCACGCGGCCTCGATATCGAATTGCTGCCGTTCGTGATCAATTACGAATTGCCGTACGCCGCCGAAGATTACATTCACCGGATTGGCCGCACCGGACGCGCCGGCAGCACGGGCGAAGCGATTTCTCTGGTGTGCGCCGAAGAACACCGCATGCTCGCCGACATCGAGCGTGAATTGAAACGTAAACTCGAGCGGCTGCCGCTGCCCGATTTGCCCGAGAGCGGCAGGCGGTCGAGTTCAGCGGAAAGCCGGCATGGCGGATCACGTCACAGTGCGGGGCACAGCCACTCAACGAGTCATTCGAGCAGCGCACACAAAACTCCGCACGCGCCGACGCATTCAAAATCGCACTCGCGCCCGGCACCGTCGCCGATTGTAGGCGGCTTCGATTTCAGCAAGCCTTACGAAGCAAAGCCTTCGGACGGCAAACCGTCAGCCCCGGACGCCGGTCATTCACGCTCGCGGACCAAACGTCCGACCGCGGCGCTGCTCGGCGGCACCGCGAAAAAGTAACGCGACGTTTTCGGCGGCTCTAGGAGCCGCTGAACCAGTTATATCCCTGGTCTTCCCAATAGCCGCCCGGATTGTCGTTGGTGACGAACATCGCCATGACGTGCTTCGGATTCTTGAAGCCGAGCTTGGTCGGGATGCGCAGCTTCATCGGAAACCCATACGCCGCCGGCAATAGCGCGTCGGCAAACTTGAACGTGAGCAAAGTCTGCGGATGCAGCGCGGTCGGCATGTCGATGCTGGTGTAGTAATCGTCCGCGCACTTAAAGCCGACGTATTTTGCAGTCAGATCGGCGCCGACCTGCTCAAGGAAGGTCTTGAACGTGACGCCGCTCCATTTGCCGACCGCACTCCAGCCTTCGACGCAGATATGGCGCGTCACCTGGCTCGTCTGCGGCAGCGCATAGAGCTTGTCGAGCGTCCACGGCGCCTTCTCGCGTATAAGTCCGCTCAGTTCAAGCTTGTAAGTTGCCGGATCGACGCGCGGCGCTTCTGCTTCAGAATAAAACGCATTGAACGGAAACGGCTTGGTGATCGCGCTCTCTGGATATTCCTGGGCGAGCTTGTTCGGATCGAAGATCGCAGCCTGCACGCCGTCATTCCAGCGCGACATCCGCCACAATACTTTCTGCACCGCATCGTGGTCGGTCAGGTTGCATCCGGACAGCATCGTAAGCGCGCCGAGGCTCAGGCTCTGCTTCAGGAAGAGCCGGCGCTCGAGCTTGACGATTTCACGCGTCGGCGCGACGAGACTGCGATCAGGTTTTGTGTTCGGCGTTTTCATATTAGCCTCCGTGTCCGTGAGTAGCCTCTTTCGCATGCCCGGTCAACATCGGCAAGAACGTTCGCGGCACGAGCGCCACCATCACCACATGCACGACGATAAAGAGAACGACCGCCGACATCGCGAAAAAGTGCAGGATGCGCGCGCCTTCGAATCCGCCCATCACCGCGCCGAGTTCCTGGAATTGAACGGGCTTCCAAATCACGAGCCCCGACAACACAAGGACAACGATCACGCCGATGACGCCGACATACGCCGCGCGCTGGACGGCGTTGTAAACGCCAAGCTGGTGCGAGATTTTTCCACTCAATGCGCGCTTGAACTCGTCGAACACCGAGTGCGGCGTCAGCGGCAGGAAATTTGCCTTAAAATGGCCGGCGATCAGGCCATAGAGAAGGTAGACAAGGCCGTTCACCGCGAGAACCCACATGGCTGCGAAATGCCACTGCAAAGCGCCGCCGAGCCAGCCGCCCAGCGTCAGTTCGACCGGAAACTTGAATGGGAACACCGGCGACGCGTTATAAATGCGCCAGCCGCTGAATATCATGATCAACATCGCAATGACATTAACCCAATGCGTGATCCTGACCGTCAACGGGTGAACGAGAATACTTCCACTCCGTGCTGCATCCGCTTGCGCCATGCGCCCTCCTTCTTGAAATTCATGCGTCGTATCGCCGCCGACTCCGGTGGCAGCGCTGATTGGTCGGAACAAGCGCCCCGACCTTACAGCCGTTGCGCACATTGTGCGCCGCCGTCTTGTCCGCCACAATTGCCCACCTTTTCCAGGAACCTCCGATGAAATCAGCTACAAAAATGCGCCAGCCGCGCACGATTGACGCCAAAGAGCTTAAAAAACGCCTGCATGATGGCAAAGAAATCGCAGTTTTGGACGTGCGCGAGGAAGGCGTGTTTGCCAAGCGCCACCTGCTGCTCGCAGCGTCGGCCCCGCTGTCGCGGCTCGAAATACGGGCGCCGCTGCTGGTGCCGCGCCGCTCGACGCGTGTCGTGCTGTGCGACGGCAACGAAGGCCTCGCCGGGCGCGCAGCTGCCGTGCTTTCGCGTTTTGGTTATACCGATGTCGCCGTCTTGTCTGGCGGGGTCGACGCATGGGCTGAGGCCGGCTATGAGGTTTACAGCGGCATCAACGTGCCGAGCAAAGCGTTTGGCGAATTTGTCGAGCATCATGAAAACACGCCGCGCATGCCTGCGCAGGAGATCAAGGCCAAGGTCGATGCCGGCGCGCCGGTCGTGATTCTCGACAGCCGCCCGCTGGCCGAATATTCGAAAATGAGCATTCCCGGCGGCATCGACTGCCCGGGCGCTGAACTCGCCTTCCGCGCGCACGATCTGATCGCCTCGCCCGCCACGCTCGTCGTCGTCAATTGCGCCGGCCGCACACGGAGCATCATCGGCGCGCAATCGCTGATTAACGCCGGGTTGCCGAACCAGGTGGTTGCACTCAAGGACGGCACGATGGGCTGGCACCTCGCGGGGTTCGAACTCGCGCGCGATCAGGACCACTGCGCGCCGCCGCCGACGGCGAAAGGACTGGCCGCGGCAAAGCAAGCGGCCGCGCGCGTCGCCAAACGCTTTGACGTGCGCTATATCGACGTTGCCAAAGTCGCGCGGTTCGCGCGCGAGATGGACCAGCGCACTCTTTATTTATTTGACGTGCGCAGCCCCGAAGAATACGCGGCCGGCCATTTGCACAGCACCGTCAACGCACCCGGCGGTCAGCTCGTGCAGACGACCGATGCATTCGCCGCCACCCGCAATTCGCGCATCGTTCTCATTGACGATCACGGCGTGCGTGCGACGATGACAGCATCATGGCTGATCCAGATGGGATGGCAGGAAGTCTATGTCGTCAAAGCCGCGCTCGAATCGGGTCCGCTTCACAAAGGCGCGGCCGCAACCGAAGTGCTCGGCCTGACCGACATGCGCTCAGCCTTCATCACACCGAATGAACTTCAAACCGAAATTGCCGCCGGTAGTGCAACCGTCCTCGATTTTGAAACGAGCCTGCGTTATCGCGATGCGCATATTCCGGGCGCGTGGCTCTCGATTCGCGCGAATCTCGCGGACAATCTCAAGGCGATCTCGCCCGCGCGGATGCTCGTTCTCACGTCCGGCGACGGCGTGCTGGCGCGACTCGCCGCGCCTGAGGCAGCGGGCTTGTCTCACCTGCCGGTCAAAGTCTTGCAAGGCGGCACCGCTGCATGGCGCGCGAGCGGTCTGCCGGTTGAAAGCGGCATGACGCACCTCGCGGATACAACCGAAGACGTCTGGTATCGGCCGTACGATCGCACCGCCAAGGTCGAAGAAGCGATGAAGGATTACCTGACTTGGGAAGTGAACCTGATGCAACAGATTCAACGCGACGACGACGTCGCGTTCCGCATCTTTCCGCGCTAGCCGAACACCGGCGCGGTGAGCAAAAATTAGTTCACGGTCGCGCCGGACTCTTTCACCATGCGCGCCCACTTGGCGGCTTCGGTCTTGAGCATTTCGCCAAATTGCTCGGGCGTTTCCTGCCACGCGACTTCCTGACCGGCACTGAGCAGCAGCTTTTGCACTTCCGGCGTTTTAAGGATGCGCAAGGTCTCGGAATGCAGTTTCGTCACTAAGTCGCGCGGCATTCCCTTGGGTCCGGCGACACCGAACCACGCCGTCACGTCGTAACCTTTAAGTCCGGCCTCGGCCACCGTCGGCACATCCGGCAACTCAGGCGAGCGTTTGCCACCGGTAACGGCCAGCGCACGCAGCTTGCCCGCCTTGATCTGCGGCAGCATGCCGGCGATTCCGGGAAAACCCACCGTAACCTGTCCGCTGAGCAGGTCGGCGGTTGCAGGGCCGCTGCCGCGATAAGGAATATGCGTCATCTCGATACCGGCCATTTTGCAAAACAATGCGCCGGTCAGATGCTGGGTGCTTCCATTGCCTGATGACGCGTAATCGATCTTGTTGGGCTTCGCTTTCGCGAGCGCGATCAACTCTTTCAAATTCTTCGCCGGCAGCGAGGGATGAACAATGATGATGTTCGGCGCACTCGTAATCTGCGTGATCGGCGAAAAGTCCGTGACCGAATCGTACGGAAGTTTTTTATAGAGTGCCGCGCTTACGTAGTGCGTATTGCTGATCGTGAGCAGCGAGTAGCCGTCGGGCTGCGATTTAGCGACGTTGTCGGCGCCGATGGTCGAACCCGCCCCCGGCCGGTTGTCCACCACCACCTGCTGGCCGAGCGCCTCCGTCAATTTTTGCGTCAGAATGCGGCCGGGCACATCGGCGGCCCCGCCCGCGGAGAAAGGCACGACGAGTCGCACCGGACGGTTTGGATAATTTTGCGCCGCGGCAGGCCCGTTCAATGCGAGCGTTGCGAGCAGCGTGCAGAGGACGCCGGGCAAATCAGGTTTTACGAGCATCGTTGGTTCCGTTCAAAAGCGACGGCACTGCACCATCGCAACGCGAATTATAACGTGCGCGAATTAAACGGCGGGCTAGGCGTTGCTGGCGTCAACCACGAGCTCCGGCGCCGCCTTGTCGCGAAGCGTCGCGCACAGCTGCTGCAGCAAGGCGAATTTGCCGTCGCCTTTGGTTTCGCGCTGGAGTAGCGAGATGAATTCGGCGCCGGGAAGCGGCTGGCTGAATAAATAGCCCTGCATCGCGTCGCAGCCGTTTTTAACCAGAAACGACATCTGCTCTTCGGTCTCGACGCCTTCGGCAATCACTTTCATGTCGAGACTGTGGCCGATTGAAATGATTGCCTTCGTGATCGCCGCCGCGTTTTGATGATCGCTGTGCTGCTGATCGAGTTCGCGCACGAACGATTGATCGATCTTGAGGCTGGTGACCGGAAACCGTTTTAAATAGCTCAGGCTCGAGTAGCCCGTGCCGAAATCATCGATGCTGAGCTCGATGCCCAGCGCCTGCAATTGGCCCAAGATGAGGATCACGTTTTCGGGTTCGGTCATCACCATGCTCTCGGTAAGCTCGAGTTCGAGACACTCCGCCGGCAGGTTCGCTTCCTTCAATGTTTGCTTGACTACGCGCACGAGATCGTAACGCGTCAATTGCCGCGCCGACAGATTGATCGCGACGCGCATCGGCGCAAAACCCTGATCGAGCAATGAACGATTGAACCTGCACGCTTCGCGCATCACCCATTCGCCGATGCGCACAATCAGCCCGGTCTCCTCGGCCATCTGGATGAAACGGTCGGGCAGCGACAGGCCGCCCTCCTTGTCCTTGACGCGCAACAGTGCCTCCATGCCGGCGATTCGTCCCGACACGAGGTCTATCTTCGGCTGGTAAAACAATTCGAACTGCTCGTTCTCGACCGCCGTGCGCAGTGACGTCTGCATCTCAAGCCGCTCTGCGATTACGGTGTTCATTTCAGGCGAGTAAAACTGGAAGTTATTGCGCCCGTACTCCTTGGCTTTGTACATCGCGGTATCGGCATTGCGCAGCAGCGTCTGCACGTCCCGGCCGTCGCGCGGAAAAATGCTGACGCCAACGCTGCAAGACACGGCGAGTTCGCGCCCTTCGATCTGCGACGGCCGGGAAATCGCCTGCAATACCCGCTGCACGACCTGGGACATTCCCTCACCGCGGCCGGCGCCCGACAGCAGCAGCACGAATTCGTCGCCGCCCAGCCGCACCACGGTGTCCGTTTCGCGCACGCACGCGAGCATGCGATGCGCCATGGTCTGCAGCAGTTGGTCGCCGCGATTGTGGCCGAACGTATCGTTGATCAGCTTGAAGTGGTCGAGATCGACGAGCGCCACCGCAACGATACTTTTGGTACGCTGACCGTTGAGCATCATCTGGCGCAAACGGTCATTCATGAGCAGGCGGTTAGGCAGGCTCGTCACCGGATCGTGATTGGCAAGATGCTCGAGCTTCTCCTGGTCGATTTTGTTTTGCGTGACGTCCTCGACCGTGCCTTCGAAGAACAGCAGATTCCCGGCCTCATCGAGCACGGCGCGCGCGTTTTCTGAAATCCAGATGCGGTGACCATCCTTGCGCCGGATTTCAGAGACGAAATTCGCCACGTTGCCGGCTTCGCGCATCAGGCGCATGAACTCATGGCGGCGTATCGGGTCGGTATATACCTGGTGCTGAATGTCGCCGATCGCGCCGATGAGTTCGGCGGGCGTTGCATGGCCATAGATGCGGGCGAGCGCCGGATTCACGTTCAGATAACGGCCATCGGGCGTGGTCTGAAAAATTCCCTCGGTCGCATTTTCGAAAATACTGCGGAAACTGCGCTCGGCCTGCTGCAGCGCCTGGGTCGAGAGCTTGCGCTCGGTCACGTTCTCAATAAATCCTTCGATCGTCACGACCGATCCGCGCCTGCCGTATATACCGACGCCGCGCTCCCACACCCATTTGATTTCGCCGTCGCGGCATTGGATACGGTACTCGACGAAAAAGCGCCGCTTTTCCTTGATCGCGGATTCGATTTCCTGGCGCACGCGAGCACGATCTTCAGGATGCTCAAGTTCTTCGAACGAAATAAGCTTGTTGTCGAGCAGTTCCTGCGGGCGGTAGCCGGTCAGACCGAAGCAGCCGTCGCTCACGAATTCCATCGTCCACTGCTCATCGTTGCGGCAGCGATAGACCATGCCATCGAGATTGCTCATCAGCGTCGCCAGCGTGCGCTCTTTTTCGCGCAGAGCGCGGCGCGATACGCCTATCTCGCGCTCGCGCTTTTCGAGCGCCGCGAGTATCGATGCCGGCGATTTTTTTTTCGGTGGCTTGTTCATTATCCGGTCAGCAGTTTTTACGCGCCTCACGCACTTGCTGCGCGAACGCGCTCCCAAGGCGGAAGCGTACAGCAAAAACCGTTCCGGTTGCAGTGCCAGCGTGAACTATTACCTGAAGCGCGGCGAATGCCCGTAAAAAAAGCGGACTGCTCGGATCCGCTTTTAGTTTGCTGCTTGAGCCAACGACCTACCTCGCGCGACGTAAGTATCCCGTCAGGCCGCCGCGCGCGGCGCCGCATCGGCGCCGGCGGTTTTTTGAAACGTTATCTTGCCTTTGACCGAATCGACGGTAATCGTATCCTTTGCAGCGAAATCACCTTCAAGGATGTGCCTGGCGAGCGGATTTTCGATTTCCGACTGGATAGCACGCCTCAACGGCCGTGCGCCATAGACCGGATCGAAGCCGCTGGCGGCAATCTGGGCGAGTGCGGCATCGGCCACATCGAGCCTGATTTCCATCTTCGCCAGCCGCTTCTCGAGCAATCCGAGCTGCAATTTCGCGATCGACTTGATGTTTTTCTCGTCGAGCGGATGAAATACGACGATTTCGTCAATCCGATTGACAAATTCCGGCCGAAACTGAGCCTTGACCTCACCCATCACCGCGAGCTTGATCAACTGATAATCGTCGCCCGACATCTGCTGGATCATCTGCGATCCGAGGTTGGACGTCATTACGATCACGGTGTTTTTGAAGTCGACCGTGCGCCCCTGGCCGTCGGTCATGCGACCGTCGTCGAGCACCTGCAGAAGCACGTTGAAAACGTCGGGATGGGCCTTCTCGACCTCGTCGAGCAGGATCACCGCGTACGGCTTGCGGCGCACCGCTTCGGTCAGGTAACCGCCCTCTTCGTAACCGACGTAGCCCGGCGGCGCACCAATAAGACGCGCGACCGAGTGCTTTTCCATGAATTCACTCATGTCGATGCGGATCATGTGCTCTTCCGAATCGAACAGAAAACCAGCGAGTGCCTTACACAGTTCCGTCTTGCCGACGCCCGTCGGCCCGAGAAACAGGAAAGACCCATACGGCTTGTTCGGGTCGGCGAGACCCGCGCGCGAGCGCCGGATTGCATCGGAGACCAGCCGGACCGCCTCATCCTGCCCGACGACGCGCTGATGGAGCCGGTCTTCCATGAACAACAGTTTCTCGCGTTCGCCCTGCATCATTTTCGATACCGGGATGCCGGTCATGCGTGAAACCACTTCGGCGATCTCTTCCGCGCCGACCTGCGTGCGCAAGAGGCGCGGCTTCTGACCTTTCGCCGGCGCCTTGTCGGCCTGCTTCAATTGCGCTTCGAGCTGTGGCACGCGGCCGTACTGAATCTCGGACACCTTCTGCCAGTCGCCCTTGCGCTTGGCGGCTTCCATCTCGAGCTTCAGCTTTTCGAGTTCTTCCTTGATGTGCTGCGAGCCCTGGACCTGCGATTTCTCGCTTTTCCACACGTCTTCGAGATCCGAATACTCGCGCTCGAGGCGTTTCATTTCGTCTTCGAGCAGCTGCAGCCGCTTGCGCGACGACTCGTCCTTCTCTTTCTTGACCGCTTCGCGCTCGATTTTCAGCTGGATGAGCCGGCGCTCGAGCCGGTCCATGACTTCGGGCTTGGAATCGATTTCCATCTTGATGCGAGATGCCGCTTCGTCGATGAGGTCGATCGCCTTGTCGGGCAGAAAACGGTCGGTCACATAGCGATGCGACAATTCGGCCGCGGCAACAATCGCGGGGTCGGTGATTTCAACGCCGTGGTGGACTTCGTATTTTTCCTGCAGGCCGCGCAGGATGGCGATCGTGCTTTCGACCGACGGCTCGCCAACGATAACTTTCTGGAAGCGGCGCTCGAGGGCGGCATCTTTCTCGACGTATTTGCGATACTCGTCGAGCGTGGTAGCGCCGACGCAATGCAATTCGCCGCGCGCGAGCGCGGGCTTCAACATATTGCCGGCGTCCATTGCGCCTTCGGCCTTGCCGGCGCCCACCATCGTGTGCAGCTCGTCGATGAAAATAATGTTGCGGCCGGCGTCCTGCGAGATTTCCTTCAATACCGACTTCAACCGTTCTTCGAATTCGCCGCGATACTTGGCGCCCGCAAGCAACATCGCCATGTCAAGCGACAGTACCCGCTTGCCCTTGAGGCTCTCCGGCACTTCGTCGTTGATAATGCGCTGCGCGAGCCCTTCGACGATCGCCGTTTTGCCGACGCCCGGTTCGCCGATCAGCACCGGATTATTCTTGGTCCGGCGCTGCAGGATCTGGATCACCCGCCGGATTTCATCGTCGCGGCCGATCACGGGATCGAGCTTTCCGGCGCGCGCGCGCTCGGTGAGATCGACCGTATATTTCTTGAGCGCCTCGCGCGTGCCCTCGGCTTCCGCGCTATCCACTTTTTCGCCGCCGCGCACGGCCATCACCGCCTGCTCGATTGCCGCGCGCGATCCACCGTGTTGCTTGAGCAGCTTGCCGGTTTCGCCCTTATCCTGCGTCAAAGCGAGCAGGAACATTTCGGATGCGACGAACTGATCGCCTTTCTTTTGGGCTTCCTTGTCCGTCAGGTTAAGCAGGTTCGTGAGCTCGCGCGAGACGTTGACTTCACCGCCCTGGCCTTCGACACGCGGCAAGCGGCCGATAGCGCCCGTCAGGTCTGTTTTCAGCGCGGGAACGTTGACGCCGGCGCGCGCCAGTAACGACGCGGTGCCGCCGTCGTCCTGGTCGAGCAGTGCCGACAGCAGGTGCTGCGGCTCTATATAGGGGTTGTCGCGCCCGACGGCGAGGCTCTGGGCATCGGCGAATGCCTGTTGAAACTTGGTCGTGAATTTATCAAATCGCATCGCAATTCCTGTGCACAATGATAATAATTACCCTGCAAATGGGGGGGATATGCCAATTTTCAACCTTTCCTGCCACCGAAAGGCCATTCATGGGCCACGGTCTTAAAGCCATCGTATTCGATGCATACGGCACCCTGTTCGATGTGCACTCGGTGACGGCACTGTGCGACCGCCTGTTCCCCGGCGACGGCGCCGCGTTATCCCGATTATGGCGCGCCAAACAGCTTGAATACACCTGGCTGCGCAGCCTGATGAACCGCTATGAGGACTTCACCGCCGTTACCCAAGCGGCGCTTGCACATGCGTGCGAGGTCCTTGCCCTGCCGCTCGATAAAGCGATCGCCGCGCAGCTGATGTCTGCATACGACAATCTCGCGCTCTTTCCCGATGCACGCAATACGCTCGCCGGTTTAAGCGGCCACCAGCTCGCGATTCTGTCCAACGGCTCGCCGCCGATGCTCGGACGCCTTATTGCCAACTCAGAACTGCGCAGCACTTTTACCGCGGTTATCAGCGTTGACGCCCTACAAACTTACAAGCCGCATCCGTCCGTCTACCAGCTTGCGCCCGCACAGCTTGGACTGGCGAAAGACGAAATCGGTTTCGTCTCTTCGAACTACTGGGATGCGGCCGGCGCAAAAAACTTTGGTTTTACGGTGTTCTGGATCAACCGGGCGGGCGTGAACGCCGACGCGCTCGGTGTCACGCCCGATCATGTATTAAAAACGCTGATTGAACTGCGCACGCACCTGACCTGAAGGCCAGACCTATTTGCGGCCAAGCACCCAGGTCGCGAGCTGCGCAAGTTCGGCATCGCTTAATCCGCCATGCGCTGGCATCGGAATCGCGCCCCAAACGCCGGCGCCCCCCGACTTGATTTTTGCAGCGAGCTTCGCCGCCGCACCGCTATCGCCGGCATAGCGCACTGCGACTTCGCGAAACGACGGGCCGACAATTTTTTGCTCGACGCCATGACAACTCGTGCACGCATTCTCGGCAAGCAGCCGCTGGACAGGATCCTGCTGTACGGCGCTCACAGCGGCGTCCGGCGCCGGCGCTGCGCTGTCACGGTTGTAGTACGTCGCAAGGTATTCGATGACCAGCGGGATTTCGTCGGGCGCGATCGGCATCCCGCGCTCGATCATGTTTTTGACGTTGTCCTGCCATTCCCCGCGCGACAATCTTGAACGCGTGATGTGGGTGATTTCATGACAAAGCCCGCACCGCGCGAGCGTGAGATCGGCGCCCTTGCCCGGCGTCAGCGTTTTCGCGGGTGCCGCCTCCTGCGCCGACAGCGGCGACATGATCAGCACGCCGCCTGAAAGCGCGAACCCTGCGACCAGCAATACGGCAGCGCGACTTGCCCGCATCAGGCCTCGACCATAAAACCAACGCGATGAATGCTGTTCCAGAAATAACCGAGCGGGTTCCATGCTGCAACGATCGGTTGTACGTTGCCGCGATCGTCGGTCGCGCGCGCGAGCACCGTCGAGTACCCAGACGTTTGCGGCCAGAATTCATAGCTGAAGATGCGCCATGCGTAGCGGTCGCCGCCCGAATTGATCGCGGCACGCTGCCAGCTCGAACCTTCGTTGAACGAGACTTCGACCTTGTCGATTGCGCCTTCGCCGACCCACGCGCGGCCTTCGATCAGCACGGGCTTGCCGATTTTGAACGCTGCGTTCGGCGCCGGATAGGTGATCATCGATTTAACCGGCCACGCCTCGGTGCTGACAGCGTCGGCAGGCATTTTCTCACCCGGCTTTACGATCGTGCGCGGGACGCGATAGCTGCTATCCATGAAAGTGCCTTTGAACGGCGCGTCGAGAAGCGTGATCGTATTCACCCATTTGGTCGATGCGGAGCCGACCCAGCCCGGCACCACGAGCCGCAGCGGATAGCCGTGGACTTTGGGCAGCGGACCGTTATTCATGCCGAATGCGATCAGCGTATTGTCGTCCAGCGCTTTGGCGAGCGGCACCGAACGAATGACCGGCGCGGCCGATGCGATCACTCCAAAATCCCCGCCCTGTCCCGCCACGTGCGCAGCACCCAGCTTAATGCCGGCAGCGCGCAACACATCGCGCAGTCGTACGCCGGTCCAGCTCGGACAGCCCATGCCGCCGGTCGTGAGCCAGGGCGTACCGCTCGCGTTCGGCACATAGCCTGCGCGCCCGGAGCCCGCGCATTCGAGCATGCCCTGCAGCGTGACGACCGGAAACGACTTCTTCAGTTCATCGACTGAAAAGCTTACTTCGCGCTCGACGAGTCCCTTGATCGTGATCCTGTGCGTTGCGGCATCGAGATCGGGCGTAAGCAGGTTGTTGCGCACGAACATGCGGTCGTTCGGCGTCACGGCGAAATTATGCTGGTCGGCCGGCACGCTGGCGGTCAACGGCCGCTCGGAATGCGGCTTCATCGCGGGTGTTTTTTCGGCCATGACGCTCGCATTGCTGACCGTGCCTGGGGGATCCGCCGGTAGTTGCACTGCTACCGGCTGCGCCCAAAGCTGCTGCGGCATCGCGCCGCCCGCCACTGCCGCGCCTGCCATGCGCGCGATAAATTTTCGCCGCGATGGCTTGTGAACCACTGAGTCTTGATCCGGCGAAACTGATTTCAATCCGTGCGACATGAGACTCCTCTTTTTTATAAGTGCGCTTGTCCAGCTTGTTGATGCGATCGAGAGCCTCTTCAGGCAGCGAACGGGGTTATCGCTGCGACCGGCTTGGCGCCCGGCGTCGGATAGGGATACAGCATATTGAGCGCCATGCTCTGGTTGGCCGACAACACGATGCGCACGTGCTCTCGTTTCAGCTCGCGTGCGTGCCGGCAGCCGCAAGAATGCGCGAGCATGTCGATTTCCTTGTTCATGTTTTTCACGTAATTGGCAACGCGCAGGTACTTCTCTTCGATCACGAGTCCGCGCTGAAGGCGCTTGTTATGTGTAGTGACGCCGGTCGGACAGGTGTTGGTGTGACAACGCAGCGCCTGGATGCAGCCAAGTGCGAACATGAAGCCGCGCGCGGTGTTGATGAAATCGGCGCCCGCGCACAAAGCCCACGAGGCCTTGGCCGAGGTAACCAACTTGCCGGCTGCGATCACGCGGATGCGGCCCTTCAAGTCGGATTGCAACAATGAATCGACGACGCGCGGCAATGCTTCGGCAATTGGCAGGCTCACATGGTCCATCAGCGTCTGCGGCGCAGCGCCGCTGCCGCCCTCGCCACCGTCGATGGCGACAAAATCGGGCGCATATTCCTTACCGCGTCGAAGCACCGCCTCGCATAACTCATTCATGAAGTCCCAGCCGCCGATTGCGGTTTTGACGCCGACCGGCCGCCCGGTCAGGTCGCGCACATAGGCAATGCGATCAAGCAGATCGTTTACGTTCGCGATGTCGTGATGACGATTGGGACTGATTGAGTCGACGCCGACCGGTATGCCGCGGATGCGCGCGATTTCCTCGGTGACTTTGGCGCCGGGCAGCACACCGCCTTTCCCGGGCTTGGCGCCCTGCGACAATTTAATTTCAAACGCCTTGACCACGTTAGCAAGTTCTTTGGCGCGCTGCGCGGATAAAGTACCGTCTGCATTGCGAATACCGTATTTAGCGGTGCCGATCTGCATGATGACGTCGCAATTGCCGGACAAATGGTGCGGGGACAGTCCGCCTTCACCCGTATCCATCCAGCAGCCGGCAACACCCGCGCCGCGCGACAGCGCCTCAACCGCCGGGGCCGAAATCGCGCCGAAACTCATACCCGAAACATTGACGACGGATTTCGCTTCGAACGGATGTTTGCAGTAACCCTCGCCGATGACGAGCGACGGCGTCGGCAGGCGGTCTTCTTCGAGCACCGGATAAGGATGGTTGACGAATATGATCCCGCCGGGCTCGCGCAGATCATTGGTCGAACCGAATCCTATGATGCCGCCTTCGTTCTTCGCTTCTTTGTAAACCCAGCCGCGCGTTGCCCGGTTGAACGGCATTTCGTCGCGATCGCCGGCGAAGAAATACTGGCGAAAATATTCGCCCATTTCTTCGAAGAAAAAACGCAGCCGCCCGATCAGCGGGTAATTGCGCAGCACGGTGTGCTTTTTCTGCGTCAGGTCCTGGATAAACCAGAAGACGAGCACACCGATCAGCAGAAATCCGATGATCGTGCCTAACCCGTACGAGATGACGCCCATGATTCCGGTCATACCTTCTCCCTTCGGGTACAATTCGTTCGTGCAGCGAACCCGAAATATAGTGTAAAAATGACCGAATTGACATCTGCCATTGCAAGCAATGTCAGCGCCGCGCTCGCGGAGGATATCGGTATTGGCGACTGGACTGCACAACTCATTTCGCCGGCGACCCAAGCGCATGCCCGAATCATTACGCGCAGCGCTGCGATTGTTTGCGGCGCACCATGGGTCGACGCGTGCTTTTACCAACTGGATCCGACTATCACGATCGAGTGGTCGGCTGCCGAAGGGTCGCATGCCAGCGCCAGCCAGACGCTCGCAACCGTGCGCGGACCTGCACGCGCACTGCTTACCGGCGAGCGCACCGCGCTCAACTTCCTGCAGTTGCTGTCGGCCGTGGCGACCGTTACGCGCCGCTATGTCGATGCCGTTGCCGGCACCCGTGCAAAAATCGTCGACACGCGTAAAACCCTGCCGGGATTGCGCATTGCCGAAAAATACGCCGTGCGCATCGGCGGCGGCACCAATCACCGGTTAGGCCTTTACGATGGCATCCTGATTAAGGAAAACCACATTGCCGCGGCCGGCAGCATTGAAGCCGCGCTCGGCGAAGCGACCAAAGTCGCGCCTAAAGGCGTATGGACGCAGATTGAAGTAGAGAGCTTCGATCAGCTCAAAGCCGCGCTCGCTGCAGGCGCCACGATGATTCTGCTCGATAACATGACGACCGCGCAAATGGCCGAAGCCGTCAAGATCGCCGGCGGTCGCGCGCAGCTCGAAGCCTCGGGCGGCGTGACTTTCGAAACGGTACGGGAAATTGCGCTGACCGGCGTCGACCGCATATCGATCGGCGGGCTGACCAAGGATGTGAAAGCGATCGACTTGTCGATGCGCTTCGATGCCTAGTTACGGCAGTTCGTCTCGATAAACTGTTTGACCGCGCCGACATCGGCGTCGAGCACCTCGAAGCGCTGCGGCAATTGCTCGAGGTTCTCGAGGCCGACCGGAACGTCGGGCGCGCGGCCCAGCGCCTCCTCTATTGTCGCGCCGAACTTCACAGGCAACGCGGTCTCAAGACAGATCAACGGCACGCTCTCTTCCCGGTTCTCGAGGCCAACCTTGATGCCGTCGGCCGTATGAGTATCGATGATCTGCCCGCGCTCGCGGTAAACCCGGCGGATCGTTTCGATGCGATCGGCGTGCGTGCTGCGCCCGGAAACGAAACCGAAATCCGCAATCCGCGCGAAATGCGGCGTATTTGAAAGGTCGAACACGCCGTCGCTTTCGACCTGCTGCCATAGCCGTTTGACTTCATTGCCGTCGCGGCCAATGAGATCGTAGATGAAGCGCTCGAAGTTTGACGCTTTTGAAATATCCATCGAAGGACTGCTCGTTTGATGCACTTTATCGCTGGGCCGCACGCGATAAATACCGGTGCGGAAAAATTCGTCGAGTACGTCGTTCTCGTTGGTCGCGACGATGAGGCGCTTGATCGGCAGGCCCATGCTGCGTGCGATGTGCCCTGCGCACACATTGCCGAAATTGCCAGACGGAACGGCGAACGAGACCTGCTGATCGTCCGACGTCGTCGCTGCAAAATAGCCCTTAAAGTAATAAACCACCTGCGCGACCACGCGCGCCCAGTTGATCGAATTGACGGTGCCGACCTTATAGCGAGCCTTGAAGTCGAGGTCGTTGCTGATCGACTTGACGATGTCCTGGCAATCATCGAACACGCCGCGAATCGCGATGTTGAAGATATTCGGATCCTGCAGCGAAAACATCTGCGCGGTCTGAAACGGGCTCATCTTCTCGTGCGGCGACAGCATGAAGACCCGAATGCCGCGCTTGCCGCGCATCGCATATTCGGCGGCCGAACCGGTATCACCCGAGGTGGCGCCGACGATGTTCAATTGCGCGCCGTTTTTGGCGAGTGCATTCTCGAACAAATTGCCGAGCAACTGCATCGCGACGTCTTTGAACGCGAGCGTCGGTCCGTTAGAAAGTCCAAGCACGTAAACACCGGCTTCCAGGCGGCGCAGCGGCGTGATGTCTTCCGAGCGGAAAATGGCAGATGTATAAGATTGCTCGACGATGCGTTTCAAGTCCGAGAACGGCACGTCGCCTGCGTACAACCGCAGAATTTCGAGCGCGAGGTCGCGATAACTGAGCTTGCGCAACTGGCCAAGCTGGCCGGCGCGCAACTGCGGATAGCGCTCGGGCACGGCGAGGCCGCCGTCTTCCATCAGGCCGCCGAGCAATATGTCGGAGAAGCCGGCCGGCTTGCCGCCGCCGCGTGTGCTGACGTAACGCATTACCGCGCCCCGCTACGCACCCAGTTGTTCCATGCGGATGCGCGTAATCTTGCCGACGACCACCGGTAATTTTTCAATCGTCGACATCGCGGCGTTCACGTTCTTCTCAATCGCCAGATGCGTGAGCATGATAATGTCGACCTGCTCTTCGCCGGCAGACGGCTCTTTTTGCACCATCGCGTCGATCGAAATGCCGCCGTCAGCGAGCACGCGGGTAATTTCCGCAAGCACGCCCGGCTTATCGTGCACGCGCATGCGCAGATAATAAGACGTCTCGACTTCTTCAATCGGCAAAATCGGCACGCTCGACAATTGATCGGGTTGAAACGCGAGATGCGGCACACGATGCGCGGAATCCGCTGTGTGCATGCGGGTCACATCGACGAGGTCGGCAATCACCGCGGACGCAGTCGGATAAGCGCCTGCGCCCGGGCCGTAATACATGGTCTGCCCGACCGCATCACCGCAAACCAGTATTGCATTCATCACGCCCTCGACGTTGGCGATGAGGCGCCGCGCCGGAATCAGCGTCGGATGCACCCTTAATTCGAAACCCTTGGCGGTGCGCTTGGTAATGCCGAGCAATTTAATGCGGTAGCCAAGCTCTTCGGCGTAGCGAATGTCGGCGGCCGTGAGTTTGGTGATGCCTTCGGTATAAGCATCATTGAAACGCATCGGGATGCCGAACGAGATCGCCGCGATGATCGCGAGCTTGTGCGCTGCATCGACGCCCTCGATGTCGAAAGTCGGATCGGCTTCAGCATAACCGAGCCGCTGCGCTTCCTTCAGCACGGTATCGAAACTCGAGCCTTTCGCGCGCATTTCGGACAGGATGAAATTGCTGGTGCCGTTGATGATGCCGGCGATCCACTCGATGCGATTGGCGGTCAACCCTTCGCGCAACGCCTTGATAATCGGAATTCCGCCTGCGACCGCCGCTTCGAACGCCACCATCACGCCGCGCTGGTGCGCTGCCGCAAAGATTTCATTGCCGTGCGTAGCGAGCAGCGCCTTGTTGGCGGTCACTACGTGCTTGCATTTTTCAATCGCCTGCAGGACGAGCTTGTACGCAATCGAGGTGCCGCCGATCAACTCGACGACGATGTCGATGTCCGGATTATTCACCACCTCATAGGCGTCGGCGGTGACCGTCGCGGCGCTGCCCACGACCTGACGTGCGCGCTCGACGTCCTTGTCGGCGACCATTTTGATCACGATGCCGCGGCCGGCGCGACGCGTGATTTCTTCCTGGTTGCGCGCGAGCACTTCGAAGGTGCCGCCGCCCACGGTGCCGATGCCGAGCAAACCTACGTTAATGGGTTTCATGCGGATCGCTTTATTTCAGTAAACCGTCTTTGCGAAACATCTCTTTAATGCCGCGCACTGCCTGACGAGTGCGCTGAGAGTTTTGGCTCCGGCCGCGCACGGCGCTTAACTTGCCTGCACAAGTTAGCCTCCGCCGAAACTCTTCGCGCACCCCATCGATCATAACAATCCGTCCTTACGGAACATTTCTTTTATTCCGCGGACAGCCTGACGGGTGCGCGCTTCGTTTTCAATCAACGCAAAACGCACGTGATCGTCGCCGTATTCGCCGAAGCCGATGCCGGGCGACGCCGCCACATGCGCTTCCTCAAGCAGCTTCTTGGAAAAATCAAGCGAGCGCATGTGCTTGTACTCCTCGGGTATTTTCGCCCACACGTACATGGTCGCTTTCGGAATCTCGACCTGCCAGCCTGCCGCCTGCAGTCCCGCGCACATCACGTCGCGCCGTTTCTGATATTTCATGCGCGCGTCGGTCACGCATTCCTGCGGACCTTCGAGCGCGATGATCGAGGCGACCTGGATCGGCGTAAAGGTGCCGTAATCGTGATAACTCTTCATGCGCGCCAGCGCGGTGACGAGATCGCGGTTGCCGACCATGCAGCCGACCCGCCACCCGGCCATGTTGTAGCTTTTCGACAACGTAAAAAACTCAACCGCAACGTCGCGCGCGCCCGGCACTTCCATGATTGAAGGGGCGCGATAACCGTCGAACACGATATCTGCATAGGCAAGATCGTGCACGACGTAAATCTGATGCTCGCGCGCAATCGCCACCAGGCGCTCGAAAAAACCGAGATCGACGCATTGTGTCGTCGGGTTACCCGGAAAATTGCAGATCAGCATCTTCGGTTTTGGATAGCAGTCGCGAATCGCGCGCTCGAGCTCGTCGAAAAAGTCCACGCCCGCAATCATCGGCACGTGCCGGATGTCGGCGCCGGCGATTACCGGACCGTAAATGTGAATCGGATAACTCGGATTTGGCACCAGCACGATATCGCCGCGATCGAGCGTAGCCAGCGCCAGATGTGCAATGCCTTCTTTCGAGCCAATCGTCACGATCGCTTCCGAATCCGGATCGAATTCGGCGTTAAAGCGGGTCTTGTACCAGTTGCAGATCGCTTTGCGCAACCGCGGAATGCCCTTGGAAACGGAATAGCCGTGAGTGTCCTGGCGCTGCACCGACTCGATCAGCTTGTCGACGATGTGTTTCGGCGTCGGACCGTCCGGATTGCCCATCGAGAGATCGATCACGTCCTCGCCCCGCTTGCGGGCAGCCGCCTTCAATTCGCCCGTGATGTTGAACACGTACGGCGGCAGGCGCTTGATGCGGGCAAATTCTTCCATGTCGTTCTCGAAAAAGCAGCTAAGGGCGTGAAAAAGCGTATAATTTTATCTGACCTGACCCCCCGCAGCAATCCGTTTGCAGTGAAATTCCACCTTCAGACCTCATCCGGGCAGAACCTCTTCACCGGTCATGGCGCGGGCTATGTCAACGTCAACGGCGCGCGTATTACTAAAAGCGTGCTGGTTACCGGCGATCGCCTCATCGAAAATTGGCCGGCGACGGATTTCGAGAGCTTAAGCGCGGATCATTTCGCGGCTCTCCTCGACTTGAAGCCCGACTTGGTGCTGCTCGGCACCGGCGCAACGCTCAGATTCCCGCGGCCGGAACTCACGCGTCGGTTGCACGAAGCGAACATCGGTCTCGAAGTCATGGACAACGCCGCCGCCTGCCGCACCTACAACATCTTGCTCGCGGAAGGCCGCAACGTGGTCGCGGCCGTGCTGCTCGGCTAACAACCGCTAAAAATCGCCCAGCACCTTGAGGTGAGTTGCGACGCTGCGGCCAAGCGCGTGCAGTTCGTAGCCGCCTTCGAGCATCGACACGATGCGGCCTTCTGCATACTTGTCCGCCACCGCCTTTAGCTTCTGGGTCACCCACGCGTAGTCCGCTTCGACCAGTCGCAGCATCGCCATTTCGTCGTCGCGATGCGCGTCGAAACCGGCTGAAATAAAAATCATCTGCGGCTTGAAACGTTCGAGCGCCGGCAGCCAATGCTGCTCGACCGCGGCACGAAACTGCTCGCCGCCGCTGTACGCTGCAAGCGGTACGTTGACCATGCGCTCGGAAAAACCTTCGGTGCCGCTGTACGGATAAAACGGGTGCTGGAACGTGGAGACCATCAGCACGCGTTCATCCTTCTCGAAAATTTCCTCGGTACCGTTGCCATGGTGCACGTCGAAATCGGCGATCGCGACACGTTCGAGTCCGTGCTGTTCGAGTGCATGCGCAGCCGCGACGGCGACATTGTTGAAGAGACAAAAACCCATCGCGCGGTCGCTTTCGGCGTGATGTCCGGGCGGGCGCACACTGCAAAACGCCGCCTGCACATCGCCGTTCATGACGAGATCGGTCGCTGCAACCGCGGCGCCAGCCGCTCGCAGCGCCGCCTTGAGCGTGTCGGGGCACATCGCCGTGTCTGGATCGAGATGGTTCAAGCCGGCGCGGGGCGAAGCGGCCCGGACGCGCGCGATATGGTCTGCCGAATGCACGCGCGCGAGATGTTCGGTTTGCGCGAGCGGCGCTTCGACGCGCCGCACGCAGGATTCGAGTCCCGAAGCGATCAACTGATCGTCGATCGCGCGCAATCGCGCCGGGGATTCCGGATGCATGGCGCCCATGTCGTGCAGCACGCAATCGGCATGAGTTATAAAGGCGATGGTCATGTTCGCAAAACGACGATGGCTAAGAATGTTCTCAGATATTATGCCCGCCGCAATGCGATGTCCATTTCATGCAGATGCGCGCGGCGCCCGCTTAAGGCGGCGTGACGGAATCAACGCTCGCCTTTGTCATCGGCACGATACAATGCGTTCATCATGAGCGAACAACTGAATACCGTCGTCAATCAGGTCGGCAAGGTCATCCTCGGCAAGGAACACCAGATCAGACTCGCCATCGCGTGCATTCTTGCGCGCGGCCATCTCCTGATTGAAGACATTCCCGGCGTCGGCAAGACAACCCTCGCCCACGCGCTCGCCATTACGCTCGGTATGCAGTTTCAGCGCATCCAGTTCACGAGCGATCTGTTGCCAGCCGATATTCTCGGCGTCTCGATCTTCGATCGCGAAGCCAGCAGCTTTCGCTTTCATCCGGGACCGATCTTCTCGCAGGTAATTCTCGCTGATGAAGTCAATCGCGCGACGCCCAAGACGCAAAGCGCATTGCTCGAAGCAATGGAAGAACAGCAAGTGACGGCCGAAGGCGAGACGCGGCCGCTGCCCGAACCCTTCTTCGTGATTGCGACGCAGAACCCGTCGCACCAGATCGGCACGTTTCCGCTGCCGGAATCGCAGCTCGACCGTTTCCTGATGCGCATCGAGCTCGGCTATCCCGACGTCGGGGCGGAACGCGCGCTGCTGCAAGGCATCGACCGCCGCGACTTGCTGCCGCAGCTCTCGGCTTGCATCCAGCCCACTGATCTCATGACGCTGCAGCGCTCGGTGCGCGAAGTTCATGCGTCGAACGCACTGCTCGACTACCTGCAGGCGCTCGTGAATTACAGCCGCAAGTCGCCGGACTATGTCAACGGCCTGTCGCCGCGTGCCGCGCTCGCGCTGCTCAACGCTGCGCGCTCGTGGGCCATGATGCACGGCCGCCACCAGGTCTTGCCTGAAGACGTGCAGGCAATCGTGCCGTCGGTCGTCGGCCACCGGCTTTACATTGCGCGCGACAACATGCGCATCAACGGCGCCGCGGTCGCCGCGCAGTTGATTGAAGCCGTGCCGATTCCGTGAAGCGCCGGCCGGCAGCGACGATAAGGCCTTGACCGTAGCACGCGCCGTCACATCGCCGTCATGACGTCCTTCGTCGCGCCGATTCGTTCGTTTGTCCACACCCTGGGCACGCCGTACCGTGCCGTGCGCGCGCACGTAGACCGCTGGCTCTTTCAACTCGATGGCGTTTCGGTCAACCGCGTCGAGCTGGTGCAGCGCCGGATCTTCATCGTGCCTTCGCGCCATGGCCTGATATTCGTGGGGGCGCTTGCACTCATGTTGAGCGGCTCGATCAATTACAACTTGAGCCTCGGTTTCATCCTGACGTTTTTGCTCGCGGCCCTCGGCATCAACGCAATCTTGCATACATTTCGCAACCTCGCGCGTCTGGTGATTGCCACGGGCCGCGTGGCGCCCGTATTCGCGGGCGACACCGCGCGCTTCTCGCTCGTCATCGACAATCCAACTTCGCTCGACCGTTACAGCATCGGCATTGCTCGCGACGCCAAAGAACTGCTGTACCTCGATGCAACCGCATTGCAATCGACGACCGTCGGCGTTCCGGTGCCGGCGCCGCGGCGCGGTGTGCTGCGGCCGGGCCGCCTGGCATTGTTCACGCAATTTCCGCTCGGGCTGTGTTATTCGTGGGCTTATGTCCAGCTCGACATGAGCTGCATCGTCTATCCGCGGCCGGAAGCGGGCCGCGTGCCCTTACCGACATCGATGTCAGACGATACAACCGGCATCACCCACGGTTCGGGCCAGGAAGACTTCGCCGGTCTGCGTTCCTATCATCCGGGTGATTCGCCGCGCCACATCGCTTGGAAAGCTGCCGCGCGCGGCGAAGCGCTGTTGACCAAGCAATTCAGCGGCCGTGCCGCAAGCGAACTGTGGCTCGACTGGAGCAGTATTCCAGTCACTTTCGGCGTCGAGGCGCGGCTCGAACGCCTTGCGCGCTGGGTGGTCGATGCGCACACCGCCGGACTCAGTTTTGGTGTGCGCCTGCCAGGCATCACGCTCCCGCCGGCGGCCGGCGATCAGCAACGGCACCGCTGTCTTGAAGCGCTTGCGCTCTATCAGGACTCATGAATAACGCGCTCGAAGGATTTCACCTGCGGCACGTCGGCTGGCTGCTCGCCTCGCTGGCGCTGGTCGCCGCGCCTCATATCGAGCGCCTGCCGTGGTGGGTGACCTTGCTCGTCGCGGTGCTGTTCGGCTGGCGCGGCTATGTAGCCGTCATGGGACTCGCGTTGCCGCGCAAATGGTTGTTGCTGGTAATCGCGGCGGCCACGATGGGCGGCATATACATCAGCTACGGTCGCCTGCTCGGCCGCGATTCCGGCATCGCGTTGCTCGTCGTGATGCTCGCGCTCAAGCTCATGGAAATGGCGACGCTGCGCGATGCGATGGTGCTCATCTTCATTGCCTATTTCCTGATCGTTACTAATTTTCTGTATTCGCAGACCATACCGACCACGGTCTTTATGCTGTTCATGCTGTGGGTCATCACCGCCACCATGATCGGCTTCCAGTTCCGCATGCGCCAGCCGGGGGCGTGGTTTCAATTACGCAGCGCGGGCCTGATGCTGGTGCAGGCGGCGCCGGTGATGCTCGTGTTGTTTTTGCTGTTCCCGCGCGTGCAAGGTCCGCTGTGGGGCATGCCGCAGGACGCCTACGCGGGCGTTACCGGGTTGTCCGAAGAGATGTCGCCGGGCAGTCTCAGTGACCTCTTGTTGTCCGACGCGGTCGCGTTCCGCGTGAACTTCGAATCAACGGCGACACCCGAAGCGCAGCAGCTGTATTGGCGCGGCCCGGTCATGTGGGAATTCGACGGCCAGACGTGGAACGCATCACGCGCGCCCTTCGTGATGCCGCGCACCCTGGAACCGCTCGACAAGCCGCTTGAATATACGATTACCGTCGAGCCGCACGGCAAGCGCTGGCTGTTCGCGCTCGACCTGCCGGGCAAGGCAGCGCCGCGCAGCGTCATCACGAGCGATTTCCAGCTTCTGTTTCAGGGTCCGGTCAACGCGCGCATACGTTATGACATGTACTCTTACCTCAAATATCGCGACGCGGCCGACCTCCTGCGTTACGACCGGCAGCGCGCGCTGGCCCTGCCGCCCAAGGCCAACCCGCGCACGCGCGAACTCGCGCTCGAAATGCATAAGCGCGCCAGCAGCGACCGGGCGTATATCAATTCGGTGCTCAGCATGTTTCGCAATCAAGAATACTCATACACGACGACCCCGCCGCTGCTCGGCACAAATCCGGTCGACGAATTTTTATTCACGTCAAAAGCCGGTTATTGCGAGCACTACGCGTCCGCGTTTGCGGTGCTCATGCGCGCCGGCGGCGTGCCGGCGCGCATCGTCACCGGTTACCAGGGCGGTGAACTCAATACGCTTGGCAACTACATGATCGTGCGCCAAGCTGATGCCCATGCCTGGGTCGAGGTCTGGCTTGCTGGTGAAGGCTGGATCCGCGTAGATCCGACCGCGGCGGTTTCGCCGTCGCGCGTTCAATCCGGCGCGGTGGCGGCCGTACCGCAGGGCGAAGCGCTGCCCTTGATGATGCGTGTCAATTATCCGTGGCTGCATAGCGCGCGCCTGACCTGGGACAGCATGGCTAATTCATGGAACCAGCTGGTGCTCGGCTACACCATGGACAGCCAGCGCAGTTTGATGAAGCGCATCGGCTTTGATAACGCGTCGTGGGAAAGCATGTTGACGATCATGTTCACCGTCACCGGCCTTATCACGTTGATCCTCGCCGGGGTGACGCTCTACCGGTTGCGGTCGCGGCGGCCGGATCCCGAGGTCGCTGCTTATGCGCGGTTTTGCGAACTGCTCGCACGCCGCGGCATGGTGCGCCATCCGAGCGAAGGTCCGACGGCGTTCGGCCGCCGCGCTGTCATCGCGCATCCCGAGCTCTCGTCCATCATCTGGTCGATCAGCGATTTATATGTGCGATTGCGCTACAACAAGCACGCGCAGGCGGGCGATATGGCCGATTTAAAACGGGCAGTCGCCGAATTTCGTGCGCTTGAGTAGCGCGCTCAGGCCGGATGCTCGGGCAGCAGCTTGAGCGGGTCGACCGGCTTGCCGAAACGCCGAATCTCGAAATGCAGTTTGACCTGATCTGAATCGCTCGCGCCCATGTCGGCGATCTTCTGACCTTTGACGACGCTCTGCCCTTCTTTGACCAGCAACTGGTTGTTGTGCGCGTAGACGCTGATATACGCCTTGTTGTGCTTAATGATGACGAGCTTGCCATAGCCGCGAATTCCGTCGCCGCTGTATAGAACTTTGCCCGGCGCGCTCGCAATCACCGATTGGCCGAGCTTGCCGCCGATGCCAACGCCCTTGAGGTTGGTCGTTTCGTTGAAGTTGCTTAACACCTTGCCGCTGGCCGGCCAGCCCCAATCAACTCTTTCATCGTCGTCCGCAGAAGCAGCGGGCTTCTCCGCCGGGCGCGGCGGTTCGATTTTCGCGACTGGCGGGACCGCGACAACCGGTTCGACCGGCACCACCACCGGTTTAAGCGGCGGTTGTACTGAAGGCTGCGGTTGTCCTGATAGCTGCGCGAGCGCCTGATCGGAGTACGGAACTTTGACTGCCTTGGGCTGCGACTTCACGGCCTCATTGCCTGCGGCGGGCAGCGGCGTACTCCCGACCGGCCTCGCTTCAATCGCCGGCGCCGTTTTCAGCGGTGCCGTTACGACGGCGCCCCCTTCGGGCGCGCGCAACCGCAATTGCTGGCCAACCCGTATGACGTTCGGGTTCTCGAGATTGTTCCAGTCGCGCAATTCCTTGTAATCGAGTCCGTTGTCGAGCGCGATCGTATACAGCGTGTCGCCGCGCTTGACCGTATAGAACTCGGGACGCGGATCGTCGGGGCCGCGGTCGGGGCTACGAACGGTCGTCTGCGGCGACGGCGCCAGGACCGGCTTGGCCGCGACGGGTGCCGGCGACTGAGCGTTGCGATCGCTGACCGGTGCCGGCGGACGCGTCATGCAACCTTGCGCGAGCATCGTAAGCGCCAGCGCGCCGCATGCCTCGCGCAAGCCCGCGTGCGTCATTTAATTAAGCCCCGACAGCATGGGTACGAACTTGACCGCGTCGAGCTTCGACTCGGTAAAGCCGCGCGCGCCGCGTTCGATCAGGCACAGGTATTGTTCGCGCGTACCCATCGGGACCACCATCCGGCCGCCTACAGTGAGTTGTTCCTTCAAGGCGACCGGCACATGCGTCGCCGCGGCCGTCACGAGAATGGCGTCGAACGGCGCATCTGCACGGATCCCGACGTGACCGTCGGCGTGCTTGAACCGCACGTTCGAAATGCGAAGCTCGCGCAGATTTTTGCGCGCCTTCGCGAGCAGCTGCGTGAGCCGCTCGACCGAATACACTTCACGCGCGAGCCGCGCGAGTATCGACGTCTGGTAACCACAGCCGGTGCCGATCTCAAGCACTTTACCGAGCGGCGCACCGTTGGAAAGTAGTTCGGTCATGCGCGCAACAATGTACGGTTGCGAAATAGTCTGGCCAAAACCGAGCGGCAACGCGATGTCTTCATAAGCGCGGCTCGCGAGCGCCTCTTCGATGAAGATGTGGCGCGGGATCTCGTTCATCACATTGAGCACCGCCTCGTCGGCGATGCCCTGCTCGCGCAAGCGCTCGATCATGCGCATGCGCGTGCGCTGCGAGGTCATGCCGATACCCGAAATTCGCTCGCTCACGCGAACCACTCCTTGATAGCGGGCAGTTGCGCGTAATGCGTCAAATCGATCTGCAGCGGCGTGATCGAGACGACGCCGCGCTTCAACGCGTGAAAATCGGTGCCTTCACCGGCGTCCTGCGCGCCGCCCGCGGCGCCTACCCAGTACACGGTGCCGCCGCGCGGCGTCGTCGCCTTCACGACCGGCTCTGCTTTGTGACGTTTGCCGAGTCGCGTGATCTCAATTCCGCGTAGTTGCTCATAAGCGACATCCGGCACATTGACGTTCAACAACGCACGCTGGCCGAGCGGCTTTTCGATGAAGCGGCGCGTGAGATCGGCGGCGATGCGCGCGCCGGTGGCGAAATGATCGTTGCCGGCAGCGACGAGCGAGATCGCAATCGAAGGAATACCAAGCAGAAAACCTTCGGTGGCCGCAGCAACGGTACCGGAATAAATAGTGTCGTCGCCCATATTGGCGCCGTAATTGATGCCTGATATCACGATGTCCGGCATGGCATCGAGCATTCCCGTGACCGCAAGGTGCACGCAATCGGTGGGCGTGCCGTTGACGAAGAAAAATCCGTTGGCTGCGCGCCGCAAGCTAAGCGGCCGGTCGAGCGTGAGTGAATTGCTGGCGCCGCTGCGGTCGCGCTCGGGCGCAACCACCGTAACGGTGCCGAACGGCTTGAGCGCTTCGGCGAGTATCGCGAGTCCCGGCGCGAAATAACCATCATCGTTGCTTAACAGGATCTGCATGCCGGGGGCGGGCTGGACTCGCACTGCAGCCGGACGGGCCGCCTGAATTGATGCACCATCGCGTGAAAGATTTGAAGACCGTTACGGTAATTTTTCGTATGAAAGTATAACACGCGCACCTTGCGCTTCGAGGCTCGTCGCCTCCGCAACGGCGTGCTGGCGACAGCCGGCGAACGGCGTCCGGATTGGTGTAGCATGTGCCCTTTTTCAAACTCGTCCGCGCCGCCGTGGCGCGCGTCGGCGATACCGGATAAAAGCAGGATGAACGCATGAGCCTGATCTCCCCCCGCATGGACCGCATAAAGCCGTCGCCAAGTTCGATGGCGACGATGCGCGTGCGCGAACTCCAACTCGCCGGCCGCAAGGTAATTGGCCTGACCGTCGGCGAGCCGGATTTCGACACGCCGGCCAACATCATCGAAGCCTCGATTCGCGCGCTGCGCGGCGGCCAGACGCGCTACACCAATGTCGACGGCACACCGGAACTGAAAGACGCCGTGGCGCTCAAGTTCAAGCGCGAAAACGGCCTCGCCTATTCGCGCGACCAGATTACGTGCGCGAACGGCAGCAAGCAGGTCATCTTCAATGCGCTGATGGCTACCGTCAGCGCCGGCGATGAAGTGATACTGCCGGCGCCCTACTACGTTTCCTATCCGGATATGGTACAGCTCGCCGGCGGCACGCCGGTATTCGTCGAATCCACGGAAGCGAGCGGATTCAAACTCGAGGCCGCGGCACTCGAACGCGCGATCACACCGCGCACGAAGTGGCTGATGCTCAATTCGCCATGCAATCCGACCGGCGCCGTCTACACCGCGGCGGATCTCAAGCCGCTCACCGATGTGCTCAAGCGTCATCCGCATGTCTGGATCCTGACGGACGAAGTTTACGAACACATCGTCTATGACGGGCTTAAAAGCGCGTCGGCTGCGGCGGTTGAACCCGCGCTGTTCGACCGCACGCTGACGGTTAACGGCGTATCCAAGGCGTACGCGATGACGGGATTTCGCATCGGTTTCGCCGGCGGCCCGAAAGAACTGATCAAAACCATCCTCAAGATGCAGTCGCAAAGCACGACCAACCCATCGTCGATCAGCCAGATGGCGGCAATCGAAGCGCTGACCGGCCCGCAGGATTTTCTCGTTGAACGCGCGCAAAATTTTCGCGCGCGCCGCGATCTCGTCGTCGACATGCTGAACGCGGCGCCCGGCATCAGCTGCCGCAAACCCGAAGGCGCGTTCTATGTGTTCGCCAACATCGGCGGCACGATCGGCAAGTACACGCCCGAGGGCAAGCTCATCGCCAACGACCTCGATTTCGTGATGTATTTGCTCGACGCGGCGGAAGTCGGCGTGCTGCAAGGCTCGGCCTATGGAATGTCGCCGTACGTGCGTATTTCCTATTCGACCTCGACCGAAAAACTGCAGGAAGCGTGCAGCCGCATTCAGCGTGCCTGCGCTGCACTGGTTTCCCCGCCGGCGCGCTGATCGAGCGTCCGCCGGCACTCGCCAACCCCATGAGCGGTCCGCTCGCCGGCATCCGGATCATCGACCTGACGACGGTTATCCTCGGCCCGTACGCCACCCAGAAATTGGGCGATCTCGGTGCCGACGTGATTAAGGTCGAGTCGCGCGACGGCGACAATATGCGCCACTCGGCGCCGATGAAACATGCGGGGATGGGCCACATCTTCCTGCATCTGAATCGCAACAAGCGTTCGGTCGTGCTCGATCTTAAACAAGCGGCCGGCCATGCCGCGATGTTAAAGCTGTGCGCAAGCGCCGACGTGCTGATCTACAACGTGCGGCCGCAGGCGATGGCGCGCTTGAAACTCAGCTACGATGATGTGCGCGCGGTGAACCCGAAAATTATTTACGTCGGCGCTTATGGCTTTAGCCAGGATGGGCCCTACGCCGCCAAGCCGGCTTATGACGATCTTATCCAGGGCATGGTCGCGCTGCCCTCGATCGTCGAACAGGCCGGCGGCGACCGCCCGCGGTTCGTGCCGTCGACCGTTGCCGATCGCATCACCGGGCTCAACGCCGTCAATGCGGTGACGACCGCCCTCTTTCAGCGCGAGCGCAGCGGCGTCGGCCAGGCAATCGAAGTGCCGATGTTCGAATGCCTGACCGAATTTGTCCTGAGCGATCATATGGGCGGCAAGACGTTCGAACCGCCGCTTGGGCCAATGGGATATCCGCGCCTGCTGGCCGAGCATCGCAACCCGTACAAGACGAAGGACGGCTATCTTTGCCTGCTCATATACAACGACAAACAATGGCGAAACTTTTTTCGCATCATCGGCAATGAGTCGATGTTTGAAACCGACGCACGGTACTCGAGCCAGGGCAATCGCTCACAGCACTTTGCCGAGTGCTATGCGTTTGTCGCCGGGCACATCAAAACGCGCACCAGCGCCGAATGGCTTGCCGCATTGACGGCCGCCGATATTCCCGTGATGCCGCTAAATTCGCTCGAGGATTTGCTAGCCGATCCGCATTTGAACCAGACCGGATTCTTTTCAGTCATCGATCATCCCAGCGAAGGCCGGTTGCGCTCGATGGGCGGCACGAGCCAGTGGTCGCAAACGCCGCCCGACGCGCCGCATCCTGCGCCCAGGCTCGGCGAGCACAGCGCCGAAGTCCTGCGCGAAGCCGGCTATACCGACGCCGACATAGCCGGCATGATTGCAACCGGCGCAACCCAGACGGCGGGCTGACAGTCATGGATTTTTCGCTCTCGGCAGACCAACTCGCGATTCGCGCGGCCATTGGAAAAGTCTGCGCCGCGTTCGACAGCGATTATTGGTTGCGCAAGGACACCGAAGGCGGTTTTCCAGACGATTTTCATGCAGCATTCGCGCGCGATGGCTGGCTTGGCATCGCGATGCCCGAGCAATACGGCGGCGCCGGCCTCGGCATCACGGAGGCGGCGCTCATGATGCAAACGGTTGCCGTGTCCGGCGCTGGCATGTCGGGCGCCTCCGCGCTGCACATGAATATCTTCGGCCTCAATCCAGTCGTCGTGTTCGGCACGGACGAGCAAAAGCAACGCTGGCTGCCGCCGTTGATCGCCGGCACCGACAAGGCCTGCTTTTGCGTGACCGAGCCGAATACGGGTCTCAATACGACACGGCTCAAAACCAGGGCGGAAAATCGCGGCGATCATTATCTCGTGTCAGGCCAGAAAATCTGGATTTCGACCGCGCAGGTTACCAACAAGATGCTGCTGCTCGCGCGCACCACGCCGCTCGAACAGTGCGCGAAGCCCGCGCAAGGCCTGAGCCTCTTCTATACCGATGTCGACCGCAAATTCGTGGAAGCGCGCGAAATTCCGAAGATGGGCCGCAAGGCGGTCGATTCGAACCAGCTTTTTATCGACGGCCTCAAAGTGCCGCTCGCCGATCGCATCGGCGAGGAAGGCCGCGGCTTCGAATATATTCTCCACGGCATGAACCCCGAGCGCATCCTGATCGCCGCCGAAGCCGTCGGCCTCGGTCAGGTCGCACTGCAACGCGCAGCACTCTATGCGAAAGAACGCATCGTGTTCGACCGGCCGATCGGCCAGAACCAGGCGATCCAGCATCCGCTCGCCCAACGCTGGATCGAACTGGAAGCGGCGAGCTTGCTCGTCTATAAGGCGGCGTCACTTTACGACGAAGGCAAGCCGTGCGGTGCCGAATCGAATGCGGCGAAATACTATGCGGGAGAAGCCGGCTTCAAGGCGTGTGAAACGGCCGTCATGACGTTGGGCGGCATGGGCTACGCGCGGGAATTTCACGTCGAACGCTATCTGCGCGAATCACTGATCCCGCGCATCGCGCCCGTCAGTCCGCAACTGATTCTCTGCTACATCGCCGAAAAAGTGCTCGGACTGCCTAAATCTTATTAGGCGGCCGGTCCGGTAAACGCGCGGTCGTGCTCGATCGACGGCAGCATGCCGCGCACCTTCAGGACTTCATCGACGTTGATGTCGGCGATCGCGATGCCGGGCTCCGCACCCAGTTCGGCAACGATGCGGCCCCAGGGATCGATGATCAGTGAGTGTCCGTACGTCATGCGATTACCGGGATGATCGCCGCACATCGCCGGCGCCAGCACGTAACTAAGATTTTCAATCGCGCGCGCACGCAGCAATGAGTGCCAGTGCGCGACGCCGGTTTCGCGCTGGAACGACGATGGCACGGCAATAAACAACGCGCCCGCCTGCGCCAGCGCCCGAAAGAGCTGCGGAAAGCGCAAGTCATAACAGATGGTCATGCCAAGCGGGCCCCACGGGGTTGCCGCAACGACCGCACGGTCGCCGGGCTGGTACGCGCTCGACTCGCGAATGACTTTCCCGCTCGGCAATGTCACGTCGAACATATGAATTTTGTCGTAGTGCGCCGCGATCGCGCCGTCCGGCGACAGCAGATACGAGCGATTGGCCATGCGCTCGGCGTCGACCTTGATCGTCAGCGAACCGACGAGCAGCCAGGTTTTGGTTTGCTGCGCCAGCGCGCGAAATTTTTCGAGCGCCGGGTGCCCGGCTTCAGGCGGCGAGTTATCGCGCATGACGCGGCCGCTGCCATCGAGCAGCGCCGCATATTCGGGCAGCAAAATAAGCTCGGCACCACTCGCGGCGGCGGACACGATGGCCGTTTCGGCGGCGAGCAGGTTCGCCGCCATGTCGCTGCCGGAATTAAGCTGCACGCACGCCGCTTTAAAAGCCGTCATGTTTTGCGACACTCCACCTGGGTTGTGCAACGAAGCGCGCCCGCATTGCGGGCGGCCAGGCCTGCGGGCCGGATTATTTACCGAGCGCCGCCGTGCGCTTGGCGATTTCTTTCATCACTTCGTCAGTGATATCAGCTTGCGAACTGTTGTAGACGGCCTGCTGCAGAATCAGGTCGTACTTGCCGGCTTCGGCGATGTTCTTGATGATCACGTTGACCTCGGCCAGAAAACCGCTGAACGATTCGCGTTTTCGCACCTCGAAATCCTCGGCCATGCTTCGTTGCATCTGCTGATATTGCTGCAGCATCGCGGCAATACGCTTTTCCTTCGCTTGTCTTTCCGTTGCCGACATCGTTGCGGCGTTCTTTTCGAGTTCTGCCGTCAGGCCGTTACCCGTTTTCTGCATTTCGGCGAGTTGCTGCTCGCGCGGCGCGAATTCTTTCTTTAGCTGCTCGATCGCCTGCTTCGCCAGTGCCGATTCATTTTCGATGCGCGCGACGTTGACGTAGCCGACCTTGGTCGGCTGTGCGATTGCCTGCGCGGACAAAAGCGCAAATACGGCGAGTGAGTAACGAAAAAATTGGCTCATCTTTTCTCCGGGACCGGACAGCTTGAATTCAAAGCGGATATCTCGCCTGCGTGAGCTATCCAAGTGGCCACATTGTAACCTTTCGAATGTGCTTTCGCCACCGCACGCCCCTGCGCCTGCCCCGTAAATCCGCCTTACTCGGCCTTCAGACCTGCGTCTGCGATTACTTTGCGCCACGCAGGAACTTCGCGTGCGAGCTGACGCCGCAAATCGTCCGGGGTTCCCGGCAAAGGCGTTGCGCCAAAAGTCAGCAGCCGTTCACGCACGTCAGGCTGGTTCACGATGGCGAGTATTTCCGAATTGAGCTTTTTGATAATGTGCGCCGGCGTTTTCGGCGCGCAGTACATGCTGAACCAGCCGCTCGTATCGAAGCCCGCGATTCCCGCTTCAGCCAACGACGGCACGTCCGGCAAAATCGGCGTTCGCTTCGTGGTCGTTACGGCGAGCGCATTCAGCGTGCTCAGTTTGATATGAGGTGCCAGCACGAGCACGTTGTCGATTGCCACCTGCAATCGGCCGCCAAGTATGTCGGGCATCATTGCGCCGGTGCCCTTGTAAGGAATGAACACCATGTCGATGCCGGCCATGCGTTTGAACATTTCACCGCTCAGGTGCTGGACAGTGCCGGGCGTCGATGCGCCCCATGAGACTTTACCGGGACGCGCCTTCGCGTAGGCGATGAATTCGCTCACGGTTTTTACGCCGATCGACGGATGTGCGGCCATTACGTACGGCGTCGTCGCTACGAGGGCGAGCGGCTCGAGATCGCGCTGCACGTTGAATGTGGTGTCCTTGTAGAGGCTGCCCACGATGCTGATCGACGAGCCCGAGACCAGCAGCGTGTAGCCATCGGGCTGCGACTTCGAGACGATTTCCGCGGCGATGATACCGCTCGCGCCCGCCCGATTGTCGACGACCACCTGTTGACTCAGGCGCTCTGACAATTTTGCCGCAACGAGCCGCCCGACCAGATCGGTACTGCCGCCCGGCGTAAAACCGACGAGTAGGCGGATCGGGCGTTGCGGATAATCGTTTTGTGCCAGTGCCGGCAACGCGGTCAGGCAGCCGCCCAACAGCAATAGTGTTACGGCCGATGGTGTGGGATGCATTTTTATCCTCGCTTTTAATTTTTATATTGACGGCCGGCGGGTTACTTCGATACCCGCCACGGGGTGCCGTCCTTGCACTCGATTGGCACCGTGATGTTCTGCGATGCCAGCCGCGTTTGCACCGACAGGCTGTGCGTACCAGTGCCGCCCATGACGACAATCACGATGTCTTCGGGCTTTTCCGCGATCGGCACGCCGAATGCAGGATCGAAATCCGCGTATTGCTTCAAAATCTTTTGACTGAAACTCGTCAGATTGCCGCGTGGAATATTGCCAAACGGCAGGCGCCCGTATTCCCAGATGAAACGCTTGACCTCGGCTTTGCTATAGCCGCCGTTCGCCAGCAGGCGCGCATGCTGCGGACACAAAATCAGCAGCGGCTGCCCTTCCCCGTTCGTATTGCGATTGCCGACGTACGGAATCGACAGAGCGAGCGTGCGCAGCAAGTCCTTCGCCCTCTGACTGCCGCCGTTGTCGTCGATCATGGCGGCCGGACACGCGGGAATCACCGTCACCGCGTTGACGTCCGCCGCGTAACCCCGCTCGACGTGCAACGGCTGCCACGGATTCTCTTCTTCGTTCTCCGCGATGCAGTGGATGAAACGCGCGATATGTCCCTGCGTATGGATATTGATCGAACCCGGTGTGCCCCCGACGTTGATCATCGTCAGCTGCAGTGCACGCCCGATAGTGCTCGTACTGCGCCAGCGGCTTCCCGTATGGTTATAGCCGCTGTTCAGATCGATGGCCGTGCGCACAGGTCCGTTCACGATCGGCAATGGCGACGTATTGTGCGTCGACGTCTGCACCGCATCGAGATTGAAGAGCGGCTGCGCGACCGCTTTCACGCACGCGATCAGCACCGGCATGTATTCGGGCAGGCAGCCTGCCATGACCGCGTTCGCCGCAATCTTCTCGATCGTCGCCAGTCCGCCTTTCGGCGCAAGCGTGCCGATCACCTCGCCGGCCTTCCAGCCAAGTTCACGCTCGACGTAATCGGTCATCGCGGCGACGCGCGCCTGCGTCGGCGGTACGATCGGCAAGCCGTCCGTCAGGTCGTGCTCGAGAAACCACGCGTTGATGCTTTCCCAATCGTCTTCAAGTTCAAGCAGCGGTGCGTCACCGGCGTCGGCCTCGGCGTTGCGCACTTCAGCGTTCATGCGGGCGTTCATTTAGCCTCCGTGGCGCTGCGGGCGCGATTACCGGGATGGACAAAATCGACTTTGGTCTCTTTTTCGATCGCACTCTGCCCGGTCAGTTGCCGGATCACGACCGGATAGGCGCTGCGAGCGAGCTCGCGCACCTGTTCCGGCGTCAGGTCGTTCAATGGATGCGGCGTGACAAGCAGCGGCAATTCATCAAGCTGCAGATTTTTCGCCGCCAGCCTTCCGTGTGTGAGAAATGCCGTCGATACGATCGTCGAAGTCGGAACGCCGCGCTTTTCGAGATACGCCGAGTCGTGGATACACCACGACGTGCAGCCGCCTCAATCGCCCCAGGCGTTGACGAGCGCTTCCACCTTGCCCTCGAGCTCATGCGCGATCAATTTACTCGACGTGAAATTTTTGCGCACGGTGTGTGTCTGCACGCCTGGATAGTCCGCGCGTATCATTTCTTCGATGTACTGGATGAAAAGATTCGCGTTCGGCTTGATGTTATCGATAAAGCCGATCGACTTTCCTTCGAGCGTGCCGAGCCGCCGCGCGAGTGTCGCGCGGGCCGCAGCGCGCTGGCCGACCGGATTGACGAGCTTGATTGTGCCTGCTGCATTCATGCTTGATCCTCCTGAGTTACTGCTTTCGTTGGCTTGCGCCGGCTGACGACGCCGCCGGCGGCCATCATCGCTGCATTGATATAAAAAACCGGCGGCAAGCCAAAAGCCGATACGACGAAACCGAACACGGCTGGCGCGATCACGCGCACGAGATTGTTGACCGTCAAACGCAGCCCCAGTGCTTCGCCCGAACGCCCGTCCGCCGCCATGCTGAACATCAGCATCGTGGCGATCGGCTGGCCGCAGCCGGTACCGAGCCCGAATATAAACGATACCAGCGCCAGCATCACCACACGGTCAAACAACGGCACGAGCGCGAAGCCGATGGCGGCGGTAAAAAACGAGTACGCGAGTAATTTATCTTCGCCCAGGCGCTTGACCAATCGCGGCAGCGCGAAGCGCACGATAAACGAAGCGACGGCAAACGTCGCCAGCACCGAGCCAATTGCCGACGCCGAAAGGCCAATGCCGACCCCGTAGACCGGTATATAGAACTGAAACAAGTCGGTGCCGAGCTGGACCAATGCGCCGATCACCAGAATCCGCACCACCGCAGGATCGGCGAGCGTTTCGCCAAGCGGCGCGCGCGGCGTCGTGCGGCGGCTTCCGCCCGGCAACATTTTCCCCCAAACGGCAATCATGATGCCGGTCACCAACGCAAATGCCCCCGCCACCACGCATGCGAGCGGGAAACCCAAATGATCGATCGAGAATCCGGCGACGAGCGGACCGAAAAAATTCGAGGTGGCGCCGACGAGACTGAAATTGCTGAAGCTGGCAGCGCGTTTTTCCGGCGCGCTCAACACGCCAACCAGGTTTTGGACAATCACCAGAAAAAACGCGAACGACATGCCGGACAACAGACCGCCGAGATAAAGCGCCGGCAGGCTGTGCACGAAATACGGAATCAGCAGGCCGCCCGAGCCGCACACCGCGCTGAATAGTAATGGCCGGCGTGGGCCTGAACGGTCGCCCCATGTCCCAGCGGGCCATGACAATAACAAGGGACATACATAGTACAAAGCGACCAGCAGTCCGACCTCGGTCGGACTGGCGCCCAAATCGAGCGCGAAGAGCTGCAGCACGACGCGCGAAGCGTTCACGCCGACAAAGCCGATGAACGTGACTGCAAATACCAGGTTTAATGCCATCAAACGCATAGGCCGGCGGGTGTGCGAGCTGCGATTATAAGGTCAGTGGTCTGCGCGCGTGGCGGCCGGACGCACCGCAGACGACGTGTAAGGCGCTGCCGACACGCTTTCAGCCCTTGCGCCGATACGCGCCGCTTCGAGGCGCCGTTACGCTTGCTTATTCGGCCGCTTTTGTGCTGCCGTTCTAACGACCCATTGCGCAACCATGAGTGACAGCAGCAAACACAATCCCGGCGGACTGGAAATCGCACGCCGTTATCTGCCCGTCATCGCGCTGTTTGCTGCGGTCTCGGTCGTGGTTCTGCTCGCCTGGTACGTGATCGACGTCTTTTTTCTCGCGTTCGCCGGCATTTTGTTGGCAATCACGTTGCGCGCGCCGGCAACCTGGCTGGCGACACGCACTCGCTTAAGCGAAGGCTGGGCGCTCGCCGTTGTCATAGCGGCAATCTTGGTTGCGCTCGGCATCACCGGGTGGTTTTTCGGTCACAGTCTTGCCGGGCAGTTTGCAACACTCGCCCGCAGAGTTCCCGAAGCTGTCGAGAAACTGCGCGGCTATATGGCCCAATTCGACTGGTTGATCAGCCCGGATGCCGGGCGTGAGTGGCTGAAGAACGCGGGCAGCATGGTTGGCCGGGGCCTCACCGTCGTTGCCGCCACGTTCGGCGTCGCCGCCAATTTCGTGATTGTGCTCTTCTGCGGGATCTTCTTCGCAATCCAGCCCGCGCTTTACTTGCACGGCTTTCTGCGCCTTGTTCCGCCCGCCCGTCGCCAGCGCCTCAATGAGGTCATCGACGCCAGCGGTCACCTGCTGCGGCGCTGGGTACTCGGCCAATTGCTTTTAATGCTCATCATTTTCGTGATGACGTTTGTCGGCTTATGGCTGCTCGGTGTACCCCTGCCGTTCGCGCTTGCGCTGATTGCCGGTTTGCTGGAGTTCATTCCGTATCTCGGACCCATATTGTCGGCGGTGCCGGCTGTGCTCGTTGCCTTATCCGATAGCCCCGCGTTGGCTGGCTATGTAATCCTGCTTTACGTGGGGTTGCAGTCTGTCGAGGGCTATGTATTGCAGCCTTTAATTCAACAGCGCGCAGTGGATCTGCCGCCGGCGACGGTGTTGCTGTCGCAGGTGATTCTCGGCATCCTCGTCGGCGCGGTCGGCATCATGCTCGCCACACCGGTCGCTGCCACGATGATGGTGGCGATTCAAATGCTCTACATCGAAGATGTGCTGGGTGAGCGCAACAAAACCACCGCGGCTCAAATCCCGCGCGGCAAAAGTTCGCGCTAGGCCGCAGTTAAGGCGCGTAGACCCACAAGTCGAGTTGCACCGCGCAGCCCGGCACCGGCAGGAACGGCACCTGGACGGCCGAAAACGGCAGATATTGCCCGGGCAACTGCTGCTCCCAGACGCGATAGGCGGGATAGAAATCTTTAAGGTCCGTATGGTATTGCTGAATTCGCACCACATTGGCCAGCGACGTTCCAGCCGCGCGGCAGATTTTTTCGGCGTTAACGAGCATCGCCTGCATCTGCGCCTGCACGCTCGAGCCGAAGTAAGGTTGCGCCGGATCGATGCGCGCTGAAGGCGCCAATCCGTTTTCATCGACAGGCAATAGTCCGGAAATAAACAAGAGATCGCCGGCGCGCACGGCCTGGCTGTATCCCTTGAACGCGGGCACGACGCCGGCATCGATGATCTCTTTGCGCGTCGTGCCGGCATCCGTCAGCGCAATCGTGTTGATTTCAATGCGCGCATCCGCCAGAAAAAAACCGGGCGTCGCGGCCGGTATCAACGTGGTTGCGGGCTTCGCTTTCGGGAAGAACTTCGACCACACTTCATTGAACGGCGCGAAGTCTTCGACGTCGCGCAGATAAACCTGGCATTTGACGATGTTCTTTAACGATGAGCCTGCGGCTTTGAGCGCAGGCTCGATTTTCTCGCGAATGATGAATTCCGCTTCGAGTTTGATCGGCAGCCCCTTCCACAAATGGCCTTGCGGCATGCGTGCTTCAGCCGCCAGCCCTTCGCCGAACGTGAACGAATCTGCCATGCGGCCGGCGACGAATACGTAATCGCCCGCGGCCAGCGCAAGGCTGTAGCCCGAGGTTGCATGGACGGCCTGGCCTGGTGGCCGGATGTGGCGAGGCCGAAAATTATTTTGCGGCACGATGCCGATCATATGCACTTCGATTTCCTGTCCCGGCAACAGGAAGCCCTGAGTAAGCGTGGAGGTGCTCGGCGGGATATGGTCCTTCAACATCGCGCGCCGTGCATCATGATAAGACTCGACGGCGTGGCCCGACGTGTAATTCTGGTCGACGCGCACGATATTCCGCAGATCGCCGCCGCCCGCCTTGAACACCGCTGCGGTATTCCGGAAGATTTGCTCCGCTTCCCGCCGCAGTTTCGGACTGGCCCAATGCGGAGCGTCCGCTTGCAGGACGTCAGCCGCCATCCCGCGTGCATAGTCGGCAACACCCTTATGGCCGGTTGCAAAAATCCAGCGTCCCGCGCGCATGCCGGGCGCATAACGAATGTTTCCCTGCGGAATGACGACCGGCTGCAACGCTTTGACGGATGGCTTTCGAGTCCTCGCCATGCGGTTTTCCTTTTTATTTAAGCATCAGATACGCTCGATTATACGGCGGCGCCGCGCGCAGGCGTTTATGCAAATCGGGCATAATCGGCTCATCCTCCTTCGTTTCGCCGCGAGCACTCCATGAAAATTTACGCATTGTCACTGGCAGCAGCGCTCTTCGCTTGTCCGGCAATCGCAGCCGATCCGGTCATAAACTATCCGGTGCGACCGGTGCGCATGATCAATCCGTTTCCGCCAGGCGGCAGCAGCGACCCATCCTGCCGCTTACTCGCGGACGCGCTGACCAAATCGCTTGGACAACAGTTTGTCGTCGACAATCGCGGCGGCGGCAATGGCAATATCGGCACCGCGCTCGCGGCGAAATCGACCGCTGACGGTTACGTTCTCGTCTTCGCGTCGGGCACCACGTTCACCATCAATCCATTCATCTATTCAAATATGGGATTCGACCCCAAAAAAGATATTGACCCCATCATCAAATTCGGCAGCGTTCCAAACGTGCTCGTCGTTCACAACTCGGTGCCGGCGCGCACGCTCGCCGAATTTACGCAGTATGTGAAATCGCGTCCCGATGAATTGAACTATGCGTCGGCCGGCAATGGCAGCAGCATGCATCTCGCCGCCGAGCTCTATCAGAAAATGACCGGTACGCGCATGCGCCACATCCCCTATGTTTCCCCCGGCCTCGCAACCCAGGACACGATCGCCAATCGCACGCAATTGATCTTTCACTTGCTCCCGGCGGTCGCACAGCAGGCGCTTGCCGGCAATGTGCGTGCGCTCGCGGTGCTCGCGCCCTCGCGCTCCGCCGTCCTGCCCGACGTCCCGACCACCAAAGAGGCCGGCATGCCGGGCCTGGAAGCTGGCACCTGGTATACGGTGATGGCGCCTGCCGGCACGCCTGCCCACATCGTCAACCGGCTCAACAAGCAGATCAACGCGATTCTCACTGAACCCGTTTTCCTGAAGCGCGTGACCGACATGGGACTCACGACAATGGGGGGTTCGCCGGCCGACGTGACAGCCTACATCGCTTCCGAGTCGAGAAAATGGTCCGAGCTCGTACGCAGCGCAGGCGTAAAGATCGATTAGACAGACGCGGTATTTTTCCGATTCGTTGTGTAGGGCACTGCTGACACACGAATATCAGTTGCGCCGATGTCCCCCGCGTTGGGCGGTCAGTACCCTGATCGCTTAACTTCCAAGGAGGGAACACCAATGTTTGGCCTTAGATCGCTCACCACCAGCCCCAAGCTCGCGATATTGACCACTGCTGCGGCCGTCGCTTACGCCGGCTACAACATGATGAAAAATCGCAGGCAGGCGCTGCCCGCACCGGGACCCGCCAAACAGGATCCGGAGCAGCTCGACCAGATGCTCGACACGGCACTTGAGGACAGCATGGCCGCGAGCGACCCCCCCTCGACCACGCAACCCGACGTTCGCCGCGCATAGTCAGCACGGCAGCATGCCCAAACAACTGTAGGCAGGCACCCACACGAAGTTTAGGTTCGTTCCGATTGCGAGGCCGCTCCTGCGCGTCGATAGTTTGCACTTCGATATTAAAGGAGTTGATCATGCATAAAGCATTACTCGCAGCGGGCGTTTTCGCACTGTCCGCCGCAATCGCGCCGGCAGCATTTGCGCGTGACGACAGCGCCAAATTCGCAAAAGAAGCGGCGGAAGGCGGCAAAGCCGAAGTCGAAATGGGCAAGCTGCTTGCCGACAAAGGTAGCAACCCGGACGTTAAAAAATTCGCGCAGATGATGGTCGATGACCATAGCAAGGCCAACAGCGAACTCGAGCAGATTGCTTCCAAAAAAGGAATCGCACTGCCCGCAGAGTTGGCACGCAAACACAAATCGGCCTATGACAAATTCGCGAAAATGAGCGGCGACAAGCTCGACAAGGAATATATGAAAGACATGGTCAAGGACCATGAAGATGACGTGAAAGCGTTCAAAAAACAGGCGCAGGAAGGTAGCGATCCGGATGTCTCGGCATTTGCGAAGAAGACATTGCCGACGCTTGAAAACCATCTGCAGCTCTCGAAGTCGACTTACGGCAAGCTTAAATAAACCCAGGCGGGG